>DATFOB010000041.1:0-19185 GCA_035266025.1 Solirubrobacterales bacterium
CGGAACTCGGAAACTGGAGCGGCGGTTCGGCGCCGGCGACCTCACCTGCCCTAGTCCTGAGGAAACCCTTGCCGAAGTGCAAGAAGGGCTTCCACCGCAAGCTCGTCAAAGGCAAGAAGCGCTGCGTCCGCAAGCACCCCCGCCACCGTCACCGCAAACATCGGTGAGGGCGCTGGTCCAGCGGGTCAGCCAGGCGGCCGTCGACGTCGAGGGGGACCGGGTGGCGCAGATCGGGCCCGGGATGCTGATCCTGCTCGGGGTCGGGTTGGGTGACGGCGAGGAGGAGGCCGATCGGCTGGCTGAGAAGGTGCGGAAGCTGCGGATCTTCGACGACGCCGAGGGGCGGATGAACGAGCCGCTCGGCGAGCGCGAGGTGCTCTGCGTCAGCCAGTTCACCCTCTACGGCGACACCCGCCGCGGCAATCGGCCGAGCTACGTCGGGGCGGCCCGGCCGGAGGTCGCCGAGCCGCTCTATGACCGCTTCTGCGAGCGCCTCGGGGCGAAGAAGGGAGTCTTCGGCGCTTGCATGGGCGTCGCCCTGATCAACGACGGGCCGGTGACGCTGATGTTGGAGGTCGAAAGCGGGTAATCGGAAGCATCGAGTCTCACCGCGACCAGCCGCCCCTGTTGCCGTCACTGCTGCTCGGCATCGGCTTCGGCGGCTTCATCGACGGCATCGTCCTCCATCAGATCCTGCAGTGGCACCACATGCTGACCGACGAGGGCTGCTGTCCCGCCTCGACCGTCGACGGCCTCGAAGACAACACCCTTGCCGACGGCTTCTTCCACCTCGGCACCTGGGTCGCGGTGATGGCCGGGACCCTCGTCTCGCTCCGCGCCTGGCAGCGCGGGGAGCTGGCGCCGCCGTGGCGCTCGCACTTCGGCGGATTGCTTGCCGGCTGGGGGCTCTTCAATCTGGTTGAGGGACTGATCGACCACCAGATCCTCGGCATCCACCACGTCCGCGACGACCTCGGGGCGCCGCTCGGCTGGGACTTCGGCTTCCTCGCCTTCGGGCTTGCCCTGGTAGTCGTCGGCTTGGGGCTGGTGCAATCGGGCCGGACCAGGTCCGCCGTCCCGGCCGCTAGCTGAGCAGTCCCAACTCGCCGGCCCGGTGGCTGGCCTCGACGCGGGAGCGGCACTCGAGTTTGCCGAGCAGGTTGCGGACGTGCATGTCGACGGTGCGCTGGCTGATGAAGAGCTCCTGGGCGATCTCCCGGTTGGTGCGACCGACGGCGACGTGGCGCAGGACCTCGAGCTCGCGGCGGGTCAGCCCGACGCCGTCGGTCGAGGCGGCGGCGCGGCTGCCGAGCCGCTGTGCCACCGACTCGCCCAGCGCGGCGACCTCTTTCGCCGCCTCGGAAGCGACCGGCCGCGCCCCCAGCTTGGTCGCGCAGCGGTAGGCGTCGCAGAGCCGCTCCAGCGCCGCCTCGCGCTCCCCGGCGGCGGCGAGCGCGACCCCGGCCCGCAGTTCGACCTGCGCCCGCTCGTGCGGGATCGCCAGGTTGCGGTGAAGCTCGACGGCGCGCGAGAGGTTCTCGGCCGCGGCCTCGGCGTCGCCTTCGAGCAGGGCCAGCTCGCCGACCGCCTGGGCGAGGGCGGCGACGGCATCGTCGTGCCCGCCCGCGGCGGCCATCTGGCCCAGTGCCGAGGCACAGAGCTGCGCGTCCTTGCGCCGCCCGCTGCGGGCGAACCAGCTCGCCGCCCAGCGGATTCCCCAGACGGCGTAGTGGTGGTCCTCGCTCTCCTCCCAGCGGGCGAGCAGCTCGCCGGCGCGGGTCGCCGCCTCATCCTCCAATCCTTCGGCGGCGGCGACGATCGCCAGGCCGGTGGTCGAGTCGCAGTACATGTTGTAGTGGCCGACGGAGGAGGAGACGGTGCGCGAGGCGGTGAGCAGGCGCCGCGCCGAGCTCAGCTTCCCTTCGAAGGCGTGGATCGCGCCGACCAGGCCCTCGGCGACCCAGATCGCGGTCTCGGAATCGATCAGCTCGCGGCCGAGCTCCGCCGCCCGCGACCACTCGCCGCGCTCGCGGAGTACGTAGACGAGGCAGGTGACGCAGGCGACCTCGGTGCCGGCGTCCTCGCCGGTCCGGCAGAGCCCGAGGGCGGTGTCGAGCGCCTCCTCGGCTTGGCGGTAGTCGGCGCCGTCGTAGAGGACGAGGCTGAGCCGCTGGTAGAGCTCGGCGGCGACGGGGGTGAGGTCGTGCTCGAGGGCGAGTGCGAGCCCGCTCCGGACCGACTCCAACCCCTGCCCGAAGTCGCCGCCCTTGGCCTCGACCACTCCCTGCAGGCCAAGGATGCGGGCGCCGATGTCGACGCGCTCGGCCTCCCTCGCCTCGGCGCCGGCCAGCCTGGCCAGTTCGATCGCCTCGCCGTAGCGGGCACCGCGCCGGTGGTGGTCGGCCATCGCCAGGTGCTCCAGCGCCGCCTCGGCCGGCTGCTCTGCCGCCGCGAATGCCTCGGCGGCGAGGCGGCGGGCGGCGAAGGCCTTGTCCCGCTCGCCGCCGAGCTCGTAGATCCCGGCGAGGCGGCGCTGCGCCTCCGCGTATCCCAGCTTGTCGCCGCCGCGCTCGCAGGCCGCCGCCAACTCGCGCCAGGCTTTCGTCGCTTCTCCCAGCTCGCCGACCAGCTCGGCGCTGCGCCCGTAGCGCGCCAGCGTCTCCATCCGCAGCTCCTCCGCCTCGTCCTCGGGCCAGAGCTCGAGACCCTCGCGGGCGGCGCGCAGGGTGTCGCGGTGGGCGCAGACGGCCTCCGACTGTCGAGCTGCCTCGACCAGCGCCTCCCGCGCTCGCGGCTCCTCGCCGGCGCCGCGCCAGTGGGCCGCGACTTCGAGGCTGGTGGCACCGGCCTGCTCGAGGGAATCGGCCAGCCGCCGGTGGAGGTCGCGGCGCCGGGCCCAGGGGACCTCGGCGTAGAGCGCTTCCTGGGCGAGGGCGTGGCGGAAGGCTCCGGTGCCGGCGGCTCGCTCCTCCAGCAGCCCGACCTCGATCAGCTCGGCGAGGCCGGCGGCCGGCGTCAGCTCGGCGGCGAGGCCGAGGTCGAACTGCTGGCCGAGCACCGCGGCCGCCTCCGCTGCTTCGCGCCCCTCGGCGGAGACCTCGCCGATGCCGACGAGGACAGCCTCGCGGATCGAGTCGGGGACCGGGATTTCGTCCCGCTCGACCAGCTCCAGCCCGGCGCGGCCTGGGCGCAGCGAGCCCCGCGCCTGCAGCGCGGTGACGAGCTCCTCGACGAAGAAGGGGGAGCCGAGGCTGCGGTCGTACACCGTCCGGGCGAGGGTGGGGGACGGCGCCTCGGGCAGCAGCTCCCGCAGCAGCGCCTCGACACCGGCCTGGTCGAGCGGCCCCAGCGCCAGCTCTTCCAGCAACCCGGCGCGGCGCAGCTCGTTGCGCAGCCAGCGCAGCCGGTGCTCGCGGGGGAGGCCGTCGGAGCGGTAGGTGCCGAGGACGAGGACGGGCATCTCCCGCAGTGGCGCGGCGAGCGCCGCCAGCAGCTCCAGCGTCGTGTCGTCGGACCACTGCAGGTCGTCGAGGACGACCACCGCCGGCTGCTCGGCGCTGAGGTGGGCGAAGGCGCAGCGGACGGCCTCGAAGATCGTCGCCCGTTCGCTCTCGTCCGCAGCTTTGCCGAGCTCGGGCAGGAGCAGGGCGAGGTGGGAGACGAGTGAGCCGCAGTCGACGAGCGCGTCGGGGTCGGCGCGCAGCCGCGACCGCAGTGCGGCGACAATCGGCCCATAGGCGACGGTGGCGCCATTCGAAGCGGCGCCGTAGAGGACGACCTGGGCGCCGTCCGCCGCCTCCTGGGCGAGGCGGCTCTTGCCGACCCCGGCCTCGCCGGCGAGGAGCAGGAGCGAGCCGTGCCCCTCCCGTGCCCGTTCGACAGCCTCGCGCAAGCGGCCGAGCTCCTCCGCCCGTCCGACCAAAGGAGTCTGCGTGCTCATCTTGTTGATGAGTCTAGGTGCGGCGAGCGAGGCGGCTTGGCAAACCTGTGGGTTGACCAAACCGCCTCGCAATCGAGCATCGCGGTGCCGCTAGTTGGTCGCCGCGACCGGATCGGGCCGGACGACGATCGTGTCGAGGATCGGCACGATCTCGTCGCACGGCAGACCCGAGGACTCGGCGTGCTCGCGAACCTTCTCCGGGTTCTCCCCTTCGTAGACGCAGAACGTCCCGATCTCGCCACTCTCCTCGCCGAGCGCGTAGCTGCGAATCCAGCGAACCCCCGAATCGGGTTCGTCCCCGACTTCCGCCGATTTCTTGCCGGCGACTTCCAGATCCGCCGGGGTCCGCCAGCCGTTGCGCCGAAGGATTCCGTAGAGCTGCATCTGAACTACCTCCTGTTTCGCTTGCTTTCAGGGTGCTAAGCGAAGCTACGGCCGGAAAAGTTCAATCGCATCAGTGAGATTGCCGTAATTTCAGAGGCCGCTTGCCGTAGGGCGCGCCCTCCCGGATACGGCACAGTCTGTCGTTCGCGGCGCAGACGTGAAGCGCGGAGAGGTTTTGGTACTGCGGAGTTCTCCCGTATGCTGACGCCGTGGTCCACGCAACTCGCCGGATCCGAGTCGTCTTGCTGATCGCGGTCTTGTCTCTCCTCGCCACCGGCACGGCAGCACTGGCGGCTTCGCCGCCTCCGGACACGAAGACGACGATCGTTCGCGTCGAAGACGACGACGGAGGCATCAACACGACCACCTTGCTGGAAAGCGCTGTGTCGGGCCTAGTCGCCCTGGGTGGTGTTGGGATCGGCGTCAAGGCCAATCGCAGGCTCGAGCGTGACCGAGCCGAGCGTGAGCAGGACGCCGAGCAGAGCGCAGATATCGACGCGTTGGTCGACGCCATCACGGCGGTGACCAACCGTCTTCCGGTCTTCCAGAGCGGCAAGCCTCAGGAAGCGGACGTCCTCGGTTTGCAGGCTGACGTGAGCGCCGTACGCGATGCCCGGGAGCGCGTGCAGGACGTGAGCCTTCGCGGCGCGGTCGATGTCTTCTCTGTTGCTGCTCAGGCGATCCTTCGCGACCCGACCCCGGGGAATGCGCTCTCAGACCAGATCAGGGCCGCGTCCGGCGCAGCGGACATGGTCAAGGCCCGTGCCAAAGAGGCGAAGGAGGCGCTCCGTGCGTGACTTGCGCTGCCGTCGAGGTCGCGAGCGGCCGATGAGCCGTTTCCACCTGTCCACTCTGACCGTGGGACTGCTCCTCCTTGTCCTCGCGGCTCCCCCTTTCGTCTCGGCTGCACCTTCGCAGGTGGTGGTCAACACCCTGACCCCGAAGCTGGAACCGGCGAAAAGCGGCGGGGGCTCGAAGCTGAAACTCGAATTCGCCAACATCACCGATGGGCCAGCGGTGCTGACGGTCGATGCCGTCGGACAGCGAGACTGTAGCCCTACCCTCAGCAAGGGCCAGCTGCCGCCGAACCAGATCACCGCCGTCGAAGTGGAAGTCCCAGGCAGTCCGTGCGACAAAGACGACGACGTGTTGAAGCTGAGGGTGACCGCGCAGCTCGCCGCGGGCGCCTCCCAAGCCTTCCTCGTTGACCCGGAAGGCAGCCCCCCCGACAAGCCCGAGTGGGAGAGCCTCTTCGTCTTCCCGGTCTTGCTGCTCCTCGGCCTGCCGCTGCTCGGGCTCTTCTTGTTCAAGGGGTGGGAGCCGCACAGCACAGTGCTTCGCGCCGAACGCGGTCCCGCCCAGGGGAGGGGGCGATGGCGCAAGCTGTGGGACCGGCTGCGGGAGCCACTGACCTCCGTCGACGTCACGACCTGGAAATTCAACGACAACTGGGCGACCAACGTGACTGCGGCGGGGGCGCTGCTGACCGGGATCTTCGGAGCGACGACGGCAAAAGCCTTCCTCGGCCCCGATGCCGAATCCCTCACGGCTCTTCCGACCGTCGGCGCCGCCATCACCGCGGTCCTCGTCGGCGCCGCCCCGATCGTGGTCTTGGCGACGAAAAGCTATGCGGTTCGGGGAAACACCCCACCCGGAGACTTCTTCACCGTGGGCGGAATCCTCCTCGGTGCGGCGCTGGTCACCACCGCTGCGGTCGGACAGCTGGCGATCGTCGGCTATACCGCCACGGAACTGAGCATCGGCCTCGTCGCCAAGGCCGCGATCTGGATCGGGTTCGCTCTCGCGGCCGCTCTCATCCTCGTCTACACCCGCCGATCCCTCAAAGACCTCCTCGAACGAGGCACCGAAGCCCCCTCGGAAGATCCAGAGCCTGCGATCGAAGCCGCTACGCTGATCGCCAACGCGATCAAAGCGGCTTCGGCCGGCGGCATCGACATCGAGGCCCTCGAGCGAGAGGTCCAAGCCTCCGAGGAGGAACTCAGCCCTCAAAGCGTCCAATCCCCCCATCTAGCGGGGGAAGCAAGCGCCTGGCGCCGTCGCCCCCGCAGCGCCCTGATTTGACGCTGACCAATGCCGGAGGAGGGACTCGAACCCCCGACACGCGGATTATGATTCCGCTGCTCTAACCAGCTGAGCTACTCCGGCGGGGAGGGGCATGGTAGCGGTGCGAAAGCAAGGACCTCCTCAGACCGGGTGGGCGGCGATTCGGCCGGTATTGGTCGCGTTCATGATCGTCGCCGATGGGTTTGCGGTGGTCTCGCTGGCGATTGTGCGGCCGGAGCATTGGTTCGCGCCCTTCTTCGGGTTCGGCGTCGTCTTGATCGGGCTGATCGGCTTCGAGCTGTGGGCGATCCGGCACCGGCACGACGACGGGTGACGCGCTGCGTAAGTGCAGGGGAAACGACTGCACCGTTTCCGCATCATGAGTAGGCTGGGCGCGTGACGGCGGAACTGGACAGGGCAGTGAAGACGGTTGTCCGCCAGTGCATGGGGATCTCGCCCGGCGAGGAGGTGCTGGTCGTCTGCAATCCGGTCACCGAAGAGATCGGCGCGCTGATGCGGATCGAGGCTCAGGGGGACGGCGCCGACGCGACGCTGGCGGTGATCTCCGAGCGCGATTCTGCCGCCGCCGAGCCACCTCAGGCAGTTGCCGCGGCGATGGCCGCCGCCGACGTCGTCCTGGCGCCGACGATCCAGTCGCTCTCCCATACCGCGGCCCGGAAAGCGGCCAGCGAGGCGGGGGTGCGAATCGGCACCCTGCCGGGCGTGACCGAGGAGATGCTGGGGCGGCTGATGACCGGCGACCTCGACGAGATCCGCCGCCGCGGCTGGGCCGTCGTCACCGCGCTCAACCGCGGCACCGAGGCGCGGATCACCTGCCGCCACGGCAGCGACCTGCGGATCGGGCTGCAAGGACGGATGGGGATCGTCGACGCGGGCGAACTCGGCAACAAAGGCGCCTTTGGAAACTTGCCCTGCGGCGAGGGCTTCATCGCCCCGGTCGAGGGGACGACCGAGGGAACTCTTGTCGTCGACGGCTCGATCGCCGAAATCGGCCTGCTCGACACGCCGGTCTCGCTGACCGTCCGCGAGGGGAACCTGGTCGAGGCGACCGGCAACGACGGCGACCGCCTGATGGAACTGCTCACCGAGCATGGCGAGGACGGCACCAACGTCGCCGAGCTCGGGATCGGCACCAACGAAGAGGCGATCCTCACCGGCAACATTCTCGAGGACGAGAAGATCCTCGGCACCTGCCACGTCGCCTTCGGAGCCTCGGCGGCGATCGGCGGCACCGTCCAGGTCCCGGTCCACCTCGACTGCGTGGTCCTCGAACCGACCGTCGAAATCGACGGCGAGACGATCGTCAGCGGCGGCGACCTTCTCGTCTGAGACGCTGGGGCCATGCCGTCCCTGCTCGCGGTTCCCAACGTCTCGGAGGGCAGCGACAGAGAGCGCCTCGACCGCCTGCAGAGCGCCTTCACCCGCGGAGCACGGCTGCTCGACCGCCACTCCGACGGCGACCACGGTCGCAGCGTCTTCACGCTCGCCGGCGAACCCGGCGCTCTGACCGAGGCGCTGGCCTCGGGCGCCGAGGAGGCGCTGGAGACGATCGACATGCGCGACTACCGCGGCGCCCACCCGGCGATCGGCGCCCTCGACGTCTGCCCGCTCGTCTGGTTCCGCCCGGAGGATCGCGAGGCGGCCCGGACCGAGGCGGTGGCGGTGGCGACCCAGATCGGCGGCCTCGGGATGCCCGTCTTCCTCTACGGCGAGCTGGCGCGGGATCCCGGCCGGGCCGAGCGCGCCTATTTCCGCAACGGCGGCCTCGCCGAGCTTTGGCTGCGGATGGAGTCGGGGGGGTTGCGGCCGGATTTCGGTCCCGCGCTGCCGCACCGCACCGCCGGGGCCACGCTCGTCACCGCCCGCCCGCCGCTGGCCGCCTTCAACGTCGAGCTCGACAGCGACGACGTCGAGATCGCCCGCGCCGTCGCCGCCGGTCTGCGCGAGGCGGGGGGCGGCCCAACCGGCGTCCGCGCCATCGGCCTCCTCCTCTCTGGCGGCCGCGCCCAGGTCTCGACCAACGTCCACGACCCGCTGGCGGTGCCCCTCGGTGAGATCGTCGAGCGGGTGCGGGCGCTGGCGGCGCCGCTCGGCGCTCGCCCGGTCGAGACGGAGCTGGTCGGCCTGATCCCGCAGGCGGCGCTGGTCGGCTACCCGGAAGACGTTCCGATGCGCGGCTTCGACCCGGCTCGCCACACGATCGAGGCGCGGCTCGCCGGGGCGACCGAGTCGTAGGTAGATTTCGTCCCCAAATGGCACAGACGAAGAAAAAGCGCCAGCGCAAGCGCCGCGGCACCCAGGGTGGTCGCGTCGACACCGGCCCCCGCAGCGGCCGTCCCCGCAGCCGCGAGGAAGCCAAGGCCCGCGCCCGCTCCAAACGCAAACCGGTGGCGCGGCAGGACGCGCCGCCGACCTGGCGCGGCTCCTTCGTCCGCGGGCTGGTTGCAGCTGCGATCTTCGCCGTCGCTCTGATCCTGATCTTCAAAAAAAGCGTCGGCGGCTCACTCCTCTTCGGCGCCTTCATGCTGGCCTTCTACGTCCCCGCCGGCTACTACATCGACATCGCGATGTGGCGGCGGCGGGAGCGCGCCCGGATCCGTTCGCGGGCGGAGTAATGCCCCTCGAAGTCGAGATGCTCACGGTCGGCCCGGTGGCCGAGAACTGCTTCCTGCTCCGGCGCGCCGGCTCCGACCGGCTGCTCGTCGTCGATCCGGGTGAGGAGGCAGAGCGGATACTGGCGGCGATCGGGGCGACCGGCGCCAAGGCGGAGGCGATCCTCATCACCCACTGCCACTTCGACCACATCGGCGCCGTGACGCCGGTGGCGGAGGCAACCGGCGCACCCGTCTACTGCCCGGAGATCGAGGTCCCGATCCTCGAAGACATCATGGCCTTCGTCCCGTGGGAGGGCTTCGGCCCCTTCGAGAGCTACACGCCCGACGAGATCGTCCGCGGCGGCGAGACCCTGGAGCTGGCGGGGCTGGAGCTGGATGTCGTCTTCACCCCGGGTCACAGCCCCGGCCACGTCAGCTACGCGGTCCGCGGCGAGAACGCGCTCTTCTCCGGCGACGTCCTCTTCCAGGGCTCGGTCGGCCGCGTCGACCTCCCGGGCGGCGACGGGCCGACCCTGCTCGCCTCGATCGGGCAGCTGCTGGACAACTTCCCGGACGAGACCGTCGTCCATCCCGGGCACATGGGACTGACCACGCTCGGCGCCGAGCGCGCCACCAATCCCTTCCTCGGCTCGCTGACGTAAGGTCGCCCACACGATGGCGAGCAAGTTCCAAGCCCCGCGAGGGACCTTCGACATCCTGCCCGAGGCGGCGCGCGAACGAGCCCGCCTGGAAAGCGCCGCGGCGGAGATCTTCGCCCGCGCCGGCTACGAGCCGATCGCGACGCCGGCCTTCGAGGACACGGCGCTGTTCGAGCGCGGCGTCGGCCAATCGACCGACATCGTCCGCAAGGAGATGTTCACCTTCGAGGACAAGGGCGAACGCAGCCTCACCCTGCGCCCGGAGGGGACGGCCTCGATCTGCCGCGCCTACCTCGAGCACGGGATGCACAAACAGGCGCAGCCGGTGAAGCTCTCCTATCTCGGCCCGTTCTTCCGCCACGAGCGCCCGCAGGCCGGCCGCTACCGCCAGTTCCACCAGCTCGGGATCGAGTGCATCGGCACCGACTCGCCGCTCGCCGACGCCGAGGTGATCATGCTCCTCTCCGACCTGCTCGGCGAGCTCGGCGTCCCGGGAGTGGAGCTGCGGCTGGGGAGCCTCGGCTCCTTCGCTTTGCGGCGCGCCTACCTGGAGGACCTGAAAGCGCACCTGCACGCGCACGAGGCCGATCTCTCCAAAGACGTTCGAGAGCGGATCGACATCAACCCGCTGCGCGCCTTCGACGCCGACGACGAGGGGACTCGGGGGGTGATGGCGAGCGCGCCGACGATCGTCGAGCGCCTCGAGGGCGAGGACGCTGAGCACTTCGCCGGGGTGCGGGCGCTGCTCGATGCGGCCGGCATCGCCTACGTCGTCGACACCACCCTGGTCCGCGGCCTCGACTACTACACCCGGACGATCTTCTCCTTCGTCTGCGACCAGCTCGGGGCTCAGTCGGAGATCGGCGGCGGTGGCCGCTACGACGGCTTGATCGAGCAGCTCGGCGGGCCGGCGACCCCGGCCGTCGGCTTCGCCGCGGGGATCGAGCGGATCCTGCTGGCTTTGGACGAAGAGGTGCCGGCGCCGGGCCGCGATGCCTTCGTCGCGGTCGCCGACCCGAGCCAGCGCGAGCGGGCGATGGCGCTGGCCGTCGAGCTGCGGCACGCCGGTCTCTCGGCCGAGGTCGACCTCGGCGGCCGCAACCTCAAGGGACAGTTCAAGCACGCCGACCGCATCGGTGCCCGCCGCGTCCTCATCCTCGAGGCCGACGGCAGCGCCAAGCTGCGCGACATGCAGACCGGAGAGCAGCGCGACGCCGATCCCGGCAACCTTGTCGACGAGATGACGGGAGGGGGATCGTGAGGGAGGCACTGGGCCCGTACCGCACCGCCTGGTGCGGAGAGGTGCTGGCGGACAAAGTCGACTCCGAGGTGAAGGTCGCGGGCTGGGTGCACCGGCGGCGCGACCACGGCGGCCTGATCTTCATCGACCTGCGCGACCGCAGCGGCATCGTCCAGCTCGTCTTCAACCCCGACAGCTCCGGCAGTTCCTTTGAGCTTGCGCATCAGCTGCGCCCCGAGGACGTGCTGACGGTTACGGGCGGCGTCGTCCGCCGCGCCGCGGAGACCGTCAACGCCGAGCTTTCCACCGGCGAGTTCGAGGTCCTGGTCACCGCGGCCGAGCGCTTGGCGAAGGCGGAGACCCCGCCTTTCCAGATCGAGGGCTTCAGCGGCGAGGTGGGAGAGGATACGAGGCTGCGCTACCGCTACCTCGACCTCCGCCGGGAGCAGATGCAGAAGGCGATGGAGCTGCGCCACCGGGTCGTCACGGCGATGCGGGAGTTCCTCGGCGGCGAAGGCTTCCTCGACATCGAGACCCCGATCCTGACCCGCTCGACCCCGGAGGGCGCGCGCGACTTCCTCGTCCCCAGCCGCCAGCAGGCGGGTTCCTTTTACGCGCTGCCGCAGTCGCCGCAGCTGTTCAAGCAGCTGCTGATGATCTCCGGCTACGAGCGCTACTTCCAGATCGCGCGCTGCTTCCGCGACGAGGCGACGCGGGCGGACCGCCAGGCCGAGTTCACCCAGCTCGACATCGAGATGTCCTTCGTCGGCGGCGACGACGTGATCGCGGTCAACGAACGGCTGCTGGCGCACGTCTTCGAGCGCGCCGGCGGGCCGGAGATCGCGGGCAAGATGGAGCGGATGTGTTACTCCGAGGCGATGGGCCGCTTCGGCAGCGACCGGCCGGACCTGCGCTTCGGCCTCGAGCTGGTCGACCTCGGCGATGCCCTGCGCGAGACCGAGTTCAAGGTCTTCCGCTCGGTCCTCGACGGCGGCGGCGCGATCCGCGGCATCAACGCCGGCCGGCGCGAGATGCCGCGATCCGAGCTCGACGGCCTCATCTCCCGCGCCCAGGAGCTGGGAGCGAAGGGGCTGGTCTGGGCCTTCCGCGAGGGGGACGGCTGGCGCTCGCCGACCGCGAAGTTCCTTAGCGATGCCGAGCTCGCCGATCTCAACGGGCGCCTCGACGCCGAGGAGGGCGACCTGCTGCTGCTCGTCGCCGACAAGCTCCCGGTCGCGAACGCAGTCCTCGGCCAGCTGCGCCTCGACCTTGCCGAGCGCTTCGACCTGATCGACGAGAACGAGGACCGGCTGGTCTGGATCGTCGACTGGCCGCTGATGGAGTGGAACGAGGGGGAGAAGCGATGGGACGCGCTGCACCACCCGTTCACCGCCCCGGCCGGCGAGTTCGACCCGACCCACCCCGGCGCCGCCCGCGCCCAGGCCTACGACGTGGTCTGGAACGGGCAGGAGCTGGGCGGCGGCTCGATCCGCATCCACGACGCCGAGATGCAGGAGGCGGTCTTCGGCGCCCTCGGCATCGACGCCGAGACGGCGCGCGACCGCTTCGGCTTCCTGCTCGAGGCGCTGCGCTTCGGGGCGCCGCCGCACGGCGGCATCGCCTACGGCGTCGACCGCATCGTCCAGCGCCTCTTCGGCGCCGAGACGATCCGCGACGTCATCGCCTTCCCGAAGACCGCCTCGGGCTTCGACCTCCTGACCGGTGCCCCGGCCCCGGTCGACGAGCTGCAGATGCGCGAGCTCGGCATCGGCATCCACAAGCCCAAACTCGCGGGAAGTTGAGATGGGCCTGCGGGACTGGATCCCCCGCAGGTGGCGGCCGGGACCCGGGCCCGGCCAAACGCCCGTCTACATCGACGACCCCAGCTACGACAGCTGGGAGGTCGTCCGAGACTTCGGCGAGGTGCGCACCGCGCGCGCCTGGCACCAGGCGCTGATCGAGGCCGAGATCGAGGCGGTCCTCACCTCCGACTGGCCGCTCGACCGTTTCGGCCGCGGCGATATCTCCCTCTGCGTCCCCGCCGAGCGCTGGAGCGAAGCCGAGTGGCACCTCTCCAACCTCGAGTGACCGGAAGTCGGGGGAGGCCCCGCCACAGCAACAGCGGGGAGGGCTGCGTCGGGGCCTCCCCCGACTTCCGTTTAGCCGGGTCCCCTCGGTGGTAGTTTTGAAGCAGGCTCGAACCCGTACGAGAGCCGTCTCACCGTTTGACCCAACACAAACGGCACGGGAGCTGGAACGTCTCCTGTCCCCTTGGGGGCAGGAGCAGGCACCCACCTTCATTTGAAGGGATCAAAGCTAGAGGCGGCAACGGCGGGTTGGGGCCTCTTTGCGTTCTGGGCGCAATCACGTTTCGAAGCCGGCACGATCTGCGCGCCACCTGTGCGCCGATTTGCCTCAGCCTCAGGTGCGTGAAAGACGAGCCGGCAGTTTCCGGTCATATAGAGGGGAAAGTGCCGGCTCGCAATTGGGATGAGCAGATCGCTGAGCTTGCGCAGCGCCAGCACGGGGTGGTGGCACGGGCCCAACTCCGCGCGATGGGCATGGGGGAAGGAGCGATTGAGGGACGGGTAAAGCGCGGGCGGCTTCACCGGTTTCAGCGTGGCGTCTACAAGGTCGGTTACCGGCGCATCAGCAGAAGGGGACGTTGGATGGCTGCGGTCCTTGCGTCCGGATCGGGGGCATGCCTCAGCCATCGGTCGGCGGCGAGACTCTGGAGATTGATGCCTCCCGGAGACGAATGGATAGACGTGACCTCACCGCCACCCAGCCGCGCTCGGAGGCGCGGCATCGTTTGCCATGAAGGCGTTGTGGCCGCGGACGAGTTGCTCGTGGAGGACGGCATCCCGGTGACGTCGCCGTTTCGGACTGTCTTCGACCTCGCCGCCGTGTTGAAGCTGCGAGAGCTGGAGCGGGTGTTTCACGAGGCGGAAGTGAGGGAGGTGCGGGATCGGGTCTCCCTTCCGATGTTGTTAGAGCGGTATCCGGGACGGCGCGGGGCTCGGAACATCCGAGCGCTCTTGGAGGAGCCGGAGCCGATCGGGTTCACGCGGAACGACTTCGAGGAGGCGTTTCGGGTGCTTGTCCACGTCCATGGAATTAAGCGACCGAGGATGAACGCCGACCTGGCGCTGCGTGGCCGCATCTTCGAGATCGACGCGCTCTGGCTTGAGGAGCACGTCACGGTTGAGCTCGACAGCCGCAGCGTGCACGGCACGAAGAAGCGCTTCGAGTCCGATCGGCAGCGGGACCGGATCCTTGTCGCCGAGGGCTACCGGACCGTCCACGTCACTTGGCGGCAGCTGCAGGATGAACCGGAGGAGGTCGTGGCGGATCTGCGGAAGGCGCTTGGGCAGGGCCGTCACCGACACCCACATGGCAAGTAGGTGTGGGTGACGGCCCTGTGAGCACGGGTTGAGGTGGAGGGACGGTTGGCGCTTTACCCTTCGAGACGTGGAACGAGAGCTCTTCGAGCATTACCTGACGGATGAGAGTCGGCGTGGGCCGGTTGCCGATGGCGCTTTCACGGGCGCTGCGGGTGGGGCTGCCTGCGGGGATCTCTCGCGCATCTCCTTCCTTGTTGCCGAAGGGCGCCTAGGGCAGGTGACTTTCGACGCTGAGGGTTGTGGATCTATGAAGGCCGCAACCGCAGCAGTGGCCGAGATGGTGGATGGCGCTCCGGTCCTCGACGCCGCCCTCATCGACATCGACACCGTCGACGCCGCCATCGGTGGCCTCACTCCCGCCAAGCGCCACGCAGCCCAACTCGCCACCGACGCCCTCCACCGAGCCCTCCAAGGCGTCGCGTCCTCGAATCTGAACCTTGTTGCGGACCTGGTGGGAGGAGGAGGCCCCCCGGAGGAGCCTCCCCAAAACTCGCGACGGAGGGGGGCCTCCTCCTCCCCCAAGCGCCTCGCCGTAGCCATGTCCGGCGGCGTCGACAGCGCCGTCGCTGCACTGCTCGCCCGCGAGGAAGGCGCCGAGGTGGTCGGCATCACCGTCAAGCTCTGGACCGACCCCGAGACCGACGGCGCCAAGGCCTGCTGCTCGCCGGAGGCGGTCCTCGGAGCTCGGGCGCTTGCGCATCAGCTCGGGATCCCGCACTTCACCCTCGACCTCGAGGAGGACTTCCGGCGCCGGGTCGTCGATCGCTTCATCGGCGGCTATACGGAGGGCACCACGCCGAACCCCTGCATTCTCTGCAACGGCGAGGTGCGGCTGGCGGCGATGATCGACCTCGCCGAGCGGGTCGGCGCCGAGCGGCTGCTGACCGGCCATTACGCGCGGATCGTCGAGGACGGGGACGGGCCGCTGCTCGCCGCCGCCGCCGACAAGGCGAAGGACCAGAGCTACATGCTGGCCGCCCTGCCGCCCGAGCTGCTCGGCCGCCTCGGCTTCCCGCTCACCGAGCTGACCAAGCCCGAGGTGCGGGAGATCGCTGCCCGCCACGGGCTCGCCGTGGCGCGCAAGGCGGAGAGCCAGGACCTCTGCTTCCTCGCCGGCCAGGGCAAGCGCGGCTTCCTCCGCCGCCACGGCGGCCTGCGCGAGCGCGACGGGGCGATAGTCGACTCCGCCGGGCGCACCCTCGGCCGCCACCGCGGCCACCACGACTTCACCGTCGGCCAGCGCCGCGGGATCGGCGTCTCGGCGCCGGAGGCGCTGTACGTCCTCGCCACCGACGCGACCGCCAACACGGTCACCGTCGGCACCCGCGCGGAGCTGGAGAAGCGCAACGTCCGCGTCCGCGACGTGGTCCTGCACCGGGACGGCAGCACTGTCGACGCGGTGAAGCTGCGCTACCGCTCCCGCGCCCTCCCCGCCACCGTGTCGGCGGCGGGGGAGGGGCGGCATCCGTCCCTGGATGTTGAGCTGGGCGAGGCCTTCCCTGGCGTGGCCCCGGGCCAGACGGCGGTGCTGATGGCCGGCGAGCAGATCGTCGGCCACGGCACCATCGCCGCTTAGGTCAGGAGGCTGGGATCAAGCGACCGAGCTGGCGGTCACCGTCGCGTTCTCTTCCCGGCGCAACTGGTTGACGCCTTTGACGCAGGTGCTGAAGGGAGTCCCCTTCACGCCTTTGACGTGCTTCTTGCTCAGCGCCTTGCACGCTTTGCGCGCCGTCAGGCTGTCGTTCTTGTCAGCCTGAGCAAGCGCTTTCACGCAGGTGCTGAAGGGAGTCCCCTTCACGCCTTTGACGTGTTTCTTGCTCTCGCCGCGGCAGTAGTAGCCGTAGGCTTTGCCTTTCGGGGCCGACTTCGGGCCCTGCGGCGTGGTCGGGTGGTTCGGGTGGTAATTCGGACCCTCCGGCTGATAGTCCGGGCCGTCGGCCATACCTGCCGCGGGCAGCAGCCCCAGCGAGAAGATCGCGAGTCCCGTCACAAGCGTCATACGTAGCTTCATTTTTTGCCTCCTTCGACAATGTCGAACGAACGATGCAGTCCCACTGAAACGCGTGCGGGATGACATCTATAAGGGCAAACTTTGCGGAGCAGACGATCGTCCGCGCATAACCGGACAGGTGTCTGATCTGACAAATATTTAGGCTTCCTAACATGAGGGCTAAGGAGATTCGGGAGACGTATTTGTCTTTCTTTGCCGATCGCGGGCACAAGATCGTCCCCTCGGCCTCGCTCGTTCCCTCCTCGCACGATCCCTCCGTCCTCCTCACGACGGCCGGAATGCAGCCCTTCAAGCCCTACTTCCTCGGGCGCGAGCAGCCGCCGGCGCCGCGCCTGGCCGACGTGCAGAAATGCTTCCGCACCACGGACATCGAGGAGGTCGGCAACACCGCCCGCCACATGACCTTCTTCGAGATGCTCGGCAACTGGAGCTTCGGGGACTACTTCAAGGCCGAGTCGATCCCCTGGGGCTGGGAGCTCTCGACGCAGGGCTTCGGGATGGACCCGGCGCGGATCTGGGTCACCGTCTTCGGCGGCGACGAGGAGCTGGGGCTCGGTCCCGACGAGGAGGCGATCGAGATCTGGCGCGCCACCGGCGTCCCGGAGGAGCGGATCGTCCGCCTCGGGCGCGAGGACAACTTCTGGCAGGCGGGCCCGACCGGCCCCTGCGGCCCCTGCTCGGAGCTCTACCTCGACCGTGGTCTCGAGTTCGGCGCCGAGGGCGACCGTCCCGGTGACGACAGCGACCGCTTCCTCGAGTTCTGGAACCACGTCTTCATGAGCTACGACCTCGCCGAGGACGGCTCGCTGACGCCGTTGCCGATGAGGAACATCGACACCGGCATGGGCCTCGACCGGATGGCGGCGGTCCTCCAGGACGTCCCCTCGGTCTTCGAGACCGACCATGTGCGGCCGCTCCTCGACCTCGCCGAGGAGCTCTCCGGCCGCCGCTACGACGAGGGCGGTGCGGTGACGCGGGCGATGCGGATCGTCGCCGACCACAGCCGCGGCGCCGCCTTCCTGATCGCCGACGGGGTCGTCCCCTCCAACGAGGACCGCGGCTACATCCTGCGCCGGATCATGCGCCGGGCGATCCAGCAGGGCCGCACCCTCGGGCTCGAGGCGCCCTGGCTCAGCCGCTTCGCCGGGCGCACGATCGAGCTGATGGGCGAGGACTACCCCGAGCTCCTCGCCGAGCGGGAGACGATCGGGCGCTGGGTCGGCGACGAGGAGGAGAGCTTCGGCCGCACTTTGGAGCGCGGCAGCGAGCTGCTGGACCGGCTCGTCGTCGAGGCGAAGGAGGGGGAGACCTCCTGGATCGATGCCGCCGAGGCCTTCAAGCTCCACGACACCTACGGCTTCCCCTACGACCTGACCAAGGAGCTGCTGGCCGAACAGGGTCTCTCCGTCGACGACCAGGGCTTCCAGGAGCTGATGGAGGAGCAGCGCCAACGCGCCCGCACGGCGAGCGCCACCGCCCACGGCTCCGAGAACACGCACGAGCGCGTCCTCGCCTTCGCCGGCGCGGCGCCCCCGACCCAGTTCGTCGGCTATGAGGTGCTGCGCTCCACCACCGGCCTCGCGGCCGTCGAGGCCGCCGACGGGAAGGCGCTGGTCAAGCTCGAGCAGAGCCCGTTTTACGCCGAGGGTGGCGGCCAGGTCGCCGACTCCGGCGTCCTGCGCTGGGGCGAGCAGGAGGCGCGGGTCGTCGACGTCTACCGCCTCGGTGAGGACCAGGCGCTCGAGGTCGAGGCCGGCGGCGCCACGATCGAGCCCGGCGTCCCGGTCGAAGCCGAAGTCGACGGCGAGACCCGCCACGCGACGATGCGCAATCACACGGCGACCCACCTGCTGCACGCTGCCCTGCGCGAGCGTCTCGGCACCCACGTCCGCCAGGCCGGCTCGGCCGTACGCCCGGACAAGCTCCGCTTCGACTTCACCCACGGCCAGGCGCTTGCCCCCGAGGAGCTGCGCGATGTCGAGGGGCGGGTCAACGAGTGGGTGAAGGCGAGCCGCCCGGTCCGCTGGATGAACATGAACCGCGCCGAGGCCGAAGAGCTGGGCGCGATGGCCCTCTTCGGCGAGAAATACGGCGAGTGGGTGCGGGTGGTCGAGGTCGACGGCGTCTCCCGTGAGCTCTGCGGCGGCACCCACGTGGCCAACACCGCCGAGGTCGGCATCTTCAAGGTCACCTCCGAGGGCTCGAGCGCCGCCAACGTGCGTCGGGTCGAGGCGATCACGGGTCCTGCTGCGATTGACTGGTTCCGCGAGCGCGAGGCGCAGCTGCGCGAGGCCGGCGAGCTGCTCGGCAACCCGCAGGACCCCGTCGCCGGCGCTCGCCGCGCCGCCGAGCAGCTGAAGCAGGCGAGCGTCGGCGCCGAGAAGGCCCAGCGCGAGCAGCTCGGAGGCGAAGCGGACACGATCGCCGCACGCGGCGAGGAGCTGCCGGGTGGCGGCCACGCCGTCGTCGCCACCGTCGAGGAGAGCCTGCAGGCGAACCCGAAGCAGCTACTCGATCTCGCCAACCGCATCCAATCGAAGGTCGGCCAGCCCGCGGCCGTCGTCCTCGGCGGCGCCTTCGGCGGCAAGGCCGGGCTGGTTGCGCTGGTCTCCAAGGATCTCGTCGGGCGCGGCGTCTCCGCCGGCACGATCATCCGCGAGATCGCCCCGATCGTCGGCGGCGGCGGTGGCGGTCGCGACGACATGGCCCAGGCCGGCGGCAAGGACCCGTCCAAGCTCAACGAGGCGGTAGCGGCAGCCCGCGCCGCGATCGAGCGGGACCTCACCTGAGGACATGCGGGTGCTAGCCCTCGACCATGGGACCGTCCGCATCGGCTGCGCCCTCTCCGACCCGAGCGGGACGCTGGCG
>DATFOB010000042.1:0-44876 GCA_035266025.1 Solirubrobacterales bacterium
GTCGAGCAAGGCGAGCGTCGCGCGCAGCCGCCTTGGCCGCTCGACCTCGCTGAAGGAGACTTCATCGCCCTCGTAGCGGATCGAGTAGAAATAGCAGTCAGCGCAGGCCCCGGGCCCCGGAGCGGAGGTGACGGTGGCAAAGCCGGCCCCCTCGAGCGCCCCGCGCAGGCGCTCGACCGTCCTCCGGCCGACCCGAAAGCGGACCGTGCGGGAGCGCTCGTCCAGCGCTCCCTTTGTGGTCAGAGTCCCGTGCCGGCCCGGCCGGATCGCGAGCCGGTAGGGCATCGGGCTGAGGCCGCCGCTGCGTTCGTAGGTGATCGCGAACTCGGCGACGGTCGGCCGGCTCTCGTCGCCGTCGGGCGGCGTCTCCGCAACGGCCGCCGAGCCGCCGGCGGCAACCGCCAGGCACGCAAGTGCCGTCGCGAATCGCTTCATCACACCAAGGGTAACCACGAGGGGGCAAGTTGAGCGAGACAGACCACAAGCTGCCCGGTACCGCGCCGTTGAGCGAGCTGACCGAGCAGCTCCACCAGAGGCGCGAGCGCGCGAAGCTCGGCGGCGGCGAGGAGAAGATCGCCAAGCAGCACGAGCGCGGCAAGCTCACGGCGCGCGAGCGCATCGACCTGCTCGTCGACGAGGGCAGCTTCGTCGAGATGGGCATCCACGGCCGGCCGCACTTCGCGCAGCGGGCGATGGACGGCGTCGAGGCGCCGGCCGACGGGGTGATCACCGGCTGGGGGGACGTCGACGGCCGCCCCTGCTGCATCGCCGCCTATGACTTCACCGTGATGGCCGGCTCGATGGGGATGACCGGCGAGCTCAAGGTCACCCGCCTGCGGGAGATGGCCCTCTCCAAGCGCATGCCCTTCGTCTGGCTGCTCGACTCCGCCGGCGCCCGCATCCAGGAGGCGACGGGATCGATGTTCGCCGGCTCCGGCTTTCTCTTCCGCGAGGAGGTCGAAATGTCTGGGGTGATTCCGATGGTCGCGGCGATGCTGGGCCCCTGCGCGGCGGGGACCGCCTACATACCCGCCCTCTCCGACTTCGTGCCGATGGTCTCCGGCCAGGGGGCGATGGCGCTCGCCGGCCCGCACCTGACCAAGGCGGTGACCGGCGAGGACATCTCGATGGAGGAGCTGGGCGGCGCCAAGGTCCACTGCCGCAAATCCGGGGTCGGCGACCTCGAGGTGGAGGACGACGCGGAATGCATCGAGAAGGTGAAGGCCTACCTCTCCTACTTCCCGCCGAACTTCGAGCAGAAGCCGCCGATCCGCGAGACCGAGGACCCCGCCGATCGCATGTCCGAGAAGCTGATGGAGATCGTCCCCGACTCCTCACGCCAGCCATACGACATGTACGACGTGATTCGGGAGATCGTCGACGACGGCGAGTGGTTCGACATCAAGCCGAAGTTCGCGAAGAGCCTGATCACCTGCCTCACCCGCTTCGGCGGCCAGCCGGCGGGCATCGTCGCCAACCAGCCCAAGCAGCTGGCCGGCATCCTCGACAACGACTCGGCGGACAAGGCCGCCCGCTTCATCAACCTCTGCGACGCCTTCAGCATCCCGCTCGTCTTCCTCCAGGACGTCCCCGGCTTCATGGTCGGCTCGAAGGTCGAGCACGCCGGGATCATCCGCCACGGCGCGAAGATGCTCTACGCGGTCTCCAGGGCGACGGTGCCGAAGGTCACGGTCGTTGTCCGCAAGGCCTACGGCGCCGGCTACTACGTGATGTGCGGCAAGGCCTACGAGCCGGACCTGATCGTCGCCTGGCCCGGGGCTGAGATCTCGGTCATGGGAGCCGAGGGCGCGGTCGAAATCATCGGTCGTGGCGCGATTGAGGCCTCCGACGACCCCGAGGCGACTCGCGAGGCGATGCTGAACGCGGTTCGCCAGCAGATCGACCCCTACCTTTCCGCCGGCAACGCCCTGATCGACGACATCATCGACCCGCGTGAGACCCGCGCGACGATCGCCAAGGCGCTGCGGATGGCGCGCAACAAGCAGGTCGAGAAGCCCCGCAAACGACACGGGGTGATGCCCGTATGAGCCGCTTCGACGACCCCGTGGTCATCAGCTGCTCGATCAGCGGCGTGATCGCCAACCGCGACCAGTGCCCGGCGATCCCCTACACGCCGGAGGAGTACGCGGCCGAGGCGCGGCGTGCGGTCGACGAGGGGGCCTCGCAGATCCACATCCACGCCCGCAAACCCGATGGCACGCCGTCATACGAGGTCGAGGACTTCAAGGCGATCACCGAGGCGATCCTGGCCGAGGTCGGCGACGTGATCGTCAACTACTCGACCGGGGCGATCGGGATCTCGCTCGAGAAGCGGATCGAGTACCTGCGCGCCTGCCGCCCCGACGTCGCCGCACTCAACATGAGCTCGATGAACTACGCGAAGTACTCGCGCCGGCGCAAGGACTTCGTCTTCAAGGCTGTCTTCGAGAACAGCTTCGACACGATCATCGAGTTCCTGACGACGATGAAAGAGCTCGGGATCAAGCCCGAGCACGAGTGCTTCGACGCCGGCCACGTCGCCAACCTCGACCCGCTCGTCGACATGGGTCTGCTGGAGCCGCCGCTGCAGATCTCGCTGGTGATGGGTGTGACCGGCGGCATCCGCCCGACCCCGCGCAACGTCACCCTGATGTCCGACCAGATCCCCGGCGGGCCCGAAGGCCCGAACCAGTGGCAGGTGATCGGGATCTCCCGCGACCAGTGGAAGCTCCTCGCCTCCTCGCTGGTGCTCGGTGGCAACGTCCGCGCCGGCGTCGAGGACAACCTCTACTTGCCGAACGGCGAGATGTGCAAGTCCAACGGCGAGCTGATCGCCAAGGCGCGGCAGATGGCCGAAGACATCGGCCGCCGCCCGGCGAGCGTCGCCGAAGCGCGCGAGCTGCTCGGGGTTCCGAAGCGTGAGCGCTCTCCCGCTTAGCGACGTCAGGGTCCTCGACCTCACCCGCCTGCTGCCGGGCGGCTTCTGCTCGTTGCTGCTCGCCGACCTCGGCGCCGAGGTGTTGAAGGTCGAGGACACCGGCATGGGCGACTACATCCGTTGGGCTCCCCCGTACTACGGCTCCGACGAGCAGCAGGCGCTCGGCACCCGCTCCTCGCTCTACCTCTCGCTCAACCGCGGCAAGCGCTCGGTCCGGCTCGACCTGAAGAACGAGAAGGGGAGGGAGGCGCTGCTGCGGCTGGTCGCCGACCACGACATCGTCCTCGACGGCTTCCGTCCCGGCGTCCTCGACAAGCTCGGCGTCGGCTACGAGCGGATGCGGGAGGCGAACCCGCGGGTCGTTTACTGCGCGATCACCGGCTATGGCCAGGACGGCCCCTATGCGCAGCGGGCCGGCCACGACATGAACTACCTCGGTCTCGTCGGACTGCTGGGTCTCACCGGCGCCAAGGACGGACCGCCGGTCCAATCCGCCGGCCAGATCGCCGACCTCGGCGGCGGCGGCCTGATGGCCGCCTTCGGGGTAATGGCGGCGCTGCACGAGCGCGAGCGCTCCGGCGAAGGCCAGATGGTCGACGTCTCGATGGCCGACGGCGCCCTCTCCTGGCTGGCGATGGTCGCCGGCCGCTACTTCTGCGACGGCGAGGTGCCGCGCCGCGGCGAGCAGATGCTCGCCGGCGGCATCGTCTGTTACCTCCCCTACGAGGCGGCCGACGGCTGGGTCACCTGCGGGGCGCTGGAGCCGAAGTTCTGGGCCGCCTTCTGCGACGGCGTCAATCGCCCCGACCTGATCGAGAAGCAGTTCGAGGCCCCGGGTTCGGAGGATTGGCAGGAGGTCGCCGCGATCTTCCGCTCCCGCACCCGAGAGGAATGGAAAGCCTTCAACGACGAGCGCGACTGCTGCATCGAGCCCGTCCTCGACCTCGACGAGGCGCTCGACTCCGAGCTGGTGCGCTCGCGCGAGATGGTCGTCGAGCTAGAGCAGCCGGAGCTGGGGACCGTCCGCCAGCTCGGCCAGCCGGTGAAGCTGAGCCGCACCCCCGCCGATCCGACGCGGCCGGCGCCCGCCTTCGGCGAGCACACCGACGAGGTCTTGGCGGAGGTCGGCTATTCACCCGAGGAGATCGCGGCGATGAAAGAGGAAGGCGCCGCCGCCGGTCCCGCCGCCGCGCCGCAAGGAGAGTTTCGCGCATGAGCGCCAACGGCACTCAGCAGGACGGCCTGCTCCGCATGCGCGAGCTGGCGAAGGCCTCCGGCGTCCCGGCGCCGACGATCAAGCACTACCTGCGCGAGGGTCTGCTGCCGGAGCCGGTCAAGACCAGCCGCAACATGGCCTACTACCCGCCCGATTTCGTTGACCGGATCAAGCTGATCAAGCGCCTGCAGGAGGAGCGGTTCCTACCGCTGAAAGCGATCAAGAACGTCCTCGACGAGGACCCCGCCCGCGCCCAGGCGATGCTCGAGCTCGGCGACCAGATCCTCGACCGCGCCCTCGCCGGCGAGCGCTCCCGCACCAGCACCGCCGAGGTCCGCAAGCGCTACGGCGTTCCCAAAGAGGTGCTCGACCGCCTCGCCGAGCTCGAGGTGCTGACCCCGAACAGCCGCGGCTACTCGCCCTCTGACGTGAAGATCATCGAGGCGATCAGCCGCTTCCGCGCCGGCGGCTACGACGAGCAGATCGGCTTCACCGTCTACGACACCCTCCGCTACAAAAACGCTCTGCAGGAGCTGGCCCGCCAAGAGGTCGACGTGGTGATGGAACGGCTGGCCGGCGAGGTTCCGCCCGAGCGGGTCGTCGAGATGCTCGAAGCCGGGGCCCAGCCGCTGAAGGACCTGATCGCGGCCCTGCACACGAAGCTGATGGTCGCCGAGCTCGAGCGGCGGAGCTGAGGCTCAGCTGCGGTTGCCGGCGCCGATCAGCGCCATCTGGTCTTCGATATCCGCGAGGCAGGTGTGAGCGTTGGTCTCAACCGCTACCCGCCGGGCTTCCTCGAGCGCCTGGCCGGCATCGTCGCGGCCGGCGGCGTGTCTGGTGCGGGCGAGCGCCAGCAAGGCGATCGGCAGTGACCAGCGCAGGCCGCGCTCCTCGGAGGTCCGCACCGCCCATTCCGCCTCGGTGACCGCCTCTTCGGTGCGGCCGACGCCAGCAAGGGCACGGGCTCGCAGCTGCGAGCGCCAGGCCTCCATCTCGCCACCGACCTTCATCGCCTCGCGATAGGTGCGGTCCGCCTCCTCGATCGAGTCCAGCGCCTCCTGGTATTCCTCGGCCGCCAGGTGGGCCCAGGCGAGGTTGGCGACGGCGAGGCTGCGGGAGAAGACGTCGCCGATTCGCTCGGTCAGCTCGCAATTGCGCCGCGCCACCGAAAGCGCCCCCTCGATATCGCCGCGCAGCGCCATCAACCCCGCCTGGTTGCTGCGGACCCAGCTGGCGGTCTCGGGGTCGTCAGCCTCGGCCGCGATCTCCAGCGCTCGTTGGAAGTGGGCTTCGGCCCCGTCCAGGTTTCCCTGCTCGCGGTGCGCCATCCCCTTGCCCATCTCGGCCCAGGCCAAGGGCGTGTTGAGGATGATCCCGGACCCGATCGCGATGTCCCCGTCGGCCAGCTCGACGATCTCGTCGAGGGCGCGTTCGAAGCCGGCGAAGTCGGCAGCGATCAGGTATGCGTACGCACCCGCGGCGCGGATCGCAACCCGCAGGTGCGGGTCGCCGGCCTGGTCGGCCAGCCGGTTCATCTCCTCGACGTGCTGCAGCCACTCATCGGTGTGCAGCTGCAGCCCCGGGCGGCCGGAGGCCGACATCCGCAGCAGGACGAGAGAGTGCAGGTCCCCCCGGCGATCGGCGATCTCCTCGGCTTCGTCGAGGAGCTGCGCCTGCTCCTCGAGATCCATGCCGACGCGCCAGGCGAACTGGATCTGCGCCAGGCGAGAGGCGATCCCGAGGGCGTCGCTCTCCTCGTTCACCTCCAGCTTCCCGGCCAGTTCCATCACCTCATGCCAAAGGCGCATCGCGTCGCGGGGGCGGCTGTGTCCGGCCCAGTGGGCGGCGCGGGCCGACCAGCGGGCCGCTTCCAGAGTCTTCCCACCTTGCTTGAGATGGTCCGCGATCTGCGCCGCCCGCTCGTCGTGGCGCTCGGGTGGGATCAGCTTGATCATCGCCCGCGCCGCCGTCGCATGGGTCGCCTGCCGCTGGCTCGCCAGCTGGGTTCCGTAGGCGACCTCGCGGGTCAGCGGGTGGCGGAAGGCAAAGCGCCGCTGCGGGTACAGCTCAGCTTCATAGAGGAAGCCGGCGTCGATCAGCACCCGCAGCGCCGCCTCCATCTCTGCTTCATCGAGGCGAGTGGTCAGCCGCAGCGCTTCGTCGCTGACGTCCTTGCCTACGACTGAAGCGACCTGAAGCAGGTGCTTCGCGGCCGGGTCCAGCCGATCGATCCTGGCGGAGAGGACCGCCTGGACGGTGACCGGCACGCCCGCGTCCTCGATCGGCTTCGCCAGTCGATAGGTCCCGCGTTCTCCCTCGAGGTATCCGGACTCGGCAAGCTCGCGGACGATCTCCTCGATGAAGAACGGGTTGCCCCCGGTCCGCTCGTGGATCGGCTCGTCGATGCCGTCGAGCGAGGGGTCCTCCCCGACGATGTCACGCAGCAGCTTCGCCGTGTCGGCGCGGCTCAGTGGTTGCAGCTCGATCGTCTCGTAGAGGTCAGAGCCCGACCAGGCGGGCGTGTGCTCGGGCCGGTAGTTGACGAGGACCAGCGTCGGCGTTCCCACCATCCCCTCGACCAGCCCGTTCAGCATCATCTGGCTGCCCTCGTCGATCCAGTGCAGGTCCTCCACGACCAGGGCCAGAACCTTCTTCCGGGCCGGGTTGCCGACCAGCCGGCAAAGGAAGTCGGCAAGCGCTCGCTGGCGCCCCTCCGGGTTCATCTGCGGCACTGGCCGCTCTGGATCTGGGACGCCGAGGAAGTCGAAGATCAGCGGCAGGTCGGCGGCGAAGGCGGGATCGAGAAGCAGCGAGCGGCCGGCGATCTTCTCCCGCGCCAGCTGCTCGGGGTCCTGGTCGGAGATTCCGTAGAAGGAACGCAACATCTGCAGGATCGGCATGAACGGGATCGACTTGCCGTGGGCCTGCGCTTGGGCCTCGAAGACCTCGAGGCCCTCGCCGCGGCAACGCTGGACGAACTCGAGGTAGAGGCGGCTCTTGCCGATCCCCGGTTCGGCAACGACCCCGACCGCGCTGGCATCGCCCTCCTTCGCCCGCTCGAGGGCCCGCTCGAGCTGCGCCAACTCCGCCTCGCGGCCGACGAAGCTGGAGAACCCGCGCTCGCGGGCGAGGTCGAGCCGCGAGCGCGCCGCGCCTACCCCGGCCAGCTCGAAGACCTGGACGGGCCGGCTCGCCCCCTTGATCTCGAACTCGCCGAGATCGCGGAGGTCGAGGTATCCGCGGGCGAGCTCGGCGGTGCTCTCGGTCAGGTAGGCCTTGCCCGGCTCTGCCAGCGCCTCCATCCGCTGCGCCAGCCCGACCGTGTGGCCGATCGCGGTGTAGGCGGAGCCGCCGCCGCCGTCGATCGCCCCGGCAACGACCTCGCCGGAGTTGACCCCGATCCGGGTCGAGAAGTTGAGCCCCTTCGCGCGCCGCAGCTCACCGGCGTACTCGGCAACGTCGTCGAGCATCTGCAGCGCCGCATAACAGGCGCGCCTGGCGTGGTCCTCATGGGCGACGGGGGCGCCGAAGACGGCCATGATCCCGTCGCCGGTGAACTTGTCGACCGTCCCCTCGAAGCGGGTTACCGTGTCGGCCAAGGTCGAGAAGAAGCGCTGCATGATCTCGCGCCACTCCTCCGGGTCCTCCTGCTCGGCCAGGTCCATCGAGCCGCTGACGTCAGCGAACAGGACAGTGACCTGCTTGCGCTCGGCGTCGTCCTTGATGGTCTCGTGCACGAGAGCACAAAGGTTACGCCTCCTGCCGCTGTAGCCACGCGTCGCATCGGGTTCTTGCCCCAGCGGGCTGGGGTCAAAGTCGGATGCGCTTCCGAAGCATCGCCATCGTCTTGGCCAGCTCCGCGCGAACGCGTCCGGATTCGTAGCGGACCTCGTAATGCGTGAAGCGAAGCGGCGTCATTCCCGCCATCACGTGCGCTCGGTCGCGGCGTGCGTCCCGAAGCTGCGCGGATGGGGTGCGGTGGTAGCGGAGGCCGTCCGTCTCCACGACGAGCCCGAGGTCAGGCCAGAAGAAGTCGACCTCGAATCTGTTCACGCGTTGTTTGGTGAGTGGCAAAGGGAGATTCGCCGCTCTGACGATGCGGCGGAAATAGATCTCCAGGTCCGAGTCCGAGAGTCGGAAGAAGAGCTTGTCGAGCAGGTTCCGCAGGAGACGGATGCCAGGTTGGCCACCAAAGCGGCTGAGGTCTTCCCGCAAGGCTTCGGGATCGATCAGGTCGCGCTTGTCGGCGTCGTTAACCGCCCGCTCGAGTGCGACCGGGTCGAGCTCGGTTGCGAGGTCGACAAGCGTCTGCGCCGGCGAGGTGACCGGAATGTCGTCCCGGAGCACGATGTCCTCGATCGCCAGGCTCGGCCGGCCGCGGAACCGTATGCCCGGGCTTCGCAGTTCGCAGCGCCGTCGAACGCTGACATCGATCCAGTCGCCCTCCTCGCCCATCTCCCACAGCGCCGCCGCGCTGCGATGACCCAGAGCCGCCCCCTCCCCGCCCGCCAGTACCGCCGCCATCCACTGCCTCTTTTGGTTGAGCGCAGGCCAGCCCACCGCGTAGACACCGAGGCTCACCCGGAAGAGGCGTCCCCGAGCGAGCCGATGCTCGATCGACCTCCGCCCGAATCCCAGCGCCAGCAACTGCTGCCGGGTGACGATGCCGTGCTGCCTCGCCGCGAGTTCCCAGGCTCGATTGCTTCGCGTATCCGCTTCTTGCCCCACTCTGGTGTGTCAAGAATCGGAAGCGCTGATCTCTCCCCGTCCAGCGCTCGAGAAGGCCGCGTTTTCCGGAACCCCACCGAGCCCGTGGCAGCTCATCTATAGCCTCGGAGGATGCGATCGGTCCTCGTAACCGGAGCCTCCACCGGCATCGGCCGCGCCACCGCCCTGCGCCTTGACGCCGACGGCTGGCGGGTGTTCGCCGGCACTCGCGACCCCGCCGACGGAGAGAGCCTGCGCGCGGCGGCCTCCGACCGGCTGCTGCCCGTCACCTTGGACGTCACCGAGCCGGAGCAGATCGCCGCGGCGGCGGAGCTGATCGGACGGGAGGCCGAGGGCGGCCTAGGCGGCTTGGTCAACAACGCCGGCGTCGCCATCCCGGGCCCGCTGGAGACGATCCCGCTGGAGGACTTCCGGCGCCAGATCGAGGTCAACCTGACCGCCTACGTCGCCGTCGCCCAGGCGATGCTGCCGTCGATCCGGCGAGCCGAAGGCCGCCTCGTCTTCCTCAGCTCGATCGGCGGCCGCGTCGCCTTTCCCTTCGGCGGCCCCTACCACGCCTCGAAGTTCGCGACCGAGGCGATCGGGGACGTCTTCCGCCAGGAGCTGCGGCCGTGGGGGATCAAGGTCGCGATCATCGAGCCCGGCTCGATCGACACCCCGATCTGGGACCGCGGCCAGCGCAAATCCGCGGAGATCGAGGCGAAGGCGCCTCGGACCAACCTCCTCTACGGCGCCGCGATCGAGAAGTTCCGCAAGGTGATCGAGGACACCGCCGAACGAGGGATCCCGCCGGAGAAGGTCGCAAACGCGATCGCCCACGCCTTGGAGTCGAACCGGCCGAAGAGCCGCTACCTCGTCGGCCTCGACGCAAAGGTGCAAGCAAGGTTGAAACCGCTGATCCCGACTTCGCTTTTCGACAAGATCGTCGCCCGCCAGCTGAACCTCTAGAGGGCGAAGGCGCCCTGAGCGCTCATATACTGGGCCCTGCCGATTGACTGGTCAATCAACGAAGGGCGCACGTGCGCGTAGCGGCGGTACAGCTCAACTCCAACGGGGACAAGGACAGGAACCTGGCTGCGGCCGAGGGCCTGGTGCGCGCAGCCGTCGCCGACGGGGCCGAATTCGTCGCCCTGCCGGAGAAGTGGAACCTGCTTGGCGGCGGCGAGGAACTCGTCGCCGGAGCGGAGGCCCTCGACGGTCCGAGCCTGAACGCCGCCCGCGGCTGGGCCCGCGACCTCGGCGTCCACCTGCTCGCAGGCAGCATCTCCGAGCGCGGCGACGAGGGGGAGAAGGCCTCTAACACCTCAGTCCTGATCGGGCCCGGGGGAGAAGACCTCGCCGTCTATCGCAAGATCCACATGTTCGACGTCGACGCCGGCGGCGTCTCCTACCGCGAGTCGGAGTTCGAGCGGCCGGGAAGCGAACCCGTCGTCGCTCCCGTCGGCGATCTCACCGCGGGGCTCACCGTCTGTTACGACCTCCGTTTCCCCGAGCTCTTCCGGATCCTCGCCCTCCGCGGCGCCAAGCTGATTGCAGTCCCCTCGGCCTTCACGCTCGCCACCGGCCGCGACCACTGGGAAGTGCTTCTGCGGGCGCGAGCAATCGAGAACCAGCTCTTCGTCGTCGCCCCCAACCAGGTCGGCGAGGCGCCGCCGCACTACAGCTCCTTCGGCCGCTCGCTGATCGTCGACCCCTGGGGGGTGGTTCTTGCAACCGCTCCCGACGAGCAGTGCTTCATCGCCGCCGATCTCGACTTCGCGGCGCAGGAGCGGGTCCGCGCCTCGCTTCCCTCGCTCGCCAACCGCCAGCCGGACGCCTACGTTTGGCCACAGATGCAGGAGGGGGAGGGCTGATGGCGCAGGCGCCGCCCGCCGACAAACGCCGGCTCATCCTCGACGCCGCGATCCGCGTCTTCGCCCGCCAGGGGTTCCACGCGACCCGCGTCTCCGACATCGCCGACGAGGCAGGGGTCGCCTACGGCCTCGTCTACCACTACTTCAGCTCCAAGGACGAGGTTCTCAACGAACTCTTCATCGAGCGCTGGTCGCTGCTGCTGGCGGCGATCGAGGAGGCCGACAAGACCGCTGCCAGCCCGCGTGAGAAGCTCGGCGCCGTCGCCACCTTCATCTTTGACTCCTACCGTCACGACCCCGAGCTGATGAAGGTGATCATCGTCGAGGTGACGCGGGCGGCCAACTCCTTCGGCAAGACCCACCTCGAGCAGATCCAGCGCGCCTATGAGTCGATCGCCAAGATCGTCGCCGACGGCCAGGAGCGCGGCGCCTTCCGCGGCGACGTGGCGCCGATGTTCGCCTCGATGTCCTTCTACGGGGCGATCGAGCAGTTGCTCTCAGGCTGGATCTTCGGCACGATTCCCGCCGCCGCCGCAGACTTCGACCAGGCGCGGGATCTTCTTGTCACGACGATCTGCGACGGCCTCGAGCCGCGCGGATAGGGTTTACTGCCCACTTCGCATGGGGAAGGTTCGAGCTAATGGATAACGAGTTGGTCAAACGCCTCGTCTGGAGCGGCCTTCTGGCCGCCACCGGCGCCTTGGCGAGCATTGTCGCCGCCCGCGCCTCTGGGCTCCTCTACCGGCGTATCTACAACGAAGATCCGCCCGACTAGGAGGCAGCGATGCAGGAGCCGCCCCAGAACCCGCCGCCGATCCCGCCCCCGGGACCGCCGCCACCGCCCGAGGACCGCACCCTTGCCGACCTCGTCGTCGAGGTCTCCGAAAACGCCTCGACGCTGGTCCGCGAGGAGATCGAGCTGGCCAAGGCCGAGGTCTCCGAAAAAGCCTCGAAGATCATCCGCGGCTCCGCTGTCGGCATCGCCGCCGGCGTCTTCGCCTTCCTGGCGCTGATCCTGATCATGCACGGGATCGCCTGGGTGCTGGCGGAAGAGGTCTTCGACGGCAAGGCCTGGCCCGGCTTCTTCGTCGAGGCCGCCGTCTTCCTCCTGATCGCCGCCCTGGCCGGCTGGATCGCCTCGAAAGCGCTCAAGGCCGGCGCGCCGCCGGTGCCCGAGCAGGCGATCGAAGAGGCGAAGCTGACCAAGGAGATGCTGGAAAGGGAGACCTCGTGAGCACCGCACCTGCCCCCGGCCGCTCGCCGGCGGAGATCCGCCGTGACATCGAGCTCCGCCGCCGTCAGCTCGGCACCTCGGTCGAGGCGTTGCGCACCAAGGTCAACGAGCTGACCGACTGGCGTCGTCAAGCCGAGGAGCACAAACAGCAGCTGATGGTCGGCGCCGCCGCCCTCGGCTTCTTCATCGGCGCGAGGGCAATGCTCCGGCGCCGCAAAAACCGTTAGCGCCGCCCCCTAAGCGATCAGATCGGTGCGGACGCTGCCGACGCCGAGCAGTCCCGGGCCGACGTGGGCACCGAGGACGGGTCCGACCTCGGAGATGAAAGCCGGCTCGCATCCGAAGATCTCGTAGCAGTCTTCGATCAGCGCGTCGGCGGTCTCTTTGTCCTGGATGTACTGCACGACCCAACCGTCTCGGCCGGATTCATGGCGCTGTCGCGCGTAGCCGCGCAGCCGCTCAAGCGAACGGGCGCGGGTGCGGACACGCTCGACCGGGGTGATCTCCTCCTCGAGGGTGAGGATCGGCTTGATCTTCAGGGCGCTGCCGATCCAAGCGCGGGCGCCGCCGATGCGACCGCCCCGCCGCAGGTACTCGAGGGTGTCGATCGCGAACCACATCTTCAGGTCGTTGCGGGTCTCTTCCGCCTGGGCAATGGTCCCTGCTGCGTCTGCCCCGGCGGCCGCGGCGGTGGCGGCGCCGAGGGTGCATAGCCCCATCCCGCCGGCGGCCGAGCGGGAATCGAGCAGGTGCAACCTGTCGCCTCCCTTGCCTTCCTCGACCAGCCGCTCGCGCGCCTGCCCGGCGGCCTCGAAGGTTCCCGAGATGCCGGCCGAGATGTGAATCGAGACGATTTCCCGGCCTTCGTCCAGCAACGGTTCGTAGACAGCGAGGAAGTCCCCGATCGAGGGCTGCGAGGTAGTTGCTCCGCTTTCGGAGGCCCGCAGCCTCTCGTAGAAGTCGTGGAAGTCACTGACCTCCGACTCCCGTTCCAGCTCCCCATCGGCCGCCACATAGAGGCTGATCTCCTTGATCCCCCTCTGGGCCACGAGCTCGCTCGGGAGGTAGCAGGTCGTGTCGCAGACGACCGCGGTCTCGGCAGGCGAGCTCACACCGACGATTCTAGACGCGGAGACCAACCAGCACGCCGACGTATCCCGCTACACTTTGTGAAGTGACTGATACGCCCCAAGCAGCAATCACCCTCACCGACAAAGCCGCCGAGAAGATCGGCGAGCTGCTCGGTTCCCAGCCGGACGGTCCCGAGCAGGCGCTGCGGGTCGCGGTTCGCGGCGGCGGTTGCTCGGGCTTCCAGTACGCGCTCGCCTTCGACAAGGCCAAAGAGGACGACAACGTCTTCGAGGTCGACGGCGTTGCCGTCATCGTCGACAAGGTGAGCATGCAGTTCGTCTTCGGCTCCGAGGTCGACTACGTCGAAGGCCTCCAGGGTGCCGGCTTCCAGGTCAACAACCCGAACGTGGTTGCGGCCTGCGGTTGTGGATCGTCTTTCCAGGTGAAAGAGGACGCAGCCGAAGAGGCAGCTGCGGTCTAGCCAGACCGCAAGAGCTTCTATTCGATCTGCAGCGGCGGTGACTGCTGCGGCGCGCTCTGCTGCGCTTGCGGCGCCTCGGCGCTCTCCGGCTGCTCGACCCCTAGGGCTTGGGCCAGTTCGCCGGACTCGAACATCTCCTCGACGAGGTCGCAGCCGCCGAGCAGCTCGCCGTTGACGTAGAGCTGGGGGAAGGTCTGCCAGTCGGAGATCTCGGCCGTCACCTCGCGCAGCGGCTGCAGCGCGGGGAGGACGTCGATCGCGCCGTAGTCGACGTCGACCTGGTCCAGCACCTGGACCACGCGCATCGAGAACCCGCAGCGCGGCATGTCCGGCGTCCCTTTCATGAACAGCAGGACCGGGTTGGCGGCGATCAACTCTTCGATTTTCGATTTCAGCTCTGGGTCGGCCATGGGCGCATTGTAGGGAGGAGGGACTCCCGGTTCAGATTTTCGCGACGATCAGTCCGGCGAGTCCCAGGAAGCCGGTCACCATGATCACGACGAGCGTAAGGAACCCGCTGACCATCGTGTGCTGAAGCCCGTCAACCCGGTTGCTCAGATCGCTGATGCGCTGACTTAGTTCATCGAGGCGCGAGTCGACGCCTCCTTTGAAGTCGTCAAGGCGGGAATCGGTCCAGGTAGATCTCAATCTCATCGCTCCAGCGTAGGCGGCAATAGCGCACGTGTGGCGCGCACAATGTAACATTTTGTCGTCGGAAAGTGGACGAGGGTGTTACTTCAGCCTGGAAGGCTGGTCTTCACCGAGAGCGCGTGGATCGTGCCGTCGTCGAAGCGCTCTTTGACCGCGGCCTTGACCAAGCGGTGCTGGTCGATCCGGGAGAGGCCCTCGAAGTGCGGGGCGCTGACCGTTGCCCGGAGGTGATCGCCGGTGCCGGTTTCGTCGACCACCTCGACCGCGGCGCCCGGCAGGGCGGCCTCGATCATCCCCTCCAGCTCTGCGAGGTCCGCGGGCACCGGATCAGCCGGCGAGGCGCTCGCCGACGGTCTCGAGCATCTCCTCGACCCGGACGAACTTGACCCGCGGTCGGCCATGCGGCTCGCCGCGACCGATCTCGGCTTGGTCGATCGCCTGCCAGTCCTCGAAGCTGATGTAGCGGACGCCCTTCTCCTGCAAGAGGTCCTCGACGGCCACCGGGTCCGGGTTCGCCGGGGCGAGCAGCTGCTCGCCCTCGACGTCCTCGAACAGGTTCCGGACCGTCTCCAGAGCGTCTTTCTTGTTCGTCCCGATCACGCCGGAGGGACCACGCTTGATCCAGCCGGCGGTGTAGTGGCCGACCTTGTGGCCGGCGTCGTGGGAGTCCAGGATGCGGCCGCCATCGTTGAGGATGAGGCCGCGCCTCTCGTCGAAGGGCACCCCTTCGATCGGGATCCCGGTGTAGCCGACCGAACGCAGCACCAGGCCGCACTCGAGCTCTTCGCGCTCGCCGGTGTCCTTGGCGCGCAGCGCCCCGCCTTCCTCGACCAGCTCATTGCGGCCGACCACGATCGATTCGACCTTGCCGTCGCCCTTGATCTCCACCGGGGAGGCAAGGAAGCGAAGGACGATCCGCTGTTTCTTGCCCTCCGACTCGCGCTCGGAGAACTCCTTCAGCGTCTCGACGTTGACGCGGGTGGTCTTGTCGACCTCCTCGGACTCGAGGAACGCCTGGCTGGCGGGGTCGAGCTCGACCTCCTGCGGGTCGACGACGACGTCGGCGTCCTCCATCTCCCCGAGCTCTTTGATCTCCGGGTTGGTGAAGGCGGCCTGCACAGGCCCGCGGCGGCCGAGGACGACGATCTCGCGGATCTGCTTGGCGTCGAGCGCCTCGATCGCGTGGTCGGCGGTGTCGGTCTGGCGCAGCTCGTGATCGGTGAGGGCGAGCATCCGGGCGACGTCCATCGCCACGTTGCCGTTGCCGATCACGACGGCGCGCTCGCTGGAGAGGTCGAACTCGCGGTCGGCGTAGTCGGGGTGGGCGTTGTACCAGCCGACGAAGGCGGTGGCGGCGTGGCTGCCGGGCAAATCCTCACCGGGGATGCCGAGCTGGCGGTCGGTCTCGCAGCCGACCGTGAAGACGATCGCGTGGTAGAGCTTCTCCAGCTCCTCCACCTCGATGTCGTGGCCGATCTTGACGTTGCCGAAGAAGCGGAAGCCGTCGCGGGCCGCGGTTTTTTCGTAGACGCGGATCACCGACTTGATCTTCGGGTGGTCGGGGGCGACGCCGCCGCGGACCAGCCCGAACGGAGTCGGCAGGCGGTCGAAGAGGTCGACCTGGGCATGCAGGTCGCCGTCCTTGAGGATGTGCTCAGCGGCGTAGAAGCCGGAGGGGCCGGCGCCGACGATGGCGACGCGCAGGGGGGTGTCTTCGGTTCCGATCTTGCTCATGGGAGCGCGAAAGAATAGGGAACTCGGCGCTTCAGCCGAGCGTCGAGGCGCCCGTGGCGATAGCGCTCGGGGTGCCGTCGAGGGCGTCGAGCGCCTTGCGGGCCGAGGTCGCGACGCAGGTGAAGATCGGGGTCTCCCGCTCGGTGAACTCGCTCGACTCGGTCGGCCGCAGCTCGTTGACGAGGTCGAGGAACATGCCGGGGTCGTCGCCCTCGAAGGCGACGACGAACTCCTGGTCGTCGAGCCCGAACGAGTAACTCGTGTTGATCGTGATCTCCGGGTAGCGCCGGCCGACCTCGATGTGGCTTTTCATGATCCGGCCGCGCTCCTCCGGCGGCAGTCCGTACCAGCGGCGCTGCTTGACCATCGGATAGAGGAAGAGGTACTTGCGCTCAGAGGTGCAAATTTCCGGCCGCGCGTCCTCATCGGAGTAGGGCGACCGTTTCGTCATCGAGAGGAAGGAGTGGGGGGTTGCAGTCCATTTCGCCAGCCCGCTTTGGCCGAGGACGACGTGAAAGGTGTGGATGTCGTTCAGGTTCGGGCTTTGGCTCAGCAACACCAGGTCGACGTCGCCACGCGTGCCTATGGTTGAGTAGGCGCGCAACGAGCGGTCGACGGCGAAGTCCTCGCAGGCGGCGAGGAACTCCTGCTTATCGGCAGTGCGCAACTCCGGGTCCCGACGACGCCAGGCTGGATCGATCTTGAAAAACGTGAACTTGGCGAACGTGCGATCGGCCATCGGGGCCACGATAGCGCTCGTCCTGCTCCTGGCTCTGGCGCCGGCGGCCGAGGCGAAGGGACCGCTTCCGGTCGACATCCTGCTGCTGCCGCCGGAGACGACTGTCGACGAACTCGCCGCCGCCGGGTTCTCGCCGGGTCTGATGAGCCCCGGCCTCGGCACCGTCCCGGCGGAGCAGACCTATCTGGACATCGGCCAGGGCAACCGTGTCTTCGACTCCCTCTACGACGAAGACCTGCCCGAGCGCACGGGCGATCCGGCTGCCTGGTGGCGGGCCGTCGTCGAGCGGGCCAGATCTGCCCCCGCCGACATCGTTCCCGGCCTCCTCACGGCGACGCTTAAAGAGGAAGGGCTGCCCCCGCCTCGGTTCGAAGCTCGGCGGGGGACCCCGGATCGTCTGCCAACGGAGCACCGGTTGCTGATCGCGTTGGCGCGACCGACCGGAGACAGCGACGACCTGCTCCCGATCGGCATCGGCGGCCCGGGCTTCGACGGCGACCTCACCTCCGACAGCACCCGAATGGACGGATACGTCCTCTCCACCGACGTGGCGCCGACGATCCTCGACTGGTTCGGGGTCGAGATCCCGTCGGAGATGTCGGGACAGCCGGTCCGCGCGGAGGGGGCGGTCGACGCGACGGCGGTCGAATCGCTGGGGGCGCGGATGGCGGTGATCTCTTCGCGGCGGGGGACGGTGGTCGGCCTCAACGTCCTCGCCTGGTTGGCGGTGCTGCTCCTCGTCATCCTCTCTAGTCGCGGACGGCTGGCGCGCCCGGCTGTTCGGGTGGCCGGGCTCTCGATCGTCTACCTGCCGCTGGTCCTCCTCTTGGGCGCTGCGCTCGAGCCCGGGGAGACGGCCGAACGGGTTCTGGTGTTCCTGCTCGCGCCGCTCCTGGCCGGGCTGACGTTGCTGCTCCTGCGCGGTTACCGGGCTCTCGCCGCAGCTGCTGCCGTGACCGTTCTCGCTTACGCGGTCGACGTCGTCGTCGGCTCGCCGCTGACCTCGCTGTCTCTGCTGGGCCCGAACCCTGGGCTCGGCGTTCGCTTCTACGGGATCGGCAACGAGCTCGAGGCGGTGCTGGCAGTGCTGGTCGTGGCCGGAACCGGTGCCGCTCAGACGGCGTTCGCGGCGCAGGCGTCTCGGCGCGCGGGGGTAATCGCCTTCCTGTTTATCGGCCTGCTGGCGGCTGTGGTCTTTGCGGCGGGGCGGTTCGGCGCGGACGTCGGCGCCGCGATCGTCTTCCCCGCCGGCGCCGCGGTCGCCGCGGTGGCGAGAGCGGGTCGGGGTAGGCGCCCGCTCCTCCTCGCTGTCGTTGCCGCCCCCGTTGCCGTGCTCGCGCTGATGGCCCTCGTCGACCTGGTGAGCGGAGCCAATGCGCACCTGACCCGCTCGGTTCTCGATGCCGGAGGACTGGGAGACCTGGCGGACGTCGCGCAGCGGCGCCTACAACTCTCGGCGCGCAGCTTCGGCCGGCCCGTGCTCCTGGCCTTTCTGCCGGTGGTCATCGCGATCGCCGCGCTCGCCTATCTGCGGCGAGATCGCCTCCGGGCCTTGTTGTGCCCAGTGCCTGCGATGCGCGCGGGCCTGCTTGGAGCGCTGGCGGCGACGGTGGTGGGGACGCTCGCCAACGACTCAGGCGCGCTTCTGCTCGAGATCGGCACCGCCTACCTGCTGGTATTCACGGGCTTCGCCTGGGCTGAGAGTCCCGCAAATTCGGAGGAACGCAGGACCTCAGACGAAAAGTTACAATTACGTGCGCCACGTGTATGACCTGATCACCTAGCTTGGAGGCATGAGGCCGATGCGCTCTACCTGGACCGACTCTCGCTTGGATGACCTGAATGGTCGGGTGGGAGAAATGAGGGAAGAAGTCCGCGACGTGCGGAGGGACATCGGCGACCTGAAGCGGATCATGATCCAGCTCGGCGGCGGCCTGATCGGAACGCTGGTGGTCGGCATGCTCGGCCTGATCGGCACCCAGCTCTAGCGCGCGGAAGCCGCTCCGGCGTCCAAGCGCCTGCCGGGCGATGATCTACCCTTAACCACCCGTGCGCATAGGTCTCGTCTCGCCATATTCCTGGTCTTTCCAGGGGGGCGTGAACCGGCACGTCGAGGCGCTCGCCGAAGAGTTTCTGCGGCGAGGCCATGACGTTCGCGTCCTCGCTCCCGTAGACCCGCCGGGTCGGGTCAGCCGTGCCCTGCACCGGGCCTCGGCCGAACGGCGGGAGCTGCCGGATTACCTGATGCCGCTGGGGCGGACGATGGGCTTCGGCGCCAACGGCTCGATCTCGAACCTCGCGCCCTTCCCGGCCGGCGGCGTCGTCGCCCCGCGCCGGCTCGTGCGCAGCGGCGAATTCGACGTCATCCATGTGCACGAGCCCATGGTTCCGCTGGTCGGCTGGAACGCAACCCTGGGCGCGCGCGACCCCGTGGTCGGCACCTTCCACGCCTACTCGACGAAGGGGTTGCCGAACCACATCGCCAACGGCCTTGGCGCCCGCCGCGTCTTCAATCGCCTCTCAGCCCGGATCGCCGTCTCCGAGGCGGCCGCCTGGACCGGGCGCCGCTGGTACGGCGGTGAGTACACGATCATCCCCAACGGCGTCGATACCGAGGCGGCGCCGAGCGGGCTGAAGCCGACCGACGGCGACCTGCGGATCCTCTTCGTCGGCCGCCCCGAGGAGCGCAAGGGACTGCCGATCCTGCTCACCGCCTTCAATGCTCTCGTCGAGCACGTTCCCTGCCGGCTGACGGTGATCGGATCGGAGCAGGAGGACGTCCTCCGCTACGTGGCCGACCCCGACCTCCTGCGCTCAATCGACATCCGCGGCCGCGTCTCCCGCGAGGAGCTTTGGAAGGAGCTCCACGACGCCGATCTGCTCTGCGCGCCCTCGCTCTCGGGCGAGAGCTTCGGCATGGTCTTGACCGAGGCTTTCGCGGCCGGCACCCCGGTGATCGCCTCGGCCATCGCCGGCTACAGCGACGTTGTCAGCGACGGCGTCGACGGCCTGCTCGTCCCGCCCGGCGATCCGCAGCGCCTTGCCGAGGAGCTGCAGCGGGCCCACTTCGAGCCCGAGCGACTGCAGGAGATGGGAGAAGCCGCCCGCCGCAGCGCCCAGCGCTACGCCTGGCCGCGCATCGCCGACCAGGTAACGGGCGTCTACGAGCGCGCGATCGAGGCGCCGAAGCCGGTGACCGCGGGAGAGCGGATGGCCCACTGGACCGGGCTGCGACCGGCCGACGGGGGGCCGAAGCGTCCCGCCGAGCGCCTTCCCTCGCTCGACCCGACGCCGGCGCAAGCGGGGAAGAGGGGTCGGGCCGTGGCGCGGCGCCTCGGACTAGGGGTCGCCGGGATCATGGGCGTCGGCCTGACGCTCCTGGCCGCCCAGAAGATCGGCGTCGACAATGTCGTCGAAAGCATCGTCCGCTCGAACCTGACCTGGGTTCTGATCGCCTGTGCGCTGATGGCGAGCTCCCTCTTCTTCCGCGCCGCCTCCTGGTACTGGATCGCGCGCGCCGCCCTTCCCAACCGCCCGATCCGCCGTCGGGACGTCACCTCGGCGACGATGATCGGCGTCCTCATGTCGGCGACGTTGCCGGCCCGCCTCGGCGAGCCCGCTCGCGCCCTCACCCTCGCCCGCCGCAGCGGCCGGGTGCGGGAAACGTTCCCCGTCCTCCTGGGAACGCTCGTTTCCCAGACGCTGCTGAACCTCGTCGCGCTGGTGCTGCTCGGGGTGATCATCGTCTCGACGACGCCGCTCTTCCATTCGGGGACCAAGCAGATCTTCGCCTTCAGCCTGGTGCCGTTGATCGTGCTCCTCGTCCTCCTCGTGGCCCCGCTGCTGATGCGGCGCAACGGCAACGGTCGGCTGGCGCGATTAGGCGCGACGGTCCACAAAGCCCTGGTGCAGGTTCGAGCCGGCCTCGCAGTCTTCCGCGACCCGCGGCGTGGCACGGCGGCATCGGCGGCCCAACTGGGGGCGTGGGCGATCCAGCTCGCCGCCTGTTGGGCGCTGCTCTATGCCCTCGGCCTCGACGGCAAGGCCGGCATCGGCGCCGCCGCGGCGGTTCTCTTTGCCGTCAACGTCACCGCGGTGGTGCCGGCGACGCCTTCCAACATCGGTGTTTTCCAATTGGCGGTGATCAGCGTTCTCCACAGCGGCTTCGGGGTCAGCACCGCCGATGCTCTCGCCTACGGCGTCATCTTGCAGGCGGTTGAGATCGCCACGGCGGTTGCGCTCGGCCTCCCGGCCCTGGTGCGGGAGGGGCTCACCTGGAGCGACCTGCGCGTGCAAGCGCTGTCCACTGCCCCTGTCCGGCTGGACTCGAAGCCACGCGCACGGGCGAGTCAGCCCTAACAATCGCTGACTTTAAGCTTTCCTTTAACGATAAATAAACTTCAATGTATTTGTCTAGGATGGCGGTGGAGGTGTGCCGCCACCATTCCCAGGCCGGCACTCCTAGCGCCCGAGCGGGTGGGGGCGAGGCGCCGGTTCCATCCAACGGGCAGCCGCCCCGCCTTCTCGGGCGTGACTTCTTAGCCAGATCGACAAGGTTCCTTGACGGGTCCCCACTAGTGTGCATAGAGTCGAGCAATCGGCCAATCACTCACGCGAACTGGGGGAAAGGGAGCTGTGAGATACGACTCGGCAGTATTGGAGAGAGTCGCGCAGCGCTTCCGGCGCGACATGTGGGACTCGGTAGTTCCGGAAGCGGTCTCCGAATCGGGGGTCGAAGTTGAGAGGTTTGGACCAGTTCAGGCGACCGCCTTCGGCGACCTGCCGGAGGTGCACCTGCTGCAGCAGATTCAGGGCGCGGCAGAGCCAGGGGCGATCGAAGATGGTCATCTCGCCGGCGCGGTGGAATGGATGCGGGCGCGCGAAGTCGACTACCGGATCCCGGTCGCCTCGGGGCGGCCAGGGGCGGCGGAGGCCGAAGCCTGGCTAGGGGTTCGCGGGTACGAGCGCGGCGGCGGCTGGGTGAAACTAGTCCGCGACGGCTCACCGCCCGAGTTCGATGTCGACCCCGGCATCGTCATCTACAGGCTTGGGCAGGACGAAGCCGAAGGGGAAGGGCTGAGCACGATCGCAGCCGAAGCCCTTGAAATCCCGCTGGTGGCGGGGACGCTGTTCTTCTCGCTGCCGCAGCGCAACGGGTGGCACTGCTACACCGCCGCCCTGGACATAGAAGAGATTCCCGTCGCGACTGCCTCGATGCTGATCGCCGACGGAGTGGCCCAGCTCGGAGCGGGGACGACGCTGGCGGAGGCTCGTGGTCATGGCTGCAACGCGGCGCTGCTGCATCGACGCCTGCTCGACGCGCACCGGGCCGGGTGCCACACCGTTTTCGTCGAGGTTGGGGAATGCGATCTCGGTTCCTGGTCGGCGGTAACCCGGAACCTGCGCAAGGCTGGCTTCGAAGAGGCCTACGAAGGTCGCAACTGGCAGCGGCCGGCGCTGCACCCGGCCCAGGTGCCGGACAGGTTCAGCGGCTGAGCTCGGTAGCGGGGGCCGCTTCGGCGCCCTCGCCCGGCTCACCGGCGTCCGGGTCGGACTCCGGCGGCAGCTCGCCGCCGCGCGCGGTGCCCGCGATCAGCTCGTCCGGCGCCTTCTGCTCGGGGATGAAGCCGGACTTCATCCCGAAGTAGACGGCCTGTGGGTGGTGGGCGACGATCGCCACCGTCGATTGCTCGGGCATGACCGCGTAGCCGCCGGAAAGGGTCATCCCGATCTCTTCGAGGTCGAGCAGCCGCCAGACCTTCTCGTGCTCGGACTGGTCCGGGCAGGCGGGATATCCCCACGAATAGCGGCGGCCCTGGTCGGGCTCGATCTTCAGGGAGGATCTGACGTCGGCGTGGAGCCACTCAGCCAGCCCCTCGGCCGCCTGGACCCCGAGCCCGTGCACGTAGAGCTGCTCGGCGAACTCGCCTTCGCGCTCCAGCCGTTCGATCAACTCGGTCACCTGCGGCCCGACGGTGACCCCCTGCAGGGCGACGACGTCGCGCTCACCGCTCTCGAGCGGGCGGTAGAAGTCGGCGAGGCAGATGCGGTCGTGCTTGGGCTGGCGCGGAAAAACGAGCCGCTCCAGCTCGCGCTCGTGGTCCTCGGGATCGAAGACGATCAGTTCGTTGCCTTCGGCGTTGCAGGGGAAGTAGCCGAGCCGGGTGCGCGGGTTGAGGAAGTCCTGCTCGCGCCACATCCGCTCCAGCCGGGGGGCGAAGCCCTCCTCCTCGGGCGTTCCCTCGACCAGCTGCCGCCAAGCCTCGCCCTTGACCCCGCGGCCGCCCCAGTGGAGCTTGAAGAGGACGTGGCGGTCGAGGTAGGGGTAGACGCCGTCGAGGTCGACGTCTACCTCGCGCACGCCCCAGAACGGAGGTTTTGGGATCGGCACATCGGTGCGGGCGGCGGAGCGGGCGCTCGCGTCCGAAGTCGGCGGCCCATCGTCGACTACAACCGGCTTCTCGCGCAGCTGCTTCGCCTCGGCCTTGATCCGCTCGACGAGAGCGGATCTGGCGTCCTCATCGACGATGGCATCCATCGTGTCGAGACCTTGGAAAGCGTCCTTGCAGTAGAAGACGCCGGGCTCGTAGACCTCGTCGGAGTCTTTCCCCTTCGGGTAGAGGGTGCGGCGGCCGAAGTCGCGGTTGATCGCCGCGCCGCCGATCAGGACCGGGAACTCGAGCCCGCGCTGGTGCAGCTCGGCGATGCAGGTCGGCATCTGCTTGGAGGTCGAGACGAGCAGCGCCGAGAGGCCGATCGCGTCGGCGTCGTTCTCGACCGCGGCCTCGATGATCGCGTCCACCGGGACCTGCTTGCCGAGGTCGATCACCGTGTAGCCGTTGTTGGTGAGGATCGTGTTGACGAGCGACTTGCCGATGTCGTGGACGTCGCCGAAGACCGTCGCGATCACGACCTTGCCCTTGGTATGGCCATCGATCCGGTCGAGGTGGTTCTCCAGCTGCGCCACCGCGCGCTTCATCACTTCGGCCGACTGCAGGACGAAGGGCAGGATCAGTTCGCCGGCGCCGAATTTGTCACCGACCTCCTTCATCGCCGGCAGCAGCACCTCGTTCAGCGTCGGGACGGCACCGATCTTCTCGACCGAGCGCTCGATCTGGTCCTCGACCCCGTCCTTCTTGCGGCGGAGGATGTGCCAGTGCAGCGCCTCCTCGGGCTCCATGCCGGCGGTCGGATCGGCGACCTCGGCCTCAGCCTCCTCGCCTTTGGACTCGAAGTGGGAGATGAAGCGCTCGAGCGCGTCCTCGCGACGGTTGAAGACGAGGTCGTTGGTCAGCTCCCGCTCCTCCTCGGGGATCTCGCCGTAGGGGGTGATGTGGTTCGGGTTGACCATCGCCAGATCGAGGCCGGCCTCGACGCAGTGGTGGAGGAAGACCGAGTTGAGGACGGCGCGCGGCCGGGGCGAGACGCCGAAGGAGACGTTGGAGACGCCGAGCGAGGTCTTGACGCCGGGGATCTCGGCCTTGACCCGGCGGATGCCCTCGATCGTCTCCACCGCGGAAGGCCGCCACTCCTCGTCCCCGGTGGTAAGGGTGAAGGTAAGCAGGTCGAAGATCAGCGCCTCGGGGTCGAGCCCGTGCTCGCCGCAGGCGATGTCGCGGATCCGTTCGGCGATCTCGACCTTGCGCTCGGCCGTCTTCGCCATCCCGACCTCGTCGATGGTCAGCGCGATCAAGGCCGCCCCGTGAGCCTTCGCCAGCGGGGTCACCGTGTCTGCCTTCTCGCGGCCGGCCTCGAGGTTGATCGAGTTGACGATCGCCCGGCCGGGGATCGTCTCCAGCGCCGCCTTGATCACCTCGGGCTCGGTCGAATCGACCTGGATCGGAGCTGGCTGGGTGAGCGAGATCCGCTTGACGACGGCGCTCATCTGCTCGTCCTCGTCCTGGCGCTCGGTCAGGGCGACGCAGGTGTCGAGCACGTGGGCGCCCCCTTCGACCTGGTCTTCGGCGACCTGGACGAGGCCGTCGTAATCGTCGGCCAGCAGCAGTTCCTTGGCCTTTTTCGAGCCCTGAGAGTTGACTCGCTCGCCGACCAGCGTCGGCCGCGGCTCCTGCACCAGCGGCGTCGAGGTCATCATCGAGGAGATCTCGATCGGCCCCGGCGCCGGGCGCGGCCCGGGGGTGCGGGCGCCGACGCGCTCGCGGATTGCGGCGACGTGCTCTGGAGTGGTGCCGCAGCAGCCGCCGACGATGCCGACGCCGTAGCGCTCGACGAACTCGCCCAGCGTCGCCGCCAGCGGCTCCGGCTTTTCGGGGAAGATCGTCTCGCCGTCGGGACCCTGCAGCGGCAGGCCGGCGTTGGGGATGCAGTGGACCGGCAGCGGGCAGGTCTCGCCGAGGAAGCGGATTGCGTCGCGCATGTCCTCCGGGCCGGTTGAGCAGTTGAGGCCGATCACGTCGACGTCGAGCGCGGTCAGCGTCGTCAGCACCGAGCGGATATCGGTGCCGAGCAGCATCTTTCCGCCGTTCGGCAGCAGCGAGACGCTGCACTGGATCGGCAGCGCGCGGCCGGTCTTCGCGAAGGCCTCGCGGGCACCGAAGATCGCCGCCTTGACCTCGAGGATGTCCTGCGCGGTCTCGATCATGATCAGGTCGGCCCCGCCTTCGACCAGGCCCTGTGCCTGCTCGGCGAAGACCTCGACCAGGCGGCCGAAAGAGATGTCGCCGAGGGTGGGGTCGGTGGAGGCGGGGAGGAAGCCGGTCGGGCCGATCGAGCCGGCGACGAAGCGGTCCTCGCCGGCGGCCCGGCGGGCGATCTCGGCGGCCTGGGTGTTGATCTCCAGCGTGTGCTCGCCGAGACCCCACTCCTCGAGCTTCAGCCGCGAGCCCTGGAAGCTGTCGGTCTCGACCACCTCAGCGCCGGCCTCCAGCATCGACGCATGAACCCCCTCGATCACATCGGGCCGGTTGAGAACCAGCGCCTCGTGGCATTTGCCCTGGAGCCCGCCGTAGTCCTCCTGGCTGAGCTCGAACTGCTCCAAAGTCGCGCCCATGCCGCCGTCGAAGACGACCACGCGCTCTTTCGTAGCGGCTATGTAGTCACGTTCCGGCATGAACATAAAGAGGCTACCGGGGCGTTGTTAGGAGGGGGCGGGGGTGTCCCTTCTGGACGCAGCTCGGCGGAGATCGTTCTGCGGGCTTCGCCCCGATCGCCACTCGCCCGCCTCGTGCTAAGTGCCGCGAAGGGACACCCCCGCCCCCTCTTCAACACGCTGAGAAGTTCAGTTCCGCGGTTCCTTAGTCGTGTATGGGCGGACTAAGGAACCACGGAACTAAAAGCTTCAGCCGGAGCTCGATCGAAGGGGAGTCGGGGAAGGGTCCCTGGGTACTTGGCACGGAGACCGAGCGTTACGGCGTGAGGCGCAAGTTATCCCCGACCCGACTCGGCGGAGGTGCTCCCGGGGACCCCCCCCGACTCCCCGCCCTATCAGCGAAGACCCAGTTTGCGGCGCCAGTCGCGGGCGCCGAAGAAGCGGGAGATCGGGGCGAGGAGGCGGCGGCGGGTCTTGGTGTACGGGTACCAGGTCGGCTCGCGCTTGCCGCCGAAGCGGGTGATCACCAGGGACCCGGAGCGGCAGTACTTCTTGATCCCGGGTTCGCCGTGGCGGAAGCCGATCCCCGACTGCTTCCAGCCGCCCATCGGCACGTCCATCGCGAAGTAGTTGATGAGGACGTCGTTGACGTTGACGGCGCCGCACTCGACCCGGCGGGCGACCTGTTCGGCTCGCTCCTTCTCGCCGAAGACCGAGGCGCCGAGGCCGTAGCGGCTGTCGTTCGCGAGTTGCAGCGCCTCCTCGGCGTCGCGGGCCTTCATCACGCCGACGACGGGGCCGAAGGTCTCGTCGCGCATCACCTTCATCGAGTGGTCGACGTCGACGAGGACCGTCGGCTCGAAGTAGTCGCCGGGCCCCTCGACGCGGTTGCCGCCGGTCAGGGCGCGGGCGCCGGCGGAGATCGCGTCGCTGACGTGGTCCTCGACGATCGCGGTCTGGTTGGGAGACGTCATCGCTCCGACGTCCTTGGGGTTGGCGGCGTCGTCCGCGCCCTGGCGCAGCCGCCCGACCTCGGCCGTCAGCTTGTTGACGAACTCGTCGTAGGCCGGCTCCTCGACGTAGATCCGCTCGACCGAGAGGCAGATCTGGCCTGAGTTCATCATCCCGCCCCAGGCCGCGGCGTTGGCGGCGCGGTCGAGGTCGGCGTCGGCGAGGACGATCATCGGGTCCTTGCCGCCGAGCTCGAGGCTGACCGGCGTCAGCGTCTCCGCTGCCCGCGCCATCACTTTGCGGCCGGTGCGGTCGGAGCCGGTGAACTGGATGAAGTCGACCTCGTCGACCAGGGCGCCGCCGGTCTCGCCGACGCCGTGGACGCAGTCGAAGACGTCGGGCCCGCCGATCTCACGCTTCCAAGCTTCGATGACCTCGGTCAACCCGAGGGGCGTGAACTCAGACGGCTTCACGACCACCGCGCAGCCGGCCTGCAGGGCCGGGATCGAGTCGCCGAGCGAGAGGATCAGCGGGAAGTTCCAGGGGCTGATGATCCCGACCACGGGGTAGGGCCGGTATTGGATTCGCAGCTTCTTCGCGGCCAGCAGGGGAGAGTGGGGGCGGACGCTCTCCTCACCGATGAAGCCGGCCGCGCGGGAGCCGTAGAAGTTGATCAGGTCGGCGAGGTAGCCGGGCTCGTTGCCGGCGTCGGCGCGGACCTTGCCGGTCTCCGCCTGCATCGTGTCGAGGACCCGCTCCTCGTTATCGAGCAACCAGTCGCGCAGCTTGCCGAGCCAGTGGTAGCGCCCCTCGATCCCCATCGCCTCCCACTCGGGCTGGTTGGCGCGGACCCGGGCGACAGTCGCGGCGACGGTCGCGGGCGAGGCGACCGGGATGCTCTTGATCAACCCACCCGTCGCCGGGTTCTGGACCTCAATCACGTCAGCCGCAGTCGATGCCCCGTTCATCTCGGTACCGCGTGCCGCCGTTCCGCTCTCCACCGCCGCTCCCTTCGCCCGTTTGGCTGGTCAGCCAACTGTAGCGGCGAATCAGAGCTGGGTGACCATCAAGGTGATCAGTCCGGCAAGCATCCCGGTTATGAGCGTCAAGATGGCGCCGACGATTCCGAGTCCGATCTGCATCAATCGGGTGAGGTCGCTGAACCGCGCGTCTACCTGATCGAACCGCGCGTCCATGTGTTTCGCGAGGTCGTCGAGGCGCTCGTCGGTCCAGCTTTCTCGGGGCGTCATCACCACCATAAAAGCAAGCGTAGACAATAAGTTGCTACAGGTGGTGCGCGGAAGTGGAAAATCTTTGGGACTTCAGCGGGGGACGAGCCGGTAGACCGGCCCTTCCAGTGAAGCCACGTAGAGCCGGTGACGCTGGTCTTCGCCGAAGGAGCTCGGGGTTTGCACCTCGAGGCCGAGCCCGCGGTCGCCGCTGGCGCGCTTCAGGTGCGGTACGAGGGAGCGCACCTGTCCCTCGCAGAGGTCCGCGTAGAGATAGCGCCCCCGCAACCCTGGCAGCCGCGGGTCGCGGACGACGTAGCCGCCGATGATCGTGCAGCCGCTATCGCGACCGTAGGCGAAGACCGGTTTCACGGTCCCGCCTGGATCCGGCGTACCGCTGTTTTCTTCCGTGTACTTGGAGAAGCCCTCGCGGGCGTCCCAGCCGAAGTTGGCGCCGCGTGCCCGTCCGACGGTCAGGTAGTCGAGCTCCTCGAAGCGGTTTTGGCCGACGTCGCCGATCGCGATCCGCGGCCCGCTGTGGGTGGTGTCGAAGGAGAAGCGGAAGGGGTTGCGCAGCCCGTAGCTGTAGATCTCGTCGCGGCCGGCCTTGCCGACGAAGGGGTTGTCCGCCGGAACCGAGTAGGGCTTGCCGCCGGAGGCCCGCGGGTCGATCCGCAGCAGCTTGCCCAACAGGACCTCCTTGTTCTGGGCGTTGTTCGGCGGGTCGCCGCCGGAACCGCCGTCCCCGGTCCCGAAGTAGAGGAGGTTGCCGAGGAACTGCAGTTGCCCCCCGTTGTGGTTGGAGTTGACGGGGTGGGGGATCGCGATCACCGATCGGCGTGAGCCGGTGGCGGCGCGGGTGGCGCTGCGGCGCTGGAACTCGTCGACCCTGATCGCCCCTGCGGCGTCGGTGTAATAGACGTAGAAGCGCTTGCTGCCGGCGTAGTCCGGAGGGAAGGCGACCGAGAGCAGACCGCGCTCGCCGCCGTAGTTGACGAGGTCACGGATGTCGAGGAAGGTGCCGGCGCGGCGACCGTCCTTCAAGACGATGATCCGGCCCGGCTGCTCGACCACGAAGAGGAGCTTTGGGAACCCCGGGGCACCGGTGACATAGACAGGGCTGTCGAAGGAGCCGACCTTCTTCAGCGCGACCCCGCCGCCCTTGGCCCCCGGTGCCGTTCCCTGTGAGCCGCTGTTCTGATCGTTGGCCGAGCCGCAGGCCGGCAGCGCCAGGGTCAGCAGCGCCGCCACCGCGGCAACGGCTGTTGAGGCCCTACTTGCCCTTCTCGATCTCAACGATTTCGCCGCTGTCGGTGACTTCGGTTTCGGGCAGCCGCTCGGTCACCTCGGTCGTGAACGAACCGCCGGGGGTAACGCCGCCGTCAGTTTCCGCCTTGGCGGCGCCGCCGATGCCGGCGCCGACGTCGTAGAGCAAGGTGAACTTGCCAGCGCGCACCGCGCTCAGCTTCCAGATCGCCGTCGTCGTCTTCCCCGGCTTCAGCGCCCCGAGGGCGAAGGTCTTCGGGCTCGAGGTCGTGGTCCCGCCCGGATCGGAGGAGCCGTCGAGTCGCGGATAGGTCGCCGACAGCACCCAAGCGGGCCGATCGGGCTGCGCCAGTTCCGGCTGCGGGTCGCTGAGCCCGAAGGGCAACGAGGAGTCCTCGCCGCGCTGGCCCTTGATCGTGAAGCTGACGAAGAGGTTCGGCACGGTGCGGTCGCCGGTATTGCGGATGCCGAGCCGCAGCACGGCCGTCTGTCCGAGCCGCTGCGGCGAGGGGAACTCGGCTTCGGTCACCTTCACCTTGAACTTGCCGCTCGCTTCCTCCGGCGCGGTCGAGGAGTCGCCGCCGCCGCAGGCAGCGAGCAGTGCCGCCACCGCCAGCGCCGTTAACCCGACGGCGGTGGTCTGGAGGCGGGTCCGCCGGGAATGTCGTCCGGTCCCCCGCAAAGCGGCCCGAACATAGCACGCGGTTTGACCGTCTTCGCAGGCATTTCCGGCGCTGCGAAGGCGTTAGCGGGATCTCAACATGGCACTAACGGTTGGCGGTTTCCCATCCCCTAGACTCATGCCCACCGGGTGGGGTGCCGCGTGCCTGCGGCGCCGGCTCGGAGGAGGAGCAGATGGTCGGATCCGCGGTCAACAGGGCATTCCTGCCCGCCAAGTCCCTGTTCGAACAGGTGGGAGAGATGATGCTCCTCACCGCGCGGACGATCGTCTCCGCGGTCAAGCCGCCTTACCCCTACGGGGAGGAGTTCATCGGCCAGTTCCTCTTCGCCCTGCAGCTCTGCTGGTTCCCGCTGCTGGTCTCGACGGTGGCCTTCGGGTTCGGCGCTCCCGGGCTACAGGCGGCGAACTTCCTCTCGCTCTTCGGCGCCCTCGACCGCCTCGGTGGCTTCTTCGTCCTCGCCTCGATCCGCGAGTTCGCGCCCTTCGTGACCGCAGTGGTCGTCGCCGGCGTCGCTGGGACGGCGATCACCGCCGACCTCGGCGCCCGCAAGATCCGTGAGGAGCTCGACGCCCTCCAGGTCCTCGGCGTCGACCCGATCAAGAACCTGGTCGTGCCGCGCTTCCTGGCGCTGATGCTGATCACCGGCCTGCTCGACATCTACGCGCTGGTCTTCGGGATCAGCGGCGGCATCCTCACCGAGATCCTCTACAACCAGCCCCTCGGCGGCTTCTTCGCGACGCTCTTCTCCAATGCCTCGATCACCGACCTCTGGGGCTCGGTGATCAAGTGCACCCTCTTCGGCGCCCTGATCGCCGTCGTCTGCTCCTACAAAGGGATGACCGCCTCCGGCGGCGCCGCCGGCGTCGGCCGCGCCGTCAACGAGGCCGTGGTCATTTCCTTCATGGGCGTCTTCGCCTTCAACTATGTCTTCACCCAGACCCTGCTCGCAACCAACCCGGAGCTGCAGACGATCCGATGAACGCCTGGTTCGCAATCCCGCGCGGCTGGCTCGACTCGGCGGGGGAGATCGCCCGCTTCGGCTCCCGCGTCGCCGGCCTCGTCTACTCGGGCCGCGTCCTCCGCTTCTTCGGCGAGAGCCTGCGCCAGGCCGGCATCCTCATCCTCGGCTCGGCCCTGATCATCTGGGGCCTCGTCTTCACCCTCGGCCTCCAGTGCGGGATCGAGGGCGCCTACCTGCTGCGTGCCCAGGGCGCCCCCGCCTACGCCGGCGTCTTCTCGGCCTGGTGTGACCTGCGCGAGATCATGCCCTACGCCTTCGGCTACATGCTGGCGGCCAAGGTCGGGACCGGGATCGTCGCCGAGCTCGGGGCGATGCGGATCTCCGACGAGATCGACGCGCTCGAGGTGATGGGGGTGCCGCCGGTGACCTTCCTCTGCGCGACCCGCCTGCTCGCCTCCTGGATCGCCTTCCCGTTCATGTACCTGGTCGGGATCGGGATCATGTACCTGGCCAGCTACCTCGCCGTCGTCGAGCAGATCGGCGATGTCTCCTCCGGCGGCTACCTGCTGATCTTCTGGATGTTCCAGAACCCGCCCGACCTGATCTTCAGCTTGATCAAGGGCATGGTGATGGCGACCGCGATCGTGCTGGTCGGCTGTTACTACGGGTACACCGCCGGTGGCGGCCCCGTCGGGGTGGGGACCGCGACCGCCAAATCGATGGTCCTCAACATCGTCTTAGTCCACATCATCGGGATGCTCGGAACCCTCGTGTTCTGGGGAGCCAACCCGCGTGCGCCAATAGGAGGCTGAGGTGTCGATCGAGGAAGAGAACCGCTTCTCCGAAGAGGAGGACCGCCGCGAAGAAGAGGCGCTGCAGGACGAAGCGACCTCGAGTGCCGAAGCGCCGCCGGAGGTCCTCGGCGACGACCGGCCGGCCGGCGACGGAAGCCCCTACGTGAGCGAGGACGGGGCGGTGATGGGGCGTGACTTCGTCATCCCCGGAGTCAACCCGCGTGAGCACGACCCCTACAAATTCCACACCGGCCGCAAGCGCGACCACGGCGGCGAGGACGCGATCGAGATCATCGACCTGGTCAAGCAGTTCGGTCGCGCCCGCATCCTCAACGGGCTCAACCTGGGGCTGCCGGAGGACCAGGTCTCAATGGTGCTCGGCCCCTCGGGGACCGGCAAGAGCGTGCTGATCAAGCACATCGTCGGGCTCCTCTATCCGGACTCGGGCGACGTGCTGGTGCACGGCGAGTCGATCCCCAACATGACCGACGACGAGCTCTTCGACGTGCGCAAAAAGTTCGGCCTGCTGTTCCAGGACGGGGCGCTCTTCGGCTCGATGAACATCTACGACAACGTCGCCTTCCCGCTGCGGCAGCACACCGATAAAGGCGAGGAAGAGATCGGCGAGATCGTCAACCGGCGGCTGAAAGAGGTCGGCCTCAGCGAGGCCACCTACAAGATGCCGAACGAGCTTTCCGGCGGCATGCGCAAGCGTGCCGGCTTTGCCCGAGCGCTGGTCCTGGAACCGGCGATCGTGATGTTCGACGAGCCCGATTCCGGGCTCGACCCGGTGCGGACCGCGCTCCTCTGCGAGCTGATCCGCGAGGTCCACGCCGAGAACGGCGGCTGCTACCTGGTGATCAGCCACGACCTCGGCACCGCCCGCCGCATTGCCGACTTCATCGCGGTCCTCTGGAGCGGCAAGATCGTCGAGTCCGGTCCGAAAGAGGAGCTGTTCGACTCCAGCAACCCGTTCGTCAACCAGTTCCTCAACGCTGACGTCAGCGGACCGCTCTCGATGGACTGAGGTTGGACGCCGGAGCTCTGTTCGGGCGCGTCGCGGCGTGGGCGGCGAGGCACGCTCGACCGCTCGTCGCCCTCAGCGTCGCCGTCGCGGTCCTCGCCGCCCTCGCTGCGACGCAGTTGCCGACTGACGCCGGCGTCGACACCCTTGCCGACGAGGGGTCGCCGACGGTGGAGGCGACCGAAGGGGTCCGCGAGGATTTCGGCGAAGAACCGATCGTCGTCCTCGTCAAGGGGGAACTGCCCGAACTGCTCCTAAGCGACGACCTCTTCCGGCTGCTGCGCCTAGAGGGGTGCCTGTCCGGGAAGGTGCCGAAGGACGCCGAGCCGATCCCAGGCCCCTGCGCCGAGCTCGCCGAATCCGGAGCGGTCGAGTTCCTCACCGGCCCCGCCACCTTCCTCAATGAGTCTGTGGTCCAGATCGACAACCAGCTGCGGCGGCTGGCAGAAAACGTTCCTACCGATCGCTTCCGCGAATACCTGCTCGCGGTCGCGACCAAATACGGGATCACCAGCATCCCCAGCATCACCAATGAAGAATTCGTCGCCACCGTCGTCTTCGACTTCGCCCGGCCGCGGGGAACTCCGAAGGCGCGCCTGTCCTACCTCTTCCCCAACGCGAAGTCGGCTCAGATCGTCATCCGCCTGCGACCGGATCTCAGCGATGGCGAGCGGCATCGCGCCATCGGGCTGATCGAAGAAGCGGTCGAGGAAACGACGCCGCGGAAGGCGTGCAAAGACGGAGGCAAACCGGCGCCGTGCTTCGAGCTGAAGAACGGCACCTACGTCGTCTCCGGTGCGCCGGTCGTGATCGACGGTGTCTCGCGGGCGCTGAAGGACGCCCTGCTCGTCCTCTTCGCGGTCGCCCTTGTGGTGATGGCGCTGGTTCTCTTCCTCGTCTTCAGGTCGCGCTGGCGGTTGCTGCCGCTGCTGGTGGCGCTGATGGCGGCGGCGATCACGTTCGGGTTGCTGGCGCTGGTCGGCGGCTCCCTGACGATGGCCTCGATCGCGGCCTTGCCGATCCTGATCGGGCTCGGGGTCGACTACGCCATCCAGTTCCAGGCGCGGTTTGACGAGAGTGGGTCGGCGGAGGAGGCGGCTCGTCGGGGCGGGCCTACGATCGCTGCCGCCTGTGCTGCTACTGCCGTCGGGTTTCTGGCGTTGCAGCTGTCGCCGATTCCGATGGTGCGCGGGTTCGGATGGGTGCTTATCGTCGGGATCGCGGTTGGCTTCGCCACGGCTTTGACTGTCGGTCTAGGGACGTTGGGTCGCTGGCGGGCGGGTCCTGTCACCGCAGGGGACCCCCCCTCCCTTCCGGTAGCTAAAGCTTCCTCAGGGAGGGGCACCCTACGGCGCCACCCGCCCGGGGAGTGGTTTTTGTCCCTTGCTCGGGCGGAGCCGGTGGCAGTGCTGGCGATTGGAGTGGCTCTGGCGGTTTGTGGGTGGATCGCCGGGACCAGGGTGGGCACTGTCTCCGATATCCGGGAGCTGGCGCCTCAGAGCATCGGGGCGGTTGAAGGACTGAATGAACTGCAGGACACGACTGGGGTGTCCGGATCACTGGACGTTCTGATTGAAGCTGACGACCTGACGGATCCCGAAGTTGTCGAGTGGATGGCGGGGTTCAAGCGGCGGGTGCTGGAGAGCAATGGATTCGGTGGGGAAAACCCGAGTTGCCTAAAGGCCGACATCTGCCCCGGGCCGGCGTTGTCGGACTTCCTCGTCCGCGGGGAAGAAGAACCGACTGCCAAGCGGATTGATGCGACGTTGTCAGCGCTCTCTCCTTATGCGCTGCGGCAGGTTGCCCCCCTTGACCCGGAGACCGGTGAAGTCGGGCGCCAGGCCCTGATCTCGTTTGGGATCAGGGCGCAGTCGCTGGCGGACCAGCAGAAGCTGGTGGAGCGGGTGCGGGACGAGATCCGGGAGCCGCCGGAGGGGGTCGAGGTGCAGCTTGCGGGGCTTTCGGTGATTGCGGCGGAATCGGCCGGTGACCTCTCCAGCAGCAGGTACTGGGTGACGCTGGCGGGAATCGCTCTGGTCGGGCTGGCGCTGCTCTTGATCTACCGCTCGTGGCGCCGCGCCTTCGTGCCGCTGGTGCCGACGGTGCTGGCCACCGGGTGGGCTTCCCTGCTGCTCTGGATCACCGGCATCCCGCTGAACCCGATGTCAGCGGCGCTCGGGGCGTTGACGATCGCAATCGGGACCGAGTTCGGGGTCCTATTGGTCGGCCGCTTCCACGAGGAGCGTGGCGGCGGGGTCGACGTCGAGGAGGCGCTCAGCCGCGCCTATGCACGCACCGGGGCCGCGGTGCTCGCCTCCGGCGCGACCGCGATCGCCGGCTTCGCTGTCCTCGTCGCCAGCGATGTGCAGATGCTCCGCGACTTCGGCCTCGTCACCGTCGTCGACCTCGCCGCGGCGCTGGCCGGCGTGCTCCTGGTCCTGCCCGCGACCCTGCTCCTGCTGGAGCGTCGATGAGGGACCGCTACTCGCTCGTCGTCGGCCTCCTCTTCCTCGCCGTGATCGTCGTCGCCACCGTCAACACGATCGACGGCGGGGGGGGCGGCGAGACGCTCGGGCTCGACGAGCTGCCGCCGCGCTGGCCGCTGCCCGAGTTCGCCGTGCCCGAGGGCGCCGGCAAGCTCGACGGCGACGCCAACATCGCCCAGGACAACTGCGAAACCTCGGCGATCCCCTGTCCAGAGGAGGCGGAACGCACGCCCGCCTGCCGGGTCGAGGTGGCCGAATCGATCCGCGTCTGCGATTTCTTCGAGCAGCCCCTGGTGATCTCTTTCTGGTTCAGCAAAGGCGGCGGCAGCTGCGTCGAGCAGCAGGACCTGGTCGACGATGTCTTCCGGCGCTACCTTGGACGGGTGGGCTTCCTCTCGTTGGACATCCGGGACGACCGGGACACGCTCCGCGACTTGATTCGGCAGCGGGGCTGGGAGATGCCGGTCGGATGGGATCACGACGGCGCCGTCGGCAGCCTCTACGGCGTCGGCCTCTGCCCGACGTTCGCCTATGTCTTCCCCGGTGGCACCCTGCAGAGCGCCAGCATCGGCAAGCTCACCGCGGCGCAACTGAGCGGCCGGGTCGACCGCCTCCTCGAAGCAACCGCCCGCGCGGAAGGAGGATGAGGTGAGCGCCGGCCCCACCGAGAGGATGGGCTGGGCGCCGGCGCCGCAGCAGGGCTGGGTCGCCCCCGACATCGCCTCCGAGTTCCCCGGCCTGGGTATCGCCTGGGTCGAGCTCGAGACGAAGCCCGGTCGCAGCCCGGAGGCGGTGAGGAACCGGCTTCGCGATCTCTCCGATCGCACCTACGGCGCCCAGGCGATCCGGCTGCGTGAACGGCCGATCCCCTGGGCCTACCGCGTCTTCTACCGCCAGATCGGCCTTGACCCCGACCGCACCCGCACCCCAGTCGAGCAGTTGACCCTGGAGCGGCTCGAAGACGGCGGCTTCCGCAGCCACGGACTGCCGGCGGATGCGCTCAACATCGCGATTGTCGAGACCGGCGTCGCCCTTCGCGCCTTCGACGCCGACCGGCTCGACGGCCGCCTCTGCATCCGCGACTCGGCCCCGGGGGAGTCCTTGGCTGGAGCCGGGGGGGAGATGGCAAGGGGGACGCTGACGATCGCTGACGACTCGCAACCGCTCGGACTCCTCTTCGGAACCACCGGCGCGGGCTTCGCGGTAGCCCGGGACAGCAGCCGGATTGCGGTGGCGGCAATCCAGGTCAAGGGGGTGCCGCAGATCGCCGTCGAGGAGGCGCTGTGGATGGCCGCTTCGACTCTGGAGGCGGGCTGACTACAATTTTCGGGATGCCTGCGCTACTCGCACACGAGGAACTTCGCGGGGTCGACCTCGTCCTTGACGAGCGCCGGGCGCGAGCGCAGTTGCGCCGGCAGATCGCCAGGCTCGAGGCCGAGCTTGCCTCCCTCTTCGGTGAGGCGTTCGGCCACACCGAGGTACCCCACCGCGTTGAGGCAGCCGCCGCCGGGCCGCGGCTGCTCGACCTCGGCGAGCTGGAGGCGGTGCGCGACGGGCTGGCCGACCGCGCCGCCGAGGCGCGCCGGGCGTTGGTCGAGCAACGGCGGGTCGAGGACGACAACCGGGCGCTGGTCGAGCGGATGCTCGCCGCCCCGCAGGACTTCAAGTGGGTCCGCGTCTCGCGCGAAGACCTCGGCCTACACGGCTGCGGGCACTGGCATTCCCGCCCCCGCCTCGGCCCGATCGGGATGCTGATGGGCTGGTGGCGGGTCAAGATCTCCTCCGGATGTCCATTAGCCGGGCGGCTCGCGGCCGTTGAGCACGAAGTCGAAGCCGAAGCCCGCCCCTAAGCGGGTCTCCGCCCCGGACGAGCGCCCGCCGGCGCCCTGGGGATCGGTGCCGCTGGCCGAGCTGGTGATTCTCGCCGGCATCGTCTCCCTGGGAATCGGGCTGTTCGGGGGAAGCCCGACCGCGATCGGCATCGGAGTCGCTCTGGCCGGCCTGGGCGGGCTAGAGGTGGCGGTCCGGGAGCACTTCGCCGGTTACCGCTCCCACACCAGTCTGCTGGCGGGGGCCGCCTTCGTCCTCACCACCGGCCTCGTCTTCTATGCGGCGGGACAGATCTTGGCGGTGGCGCTGGCGATTGGCGCGGTGGCCGGCGCAATCACCTTCTTCCTGGCCCGCCGCGCATTCCAGCGCGCTTCCGGTGGCCTCAGCTACCGGGTCGGCGGAATGCGCGGCTGAGCCGCGGAAGGCTCAGACCGACAGGGGTTCCCGCCCGCCCGCACGAGTCGAGAGCTCGGTGGCGAGGATCCGTCGCTGGCGCGAGGTAAGCGTCCCCAACTGCTTGTTCTCGTTCAGCGAGAGGGGCAGGAGGAACTTGCGGGCGCGGGTCCGTCCCCAGCGGCGCTGGCTGGTGAGGAGCTCCGCAATGGTCATGCTCTCGGTCTCCCAGGGGCAGTCGCGAACCACCTCCGCGGCATCCGTGTCTCCCCGCGCGATCGCGCGCTTCAGCTCCGCACGGGCCAGGCGAACCATGTTGGCTCTCTCCAGGGCCCTCATGTGCTGCGGTGCCTCTGCTGAGGCTGCGATAGTCGTTGCGGGTGCCGTTGAGGCAGCTTCCACTGGACTCCTCCCTTCAAGGAATCGATTTGCTGGGGTATCGCGTCCGGCCGGCAACCAGTGCCCTTCCCAGGGACTGGTCCTACCCGGACCGACTTCTCTCTTCCCGAACGCCCTACCGGGTCGTTTCGGCGAGGAGGCCAAGCTACGTCTTCGGAGTACCGGCCGTCAACCCGGATCGCACATCGTTCCGTCCGACCCGTTCGCTAAGAGCAACAATTTCGACCCTCCCGGCCCCTTGTCCAGATCTGTACAAGGGAGAAACTCCCCCCGACGGGGGATGTCAAATTTTTGTGACCAAAAAATTAAGTGCGCGGCAGGTCCGGGAAGTCTTCGATCACCCTGGCGATCGTGCCGAGAGCGCCGTCGAGATGCTCGCGCTCGTGCGTCGCCATCAGGCTCGTCCGCAGCAGCGCTCCGCCCGGGGGAACGGCCGGATGGATGGCAACGTTGGTGTAGACGCCGGCCTCGAAGAGGCGCTTCCAGAGCAGCACCGCCTGCCAGTCATCGCCGACCATGACCGGGACCACGGGGGTGGTGGCGACGCTGCCATCGCGGAGCGTCCCCGGCTCGATCACCTTCAGGCCGAGGTGGCGCAGGCCCTCGCGCAGGTACTCGGCGTTCGAAAGCAGTCGCTCGAAGAGCTCCGGCCCATCGGAGCGGATCACGCGCAGCGCCGCCAGGGCGGCGCCGACGGCGGCGGGGACTGCGGAGGCGCTGAAGATGAACGAGCGCGAGGAGATGCGCAGGTACTCGATCACGTCCGCGGGGCCGGCGATGAAGCCGCCGCAGGAGGCGAGGCTCTTGGAGAAGGTGCCCATCCGCAGGTCGACCTCGTCCTCGAGCCCGAAGAGCTCGCTGGCGCCGGCACCGCGGGCGCCGAGGACCCCGGCGCCGTGGGCCTCGTCGACCATCAGCCGGGCGCCGTAGGCCCGGCAGAGCTCGACGATCCGCGGCAGGTCGCAAACGTCGCCCTCCATCGAGAAGACGCCGTCGACGATGACGAGGACGCCACCGCCGTCGCCGGCCGCGCGCTCCAGCATCTTCTCCAGCTTATCCATCCGGTTGTGGCGAAAGGGACGCAGCTTGGCGCCGGAGAGCCGGCAGCCGTCGAGGATCGAAGCGTGGTCGCCGGAGTCGCAGATCACCGTGTCGGCCGGACCGAGGATCGTGCCGATGCAGCCGACATTCGACTGGTAGCCGGTGGTGTAGACGATCGCGTCCTCGGTCTGCATCCACTCGGCCAGCTCGCGCTCGAGGTCGAGGTGCAGGGGGGTCGTCCCGTTGAGGAGGCGGGAGCCGGTGACGCCGGTCCCGTAGGTCTCCAGCGCTTCGCGCGCCGCGTCCTTGACCCGCGCGTCCCCGGTCAGCCCGAGGTAGTTGTTGGAGCCGAGCATGATCGTCTCCCGGCCCTCCATCTCGACGACGGGGCCGGCCTGTGAGGTCAGCAGGCGGAAGTAGGGGAGGAGGTCGTGTTCCTTGGCGGCTTCGAGTTGCTCGAGGCGGTCGTGGCTGCGCGCCTTCTCGAAGACGTCGACCGGGGCCTTCGCGGTCTCGCTCATCTCCCCAGAGTGTAGGTTGCGCACCGATGGGAAGCCTGACGATCCGGCCGGTGCGGACCCGGCGCGAGCTGAAGCGCTTCGTCAAGGTCCCCTTCCGCCTCCACCGCAACAGCGAGCAGTGGGTGCCGCCGTTGGTCTTCGAGCGGATGCAGTTCCTCAACCGCAAGAAGAACCCCTGGTTCGAGCACGGGGAGGCCGGGTTCTTCCTGGCCGAACGCGACGGCGAGCCGGTGGGGCGGATCAGCGCCCACGTCGACAGCCGCTGGGACAGCTATCAGGGCGGCAACGACGCGATGTTCGGCTTTTTCGAGACGGCGGAGGACCCCGAGGTTGTGCGGGCGCTTTTCGGCGCCGCGGAAGAGTGGGCCCGCGGTAAGGGACGCGAGCGCATCCTCGGGCCGATGGACTTCACCACCAACGACGAGATCGGAATCCTCGTCGAGGGCTTCGAGCGGCAGCCGATGATCCTCGAGCCCTGGCACCCGCCCTACTACGGGCGGCTGATCGAGGCCGAGGGCTTTACTAAGGCGATGGACGTGCTGATGTGGGAGCTGCGGATGGGGCAGCTGAAAGAGGGCGAGAAAGTCGACCCCTCGATCCACGAGGCCGCGGAGAAAGCGCTGCGTGACGAAGGGATCACGATCCGCAACATGCGCAAGCGCGACATGGCAGCCGAGGTACGGCGCTTCATGGACGTCTACAACGAGGCCTGGGGTGACAACTGGGGCTTCGTCCCGATCACCGATGCCGAGGTCGAGTTCCAGGCGAAGAACCTGAGGCAGGTGCTCGACGAGGAGTGGACCTTCATGGCCGAAAAAGACGGCGAGGTCGTCGGGGCGGCGCTGACCCTGCCGGACATCAACCAGGTGATGGCGCAGCTGAACGGGCGGCTGCTGCCCCTTGGCTGGGCGAAGTTCCTGCTCGGGAAGCGCAAGATCGACCGCCTGCGGGTCTTCGCCCTCGGGGTCAAGCACGACTACCGCCATTCCGGCGTCGCCGCCGGGCTCTACCTCGAGCACATCAAGATGGCGGCGCTCCCCGACAAGATCCACTGGGGCGAGATGGGCTGGATCCTGGAGACGAACAAGCCGATGAACCGGGCGATGGAGGGGATGGGCGGCAAGGTCGTCAAGAAGTACCGTCTTTACGAGCGCCCGCTCGGTGGAGCCGACCCCGCACCGCGCTAGAGTCGCCGGGGTGACTGAGCTGCACGTAGACGCGGAGGTCGTGGCCGAAGAAGACGCCGGCTTGGCCGAGGCTACGAGCCCCGTTCGCCCGCTGCCGTCCAGCTACCAGCCCCCCGAGGGGTCGGCGCTGCCGGTCCTGCGCCCCGAGGTGAAGTCGGCGGCGCTCGCCGCCGCCGGGGGCGTCCTTGCCGGAGCCGCCACGGTCGCCGCCGTCCGCGCCGTCAGCAGCGCCGCCGCCAAGGCGCGGGCGCCCCGCCGTCTCAGCGGCCGCCGCCGCGACCGCCAGAACGTCGTCGCCAGCCGCTCGTTCCTGGTCGATGTTCACCTCCTCGGTCGCTGAAGCGGAGGTCCGGCCGCCGTCTCCGTGGCGGATGCCGCGGGGCAGCTCCGATCGGACGCTGCGGGTCAGGGACGGGGTCGCCGTCCGGCTCCTCCACGTCGACGGTTGCCCGGTGCTGGTCCGAGCTTGGCAGCCGGCCCGTGGCCGGGTCCGCTTCCGGGCGGAGGCGATCGAGCCCGAGCGGGTGACGCGGCCGCCGATCGCGATGCCTCCCTGTCCCGGCCCGGCCGGCCGGGAGCAGCTCGAGGAGGCGATCGCCTGCATGCGGCGGGCGCTCTGGGTCGACGTCGACCTCAGCGACTTCTACCGCCGCTTCCGCCGGGACCCGCTGGTCGGGCCGTTGATCCGCCGCCGGCCGGGCTTCCGGCCGCAAGGGCGGCCGTGGCCTTGGGAGGCGCTGGCGGCGGCGGTGGTCGGGCAGTTGATCGAGGCCCAGAGGGCGGCGCTGATCGAGCGTCGGATCGCCGGCCGCTGGGGCCCCCGCGTGGGGGAGGGTCGCGACGCGCTGCGGGACGTCCCCGGTCCGGAAGCGATCGCCGGCCGCGCCCCGGCCGAAATCGAGCAGATGGAACTGGTCGGGAAAAGGGCGGTGGCGCTGCGGCGGCTCGCCCGCGATGTCGCCGGCGGCCGCTGCCGGATCGAGAGCAAGGAGGGGGACAGTCGCCTGCTGGCGCTGCCCCAGATCGGTCCCTGGACGGTCCAGTGCCTCGGCCTCTTCGGCCGCAACGACCTCGATTCCCTCCCGGCCGGCGACCTCGGCTACATCAAGCTGGTCGGGCGCCTGGGCGGCGGCGGCCGCCGGGCGACGATCCCGGAGGTGGAAGAGTTCTACGCGCCGTACGAGCCTTACCGGGGCCTGGTCGGCGCCCTGACCCTCTCCGGCCTGCACCGGGTGGTCGCGCAGGGCCCGCCGATGCGGCTCGCCGCCTAAGTCGCACTCCTCAAGCCACAACGGCACGCGGCCGATGACCGGGGTGGATGCGCGAGCCTGCCGACAGGAACTGGTCTGAGCACGAGGTCGAGCGCTTCCTCGACCAGCTGACGGCGGGGGGTCACGACTTTCGCCGCCTGGTCGAGCGGCTGCCGGTGATCGTCTACACCGCCGAGCTCGGCGAGCGCGGCCGCTGGCGCTACGTCAGCCCCCAGGTCGAGGAGATCCTCGGCTACCGTCAGGAGGAGTTCATCCGCGACCCTGGCCTTTGGGCCGACATCCTCCACCCCGCGGACCGCGAGCGCGCACTCGCCGTCGAAAGCGAGGAGCACCTCGGCAAGCGCGATACGACCCCGATCGAATACCGGGTCCACCGCCGCGACGGCACGGTGGTCTGGATCCACGACGAGGCGGTGCTGGAAGCCGACGAGGACGGGGTGCCGGTCTGGCACGGCGTCCTCTACGACGTCAGCCAGCGCAAGCAGACCGAGGACGAGCTGCAGCGGGCGCTCTCCCAGCAGGCGGTTGTCGCTCGGCTCGGCGAGCGGGCGATGCAGAACAGCGATCCGCAGGAGCTGATGGCCGCCGCCACCGAGCTGATCGGCAAAGTCGACGGCGTCCACAGCGCCTGCATCTGGGAGCTCGGCCGCGACGGGCGCCGGCTCAACCTCCGGGCCGGCCTCGAGGAGACGGTTGTCGGCGCCGGCCGCCGCGTTTCCGCCGCACGGGACTCTCACGCCGGCGCCGCTCTGGACTCCGGCACCCACGCGATCGTCGCCGATTGGGACCAGGAGACGCGGCACACGATGCCGCCCGTCCTGCGCGTCTTCGGCGCCGCCAGCAGCCTCGCCGTCGTCATCGACGGCAAGAGCCGGCCCTTCGGCGTCCTCGACGTCCACTCGACCGATCCGCGCCGCTTCAGCGCCAAGGACGTCCCGTTCGTGCAGGCGGCGGCCAACGTCCTCGCCGACGCGATCGAGCGCCATGCTGCTGACCAGGCGCTGCGCTACCGGGTCCTCCACGACTCCCTTACCGGGCTGCCGAACCGCCTCAGCTTCGTCGACGCCCTCGGCGACTCGCTGAGCAAGGCGGCGATCTCGGGTTCCCCGGTTGGGATCCTCTTCCTCGACCTCGACCACTTCAAGCTGATCAACGACAGCCTCGGCCACCACGCCGGCGACGCCCTGCTGCGGGCGGTGGCGCCGCGGTTGCGCTCTCACCTGCGCCCGGGTGACATCGTCGCCCGCTTCGGCGGCGACGAGTTCGGGATCCTGATCGACCGCCTGGCTGACGAAGGCGAGGCGATCGCGATCGCCGACCGAGTCGCCGCCGCCTTCACCCAGCCCTTCTCGATCGACGGGGTCGACCACTTCGTCAGCGCCAGCATCGGGGTTGCCGTCTCCCGCGCCTCCGACGGGCGCACCGTCAACGCCGAGCTGCTGATCCGCGACGCCGACGCGGCGATGTACCGGGCCAAGGAAGGCGGCCGCGCCCGCTGCGTCCTCTTCGACGCCGAGATGCGCGCCGGGGCGATGCGGCGGCTCGAGGTCGAAAGGGAGCTCCGCCATGCGCTGGACCGCGAGGAGCTTGCGCTCCACTACCAGCCGGTTGTCAGCCTCCGCACGGGGGAGATCACCGGCCTCGAGGCGCTGGTCCGCTGGCGCCACCCCGAGCGGGGCATGCTCGATCCCTCCGAGTTCGTCTCGATCGCCGAGGACAGCGGCCTGATCGAGCCGATCGGGCGCTGGGTCCAGGAACGTGCCTCCCGGCAAGCCCTCGAGTGGCACCAGTTGCGCCCGGATTCTCGCCCCCTCGACGTCGCCGTCAACCTCTCGGCCCGCCAGGTCGCCCACCGCGACCTCCCCGCGACGGTCGAAGAGATCATCGCCCGCACCGGCCTCGACCCCGTCCACCTGCGCCTGGAGATCACCGAGAGCGTCCTGGTCGAGGAGTCGGCGACGGCGATCTCCTCGCTGCAGGCGCTGAACGAGCTCGGGGTGCGCCTCGTCCTCGACGACTTCGGCACCGGCTACTCCTCGCTCGCCTACCTCAACCGCTTCCCCTTCCACGCGCTGAAGATCGACCGCTCCTTCGTCGACGCGCTCGGGATCGAGCAGGAGGCGACGGCGATCGTCGAGGCGATCATCGGCATGGCCCGGGCTCTAGACCTGGAGGTGATCGCCGAGGGGGTGGAGAGCGAGGTGCAGCTCTCCGAGCTGCAGCGGCTCGATTGCGACTACGCACAGGGCCACCTCTTCCACGCGGCGATGCCCGAGCGTGAGGTGAGCCGGCTGATCGCCGAAGGCGCGCTCGGCTATTCGGGGATCTCGCCTGAGGGCAAGTAGCCGTTGTCGAGCAGATCGCTCGTCGGCGGCAATCCCTCGATCAACCCGTTGTCCCGCATCCAGCCGGTGAAGGTCTCCCACTCCTGGGGGTCCATGTATCCGTAAGGCTGCCCCTCGGTGCGGGCGCCGAGCAGCGGCAGGGTCGCCTCTACCTCGGCGGCGGCCAGTTTCGGTTCCAGGTCCGGGTTGGCTTCGGTGATCGCAGAAGTGGCCGCGCCGGGCTGTTCGACGGCGGCTTTAGTGCCGCGCTCCAGCGCTGCGAGGAAGAGCCGGAACTTGTCCGGGTCCTCTTCCAGGCTCTGGCGACGAGCGACGAGGACGAGCTCGTCGTAGGTCGGCACGCCGAGCTCGTCGACCGGGGTTACGACCGGGGCTTTGCCACGCTCGCGCAGGTCGACGCCCTCGACGTTGCCGAAGCCGCCGAGGATCGCCTGGGCGGAGCCGCCGACGAGGGCGGGGAGGAGGCCGAAGCCGACGTTGACCGCCTCGACGTTGCCGGGCGCAAGGTCGACCCGGGCGAGGATCGTTTTCAGGAAGGCGTCCTGGTAAGGGATGCCGGCGGTGGCGACCGTCTTGCCTTTGAGGTCGGCGACGCCTTTGACCCCGGACTTCTGCAGCCAGATCAGCGAGGTCAGCGGCTGGTTGACGAGGGCGGCGACGGCGACCACGTCGAGCCCCTGTTCACGCGCCAGCGCCACCTCGGGCTCGTAGGAGATCGCCAGGTCCGAGCGCCCGGCGGCGACCTGCTTCAGCGGTGCGGCGGGGTCAGAAGGGGTAGCGATGCCGACGTCGAGACCAGCT
>DATFOB010000043.1:0-2159 GCA_035266025.1 Solirubrobacterales bacterium
CGGCAGACGGCGCCGAGGTTGCGCGGGTCCTGGACCTGGTCGAGGGCGATCAGCAGGCTGCCCTCCCGGCGCAGCATGCCGGCCGGGTCGCCGTAGGGGTAGGGATCGACCTCGGCGACGACGCCTTGGTGGTCGGGTGACCCGCAAAGTCGCTCCAGCTCCTCGGCCGACGTCTCCGGGGTGCGCCAGACCCGGTGCACCCGTCGTCTCCCCCGCTCCGCCTCGGCAACCGGATTGCTGCCATAGATGAACTGGTTCGCCATCTAGGCCCTGGGGACGAGGCTGGGTCCCTCAGCGGAATCCCGCACCGTCCACCCCATCTCGGCCAGCTGATCCCGGAGAGCGTCGGCACGCTGGAAGTCCTTAGCCGCCCGAGCCTCCTCGCGCTCTTCCATCAGCTTCGTAGCGTGCTCGTCGACCTCAGCCCCCTCCTCCGCCTGGGTGAGGGAGCCGAGCCCGACGAGCCCAAGCATCTCGACGAGAGCAGCAGCCGCGGCATCTCCAGCCACCTCCCCCCGATTCGCTTCCCCGACCAGCTCAAACACCTCGGCGAGAGCCTTCGGCGTATTGAAGTCATCTGCCAGAGCCTCGCGGAACGCCTCAACCCGAGCGACGACCCCGCTTCCGGCCTCCGGGGAGGGGTTCGCCGGACCCTCCCCGCTGTTGTCCGCCGAACCCCTCCCCGGAGGCCCCAGCGCCTTGTCCCTGAAGAAGTTCCGTAAACGCTCGACCCGGGCCGCCGCTTCCTCCATCTGCTCCTCACCAAAAGCCAAAGGCTGCCGATAGTGCCCCGAGATCAGGTAGGCGACGACCGCCTCGGTGCCGTAGGCGTCGAGGGCCTCTGAGAGCTGGAAGATGTTCCCTTCGGATTTCGACATCTTCGCCGCCTCGGTCTCGATCATCCCGTTGTGCATCCAGATCTGGGCGAACGGCCGCCCCGCCGCCTCCGACTGGGCGATCTCGTTCTCGTGATGGGGAAAGACGAGGTCAGAGCCGCCGCCGTGGATCGCGAAGCTGGCGCCCAGCTCCTGCTCGGCCATTACCGAGCACTCGATGTGCCAGGCCGGCCGCCCCGGGCCCCAGGGGGAGTCCCAGCTGGTGTCCTCGTCGGGCTTGTGGGCCTTCCAGAGGGCGAAGTCGAGGGGGCTCTCCTTCAGCGACGCCGCGCCGGCGTCCTCCCCCTGGTCCATGTCCTCCGGCCGCCGGTTCGAGAGCTTGCCGTAGGCATCGAAGCTGCGGACGCGGAAGTAGACGTCTCCGCCCGACTCGTAGGCGTGCCCCCCCTCCACCAGCTCGGCGATCAGGGCGACGATGCCGCCGACGGTCTCGCTGGCCAGCGGCTCGGAATCCGGTCGGCCGAGGCCGAGGCGCTCGGTGTCGGCGAGGTAGGCCGCCGTCATCTCCGCCGCGAACTCGCTCGAGCCCTTGTTCGCCTGCCGCGCCGCCACGTAGATCTTGTCGTTGATGTCGGTGACGTTGACGACGAGCTTCGGTCGGTAGCCCTCGGAGCGGAGGAAGCGGGCGAGCAGGGAGAAGACGACGAATGGCCGCGCATTGCCGATGTGGATGCGGCTGTAGACCGTCGGCCCGCAGGCGTAGATCCCGACTTCCTCGGAACCCAGCGTCCGCAGCTCCCCCGTCAGGGTGTCTCTGATCCTCACCTCCCGCATCGCGAGGCGAGGTTAATTCACTTGACTAAAACGTGCGGTAGCCGGCCGTTGAGGCCTTGGGCTCTTGACCGCCGCCGCGCAGCCAGGCGGGAGCGATCTCCTCGGCGGCCGCCTGGGCTTCGCGCCGGGCGCGACCGACGCTGGCCTTGATCTCATCCTCGGTCGCTTCGCGGACGCGGTCCTCGCGACGCTGGGCCTGAACCCGGATTCGGTCGGACTCCATCCGCAGCTGGTCCTCGGCGCGGGTGCGGGCGGCCTCCTCGGCCTCCCGTTCGACCTTCTCGACCAGCTGGCGGACGCTTTCCTCGGCTTCGCGCCGCACGTCCTCGGTTCCTTCCATCACCCGGCGCTCGATCTCCGTCTCGAGCCTGACGGCTGCCTCGTGGGACTCGGCGGCCGCGGCCTCCGCTTCGGCCGCCCGCTGCTCGGCCGCAGCGATCCGCCGGTCGGCCTCGGCCTGGATCTGCTGGCGCGAGTCCTCGAGCTTGA
>DATFOB010000044.1:0-8192 GCA_035266025.1 Solirubrobacterales bacterium
CGCTGGCGCGAGATCGAGAGCTGGATGATGCTCGCCGCGATCGGGGCAAGAAGGATCATCGCCAGCCCGGCGACAAGGCTGAGCGGGGAGTTGTCGTCGCCGCCGAACCACATGAACATGTAGGCGAGGTAGGTGATCGCGGCGCCGATCGCCGAGGCGACCGACTGGATCAGGATGTCGCGGTTGCGGATGTGGGTGAGCTCGTGGGCGAGGACGCCGCGCAGCTCGTCCTCGGAGAGGAGCTTGGTGATCCCACGGGTGACCGCCACCGCCGAGTGCTTCGGGTTGCGACCGGTGGCGAAGGCGTTGGGCTGATCCTGGGGGATCATGTAGAGACGCGGCATCGGGAGGTCGGCACGCGTCGTCAGTTCGCGGACGATCTGGTAGAGCCGCGGCGCCTCCGACTCGTCGATCGGCTGGGCACGGCTCATTTTCAACGCCATTTTGTCGCTGAAGAAGTAGGCGAAGAAGTTGATCGCCAGGGCGATGAAGAGGAAGGTGAGCGCGGTGCTCGGGCCGCCGATCGCGGCGCCGATGACGACGAGAAGGCCACCGAGGGCGGCCATAAGGATCGTGGTCCGCAGCGTTGCGCCCCAGGTGGATTGCTTGGTGGTGGTCATCTAGTAGTCGCTCCTGAGAGTCGGGGTGTCAGTCAAGTATGCGGCGAGACCGTCAATTCGCCTATAGGGACCAGCCCCCTACGAGGCTGGGACAAACCCCTGGTCGGCGTTCGTCCTTTGTTCCCAGCACGGCGAATAAAGGACGAACGCCAGTGGATCTAGGCTTGCCGTATGACCTTGCTCGTGATCGGGCTTGCGCTCGTGGTCCTGGCGCTGATGCTGGCGCTCGCCCGGGAGCGGCGGCGGCTGCGGCCGCTCGAGGACCTGGTCGAGGCGATGGAGAAGGTCGACCTCTCCTCGCCGCGGCTCCACCTCCCCCCCTCGATCGACGGCGTCGGCGAGACCGAGGAGGTCGAGCGGCTCGAGCTCGCGTTCCTGCGGATGATGCGGCGGCTCGAGGCCGAGCGGCGGCGGGCCGGGTCGGCCGCCCTGCACGCGCAGGAGGAGGAGCGGGCGCGGGTCGCCCGCGACCTCCACGACGAGGTGAACCAGTCGCTGACCGGGCTGCTGCTGCGGCTGGAGGCGGCGCGCGAGGCGGCGCCGCCGGAGCTGGAGAGCGAACTCGCCGATACCAAGGCGCTGGCGAATCAGGCAATGCGAGAGCTGCTCTCGCTCGCCCGCCAGTTGCGGCCCACGGCGCTCGACGACCTCGGCCTGGCGGCGGCGATCGGCGGCCAGGTCGAGCAGCTCAGCCGCGGCGAGATCGAGGCACGCCTCGAGGTCGAAGGCGACTTCTCCGACCTCGGCGACGACGCCCAGCTCGTCGTCTACCGAGTCGCCCAGGAGGCGCTCTCAAACGCCGCCCGCCACAGCAGCGCCGAGCAGGTCGAGGTGCGGCTGCGTCGCGCCGAGGACGGCGGCGTCGCCCTCGAGGTCGCCGACGACGGCCGCGGCTTCGCCTTCGACGCCCAGCAGCACGGCCTCGGGATCGGCGGCATGCGCGAGCGCGCCCTCCTCGTCGGCGGCGAGCTGACGATCGAGTCCCGCCCCGACGCCGGCACCACCGTCCGCCTCACGGTGCCGGGAGAATCGGCGCGATGAAGGTCCTGATCGCCGACGACCACGGGATCGTCCGCTCCGGGATCCGGCTGCTGCTGGAGCGCCAGCCGGACATCGAGGTCGTCGCCGAGGCGGGCGACGGGGCCGAGGCTCGGGACCTGGCGGTGCGGGAGCGGCCGGACCTGGCGATCCTCGACGTGAAAATGCCGAAGCTGACCGGGCTGCAGGCGACGCGGGAGATCAAGAAGCAAGCGCCGGAGGTCTCGGTCCTGATCCTCTCGATGCACGACGACGAGCGCTACCTCTTCGAGGCGCTGAAAGCGGGCGCCTCCGGCTACGTGCTGAAGGCGCAGGCCGACACCGACCTGCTGGCGGCGATCCGGGCGGTCGAGCGCGGCGAGCCCTTCCTCTCTCCGGACGCGCAGCGGACGCTGATCAAGGACGTGCTCGCGCGCGGCTCCAGCGGCGAAGAGGAGCTGACCCCGCGCGAGGAGGAGGTCGTCAAGCTCGTCGCCGAGGCGCACACGACGAAGCAGATCGCCGAGGTCCTCCACCTCTCGGAGAAGACGGTCGAGAACCACCGCGCCAACGCGATGCGCAAGCTCGGGATGCGCGACCGGGTCGAGCTCGTCCGCTACGCGATCCGCCGCGGCCTGATCGAGCCATAACCGACCTCTTCAGTAGGATTTGAGATCGATGCTGTTCTCGACCAAAGCCGAGTACGGAGTTCGCCTGATGGTCGAGCTGGGCCGCCAGCCCGGTTCGCAACCTTCCTCGCTGGGCTCCGTCGCCGAAGCGGAGAACCTGCCGCTCTCCTACCTGGAGCACCTGGTGGCGAAACTGCGCAAGGCCGGCCTCGTCACCTCCACCCGCGGCGCCCACGGCGGCTACCGCCTGGCGAAACCCGCCGAGGAGATCACGATGGACGCGGTGGTCGAGGCGCTGGAAGGGCAGATCGCGCCGATGGAGTGCTTCCACGACGCCCCCGAAGGCAAAGTCCTCTGTTCGCACGAGTCAGACGGCGACCAGGCCTGTTCGACGAAGCTCTTGTGGATGCGGGTCCAAGGCGGCGTCACTAAGGCACTTGCCGGGACGACGCTGGCGGAGCTGGTCGAGTTCTCGACGAAGAGCGAGCCCGCCCGCCGCGCCACGATCGGCACCGCCGCGTAAGACCTGCGCGCAGCGCGACGCAAACAACTTCGAATAACCCCCAGAAACGGAGCAAGATGGCTGAGCTGGAGATACGGAATCTGCACGTAGAGGTCGAGGACAAGAAGATCCTCAAAGGCCTCGACCTCGATGTCGAGAAGGGCAAGGTCCACGCCCTGATGGGCCCGAACGGCTCCGGCAAGTCCACGCTCGCCAACGTGATCATGGGCCACCCCGCGCTCGAGGTGACCGAGGGCACGATCACCTTCAAGGGCGAGGACATCACCGAGGCCGCTCCCGAGGACCGCTCGCAGGCGGGCCTCTTCATGGCTTTCCAGTACCCCGTCGCGATCCCCGGCGTCTCGGTCAGCAAGTACCTGCGGATGATCATCAACTCCCAGCGCGAGACGCGCGGCGAAGCCCAGATCAAGATCAAAGACTTCGCCCGCGTCGCCCAGGAGGCGATGGAGCTGGCGAACATCCCCAAAGACTTCTCCAGCCGCTACCTCAACGACGGCTTTTCCGGCGGCGAGAAGAAGCGGATGGAGCTGCTGCAGCTGGCGCTGCTGCGGCCGGAGATCGCGGTTCTCGACGAGACGGACTCGGGCCTTGACATCGACGCGCTGCGCACCGTCGCCGAGGGCGTCAACAAGTTCGCCGGGCCGGACATGGGCGTCCTCATCATCACCCACTACCAGCGCATCCTCCACATGGTGAAGCCCGATGCGGTCCACGTCATGTACCAGGGCCGAATCGTCAAAGAAGGCGGCCCGGAGCTGGTCGGCGTGCTCGAGGAGAAGGGCTACGGCTGGATCAAAGAGGAGGTCGAGGCGGGCGCGACTGCCTGACCTCGCAGATATGGAGCCGGTGAGCGCCAAGAGCCCCGCCGCGGCGGCGCCGTTCTCCATCGAGAAGGTGCGTGCCGCCGTCCCCGCGCTGGAGCGCGAGGTCAACGGGCAGCCGGTCGCCTACCTCGACAGCGGTGCCAGCTCCCAGCGGGTGCTGGCCTCGATTCAGTCGGTGGACCGCTACGAGCGGCGCCACCACTCCAACGTCCACCGCGGCTCCCACACCCTCTCGGCCGAGGCGACCGAAGCCTACGAGGGGGCCCGGGCCACGGTCGCCGACCACATCGGCGCCGCCGACCGGCGCGAGGTCGTCTTCGTCCGCAACGCGACCGAGGCGATCAACCTGGTCGCCCGTGCCTGGGGCGATGCCAACGTCGGGACGGGCGACCGCATCGTCCTCACCGAGATGGAGCACCACTCCAACATCGTCCCCTGGCAGCAGTTGGCGGAGCGGACCGGTGCCGAGATCGATTGGGCGCCGATCGACGACGACGGGCAGCTCGACATGGACGCTCTCGCGGCGCTGCTGGAGCGCGGCCCGAAGCTCGTGGCCGTCGCCCACGTCTCCAACGTCCTCGGAACCGAGAACCCGATCGCCGAGATCTCCCGGCTCGCGCACGCCGCCGGCGCCAAGGTCCTTGTCGACGGCGCCCAGGCGGCGCCGAAGATGCCGCTCGAGATGGCCACGCTCGGCGCCGATTTCTACGCGATCACCGGCCACAAGCTCTACGCCCCGACCGGGATCGGCGCGCTCTGGACGAAGCTCGACCTGCTGCGGGAGATGCCGCCCTTCCTCGGCGGCGGCTCGATGATCCGCAAGGTCACCAAGGAGGGCACGACCTACGCCGACCCGCCGGCTCGCTTCGAGGCGGGGACGCCGGCGATCGCCCAGGCGATCGGAATGGCCTCCGCCTTCCGCTGGCTCGACATGGTCGGGATGGAGAAGGTGCGCGAGCACGAGGAGCAGATCGCCGACTACGCGCTCGAGCGCGTCGCCGACGTCCCCGGCCTGCGCGTCTTCGGCCCGCCCCGCGGCGCCGGCCGCCTCGGCCCGGTCTCCTTCGAGATCGAGGGCATCCACGCCCACGACGTCTCCGAGATCCTCGACCGCCACGGGGTCGCCGTCCGCGCCGGCCACCACTGCGCCCAGCCGCTGATGGACCGGCTGCAGATCGCCGCGACGGCCCGCGCCAGCTTCGGCGTCTACACGACGACCGAAGAGATCGACCGCCTTATCGACGGCCTCGAAGACGCGCGTCGCGTCTTCGGCCTCTAACCCTGCATCAGTCGATATTCAGCCGCTGCGATTTGGCGCTCTTGCACTTGCCGCGCTTGGCGACGGTCGCGTAGTAGGAGCCCGAAGTGAGGTTTTTGCCCACCGGGATCGCCCACTTGCCGTTGTCCTCGCTGGTGTCGCGGCCGAGCAGCTTCGTGGTCCCGTTGCGCTGGCGGTACATCTTCACTTTGCGGCTGCCGAGGCAGGCCTTGCGCGGTGAGGTGAGCGTGCCGTGGAACGCGGGGAATTTGAGGCTGACGACGATCTTCGTCGAGTTCTTCCCGGCTCCCATGCCCAGAGTCGGCAGCGCGAGCATGGCTGCGAGCGCGACGGTGGCGAGCAGGACGATCGAGATACGGCGGCGACTGGTGGACATCTTCCCTCCAAGGTTGAAGTGCTTCGAGCACTCTAGATGCCTTGGGAAACCGCTGCGGTAGCCTCGATAGACACATGGACGAGCTCTACCGCGACCAGATCCTCGAGCACTACAAGCGCCCGCACAACTTCGGGCGCGTCGAGCACCCTGACCTCGAGTTCGAGGACACGAACCCGTTCTGCGGCGACGAGCAGCACGTGACGATCAAGCTCGACGCCGACGATCGGGTCGCCGAGGTCGCCTTCGACGGCAAGGGCTGCGCGATCTCCACCGCCGCTACGTCGCTGCTGACCGACGAGCTGGTCGGCAAGAGCCGCGAGGAGCTGCTGCGGCTGCCGAAAGAGTTCGTCCTCGAGCTGCTCGGGATCGACATCTCCGCCACCCGGATGAAGTGCGCGATGCTCGGCCTCAAGATCGTCAAGAGCGCCTCCCTCGGCCAGTCGGCCGAATGGGAGGACGAGGGCGAGACCGGCGACCCCGCGGAAGCGGTCGCCGACCTCGGACAGCTCTAGACGAGCCCTTCCTCCGCCGCCCGCTCGATCGTCGCCTCGCCCGGCTGCATCACCGCGAAGGCGGCGCCGTGGGGATCGGTGGCCATCGCAAAGCGGCCGGCCGGGATGTCCATCGGCCCGAACATCACCTGCCCGCCGAGCTCCTTGATCTTGTCGACGGCCTCGTCGGTGTCGACGCTCCCGAAGTAGACCATCCAGTGCGCCGGGACCTCGTCGGGAACCCGGCCCTCGATGTCGGCCATGCCGGCGACGCGGACGCCGTCGACCGTCGCCACGTTGTAGGTCGTCTCCCCCATCCGCTCCTCCTTGAACTCCCAGCCGAAGACGGCGCCGTAGAAGCGCTTGGCCGCACCAGGGTCGCGGGTCTCGAGCTCGTTCCAGCCGACTGCGCCTTTCTCGTTGACGCGCTCCGAGCCTGCGAACGTGCCCGGCTCCCAGATCCCGAAATAGGCGCCCTCGGGATCGGTGAAGACGGCCAGCTTGCCGTAGTCGGCGACGGCCATCGGCGGGGCGACCTGGGCGCCGCCGTGCTCCTGGATCGCCGCCGCAGTCGCATCGGCGTCGTCGACGGAGATGTAGGTGCTCCAAGCCGGCGGCTGACCCTCCTGCATCAGGGGCATGACGCCGGCGACGTCGCGGCCGCCCAGTTTGGCGCGCCGGTAGCCGCCCATTTCAGCTGAGTTCGGCAGCTCGGGAATCTCCCATCCGAACAGCTCGCCGTAGAAGCGCTCCGCTGCCTCGATGTCGGGCGTCGCCAAGTCGACCCAGCAGGGGGTGCCGGGGGTGTAGCTGGTCCTCTCGCTCATCTCTGCTCCTCTCTCAGGGGTTGCGGAGATAAGACCACACTTCTGGCACAAACTCAGCGCTTCCGTGCGAATCTCCCGGACGTGTCTGAGCTTGACCGTCATATATGACCCTCAAGCTCAGACACGTCGGCCGGCCCGTCGAGGCACCCCGCTAAAATCCGACCGTAGAAGTAGGATTAAGTCTCGATCCGCACTTGCCGCCGTTGCGGCCGACTGGAGCCCCGCCCCCTTGACCGACACCGCAGGAACCAAGATTTCCGTCTGCCCGGCTGCCGAGCTGCAGCCGGGTGGGATGCGCCTGGTCGAGCACGAGGGGACCAAAATCGGCGTCTTCAACTGCGACGGGACGCTCTACGCGATCGAGGACCGCTGCTCCCACGACAACGGACCGCTCGCCGAGGGCGAGTTCGACGCCGAGGCCTGCACGGTCGAGTGCCCGCGCCACGGCTCCCTCTTCGACCTCAGCACCGGCAGGCCGAAGACGCTCCCAGCTTTTCAGCCGGTGCAAACGTTCCCGATAGCGATCGAGGACGACACCATCACCCTGGAGGTCGACTGACATGGCAACGCCCGAGGTACTCGCCGAGAAGCGCGATCTGGCCGGCATCAACGCCGACTACAAAGAGAAGTTCGGCTTCAACGACCCGGAGGCGGGCTACGCCTACAAAGCGCCGAAGGGCCTGAGCCGAGAGATCGTCGAAACGATCTCCGACTTCAAGGAAGAGCCGCAGTGGATGCGGGACTTCCGGCTCAAGTCCCTGGAGCACTTCGAAAGCCGCCCGACCCCGAAATGGGGCGGCGACCTCGACCAGATCGACTTCGACGACATCCACTACTTCGTCCGCGCCTCCGACAAGAACAGCCGCGACTGGAGCGAGGTCCCCGAGGACATCAAAAACACCTTCGACCGGCTGGGGATCCCGGAGGCCGAGCGCAAATTCCTCTCCGGCGTCGGGGCTCAGTACGAGTCCGAGGTCGTCTACCACCAGGTCAACGAGAAGCTCGAGGCCCAGGGCGTCATCTTCACCGACATGGACACCGCTCTGCGCGAGCACGAGGACCTGGTGCGCGAGCACTGGGCGACGATCATCCCGCCGAACGACAACAAACTGGCAGCGCTGAACAGCGCCGTCTGGTCGGGCGGCTCCTTCGTCTACGTCCCTGCCGGGGTCAAGGTGGAGATGCCGCTGCAGGCCTACTTCCGGATCAACACCGAGAACATGGGCCAGTTCGAGCGGACGCTGATCATCTGCGAGGAGGGCGCCGACGTCCACTACATCGAGGGGTGCACGGCGCCGGTCTACTCCAGTGACTCGCTGCACTCGGCCGTGGTCGAGATCGTCGCCAAGAAGAGCTCGCGGGTCCGCTACACGACCGTGCAGAACTGGTCGCAGAACGTCTTCAACCTCGTCACCAAGCGCGCGGTCGCACACGAGAAGGCGACGATGGAGTGGGTCGACTGCAACCTCGGCTCGAAATTGACGATGAAGTACCCGTCGATCTACCTGATGGGCCCCGAAGCCCACGGCGAGATCCTCTCGATCGCCTTCGCCGGCGACGGCCAGCATCAGGACGCCGGCGGCAAGATCATCCACGCGGCACCGAG
>DATFOB010000045.1:0-45145 GCA_035266025.1 Solirubrobacterales bacterium
CCTTCGAAGTTGCCGCCGATGTGCGGGATGTAGGCCGGCATCTGGCGGCCGCCCAGTTTGAGCGAGGCGCCGTAGAAGCCGATGTTGGCGATGTGGTGCTGGCTGCAGCCGTTCGGGCAGCCGCTCATTTTGATGTGGATGCGCTTGGTCAGCTCGTCGCTGATCTGCATCGACTCGACCCGCTCCTTGATCGCCCGGTTGAGGCCCATCGAGGAGGTGATCCCGAGTTTGCAGCTGTCGGTGCCGGGGCAGGAGACGACGTCGGTGATCTCGCGGGCGCCGGCCTCGCCGAGGCCGAGGGCGGTGAGCCGCTCCCAGACGTCGTAGAGGGACTCGTCGCGGACCCAGCGCAGGACGAAGTTCTGCTGCACGGTGCTGCGAGCGGAGCCGCCGGTGTACTCGCGCATGATCTGGGCGAGGCCGCGGAACTGCTCCGGGGTGAGGTCGCCACGGGTGATCTTCACCTCAACCGTGGAGAAACCCTCCTGGCGCTGCGACTCGACGTTGCCGGCGAGGAAGCGCTCGAACTCGGTGCGGTCGCCGTTCGGCGAGGACGGGGCGAGGGGCGCCTCGGGCGCGTTCGCCTCCTCGTCGACGGCGAAACTGAGGCGCTCGACCAGCTCAGGGCCGAATTCGCGCTCATTCACCCAGTCGCCCTGCAGCTCCTCGTCAACGAGCTCGCGGAAGGCGTCCATCCCGATCTTGTCGATCAGGACCTTGATCCGGGCGCGGGCGCGGTTGACGCGCAGCCAGTCCTGGCGGTCGAAGATGCGGAAGACCGCCTCGGCGACCTTGAGGTAGTCGCCGTTGTCGGCCTCGACGAAGTCGTAGAGGGTCGGGGCGACGCGGGCCATGATCGAGGTGCCGCCGCCGACCTGAACCTCGAATCCCTTGACCCCGTCCCTTTCGCGGGCGAGGAAGGCGATGTCGTGGATTTCGGTGATCGAGCGGTTGGAGTCGGAGCCGTCGAAGGCGGTCTTGATCTTGCGCGGCATCAGCTGCGTCGTCGGGTGGCGGACGAAGTAGCGGACGTAAGCGGTGCCGTAGGCGGTCGGGTCGAAGATCTCGTCGGCGGCGACGCCGGCCCAGGGGTCGCCGGTGACGTTGCGGACGGTGTTGCCGCAGCCCTCGCGCGAGGAGAGGCCGGCTTCGGCGATCTCCCGGATCAGAAGCTCGGTGTCTCGCAGAGGAACGTGGTGGATCTGGATGTTCTGGCGGGTCGTGATGTGGCCCTTGTTCAGCGGCGCGTACTTCTCGACGACGCTGGCGAAGGTGTCCATCTGCTCAGGCGTGACCCCGCCGAACGGAAGCTTGATCCGGATCATCTGGACGTCGGGCTGGCGCTGCCCGTAGACGCCCTGTTTGAGGCGGAAGCCGATGAACTGGTGCTCCTCGAGCTGGCCGCCGAGGAACTGCTCGGCTTCGTTGTCGAAGTCGTCGAACTCGCGCTCGATGATCGGGATGACGTGGCCGGGGACGTTCTCGTAGGTCTCCGGGTTGATCAGGGTCCCGACCCGGCCTTTGCCCCGCTGCTCCTTGTTCTCTGCGACGGCTACCTCCATGTGCAGAAAGGTAGCAAACCCGGTCGGGATTCAGGTATTTAATTTCCTGAGCGGTTGATGAGGCAGATGAGGGACCGAGAAACCGCCTGGAAACGGGCGTGGAATCAGCTGTGGGACGGTTTTTTCTGCGCCTGCAGAATTGCCGAGGCCTCGCCCGAATCGGCGACATAGCCGCCCTCGGGCTCCAGCGGCAGGTCCTCGCCGCTCCAGCCGACGATGCCCTCGGTCAGCTTGACCGCGTCGTAGCCGGCGTCGGTCAGCGCGTCGGCCGCCATCGAGGAGCGGTTGCCGCCGCGGCAGTAGAGGACGACGGGGCGGTCTTTATCGATCTCGCCGAGGCGCTGCGGCAGCTCCGGCAGCGGCACATGGGTGGCCCCGGCGATCCGGCCGACCTCCCACTCGTGATCGGCGCGGACGTCGATCAACTGCGCGCCCTCGTCGATCAACTTGCGGGCCTCCTCGCGACCAACCTCGCGCGGCTCGTTCTGGGCTGCGTCGGCCATCAGTCGACCTCCGTCCCCTCGATCAGGAAGGCGACGCGGACGTGGGCGCGGTACTCGTCGAGGTTCTCGCCGCGGATCCCGGTGGAGACGATGTCGACGGCGCGGATGTTTCGCAGCGACCCTTGGGCCTGCAGCAGCGCCTGTTTGGCGGCGTCGTCGGTCGACGTTTTCGAGCTGCCGACGAGCTCGATGATTTTCACGACAGCCATGCGGATCCTCCTCGTAGGTCCTCGATCGTCTCCTTGGCGCTGACGCCCTCGAGCAGGGCAGCACGCTGCCAGGCGGGCGCTTGCGGCCGCTCGGGTGCGGGGGCGGCGGCGAACTCCGCCTCGAACTGCGCGATCGCGGCGGCGACTGCCGCAGCCTCGTCCCCCCTGGCGGTCTTCCGTGCCACGAGTCGAAGCCTAGATCAAGCGAGCCCTAGCTCGCGGCGGCGGCGCCCCAGAAGAGTGGCGAGGTTGCGCAGGACGGCATCGGGTTCGGCATCGAGGCGCGGCTTCGTCACCCGGATCATCTCGATCCCGACCAGCTTCAGCTCCTCATGGCGGAGCCGGTCTCGCTCGAAGGCGGCGCGGGTGCCGTGGGTCTCGAAGAGGTCGAGTTCGACGGCGAAGCGGAGCTCCGGCCAATAGGCGTCGAGCTCGTAGCCATGCGCGTTGAAGTTCATCGACGGAGCAGAGATGCCAGCGCGGATGACGAGACGGCGAAACTGCTTCTCGAAGCGGGAACGGGTGAAGGCCGGGTCGGGCTGGTAAAGGGCGAGCGCGCGTCGTAGCCTGCCGCGCCCTCGATGGCCGCCGGCGCGATCGAGCACGTCTTCGACTTCATGGAGGTCCAGTAGTCCCAGCTCTTCGGCCCGCTCCAGGCGGCGTTCCAGTCGTTGGGGAGTGGCGCGAATCGCGAGATCAAGCAGCGTCCGCGCAACGGAAGTGACCGGAATCCCTTCCCCCTCCCGACGGTCCTCCGCCGCGAGGATCGAAGAGAAGTGGACAACGAACTCCCGCTTCGCCCGCCGCCGAATCGGGGCCGTCACATCAATCCGTTCCGGCGCATATCGATAGAGCCCCCACAGATAAGCCGCCGATCCATGACTAGCCACCGCCGGCCAAACCACCTCATCCACCTCATTAGCTTCCGCCCCGAGCACCCCCGCCCAACACCGCGAATGCCAACTCAGCCGCCGATGCCCCACGGCGTATATGCCGTGATGGACCCGATGAAGGCGGCTCGCCGTCGCCCACTCCAACACGGTGTCGTCGGAGTAGCCGAGGCGGAGCAACTGAGCCATCGACACGACACCGTGCTGGCGGGTCGCAAGGTCCATCAGCGCCCCATGCGACATCGGCGTTCGTCCTTTTCCGGGCATATATCCGGAAAAGGACGAACGCCACCCAGGTTCTCCCCCCGCGCCCCCGTCCCGCGGGCATTGCGGCTCAGTTGCTTCCGCGAAATGGGCCCTTATTGCGCTTCGTGTTTAGGGGCGGCTGAGCTGGTGTTAGCCGTGGAGGCCGGGGACTGGGGTTCCGTACTTGACGAATTCGCAGTTGTACGGCTCGGGGTCGAAGGAGTCGGTGATGGCTCGGCCGGCTGGTTTGCCCGTACCTGGGACTTCCTTCGTTTCGGTCTTGCCGCCCTTGCGCCTGATGACGTTCATTTCCGGCGGGCGGCCGGTGCCGCACTGGATTGAGAAGTCTTTGACGCCGTCGCGGGCGTCGATGATGTCGTCGCCGCCCATGCCGTAGAAGCGGTCTTCGCCGGGCTGGCCGAGCATCGCGTTGGGGCCGCCATCGCCGATCAGGACGTCCCAGTCGAAAGAGCCCTCCATGTCCTCGTTGGTCGGCGAGAGGTGGACCGAGTCGCAGTTCTTTTCCTCGTCGACCCAGGCCTCGTGTTTGAGGAAGGAGATGATCAAGAGGCCGGGATGCGCCTGGGTCTCGGCGAAGGAGGCGTCGTCGCGGCCGGGGCCACCGACGATCGCGCCGCCGGCACAGCCGCCGCCGGCGGCCAGCAGGTCGCCGCTGCCTTCTCCGTAGAGGAAGGTCGGGCCCGGCAGGCCGCCGACGAGGCCGTCGGCGCCATCGCCGCCGTAGAGCTTGTCGGCTCCCGGGCCGGCCTCGACGAGATCGTCCTCGGGCCCGGCTTTGATCGTGTCGTTGCCGAAGCCGCCGGCGAAGCGGACGCTGCCGATTGACTCCAGCGTCCCTTCTACCCTGAGGCTGTCGTTGCCCGGCCCGAGGTCCGCGATCAGCCAGCGACCGGGGCCGTTGGCAGGACAGGCGATGGTCAGGGGGTTGTTCGTCGGCCGCAGGCAGCCGGGTCCGATCGCCACTCCCTTTTTCGCCGTGACGCTGAAGATGTCCGCCGCTTCGTCATAAGCGACGACGAACTGGTCGCGGCCGCCGCCGCCGATGATCTGCAGACCCGCTCCGCCTCCCGGCGTCGGGTTCAGCTGCACGAGGGCGGAGGCTTTGGGCGGCGCTTCCTTGCCACAGGAGGTGGTGCGCCCCTTGGCGCCCTCACAGGCGTCGCTCCCCTGCGCGCCTTCGATCACGTCCCGGCCGCCGCCGCCGACGAGGTGGTCGTCGCCGCTGCCGCCGTCGATGACGTTCGCCTGCGGGCTGCCGATCAGCGTGTCGCGGAAGGCCGAGCCTTCGAGGCTCTCGAAGCCGAAGAGCTTGTCGTGGCCGTCGCCGTAGGCGCGGTGCGCTTTCAGCGAGACCCAGACGCCGCTGCCTTTGCCGCCGGCGCGCGCCGTGGCGAAGGAGGCGATGTCCCCCGGTCCGGCGCCGCCGGACATGCGGTCGTAGCCATAGTCGCCGTGGACGAGGTCTTCGGCGCCCGGGCCGCCGTTGACGATGTCGATGCCGAGGTCACCGGCGACCTCGTCGCGCGCTCCCGGCCCGCCGAGGATCTTGTCGTCGCCGAGGTTGCCGTTGACCTGGTCCTCGTCGCCGGCGTCGCCGAAGACCTCGTCGTTGCCGCGGCCGCCGTGCATCTCGTCGGTCCCCGGACCGCCGCAGATCAGGTCGTTGCCGAGGCTGCCGAAGACGACATCGTCACCGTTGCCGGCCCAGATCACGTCACGCTCGGGCGTCCCCCGCAGGTCGTCGTCGTCGTCGGTACCGACGATCTCCGCCTGCCGCCCATGACAGCGCGGGACGTCATCGCCCTCGTTGTCGGCCGCACCGGCGATCGCCGCGAAGGCGGCAGACGCCAGCAGCAGCAGAGCAATGACCCCCCAGGAACGTCGGCTCACGAGGTGTGGATCGTAACTGCCAGGTCAGGCGCTGCGGATCAGCTTCTTGTTGACGAACTCGTCCGCCCCGTAGCGCCCGAGCTCGCGGCCGAAGCCGGAGCGCTTGAACCCGCCGAACGGCAGCTCGGGGCTGTCGGCGCCGACGAGGTTGACGTAGACCATCCCGGCTTCGATCTTGTCGGCGACGCGGTCGGCCTGCTCTTTGTCGGTACTCATCACATAGGAGCCGAGGCCGAACGGGGTCTGGTTGGCGAGCTCGACCGCCTCCTCCTCGGAGCCGACCTTGTAGACCTGCGCGACCGGCCCGAAGAACTCTTCCTGGGAGGCCTCGTCGCCCGGCTTGATCCCGGTGAGGATCGTCGGTTCGAAGTAGTTGCCGTCGCGTTTGCCTCCGACCAGCACCTCGGCGCCGTTGTCGATCGCCCGCTTGACCTGGTCCTCGAGCCGGTCGGCCGCGCTCTCCGAGGAGAGCGGCCCGACGGCGGTGTCCTCGGCGGTCGGGTCCCCCGGTTTCGCCCCGCTTACCTGCTCCTTGAACTTCTCGAGGAACTCGTCGTAGAGCTCGTCGACGACGATGAAGCGCTTGGCGGCGTTGCAGGACTGGCCCGTGTTGTCCAGCCGCGCTTCGGCCGCTGCCTGGGCGGCGCCGTCGATGTCTTCGGTGCCGAGCAGGATGAAGGGGTCCGAACCGCCCATCTCGAGCACGACCTTCTTCAGGTTGCGGCCGGCGATCTCCGCAACGGCGGCGCCGGCCCGCTCGGAGCCGGTGACGGAGACGCCGTGTACGCGCGGGTCGGCGATCACCCACTCGATCTGCTCGTTGGTCGCGTAGATGTTCTCGTAGGCACCCTCGGGCACCCCCGCGTCGTCGAAGATCTTCTGCATCGCCTCAGCCGATTCCGGGCACTGCGGCGCGTGCTTGAGCAGGATCGTGTTGCCGATCACCAGGTTCGGGCCGGCGAAACGGGCCACCTGGTAGTAGGGGAAGTTCCAGGGCATGATCCCGAGCAGGGCGCCGAAGGGGCTGCGGCGGATCACCGCGGTGCCCTCGCCGCCGAGCAATTTGATCGGCTCGTCGGCCATCAGATCCTCGGCGCTGTCGGCGTAGAAGCCGTAGATTTCCGCCGCGAAGTCGACCTCCATCAGGGCCTGCTCGATCGGCTTGCCCATCTCGCGGACGATGATCTCGGCCAGCTCCTGGCGGCGCTCGGAATGAAGCTCGCTCACCTTCCGCACCAGGGCGGCACGGTCGGCGACGCTGGTCGAGCTCGGGAAAGTCCGAGAAGCCTGGTCGCAGCGGTCGATCGCGGCGCGGAGCTCCTCGTCGGAGATCTCCTGGTACTCCTTGACGGTCTCGCCGGTGGCTGGGTTGACAACCGCGTAGGTGCTCATCTTCAGCTCTCCCTGTGGATGATCGTTTCCAAGTTGGTCCTACCCCTTCACGGGCTGCTCTAGCCCGAGCGCACCCTCGACGGGCACGTACTCCATCCCCACTCCCTCGGCCACGGCCGGGTGGGTGACCTTGCCGCCGGCGACGTTGACCCCGAGCCGCAGTCCGGGATCGCGCCGAATCGCCTCCTCGATGCCGAGGTCGGCGAGCGCCAGCGCATAGGGAAGCGTCGCGTTGGTGAGGGCGTGGGTCGAGGTGATCGGGACCGCGCCGGGCATGTTGGCGACGCAGTAGTGGGTGATCCCGTCGACCTCGAAGGTGGGGTCGCGATGGGTCGTCGGGCGCGAGGTCTCGAAGCAGCCGCCCTGGTCGATCGCAACGTCCACCAGCACCGCCCCGGGCTTCATCAGCGCCAGCTGCTCGCGGCGGATCACATACGGCGCCCGCGCCCCGTGGACGAGCACTGCGCCGATCACGAGATCGGCGCTCGGCAGCATCTCCTCGATCGCCAGCGTCGTCGAGTAAACGGTCGAGCAGCGGCCGCCGAAGTCGACTTCGAGCTCCCGCAGGCGGTCGATCGAACGGTCGTATACGAAGACGTCGGCTTCCATCCCGATCGCGATGAAGGCCGCGTTCATGCCGACGACGCCGCCGCCGATCACCATCACGTTGGCCGCAGCGACTCCCGGCACCCCGCCGAGCAGGATCCCCCTGCCGCCCATCGGTTTCTCCAGCATGAAAGCGCCGGCCTGGGTCGCGATCTTCCCCGCCACCTCGCTCATCGGCGCCAGCAGCGGCAGCCGCCCGTGCGCGTCCTCGACGGTCTCGTAAGCGATCGCGGTGACGCCGGCGCCGCAGAGCCCGCGCGTCTGCTCGGGGTCCGGCGCCAGGTGCAGGTAGGTGAAGAGGAGCTGGCCCGGGCGCAGCATCTCGATCTCGCTCGGCTGCAGCTCCTTGACGTGGAGGATCATCTCCGCCGCCTCGAAGACCGCGGCGGCGTCGAAGACGATGCTCCCGCCCTGCGCCTCGTAGGAGGCGTCGGTGATCGCGCTGCCCTCCCCGGCCCCGGCCTGGACCAGAACTTCGTGGCCGTGCTCGGAGAGTTCGCGCACCCCCGCCGGGGTGACGGCGACGCGGTACTCGTCGGACTTGATCTCGGTCGGGACTCCGATCCTCACGCGACCAGCTCCCTCGCTCGCAGGGCCAACCAGAACTCGATGCGGTCGTGAGCGCGGGAGAGGTCCCGGCCCGTCAGCTCCTCCACCTTGCGCATCCGGTAACGCAGCGTGTGGCGGTGGCAGTAGACCTGGCGGGCCGCCCGCTCCCACTGGCCGTTCTGCTCGATGAAGGCCTCGAGCGAACGCAGCAGCTCGCCGCCGTACTCCTCGTCGCCGCGCTCGATCGGGCCGAGGACGCTGTCGCAGTAGAGGTCGAGGGCGTCGTCGTCCTGGATCGAGAGCAGCAGGGTGAAGGCGCCGAGGTCACGCCAGGAGGCGACCTCGGGGGCGGAGCCGTTGTCAAAGGCGGTCGCCTCCAGCGCGCAGCGGGCCTCGTGGAAGGAGTGGCGCAGGCGCTCCGGCGCCGCCGGACGGCTGGCGGCGGCGCGGACGGCGCCGCGCTTCCGGGCCAGCTCGCGCCGGGCCGCGGTGGCGACATCGATCGGGTCGCGGTCAGCGCAATCGACGACAGCGCAGAGGAGCTCGCGGCCGCCGGTGCTGTGCGGAGCGACGACGCCGGGGCAGGCTTCGGCGGCGAGGGCGGCTTCCAAGGTCGCGGCTCCACCGCCGGGATCGTCGAGGGAGAAGACGAGCACGGAGGCTTCCTCGCCGATGCCGAAGGGCTCGAGCCGGCGGCGCAGCTCGGTCGCGTCCATTCGTCCGCCCAGCGCCGCCGCGACGACGTCGCCCGCGAGGCGCCGCTCGGTCTCCTGGGCGACGCGGCGGCGCATCAACTCCAGCGCCACCACCGCCACCGCCTGCTGCAGGATCAGCCGCTCGAAATCACCGAGCCCGCCGGAGTCGCGGACGATCACGACCCAGGCCTGGGGCGCCCCGCCGCCGGGGGAGATGACGGGGTGGGCCAGCGCCCTCCCGGCGACGGTGGGGTGGCTGGGGACAAAGGGGTGACCATCGCCGACGTGGCTGAGCGCTTCCTTGCGGATCGCGCCGATCGCCTCGGTCGAGAGCTGACGGCGGAAGCCCTTGCCGGCGAGCCGCTCGCCGCGCCCGTCGAGGACCGCGACGGTGCCGCCGACGGCCGAGGCGACGGTGGCGGCGATTTCCTCCAGCCCGCGCTCCTCGAGGACCAGCCGCTCGAGCCGGCGCTGGACCGCGATCCCTCGCTGCAGGACCTCGTACTGCTCATTGACCAGCCGCGCGAACGCTTTCTCGGTGATCGCGATGAACGGCACCGAGTAGGGGACCTCGAAGAGCGGGAAGTCCCGCTTCTCGGCCTCGTCGACCAGCGCCTTGGGCAGGGATTTGTGGTTGAAGCCGGTCCCGAACCCGAGCCCGGCGAGGTTGCGATCGGCGAGGATGCGGATGAAGGCGCGCTGTTTCGCGGCGGAGGTCAGCGGGATCCCCGTCGTCAGCATCAGCTCGCCGCCGGAGAGCCACGGCGTCGGGTCCTCGAGCTCGGAGATGTGGACCCAGCGCACCGGCGCCGCGGCCGCGTCCGCACCGGCCGCCGGCTCCAGGCCGAGCTCGTCAAGCAGGCTCTGGACGGTGAGCACCGTCGGCTCCTATAGAGACGATCGGCGTCGTGGTTCCGCGGTCGAGTCGCTCCGCGTCCCGCCGACCATCATCTCTCCAGCCTCGGCGAGGACGGCGTGGAGGACGTCGTGGATCTCTTCGAACTGCTCGGTGTCGGCGATCAGCGGCGGCGAGAGCTGCACGACCGGGTCGCCGCGATCGTCGGCGCGACAGATCAGCCCGCGCTTGTAGAGCTCGCCGGAGAGGAAGCCGCGCAGCAGCTTCTCGGACTCTTCGTCGCTGAAGCTTTCTTTCGTCTCCTTGTCTTTGACCAGCTCGACCGCGTGGAAGTAGCCGGCACCGCGCACGTCGCCGACGATCGGCAGGTCGTGCAGGGACTCGAGCATCTGCCGGAACTCGCCCTCCTTGCGCAGAACATGGCCGCAGAGGTCCTCGCGCTCGAAGACGTCGAGGTTGGCCATTGCGATCGCGGCGGCGATCGGGTGACCGGCGAAGGTGAAGCCGTGGGCGAAGGAGGCGTCGCCCTCCATGAAGGGCTCGGCGACCTTGTCGGAGACGATGACGCCGCCCATCGGCGCGTAGGCAGAGGTCAGCGCCTTGGCGACGGTGATCATGTCCGGGATGTAGTCGAAGCGTTCGCAGCCGAAGTAGTGGCCGAGGCGCCCCCAGGCGCAGATCACCTCGTCGGAGATCATCAGCACGTCGTACTGATCGCAGATCTCGCGGACCCGCTGGAAGTAGCCGTCGGGGGGGACGAAGCAGCCGCCGGCGTTCTGGACCGGCTCGAGGATCACCGCGCCGACGGTCTCGGGGCCCTCGAAGACGATCCGCTCCTCGATCGCATCGGCCGCCCAGAGCGGGTCGCGCTCTTCGGGCCAGCGGTAGATGTTCGTGTTGGGGACGTGGCAGCCGCCCGGCGTCAGCGGCTCGAACTGACTCCGCAGCTCGGTGATCCCGGTTGCCGAGAGCGCTCCGAGGGAGGTGCCGTGGTAGGCGACCTCGCGGGCGATCACCTTGTGCTTCTGCCCTTTGCCGTGCATCCGGTGGTAGTTGCGGGCGAGCTTCAGCGCCGACTCGACCGCCTCCGAGCCGCCGGAGGTGAAGAAGACGCGGTTGAGGTCGCCAGGGGCCATCGTCGCGATCCGCGCGGCGAGTTCGATCGCCTTCGGGTGCGCGTAGCTCCAGAGCGTGTAGAAGTCGAGCTCTTCGACCTGGCGCGCGGCAGCTTCGCCGTACTCGGTGCGGCCGTGGCCGGCGTTGACGCAGAAGAGACCCGAAAGCCCGTCGAGGTAGCGATTGCCGTGTTCGTCGTAGACGTAACAGCCCTCGGCCCTGGTGATGATCGGGATCTCGTGGTCGGGCCCGTAGCCGCCCATGCGCGAGAAGTGCATCCAGAGGTGGCGCTGGGCCATCTGCTGGAGATCGGTACCTGCTGGGGCTTGTGACGCAGTGGCCATAGCGCCCTCCTCTCCGGATTACGACGTTATGGACAAAGCTAGAGCCCCTGAACAACAATCGCAAGTGGTCTTTGGGTCAAGGACTGACGATGGACTTGTACACGACGTACAAGCCGCTCCTGTGCTTTTAGGACATTCGCCCCTTGCGCGGTGATCCACCGGGGCTTACCGTCGCGGGTAGGGAGTCAGGTCATCCGGGTAGCCAAACCATCGAGAAGGGGGCTGATAGACCGGAATGGACGACCACCATGGAGAGACCCCCAGCGTCGAGCTGTGTGGCGTTACCAAGCGCTTCGATCAGCTTGCGGCAGTCGACGACCTCAGCCTGGAGCTGGCTCGCGGAGAGTTCTTCACGCTGCTGGGGCCAAGCGGCTGCGGCAAGACGACGACGTTGCGGATGATCGCCGGGTTCGAGCGGCCGACCAGCGGCGAGATCCGGATCGAGGGCGACGACGTGGCGCAGCTGCCGGCGCACAAGCGACCCACCAACACCGTCTTCCAGAGCTACGCGCTCTTCCCCCATCTCAGCGTCGAGTCCAACGTCGCCTTCGGGCTGAAGCGGAAGAAGGTCGCCAAGGACGAGATCGCCGAGCGAGTGCGGGCCGAGCTTGAGCGGGTCGGCCTCGCCGCCGAGGCCAAGCGCCGGCCCTCGCAGCTCTCCGGCGGCATGCAGCAGCGGGTGGCGCTGGCGCGAGCGCTCGTCAACCTGCCGAAGGTCCTCCTCCTCGACGAGCCGCTCGGGGCGCTGGACCTGAAGCTGCGCAAGGAACTGCAGGTCGAGCTGAAGCGGATCCAGCGCGACGTCGGCATCACCTTCGTCTACGTCACCCACGACCAGGAGGAGGCGCTGACGATGAGCGACCGGATCGCGGTGATGAACCGCGGCAAGGTCGAGCAGGTGGCGCCGCCGGAGGAGGTCTACGACCGGCCCGCGACCACCTTCGTCGCCGGCTTCATCGGAGTCTCCAACCTGATGCCGGCGACGGTGACGGGCTCGAGCGAGGTGAAGCTCGACGAGGGCACCACCATCGCGACCGAGACCGACGGCTTCTCCCAGGGCGACCGCTGCCACGCGGTGGTGCGGCCGGAGAAGCTGCGGGTCGAGCTGGGTGAGAACGGCGACGGCCGGCCTGACCAGCCGCGGGTCGAGGGCGTGGTCACCAGCTCTCTATACCTGGGCACCGCGACCCAGATTGCAGTCGACCTCGGCGAAGGGGTGCGGATGACCGTCCTCGTCCCCAACGCCGACGAGGCCGACCGTCAACGCCTGCCCGGCGGCGGCGCCCGCGTCGCCCTCAGCTGGGAGCCCGAGCACATGCACCTTGTCCGCGAGTCCCCAAACGGGGTACACGCAAGTAACGGTGGCACCAGCGCCGCCGACCAGTCGCACCTGGAAACGACGCACGGAGGTTGACGACCCAATGGTGAGCAGCGAGAAGGATCAACGCAGGACCTCGGCCATCCTTGCCGTCCTCGTTGCCGTGGCGGCGCTTGCCTTCGGGCTCGCGGCCTGCGGCGGTGGCGACGGCGGTATTCAGGGTGGCGGTGGCGACACCGAATCCGAAGCAGTGAAACTCGAAGGCAAGCCTTCGGGCAGCGTGACGATCTCGAACTGGCCGCTCTACATCGACAAGGGCACGGTTCCGGCGTTCGAAAAAGCCGAAGGCGTGAAGGTCAAGTACATCGAAGACGTCAACGACAACACCGAGTTCTTCGGCAAGGTGCAGCCGCTGCTCCAGCAGGGTGAATCCGGCGGCCGCAGCATGTTCGTCGTCACCGACTGGATGGCGAAAAAGATGCGCGACCTCGGCTATCTGCAGACGCTCGACAAGTCGGCGCTGCCGGCGGTCGAAGAAAACCTCCGCGCCAGCCTCAAAGACCCGACGTTCGACCCGGGGCGCGAATACAGCATCCCCTGGCAGAGCGGGTTGACCGGGATCATCGTCCGCAAGGACCTGGCACCCGACCTGAAATCGATCTGCGACCTCTTCGACCCGAAATACAAGGGCAAGGTCGACTTCCTCACCGAAATGCGCGACACCGTGCCGCTGGTGATGAAGTGCGAAGGCGTCGACATCGCCGGAGCCAGCGAAGAGGATTGGATGAAGGCGATCGACAAAATCAAGTCGGCCGCCGACTCCGGCCAGATCCGCCGCTTCACCGGCAACGACTACTCGACCGACCTGACCAGCGGCAACGCGGTCGCGGTGATCGGCTGGTCGGGCGACGCGGTGCAGCTGCAGATCGAAAACCCGAACATCGAATGGCGGATGCCGACCGAGGGCTGCATCCTCTGGTCGGACAACATGGTGATCCCGATCGGGGCGCCGAACCCGACCGCGGCCGAGGCCTGGATCAACTACGTCTACGAACCTAAAAACCAGGCCAAGATCGCCGAATACGTCAACTACGTGACGCCGGTCGAAGGGGTCAAAGAAATCTTCGACAAGAGCGAACCGGAACTGGCAAAAAACCAGCTGATCTTCCCGGACGACTCGTTCACGAAGAACTGCGACACCCAGCCGACGCTGAGCGGCGAAGAAGACCAGAAGGTCTCGGCGGCCTTCCAGGCAGTGGTCAACGGCTGAGCCGATGAAGCGCCGGGCCGTCCCCTATCTCCTCTTGTTGCCGGGGACGGCCTGGCTGCTTCTGTTCTTCGTCGTTCCGCTCTACTACATGGCGGAACTCTCACTGAACTCGGGGGTCGTCGGCGAACTCGAATTCAACTGGAACTGGGACAACTACAACGAAGCTCTCTCGCTCTATGACACCCAGTTCATCCGCTCCTTCGTCTACGCCGGGGTGGCGACCGTGGCGGCGCTGCTGCTCGCCTACCCGCTCGCCTACACGATCGCCTTCAAGGCCGGGAAATGGCGGAACGCGCTGCTCTTCGCCGTCGTCGCCCCCTTCTTCACCACCTACCTGATCCGGACCCTGGCCTGGGAGACGATCCTCTTCGACGAAAGCCCGGTGACCGAAATTCTCGACGCGCTGGGGTTGGCGCCGGAAGGCCACGTGCTCGCCACCAGCGGCGCCGTCATCGCCGGCCTCACCTACAACTTCCTGCCGTTCATGATCCTGCCGATCTACGCCAGCCTCGAGCGGATCGACGTGCGGCTGATCGAGGCCTCCAAAGACCTCTATGCCTCGGCAGCGCAGAGCTTCGTCCGGGTGACGCTGCCGCTCTCGGCGCCGGGAGTCGTCGCCGGCACCCTCCTCACCTTCATCCCCGCCGTCGGCGACTACGTCAACGCCCAGTTCCTCGGCGGCGTCGGCAACCGGATGATCGGCAACGTGATCCAGTCGCTCTACCTGACCCAATCGAACTATCCCGCGGCGGCGGCGCTCTCCTTCCTACTGATGGCGCTGATCATGGTCGCCGTCTTCGTCTACATCCGCTTCGCCGGCTCCGAGGCGCTGATGGGCGAGGAGGCAGTTTGATGCGGGAGAGCGGCGGGGCACGCGCCTGGCGCTGGCTGCGCGAGCACGCGGTCGTCATCGCCGCGGGCCTGGTCGTGCTCTACCTGCTGATCCCGATCGCGGTCATCTTCTTCTTCTCCTTCAACGATCCGCAGGGCCGCTACAACTTCACCTGGCAGGGCTTTACGCTCGAGCACTGGGGCAACGCCTTCGGGATCGAAGAGCTGACCGACGCGCTGCTGACCAGCCTCAAATTGGCGGTCCTGGCGACGGTGATCGCGACGATCGTCGGCACCCTGATGGCACTGGCGCTTGTGCGCCACAACTTCTTCGGACGCCGCCTCGCCAACTTCCTGATCGTGATCCCGATGGCTACCCCGGAGGTGGTGATGGGGGCGGCGCTGCTCTCCTTCTTCCTCATCCTCGGGACCTTCAGCCTCGGCTTCCAGACGCTGCTGATCGCCCACGTCATGTTCTGCATCAGCTTCGTGGTCGTCGTGGTCCGCTCGCGCCTGATCGGCTTCGACCGCAACCTCGAGGAGGCGGCGAGGGACCTAGGGGCGACCTCCCTCCAGACCTTCCGCCTCGTCACCCTGCCGCTGATCCTGCCCGGCATCTTCGGCGCCGCGATGCTCTCCTTCGCCCTCTCGATCGACGACTTCGTCATCTCCAACTTCAACTCCGGCACCACCGTCACCTTCCCCCTCTACATCTTCGGCGCCGCCCAGCGCGGCATTCCGGTGGAGGTCAACGTGATCGCGATGATCCTCTTCTTCTTCACCGTCGCCGCGATGGGCTTCGCGACCTGGCAGCAGCGGCGGGCGGAAAAGATGGCTTCGGTTCGACCTGAACAGGAGGCGGGGGCGGGGATGCCGGCTGGGGTTCCTGCCGCGACTTAGTGGCAGGAGTGGAGGTCCCCTCCCCCGAAGACCGTCGCGCAGCTGGGGTGAAGGGAGGAGTCGGATACCTCTCCCCCAGAGACCGTCGCGCAGCTGGGACGGACTTGAGGGCGCAACCGTGACTTCTTGAGCCTTTGTGGGAGAGGTATCCGACTCCTCCTACCGGCCGATGTGAAATCCGATCAAATCTGGAACCTTCGCGATAGCGGAGTAAGCGGGGCTTGGTCGGCGGTCCTTCATCTCGGCTTCCTCCTTCTTGAGGAGGGCTAGGCGGATTGATTCTCCGCCCAGCCATTGGAAGGGCTCGGGGGGGAGGCGCGGGGAGTTGGTGTCGATGAAGGCGAGGTGGGTGGGCTCGTCGTTGTGGCCTAGCGCGAGGGAGGCGAGGGTGCGGCCGACCATGTTGCTTGGGCCGACGCCGTTGCCGGTGTAGCCGGCGGCTACCCAGGCGCGGCCGCCGGGGAGGGTGGTGACGGCGGGGAGGTGGGTCGGGGAGGCGTCGATCGGGCCGCCCCAGGCGTGGGTGATGCGGCGGCCGCGGAGGGTCGGGAAGTAGTCGTAGAGGTGCTGAGTGGCGGCGGCGATCACGTCGGAGTCGACCTCGGCGCGGCCCCTGGTGCGGGCGCCCATCGCGATCCGGCCGCCGCCCCAGCCGAAGGCGATGCGGCCGTCGCGGGTGGTGCGGAAGTAGTGGAGCAGGGAGCGGGAGTCGGTGATGCAGTCGCCGTTGGTCCAGCCGATCTCCTCGAGGACGTCTGGTACCGGCTCGGTGAGGACGATGTGGGAAGAGGCGACGGTGAGGCGGCTGCGCAGGGGGCCGCGGCGTCCCTTGGCGGCGCTGCCGATCGCGAGCACACCCCGCTGGGCACAAACCTGTCCGGCCGCGGTCTCGGCCTCCACCCCGTCGCCGCTCTCCCGGAACGAGGAGACGGACGAAGACTCGTAGACCTCCACTCCCGCCGCCAGCAGCTGCTCGCGCAGCCCCAGTGCCAGGCGCGCCGGCTGCACCGTCGCCGAGGTCGGCGAGACTGCGCCGGCGCGGAAGGCTGGCGACTTGCAGCGCTCGGCTACCTCCTCCGCGCTCAGCGGCTGCAGCATCTCCGGCACCCCGAGCTCGCGGCACGCCTGCAGCGCCCGTCCCCAGGAGCCGTCGTGGGCAGGCGCGGTCGAGACCTGGAGGTAGCCCGCGGGGCGAAACCAGGCATCGACCCCGCGCTCCTCGCAGAAGGCGCCGATCCGCGCCACCGCCTGCTCGGCCGCCTGCGCCACCTGCAGCGCCGGCACGTCGCCCCAGCGCTCGCGCATCGAGGCGAGCGAGAACCACATCGCGTTGCAGAAGCCGCCGTTGCGCCCGCTCGGGCCGCGTCCGCAGACGGGCTCCGCCTCGAGCAGGACGACCCGCGCCTCGGGCTCGAGCTGCTTTGCGTACCAGGCGCTCCACATCCCGGTGTAGCCGCCGCCGACGACGAGAACGTCAGCCTCGAGCCGGCCACTCAGCGGTGGCCGCGGCTCGACCTTGCCGGCCTCCCCGATCCAATAGCCCAGGCGCGTGTGCTGCATCCCCCGATTCTCCAGCACGCCGACGGTCGGCTCTGTCTAACGATCGACCGCAGATTTGTCCAGTCCCCACGAGGCCGACCCGTAGACTCGGATCGATGCCAGGAGATGGTCAGGCATCCACTCCTTACGTCGACGCGATGCTCGCCTACGCGAAGCGCGATCCGGCCCGCTTCCAGGTGCCCGGCCACAAGGGCGGCATCGGTGCCGACCCGGCCGAGATTGCGCTGGTCGGCGAGGTGGGGCTCCAGAACGACATCCCCTCGGTTACCGAGGGGGTCGACGTCGGCCCTGAGCCGACTCCCTTCCAGCAGGCCCAACAGCTCGCCGCCGAGGCCTGGGGCTCCGACCGCACCTGGTTCCTCGGCAACGGCGCCTCGCAGGGCAACCACGCCGCCTGCATGGCGCTCGCCCACGGCGGCAATCGGGTCGTCGTCCAGCGCAACGTCCACTCCTCGGTGATCGACGGCCTCGTCCTCAGCGGCATCCGACCGACCTTCGTCGCGCCCGAGCTGGACCCTGAGCTCGGGATTGCACACGGGTTGACGCCGGAGACGCTGGCGGCGGCGCTGGACGAAACGCCCGAGGCGGTAGCGGCGATGGTCGTCTCGCCCACCTACTTCGGCGCCTGCGCCGACGTGGCTGGGATGGCCGAGGTGGCCCACTCGCGCGGGGTGCCGCTGGTCGTCGACGAGGCCTGGGGCGCCCACCTCCACTTCCACCCCGACCTGCCGACCGACGCCCTCGCCTGCGGTGCCGACCTCGTCACCTCCTCGACCCACAAGATCATCGGCAGCCTCACCCAATCGGCGATGCTGCACCTCGGCCGCGGCGGCCGCATCGACGGCGCCGTCGTCGACCGCTGCGTCAGCCTCGTCGAGACGACGAGCCCCAGCGGACTGCTGGCCGGCTCCCTCGACGCCGCCCGCCGCTACATGTACGTGCACGGCGAGGAGATGCTGACCGAGGCGCTGGCAGGGTTGGCGAAGACGCGCGAGAAGATCCGCGAGATCCCCGGGCTGGACGTGCTCGACGAGCGGATGGTGGGACGGCCGGGCGTCACCGGCTGGGACCCGCTGCGGCTTGGAATTGACGTGCGCGGGACGGGCTCGAGCGCGCAGCGCTTGTGGAAAACCGCCTTCCACGTCTCCGGCATCGACCTCGAGCTCTACTCGGGCAACGTCGTCGTCGCGATCTTCGGGGTCGGCGAGCGGGCGGAGGAGAGCGGCGAGCGGCTGGTCGAGGGGCTGCGCAAGGCGGTCGCGGAGCTGGAGGAGACGCCGGGGGCGCCGGACGAGAAGTTGGCGCCGGCGCCGCCCTGGGGGGAGTTGGTGCTGACGCCGCGTGAAGCGTTTCTTGGGCCGCAGGAGGTGGTTCCGTTCGAGGCTGCGGCGGGGCGGGTTGCGGCCGAGGGGTTGGCGGCTTATCCGCCGGGGATTCCGAATGTTCTCCCTGGGGAGCGATTGACTCCCGAGACTTTGGACTTCATTCGGGAAAGCCTGGATCACGGTGGGTATGTCCGCGGAGGTTCGGACCGGGAGTTGAAGACGCTTCGGGTGGCGTTGTAGAGGAGAGGGGTGGGGGGTCGGCGGACAACAGCGGGGAGTGTCCGGCGACCCCCCACCCCTCTCCTCTAGGCTCAAAGCGTGTCCAGCTTCGACTCGATCGCGGAGTTGCCCCTTCGTATTGAGGGGTGTGAGTTCGAGGGGTTGAGCCTGAACGCCGGGGCATTTGAACGGTTGACGACGATCGTCAGGTTCCGGGGTGGTGGTGAGGAGGGGATCGGCGAAGACGTCGTCTACGACGCGGTCGATCACATTGCCCAACAGGATCATGGGCCGCCTGAGGGACTGACCGGCAGCTTCACCTTCGCCGAGTTCTCGGATCGGCTTGATGGCATCGACCTCTTCCCGGCGGCGCCGCCGGAGCGTGAAGACGTTTCTCGGGATTACCGGCGGTGGGCTTTTGAGTCGGCGGCGTTGGACCTTGCGCTGCGGCAGGCGGGGACGAATTTGGCTGAGGCGCTGGGGCGGGAGCCGCGGCCGGTGAACTTCGTCAACTCGATGCGGCTGGCGCCGTTCGAAGAGGGGGCGCGGTCTTCGATCGAGCCGCTGCGGGCTCGGCTTGCCGCCTATCCGACCCTTCGTTTCAAGCTCGACCCGGCCAACGACTGGGACGACGAGTTGATCGCAGCGCTGGCCGAGACGGGGGCGGTCGACTCGCTCGACCTCAAGGGCTTCTACAAAGGGACGCCGGTCGACGTCGAGACCGACCCTGAGCTCTACGCGAAGCTGATCGAGACCTTCCCCGAGGCTTGGCTCGAGGACCCAGACGTAACGCCCGAGACTAGGCCTCTTCTTAATCCGGTCTCGGAGCGGGTCACCTGGGACGCGCCGATCCACTCGATCGCCGACATCGAGGCAATGCCGTGGTCGCCGCCGAAGACGGTCAACGTCAAGCCCTCGCGCTTCGGCCCGATCCGCAACCTCTTCGCCGCCTACGACTACTGCGAGGAGCGGGGGATCGGCGCCTACGGCGGCGGCCAGACCGAGCTCGGCCAGGGCCGCGGCCAGATCCAGTACCTCGCCTCGATCTTCCATCCCGACACGCCAAACGACGTCGCCCCGGGCGGCTACAACGACCCGGAGCAGGCGACGATGCCAGGCCTGCCGAGCAGCCCGCTGGAGCCGGCGATCGAGGAGACCGGCTTCCGCTGGAAGCTCTAGCTAGGCAGAGGTCAGCCACGTTGTTCCCCTGGAGCTCCCGTCACCGCTGAATCGGCGGTCGGTGGCCGAGGGCGCCATGCCGTCGTCTGACGTTGTAGCGCTCTGCCTTGCCGTTGGTCTGGGGCCGGGTGCGGATGTGTTTGATGCCCAGGGCTCGGCAGGCGAGGGCATGGGGCGGCAGAGCGGTAGGCCGGGCCGGGAGCGCTCATAGCGGCGGACCGGCTCCTCGGGCTCCAGGCGGGGGAGCTTGCCCAGGCCGATCCACTTGAGGACCGCGGAGACAGTCGAGGACGAGGGCGCTGAGGATGCCCGAGCGTCCCATCGCTTGATCTCAGAACCCGCAAGCGGCCAGCCCCATCTTTTCCACTTTCTGGTTGGCTCCGAACAGGGCTTCGGTCTCACCGAAGTTGCTCTCGGTTTTATCGATCGCCGCTTCAAGCGAGGCCAGCACCTTTTCGAATTCCTCGGCTTCGGCCTCCGGTGGATTCAGCTCGCGAAGTTCGTCGTACATAGCCCGGAAGGACGGGATGAACTCGGACTGGATCAACTTCTTGAGCTCCTGTTTGTTCGACTGAACGTTCTTCGGCAAGGCATCAACTTTGTCGTAGCGTTCCTGCCTGGATTTTTCGCAGATCGCGGTTGCCTGCTTCTTGAATTCAGCTTTGCTGAGTGGCTCGGCGTCGTCAGACCCTCCGCACCCGATCAGACCGAGCCCGACGGCCATCGCCAGGAGTACCCACACCTTCTTCACTTTCTTCTCCTTTTCCGCAGATCTGCTTTATAACCGGCATAAAAGTTGAGCAATAGGCCAAAAAAAATAGTGGCGTAAGGGCCGCCGCTTTAGTGGCGACGGCCCTTGCTCTTTGTCAGCCTCCGCAACTCGCCCGCAATGCCGGGCGGAAGTTGTGGACCTTCCCGTTCTGACCGTTCATCTTCGCCGTGGCCCGGTGTTGACCGACACAGATGTCGGTTGAGTTGACCAACAGGCTCTTGGCTCCGCCTTTCATCCGCAGCACGAACTTCGTCACCGGAGCATCGGGCACCGAGTCAAAAGTGGTACGGATGCCGCCGTTCTTAGAGTCGATACGTCCGACCAGATTAATGTCGAACTGCCCGCGCAGCGCAGCGACAAGGTCGGGGAGCGGATTGCTTGAGGAGCGCAGGTAGACCGGCCCCTTCAGCGGCCTCGCCAGGAGCGGCGTCGTTGCTTGAGCGTATCCGTAGATCGAGCCTTTCGGGCAGTTGCCGGCCGCGAACTGCACCCGGGTGCAGACCGTGTTGATGTGCTCCTGTGCGAGGAACTCCGAGTGCGGCAGCGCAACTGATGCCCGGCGGATGTTGGCTTCGTTCTTTCCGGTTTTCAGCGTCGCCGTTAGAGCCGGGTAGGCACCCCGCGCAGTTCCGCCTTGCAGACGGAGACGCAACTTCGGCCCGAAGCGGAGTGCGGCGCACTCGCCGACCTGGAAGCGGTCGGTCGGACTGGCAGTCGCGCCGCCGATCGAGGTGATCGTGGAGTCGACCTGCATCACCCGGCAATTGGTCGGCGCGATCGTGAACTTGTCGCGCGTCACCTCCGCATGGACGGTGCGATAGAGGATCGGCACCCCCTCGAGAATCTGCGGTAGAGAGTCCGTCCTCACGGTCGCCCTGGCGGTGTCGGGATCGACATCGAGCGCGGCGCGAACCGCGACGGTGCCAAGGTCGAAGGGCCCAGCCTGCGCCGGAACCTTGGTTACGACGCTGTTTGGAGCCGCCTTGTAGGGACCAGCCAGGTAGATCGCCGTCGCGGCCTTACCAGGTTGAGGGATCCAGAGCGGCTCGGGGCCGACCCCGGAAGCAACCGCAACCGAGCCGATTTGACTGTCAGCTGGGCAAGAAGCCGCAGCCGCAGCTCCGTCGGAGCACAGCGGCACGCCCTTCAGCTTCGCCAGGAGCCCTGGGGGCAACGTGATGTCAAAACTGCCCAGGTTCTGGTCGCCGTCGGGTCGGGTGAGGTTGATGATCAGCGGCGAGAAGGCGCCGGCGACCGGGTCCTTCACACCCGCTTCGAGGTTGGGTTTGAACCCACTCGTGTCGCAGCCCTCATCGATCGTGAACTCGCTTTTACCGATCGCCGGGGGGTTTCCCGACCACGGTGCAAGCCTGTATTTGGCTGCATAGGTCCCACAGGTGTCTGGATTCTTCAGAGGAGCCTGCGGGCCGCCCTTGAAATTGAGTTCGATATCTTCAACCGGCAATTGGGGGGTTTCGTGGAAGACCGTGGTCAACCGACCAGTCTGCTTGTCCAGCGATATCTCCCCCGGCAGCTTCAGGTGCAGGCCGAGCTTGTCGGTTACGAGCCAGATCCGGAAAAGGTTGCCGGGTTCTGGCGTCCGCTGATAGATCGTGCCATCGATCGCTTCCGGCAGTGCCGGAGAGACGAATTTCGCGGTGCCCAGCTTCGACCCCTCCGGGCAATCCGAGGCCACTTCCTGCTTGAAACGGACCTGGCTGTCCGAGCAGGCCTCGAGGCCCTCGGCGGCCGCCGAGTTGATCGTCATCCCCTCCGGCAGGGTCACTCGAGCATCCCGCATCGCCGAGGTGGCCGGCAGGTTGACCGCGTCGGTTTGGGGGATGTGGAGGACGGTGCGAAGCCCGGTAGGAGCCCCAGCCTCCTCGCTGCTCGGCTCGAACCGGAAGTTCGGCTCAAAGGGCACGCTCTCGCAATCGGTGACCGGCGGAAGCTCCGTCTCGGCGCTGAAGATCTGGCTCGGAAGCTGGTAGCTGGACACGGTGAACCCCACCCTTTGATCCTCCCCGCAGGCAGTCGGGTTGCTCAGGAAGGGGAGGGGCGTCAGGCCGCTGGGACGTTTTCCTTCCGGCGCAAAGCAGGCGGTTTTACAGAGAGCAAAACCCTCGAGACTCGTCATCCGCAGTTCATCATGGATCGGATCGGCGGGGTTCCCCCAGATGGTCATTTTGGCTGCGAGCAGGGGTGCCAGCCCGGAGGAGTGGCCGATGGTGGCCGTCAGCCCATAATCACCTGCGGTCCTCACCTTGATCTTCACCACCGTGGGATAGAAAAGAGCGAGGAAGCCGATGCTGGCCACCGCTTCGTCGTTCGATGACCGCACGTTGTAAACAGGCCTGAGTTCTTCGTTAGCGGCTCCGGAGAGTTTGATCCCGACTATTCCGATCTGGGAATCGACCGGGCAGTTGGTGAACACCGTGACGAACTGGGCGTACGAGCAGTCGGTGACGTTATTCGGGTTGCCGATCAGACCTGGCGGGAGTTCATTCACAACTCCCTCCGTCTCACCGGCCACGTTGCCTCCTTCGCTGTTCAATTCGAGATCCAACTGTAGGTCGGGGTGGCGACCGGCTTCAGACGTGGACCGTGAAGCGCTGACCGCAGCGATGCCGAAGTCTTCAATGTTTGCCGCTCTCGCCGTCGAGGCGCCGAGCCAGACGCTACTCAGCAGGAACAAAGCCGGCAGCATCCACCCCATGACGACCGCCTTGTTACCTCTCATTTGCTTCCCCCAGTCCTCGAGCTCGGCCTTTTCGCCTGTTTGTGCTTTGCACATCCGGTTCGCTTCTTGGCGCCCCTTCGCGCCTTGCGGTGCTTACGGCAACGCTGCTTCCGTCGCACGTTCCCCTTGCCGCGGAAGCTGCTTGATCCCGCCGCTCCAAGGCTCGGCGGCTGCGAGCCCGCGCCAGCGCAAAGCCCGGCTCCACATCCTGCGAGAGGTTCGGGAAAACCCCCGCCGACGCGAGCGTCGAATATCGCGTTGATCCCTTCCCGTGCTTCTTCGGGGATGACGTTGTCCCAAGACCCGAAGATGACGTCGCTGCCGTTTCGCGTGACGGCGTAGATCGTGTTGGTCGGCTTCTTGGTATTGAACACCCCGCGCAGATCAGGGGTGACGCCGGTGCTGATCAGCGCGGGTCCTCCACCGCCAGTCGCCGACCACTCGTAGATATCGTTGACTTCTCCGTCGACGTCTCGCTGGGAAAGCTGTTCTTCAGTTTCGAAGAAAATCTTTGAACCGTCTTCGGTCAGGTTGTGGATCACCACATTAGGATTGACTCCCAGGTTCGTCCCCAGGAGCTGAAACCGTGCATCGAATGCTGCGGGCTCTTTTCTCGGGTTGCACGAAACGCAGACCAATTGGTCCTCGGAAGCTGAATATCTGAAGATCTGGGTGTGTCCAGCGTTTTCGTAGTCCGTCAGTTGAGCAGCCGACTGGAACGCCAACACGGATCCGTCCGGCGTCAAGCGTGAAGCGTTCGCCCCCGGCACTTCCAGTTGGGGTTCCGCACCGGTTGCGGTGAGAGTAGGCACATCGCTGGATGCGACCGTCGCGACGAAATGGATGCCATCAGCGGGCGCCCACATGTAGAGGTTAGGTTCGCCAGAGGCTCCTTCGGTTCCATCGAGTTGCGAAGGAGAGACGAAGTAGACATGCGTCCCGTCTTCAGACACGTTCACGAATTGAGCATCCCCGCTGCTGGTTAGCTGCTCGGTCGCTTCCGTGGCCGTCTCGAAGCGGTAAAGGTTGCCTTCAAGGGCGTAGAACAGATATTTGCCCGTGCGCCCAAGCCCGAGGAAAGTGAAGCCACCCGTCACAACCGACTTGGTGACCTCACCATCAACGCGCACGTAGAGCGTTTCGCCAATTTTGAAAGCGATAACCGATGCATCCCGAGACACGCCTCGGTACGTCGCGTCTTCGCCTGCTGACGGCGTGATCTCGTTTGGGAGGAGCGATACGACCCGGGTAGGCCCGTCCGGTGCTCTTTCGTAAACGGCTGCGGCCCCGGTTGGGGGGGCGTTCGGCTCGAGCTGATTGATTTCGCAGACACCCCCGATGCACCAGGTCGGGCTACCGGTGGAGAACACAAGCTTCGTCCCGTCTCCCGTGATCCAGTGGCCTTCCGCGAGTCGTTCGGTCCCGAGAGAGCCGAGGCCGATCAGCTCCCACGTTCCATCAGGGTTCCCTAGATAGTTGGCGTCTCCGTCCGCGCCTAGAGTGCCGGTACCGAGACCGGTGAGTCCTGCAAAGTAGAACGTGTACTGGTGGTTTGAATTCGTTCCTCCTAAGCCAGGTACCGGGTTCTCGACGCCCGAGGGGCTGATGCGCCGGACGGTCTGCCACCCGCTCAAGGTGCGCAGGGACTCATAGACATCCCACGTTCCCGTTCCCCCTGGAGGTTCGCCCAATGCCCCTCCTTCTACCGAGAACACGACGCTGCTACCGTCGGGCGAGATCTTTTCGGTAGCGAAGAGATTCCTCGGCTGGCTGAAATTCGTCTGCCCCACAAAGGCTCCCGACGTGTTGTACGGACTCACCCGCTCGTATGCACGACAGTCAGGCAAGAAGCGCGACTTGCCCGTCCTGAAGGCTTCATTGGGACAAGCATCATCGGCAACCGCTCCGCTGGCTGCCGTCAATGCGAAAGATGCAACCACAGCCATTGCGAGCAAGCAGAGCGCCGCGCGCTCCCTCGCCATCGCCAACGTCATCATTCTCTTTTCTCCCTCGTTAGAGGACCCGTCCCTGTGTCTCAACAGCGACCATGGCCCCTCTTTCCCCGCCAGTGAATCTAGGACACACCAGGGAGTCTGTCAAGGTACGCCCGTAGTACTCGGCTGGATCCGCTGAAGACCGGAAAGTCAACGGGCGGAGCAGAGCTCCGCCCGTTGATCGCCTAGATCTGCTCGGCTGCCTGTTCAGCTACCGATCATGTCGTGTTGGTGATTTTCAGGGCTGTGCCGTTGGCGTCTCTGGCCAACGTGAACGATCCTGACAGGCTACCGTGGGTCCCACAGCTTTCGGGGCCTTCCAGTTTTTTGAACCCAGCTGTGGTCGCTTTGACCGTCAATACGAGCGGACTCGCGTTTGTCACGTAGCTCGCGACCACGTGGTCTGTGTTTTCAAATGTGCAGGTTGCAACCGAGAATCCAAACGGTGTAACTGTTGCTTTGAACTCGATGTTTTTCCCTTCAGTGCAGCCGTCGAGTGTGACGGTGTCTGTTTCCACACCCGCAACACCGGTCAGGCACCAGGGCAGGTTCCCGGGCGTGATAGTGGCGAGTCCTAGGCTGCTGTCGCAGTGCGCACCGGTGTGGCTGCTGCCGCTGCCGGTAAAGCTCGCGGCCGTAATTTTTCCTGCGAAATTATGGCCAGTATTGGCGGTCACTTCCCCTGTCATCGTGTTTGTTTTGCACTGAATGGTTGCGCCATTGTTGGTCGTGAATTTGAGGTTGGTAGACGTCCCGATGATCAGCGTGCCGGGGCCTTGCGTGACGCCGGCATGATCTTGGAGTGTGCCGACGGGGCTGGCGGAGGCGAGCGCCGGCACGACGGCCATCGCCAAAAAGGCGGTGATCGCCGCGAACAGCGTCATGAGCTTCCTGTTCATCTGATTACTTCCTTCCTTGACTGGGGTCCGGAAGAGCCGGACCGTTGCTGCCCTCGAGGAGCGGTTCCCAACTGCGCCGCGGAGGCGTTCTTGTTCGCCCGATTGGGTCGAACCTTCTCGAACGCAGCTTCTACTCGGGAGGAGCGATGGTCAAGGAGTCTTGATGCTCTTGAATTGCGACCCGGGAGAACTTCGGCTGGTGGTTTTCGGTTCAACCCTGTTTTGCCCTGCAGATGGATGATTTTTGGGATTTCAAGGGTGACTGAAGTCGCCGAGTACCTTTTGGCACAGCTCGTCATTGATCATTGCTTTTTGAGGGAATCGGAATATTGTGCAGTACCTATAGAGGACTTCGAGACAACCGTGGTAGGTGAGGGAGTCGCGCTTCCGGGCTCGGGAGCTTCTTTGGCTGCTGATAACGGCCACCTCCTGCGGGAGGTGAGCTCGGGCGCTGCCGGTGCCATTCTGATGGCGCTCGGGCCGGGCCCCTTGCGCACGCGGCGGCTGACGGAACAGCTCAACCGCTACGCGCCGCGAACCGTTTACCGCTATGCGGCGAAGCAGGTCGGCCTCGGGCTGGTCGAGCGCAGCGAGGAACCCGGGGTCCCGTCCACGGTCGTCTACAAGCTGACCGATCCAGGAGGGCGGCAGCTCTATCGGCTGCTCGACGCGTACGCGGAGGCATGGTGGCAGCGGCTGCCGGACGGGCAGATCGACGACAACTGCTGGACATCGGTTTCCCTGCTCGCCGAGATGTGGGAGCTGGGGTTCATCGAGGCTCTATCCCTTGCCGCTTCCTCGCCGACCGAGCTGGCCGAGCTGGAAGGCGATCTGACCTTCCACCAGGTCAACCGGAAGGTGCACCTGCTGAGGGCACACGGGCTGATGCGCGATCGACCTGGTCGAGGGAGGGGCAGGAGCTACGAATTTACCGACCGCAGTCGCCGGAGCATGGCGCTGATCGCGGGGATCGCCCGTTGGCTGCGGCGGCAGGGGGGAAGCGGAGCCGGCATGACTTCCGCCCAGTTGGCCACTGTGCTCCGTGTCGTGACGCCGTTGATCCAGCTTCCGCAACACGCCGGCAAGCAGATCGAGCTTGGCCTGGCGGTGCATGCGGCGGACGAACCGATCCTGGAGCTCGTCGCCGAGGTGGAAGCAGATGGCTCATGCCGATGCAGGGATGCGACCGATCAGAGCCCAGATGGGCGGGCCGCCGGCGTGATCAACACCTGGCTTGGCGTCCTCCTCGACGGTAATCGCGGACGCTTCCGGGTTGGAGGTGAGATGGAGCTGGTCGACGGGTTCCTGATCGGGCTGCACGATGTTCTCTGGTGCGGCGAGCAATCTCTCACTGCGGCCTAGGCAATAGCCTTCGGAGGCGTGGGAACCGCCCAGCGACCAGACCCCACCGAGTCGGTCCGCCACCAGCTACGGCCGCTGTTCGCCCAGATCCTCGGCGTGTTCGAGTGGGCTTCGCTCGAGCAGTTCTAGCTGTAGATGCCAGCCACGTTGTTCCCTGGAGCTCCCGTCACCGCTGAATCGGCGGTCAGTGGCCGAGCGCGCCATGCCGTCGTCTGAAGTCGTAGCGCTCAATCAGCCGGAGACGACGGCGTAGGCCCACTCGCGGAGCATCGTCCGGATGAAGCGCTCCGCCCTGCCGTTGGCTGGGGCCGGTACGGCCCTCTTTGTTGCTGGGCTTCGACACCGCCAGCCTCCAAAGAGGTCCGGGTGAACAACGGGCTTAGAGAGCTACATCTAGCTCAGCCGAAAGACATAGCGAGAAGCACGCTGACGACAAGGCCGAACAACGCCGTGATCAGCGCGTAATAGAGGCGATCGACGCGCTGGTGGACCAGCTCGAAGCCATCCTTCATCTCCCGCTCGACGCGATCAAAGCGCTTGTCCACCCCGTCGAAGCGGACGTTAATCGAAGCGATCAGCTCCTTCATCTCGTCCCGGGTGACCATGGTCTCGAAGCGCTTGTCGATGCGCGCGAAGCCTTCGCGCATCTCCTTGAAGCCGTCGTCCATGCGCCGGCTCAGTTCGTCGAGGCGGTCGTCGTTCCAGTTGTCCATCGGCCGCTCCATCTTCAGTGCCTCCATGATGACAGGACTGTAGACGAAAGGTTTCTACGGCTTACGCGCAGAAACAAAATCTTCAGCAACGTGATCGAGGCGTACCTGTGACTTCAGCCGAGCCAGCCGGCTCGTCTGCGCATCGTCTTGATGCGGCGGAACTCGGCGATGTCCTCGCGCAGGGCGGCCGGGGCTGGGGCCGGGAGGAAGCGGGCCGGCAGCGGGGACTCGGCGGCGGCGCCGCTGCCCTTGCTGACGCGGTAGGCGCGGGCGCCGCGCCGGGCGGTCACCGCCGAGGGACTGCCTTCGCCCTCCCAGAGCAGGCCGGCGTAGTCGTCGAGCCCGTAGCCGGCCGGCATCCCGTCGCCGACCGCGTCGAGATAAGCGGCCCGGCGCTCCGGTTCGTTGTTGTAGTGGACGCAGAGGCTGCCGCCGAGGAGGCCGAGACCGGCCGCCGCCAGGGGGCGGCCCGAAGACTTGGTGATGCCGGCCTCGAACCAGCACATCGCGCCGGCGCTCTGGCCGGCGAGGACGACCCCCTGCCGCCAGGCGAGGCTGAGGATCGAGGCGATGTCGTGCGCCTCCCAGACGGCGAGCAGGTTGACGAGGCTGCCGCCGCCGACGTAGATCAAGTCCTGGGCGAGGAGGTGGTCGCGCAGCTCCATCGGCCGCCGCCCGAGGCGGAACAGCGAGACATCCGAGGGCTCGCAAGAGCGCTCGCCGAAGGCCGAGTAGAAACCGGCGATCTGGTCGGAGGTGTCGCCGCTGGCGGTCGGGAGGATGCAGATCCGTGGCCGCTCGCCGCCGTGTTCGCCGGCCAGCCGCAGCAGCAGCTCGCAGACCGCGCGGTCCGGCGGCCGGAAGCTGAACTCGTGCCCGCCGAGGGCGAGGATCCGCCGCACCGGCGTCCCCGTCCTGGCTCGTACGCCCTCGGCTGCCATCAGGCGGCGGGGGCAGTCGAGAGCGCCTCCGGCAGCGGCGCCGCGGGGACCGCCTCCCGGTCGCCGAGGTAGGTGGTCGCGATCTGCATCTCCACCACCCGCGAACCGGTGACGTCGAGCCGGTAGCCGCGGGCCTGCGGCCTAGAGGCAATGACCCGGCTCAGTTCCGGGCCGACGAAATGCAGGGCGGCGCCGTCCTCGGCGGCGTAGCCCCCGCACATCCCTTCGCGCAGGAACCGGTGGTAGGCCTCGCCGCGCTTGGCGCCGCGCTCGTAGTGGACGCAGTTGCTGAAGGGCAGCAGCCCGAGCCCCCGCAGCCGTTTCGCCTCGCCGTGGAAGCCGGTCACCGCCTCCTCGAACCAGCAGAGGGAGCCGGCCGAGAGGCCGCAGAGGATTACGCCCGATTCCCAGGCCTCGCGCAGGATCGAGTCGATCCCGTGGGCGCGCCAGACGCCGAGCAGGCTGACGACGCTGCCGCCGCCGACGTAGATCAGGTCCTGGGAGAGGAGGTGGCGGCGGAGGTCGCTCGGTCCCTGCTCGCGGCGGAAGAGCGAGATGTGGCTCGGCTCGCAGCGGTGGGCGGAGAAGGCGCGGTAGAAGCGGACGATGTAGTGGTCGGCATCGCCGCTGGCCGAGGGCAGGAAGCAGACCCGCGGCCGCTCCGCCCGGGTCAGCCCCAGGACGTAGTCGTCGAGCAGCGGGTTTCCCGACTCCATCGAGAAGCCGCCGCCGCCGAAGGCGACGATCTGACGGGATGCCATCTCCATGCGGAAATGTTCGACGCGGGCGCCGGCGCCGTCGTTGTACAGCGGTCCGAAGTTCAGCCGGTCGCGCTCGCCCCCGCGTACAGCAGGCGCAGTTTGTTGCGGGCCCGGTGCAGCCGCACCTTCACGGTTCCTTCCGGGATCCCGAGGCGGCGCGCGATCGTCGCCTGGGTCAGGTCCTCCTCGTATTTCATCTCCAGCAGCCGCCGGTCGCGCTCGTTCAGGCCCGCCAGCGCCGCGTGCAGGTCGGCGAGCTCAACCGCAGCGAGGACCCGCTCGTCCTCTGCCCCCTCCCGCAGCTCGATCTTCTCTGTCGGGTCGGGGCGCACCCGCGAGTGCTGGCGGAAGGCCTCGTTGCGGACGATCGCCGCCAGCCACTGGTTACGGCTGCCTGAATCTCGCAGGGTCGAGCGTCGACGCCAGGCGCGAAGCAAGGCATCCTGAGCTATGTCTTCGGCGTCGCCCGGATTGCTCGCGTAGCGATACGCGATTCGAAGACAAACCCTCTGTGCCTCTCCCCACTCCCAGGCATCGTCGTTCCCGCGACGGTGCTCTTCTGGAGTACTGATTGAACGAACCTACATAAGCGGTGGACCAAATTGCCACCTCTGTTTTAGAAACTGTTCAGAGCTTGCGCAGGTCTTGATTTCGTGGCCAGGGACCAGGGGGAAGAGCGCCCGCGATGGGCTGAGATCGCCTATGAGGCGATCGCGCCCGTCTACGACGAGTTCACCGCCCATCACGATTACGACCTTTGGCTCGGCGAGCTATTGCCGAAGGTCGAGCAGTATGGGATTCCCGGACGGAGGCTGCTCGACGTCGCCTGCGGGACCGGCAAGAGCTTCATCCCGATGCTGGAGAAAGGGTGGGAGGTGACGGCCTGCGACATCTCCCCGAAGATGGTCGCGATCGCTCGCGAGAAGGTCGGGGACAGGGCCGAGCTCTCGGTCGCTGACATGCGCGCCCTCCCCGTCTTCGGCGAGTTCGACCTCGTCTTCTGCCTAGACGACGCCGTCAACTACCTCCTCAGCGCCGAGGAACTCGAGCAGGCGCTGACGGGGATGCGCCGCAACCTCGGCCCCGGCGGGCTGCTGATGTTCGATGTCAACACGCTCGAGGCCTACCGGACCTTCTTCGCCGAAGAAGTCGTGGTCGAACGGGATGGATTCCGGATGATCTGGAGGGGACAGAGCACCCCGGACGCCGAGCCCGGAACGACTGTCGAGGCAAGCTTCGAGGTCGAGTCGCTTGATCCCGAAGCCGCCCCGTCGATCGCAGCTGAGCTCCACCGGGAGCGCCACTTCCCCGAAGCGGAGGTGCTCGAGGCCCTGGAGCGGGCGGGCCTCGAGTGCCTCGACGTCTACGGGCACCATCACGACGCGATCCCGAAACAGCCGCTCCACGAGCTCGACCACACGAAGGGTGTCTACATCGCCCGCGCCGCCACGACCTAGGTCTCGTCGGGACGTTTCACTTCCCCGCGCCAGCCGCCGTCGGCGCCGTGGGTCTCGACCAGCTCCTTGAAGCGCTCGAGGTCGCCGTGGACGCGACGATCGGCCGCGCCCAGCGCGTCGCCGATCCGCTCCTTGATCCCCTCCGGGACGAAGTCCATCTGGACCATCACCCGGGTGGTGTCGTCGTCGATCCGGTGGAAGGTGACGACGCCGGCGTTCTCCTTGCCCTCGACGTTGCGCCAGGCGACGCGCTCATCGGGCTTCTGCTCGGTGATCTCCGCCTCCCATTCGTGGCGGGAGCCGCCGAACTCAGCGACCCAACGCAGGTGGGTGTCGTCGATCTGGTGGATCTCTTCGACCCCCTCCATGAAGCGCGGAAACTCTTCGAACTGCGTCCATTGGTCGTAGACGCTGCGCAGCGGCGCCTTGACCTCGATCGACTCCTCGATGGTGGACATCCCGTCCCTCCTCGGTGTTTGCTCTTTTCCGGCCTTTCCTCTCTTCCGGATAGCCGATCCGGTCGCAGTCGAAACGGCGAGGAATGAACCAGGCCCGGAAAGGGAAGACGGCAGTGGTGAACTTCGGCGGAATCTGCGAGCTGGTCCTGGAGACCGAAGACGTGGGGCGGCTGGTCTCCTTCTACCGGGAGCTCGGCCTGGAGCTGCTCCTCGAGGAAGACGACAAGGTTTGGCTCGCGGTTGGGGACAACTGCCGGCTCGGAATCTGGCCCCCCGGCGAGCAGGAGTTCGACGACCGCGGCGGCCGCCACGTCCACTTCGCCCTCTCGGTCGACCGCAATGACCTCGAGGCGCTGACCTCGAGGCTGCGCGAGCGCGGAGTCGAGGTCCAGGGGCCGGTCGAGCACGACGGCGGCGACCACTCCGTCTACTTCTCCGACCCCGCCGGCAACCGGGTTGAGCTCTGGAACTTCTTCCGCGACGGTGACGGCGCCGAGGACGGAGTGATGGCTTTGGCGGAGGACGGCAATGGCGCGTAACCGAGTCCACATCGACGCCACCCCGGAGGAGGTCTTCGCCGTCCTCGCCGATCCGCAGCGTTACCCCGACTGGGTGGTCGGAGCAGCTGGGATCCGCGAGGAGGACTCGGAGTTCCCCGCCGTCGGCTCCCGCTTCCACCACGAGGTCGGGCCCTGGCCGGTCGGGGTCAAGGACTACACCGAGGTGATGGAGGTCGAGCCGCCGCAGCGGATCGTGCTCAAGGCGAAGGCGCGTCCGCTGGGGACGGCGACGATAGAAATCGATCTGCACGAGAGCGCCGGCGGCACCGAAGTGGAGATGGAGGAGGTGCCCGGCGACCGCCTTACCTCGCTCGTCGTCGGCAACCCGGTGGCCGACACCGCACTCCGCGTACGTAACGCCGAGGCGCTGGCGCGGCTGAAGCGGCTGGTCGAGGGGACTCCGGAGGGCAACCCTGTCCGGGAGCGCCCGCTGCCGGGCCAGCGTGTCCTCGTCACCGGCGGCAGCAGCGGCATCGGCCTAGCCGTCGCCGAGGGCCTAGTCCGGGAAGGAGCGCAGGTGGCGATCCTCGCCCGCAACGAGCTCGGCCTGGCGGCGGCGAAGCGCAAGCTCGCCGAACAGGGCGGCGAGGCGATCGCGATCGCCGCCGACGTCACCGACCGCGAGGCGCTCGCCGCCGGGATCGAGAGGGCCGTGGGCGAGATGGGGGGCCTCGACGTCCTCGTCACCTCGGCCGCCAGCCTCTCCTTCGGCCGCTTCACCGAGACCGAGCCGGAGGACTTCGAGCAGACCGTCGACACGGTCCTGCGCGGCACCGTCGACACGGTCCGCGCGGCGCTCCCCCACCTCGAGCGCTCCCGCGGCGCCATCGTCTGCGTCGGCCCGATCGCGGCGCGGATGCCGCTGCCGGGGATGGCCGCCTACACCACCTCCAAGCACGGGCTGGTCGGCTTCCTCGACACCGTCCGGATCGAGCTCGAAGAGGGCGGCTCCTCGGTGACCCTCTCCCTCGTCAACCCCGGCGCCGTCGACACCCCCCTCTGGAGCAACCTCGAAAGCTCGACCGGCCTCTTGCCGCCGGAACCGCCGTTCCCCTCCGTCTACTCGCCGGAGTCGGTAGCCGAAGCGGTCCTCAGCGTCATCCGCCACCCCCGTGACGAGCTCACCGCCGGCGGCCTTGCCCGCGCCCAGGTGCTCTTCTACTCCTACTTCGGCGGCGTCGCCAAGCGGGCGCTGCAGGCGCTGGCCCGGCTTGAGCACACGGCCGGGGACCGCCCGGCAGGCGAGGGCGCTCTGAGCGGCGGCAAGGGCGCAGGAGAGGTCGAGGGCGGCTTCGGCGGCCGCCCCAGCGTCGCCGTCAAAGCGCTCGGCGCTTGGGACGGGATGCTGCGGGTAATCGGAAGAGGCTGATGCATGCAGACGCCGTCGTCATCGGCGCCGGTCCGAATGGTCTGATCGCCGCCAACCACCTCGCCGACGCCGGCTGGAGCGTCGTCGTCTGCGAGGAGCAGCCCGAACCGGGCGGCGCCGTCCGCAGCGGCGAAGTCACCGAGCCGGGCTTCGTCCACGACCTCTACAGCGCCTTCTATCCGCTCACCCTCGCCTCCCGCCACATCGCCCCGCTGGAGCTGGAGCGCTACGGGGTCAACTGGCTCAGCGCCAAGGGGGTCGTCGCCCATCCCCATCCCGATGGCCGCTGCGCGCTGCTCTCGATGGATCTGGAGGAGACCTGCGCCTCGCTTGATGCCTTCGCGCCGGGCGACGGCGATGCCTGGCGGCGGCTCTTCGACCTCTGGCGCCGCGCCGGGCCGCACCTGGTCGGCTCCCTGCTGACGCCGCTGCCGCCGATCCGCCCGGCAGCCGGGATGCTGAATGCGCTCGGCCCCCGCGGCCTCGCCGACTTCGCCCGCTTCTCGCTGCTGCCGGCGCGGCGGATGGCGGAGGAGAACTTCAAAGGGGACGGCGGCGGCTGGCTGATCGCCGGCAACGCCCTCCACGCCGACCTGACGCCGGAGAGCTCGGGCGGCGGCATGTTCGGCTGGGTCCTCTGCGGGCTCGGCCAGCAGCACGGCTACCCGGTGCCTGAGGGTGGCGCCGGCGAAATCACGAGGGCGCTGGTCGAGCGGCTGCGCGACCGCGGCGGCGAGGTCCTCTGTGGGACGCCGATCGAGCGGATCGAGGTGCGCGACAAGCGCGCCCGGGCCGCGCTCGCCGCCGACGGCAGGCGCTTCGAGGCGCGGCGGGCGATCCTCGCCGACTGTGGCGCGCCCGCCCTCTTCCTGAAGATGCTGCCAGAGGACGTCGTCTCCGAACGAATCCGCGCAGACCTGCGCAACTACCAGTACGACAACTCGACCTTCAAGGTGAACTGGGCCCTGCGCGAGCCGATCCCCTGGAGCGCCGCCGACGCCCGCCGCGCCTCGACCGTCCACGTCGCCGAAGGCATGAACGGGCTCACCCACGCGACGACGCAGCTGGCGGCCGCTGAAATTCCCGAGCGCCCTTTCCTGGTCCTGGGCCAGTACTCGATGGTCGACCCTTCGCGCTCGCCGGAGGGAACCGAGACCGCCTGGGCCTACACCCACGTGCCCCAGAGCCCACGCGCCGATGCCGCCGGCGAGCTGAGCGGCGACTGGGACAGCGTGGACGCCGAGCGCTTCGCCGACCGGATGGAGGAGGAGGTCGAGCGCCTCGCCCCCGGCTTCCGCCAGCGCATCGTCAAACGCCACATCCAGACCCCCCTCTACCTCGAGCGCCACAACCGCAACCTCGTCGGCGGCGCGATCAACGGCGGCACCGCCCAGCTCTACCAGCAGGCGATCTTCCGTCCCTTCCCCGGTCTAGGTCGACCGACCACTCCCGTCCGCGGCCTCTACCTCGCCTCCTCCTCGGCTCATCCAGGCGGCGGGCTGCATGGCGGCCCGGGAGGAAATGCAGCGCGTACGGCGCTGCGGTACGACCGCGCTCGCTCGTTACTGCGGCGCTAGCCGGGCGAAGAACCCGAACCAGTTGCCGGAGGTCTCCACCAACTCCAGGCCCGCCTCCCCTCCCATCCGCTCGAGGCTGGCGCGGGTGGTGAAATGGGGGTCGCCGAAGAGCTCGCCGACGACGAGGCGGCCGCCGGGCTTCAGCACCCGGCGAATCTCCCGCAAGGCAGCGGCGGCATCGGGGATCTCGCCGAGGACGGCGGTGAGGATGACGGCATCGACCGAGGCGTCCTCGTGCGGGAGGTCGGTCGCGTCACCCTGGGTCGGGACGAGGTTCGACAGGCCGCGCTCGGTTGAGGCGCGCATCACGTGGTCGAGGAACTTCTGCTGCAGGTCGAAGAGCTCCAGGGTTCCTTCCGGGGCGACCCACTCCGCCAGGTCGAGGCTGTAGTAGCCGGTGCCGACGCCGATCTCCAGCAGGCGCTCGCCCGGCTGCGGCCGCAGCACCGAGCGGAGGCGATCGCGGGTGATGATCGGGTGTGGCGCTTCGACCCAGAAGCGCTGGCCGTAGGGGCAGGCCGATGGGTTCTTGCGCCACCAGATTGCGGCGCCCAGGGTTGCCGCGGCAGCTGCTCCGAGCAGGCGCCGCGGCCTCATCCCGCTCCTAGCCGCCGAAGCCGACGCGGTGCTCGCCGGACGCGACCCGGATGAACTGGACCTTGCCGAGGTAGAGGGCGATCGTCCCCTCCTCGGTGTGGAGGTCGAACCAGCCGCCCTGCTCGAGGCTCGATCGCAGGTCCTTCAGGTCCGCCTCGCCGAGGCGGGTGGAGATCACCTGGCCGCCCTCAAAGCCGATCTCAACTCGCTGCGCATCCGCCATCAGTGACCCCCTGCTGGTTCGACGATCTCGGTCAGGACCCCGCCGGTGGAGCGGGGGTGAAGGAAGGCGACGCGGCTGTCGCGGATGCCGGTCCGCGGCTCGGAGTCGATCAGCTGGATCCCGGCGGCGGCGATCTTCTCCAGCGCCGAATCGATGTCGTCGACCGCATAGGCGACGTGGTGCAGGCCGGTCCCGTTCTTGGCCAGGTACTTGCCGACGGGGGTATCGGGACCGAGCGGCGCCAGCAGCTCGACGTGGCCCTCGCCGACATCGAGCAGAACCGCCTCGACACCCTGCGACTCGACAGTCTCACGGTGGGCCAGCTCCATCCCGAAGCTGTCGCGGTAGAGCCCGATCGCGGCGTCGATGTCCTCGACGGCGACCCCGATGTGGTCGATCCTTCCGAACAAGGTCGCGAAGTCTATGCGGCCGGCCTCGGCGTGTCCCCCTCGCCGCCCTCAGCGCGGAGAATCTCCTCGAGCGCCGCCACCGCGACCTCGAGCTGCTCGGGGGTCGGCTCCTTGGTCGCCCAGTGGCGCTGAATTTCGCGGCCCGGGGTGTGGAAGGCCTCGGCTAGCGGGTCGCCGTGGTGGCGGTCGCTCCAGGCGAACATCTCGACCGCGAGCGAGGCGCCGCCGAGGCCGACACCGGCGCGGGCGGCAGGGCTTGGCTTTGCGACCAGCCGCTCGAGCAGGACGGTGCCGCCGGCGGAGAGCAGCATCATCGGCACGATCAGGTTGGAGCCGCAGCGGTCGTGCTCTTTCGGCACCGAGGCGACGTCCTCGACGAGGTCGCGCTCGTAGGCGGCGATCGTCTTGTGCTCGGCGCCGTGGTAGGCGGCGAGGTCGCGGTCACCGAGGGCGACCAGCGCCGGCACCACACCGAGCGCCTGCACGATCCCTTCGCGCGCGGCGGTCGCGGGGACACGCTTGCGCAGCAGCGAGGTGGCAACGATGGTCGCCCCGGCGGCGGCGAGCACGCGCGGGTCCTCAAACGGGAGCCGCGCCGAGGGCAGGCGCCGGCGCGCCAACGGCAGCACCGCCAGCGCCTCGGCAAGTTTCACCGGACCGCGCAACCCCGGCATCTTCGCGACCAAGCCGGGAGCGAGGTCTGGCTTGCGCTCCGAGGCGACTTCGATCCCGCCATCGCGCTTGCGCACCGCGGCCGCCCAGTGGGTCGGCCCGTGGATCAGCAACCCGTTGCGGAGCGCCATCCCGCCAAGACGAAGCTTCTCCCGCTTCTCGTCAGCCATCGACCCAAGATAGGCGATGAACCACCTCGGCGTTCGTCCTTTGTTCACCCCTCGGCGAATAAAGGACGAACGCCGAAAATGTGAGGGCGTCGAGCCCAGTCCACTCGACGCCCTCGTTCCCCCTGTTGTGTCAACAGGCCCGGCTGGTGCCCCCCAGTCAGAGTCACCAGCCGGGATGTCGGCTCTCCCTGGCTTAGCTTGGTGAGCCGCTTATGGAAACCCCAGAGGGACCAGGAAGTTGCGTCGTTGGTTTACAGGTTGTCTAATTTGTTTCTAAAGGCCGCCAGTCGCTTCCCGAGGGCCTTCTCGAAGCCGCGGTCGGTCGGCTCGTAGAAGCGGCGGCCGCGCAGCTCGTCGGGTAAGAGCGGCTGGTCGCCGACACCCCCGGGCTCGTCGTGCGGGTAGCGATAACCCTCGCCGCGGCCGAGCTTCGAGGCGCCGGGATAGTGGGCGTCGCGGAGGTAATCGGGTGGCGTCTTCGCCCCGTGCTCCCGGACCTCGGCGCGAGCCGCGGAGAGACCCTTGTAGGAGGCGTTCGACTTTGGCGCCAAGGCGAGGTAGACGGCTGCCTGCGCGAGGTTCAGCGCGCACTCGGGGAGGCCGACCCGGTCGACCGCCCGCGCCGCGGCGTCGGCGACCAGCAGCGCCTGGGGGTCGGCGTTGCCAACGTCCTCGGAAGCAAGGATGACCATCCGGCGGGCGATGAAGCGCGGGTCCTCGCCACCCTCCAGCATCACCGCCAGGTAATAGAGCGAGGCGTCCACATCGGAGCCGCGCGTCGCCTTGATCCAGGCGGAGACGAAGTCGTAGTGGCGGTCCCCCGTGCGGTCGTAGTCGATCGCCTTGCGCTGCAGCGCGTCCTCGACCGCGGCGACGTCGACCGTAGCCGACTTCGACCCCACCCTACTGTGGTCAATGTCGGCTACGCGCTGGGCCGCTCGCTCCAGCGCCCCCAACGCGACCCGCGCGTCGCCGCCGCTGCGCTGCGCCAGCATCTCCAGCGCCTCGGGGGTGACCTGCGGCGGGTCGGCGATCCCCCGCTCCGGGTCGCTCAGCGCCCGCCGCAGCAGCTTTTCCACCTGGGCCGGCTCCAGCGGCCGCAGCTCGTAGATCTGCGCCCGCGAGAGCAGCGCCGAGTTGACCTCGAAGTATGGGTTCTCGGTCGTCGCCCCGATCAGGGTCAGGGTTCCGTCCTCGACCGCCGGCAGCAGCGCGTCCTGCTGGGCCTTGTTGAAGCGGTGGATCTCATCGAGAAAGAGGATCGTCGGCCGGCCGCTGCCCCGCCGCCGCTCCCGCGCCCGCTCGATCACCGCGCGGATCTCAGCTTTGCCCGCGTTGACCGCCGACTCCTCCTCGAAGGCGCCATCAGCCCCCGACGCCGCGATCCGCGCCAGCGTCGTCTTACCCGCCCCGGGAGGCCCATAGAGGATCGCGCTGTGCGGCTTCCCACCTTCGATCGCACTCCGCAAGGCCGACCCCTCCCCCAGCACATGCTCCTGCCCGACCACCTCCTCAAGCGACCGCGGCCGCATGCGGACAGCGAGCGGCGCGTCCCTCACCAACTCATCTTTTCCCCCGGGCGTTTCCCCGCCCGTGTCGAACAATCGGTCCTCCACCACGGCCCAGTATGAGGGGAGAGAGGGAGGGGTCGCCGGACCCTCCCCGCTGTTGTCCGCCGACCCCTCCCTCTCTCCCCTCCCAAGCCCTCCCCCTTTGCCCCTCTCCAACACCGCCGTACAATCGCCCCATGGCGACCACCGAGCAGCAGCCCGCAGCCCTATCCACCTCAACCCTCGAGTCGTTCAACCCGGCGACCGGCGAGCTGGTCGGCTCTGTACCGACGATCGTCCCCGAGGAAGTGCAGGGCGTGGTCGACGACGTGGCGCGGATCCAGCCCGCCTGGGCGGAGCTGCCGGCGAAGACCCGCGCCGGCTACATGAAGCGCGCCGCCGACGCGCTCCTCGACGACATCGACGAGATCGCCGAGCTGCTGACGACCGAGCAGGGGAAGCCGCGGGCCGAGAGCTACACGATGGAGCTTTTGCCGACCGTCGATGCGCTCCACTGGTGCGCGAAGCAGGGCCCGAAGATCCTCGCTGACGAGAAGGTGCCGATGACGCAGGCCTTCACGCTCTCCAAGAAAGGCCGCTTCAGCTACGAGCCGATCGGCGTCGTCGGCGTGATCGCCCCCTGGAACTACCCCTGGTCGATCCCCTTCGGCGAGGTCGCGATCGCGCTGATGGCCGGCAACGGCGTCGTCCTCAAGCCCGCAAGCTTGACGCCGCTCTTGGGCGAGCGGATCGCCCGCGTGTTCGAGAAGGGCGGGCTGCCCGAGGGTCTTGTCCGCGTCGTCCACGGCGGCGGCCGGATCGGCGACGCGCTCTGCCGCTCGACCGTCGGCAAGGTCTTCTTCACCGGCTCGGTCGACGTCGGCCGCAAGGTCGGCGAGGTCTGCGCCGCCGACCTCAAGGGCTCGGTCCTCGAGCTCGGGGGCAAGGACCCGATGATCGTCTGCTCCGACGCCGACATCGACAACGCCATCTCCGGCGCCGTCTGGGGCGGCTTCGCCAACGCCGGCCAGACCTGCTCGGGGATCGAGCGCGTCTACGTCATGCGCGACGTCGCCGACCGCTTCACCGAGGGCGTCGTCCGCGAGGCCGAAAAGCTGAAGGTCGGCAACCCGATCGAGTGGGACACCGAGGTCGGCCCGATGACCTCCGAGGACCAGTACGGGATCGTCTGCGAGCTGATCGAGGATGCGGTCGCCTCCGGCGCGACCAAGCGCTGCGGCGGCCCGGTCGACCCGCCCGGCCTCGCCTCCGGCCGTTACATCGCCGCCACCGTCCTCACCGGCGTCAGCCACGAGATGCGGATCATGCGCGAGGAGATCTTCGGCCCGGTCCTGCCGATCGTCGTGGTGGATTCCGAGCAGGAGGCGATCGACCTCGCCAACGACTCCGAGTTCGGCCTCGGTGCCTCGGTCTGGACCAAGGACCGCCAGCGAGGCGCCCGGATCGCCCGGCGGATCGAGTCCGGGATGGTCTGGGTCAACGACCACTCCTTCAGCCACGGCGCCTGCCAGTGCGCCTGGGGCGGGGTCAAGGACTCCGGCCTCGGCCGCTCCCACTCCAAATTCGGCTTCTACGAGTGCGTCAACATCAAGATGAACGCTTGGGAGCCGGGCCTCACCCGCGACTTCTGGTGGCACCCCTACGACCAAACCCTCGGCGAGGCGGTCAAAGCCTCGGCCAAGATCCTCTACGGCAAAGGCGAGGTTCGCGCGAAAGCGCTGCGCGAGGGTGCAGGTCCACTGCTCAAGATCGGCCGCCGTACCCTGCAGAAGCGGCGCTGATGGAGAAGGCCGGGCCCGCGATCTCGGTCGCCGGGCTGCGGCGCGACTACGGCGACCGGCCGGCGCTCGATGGCGTCGACCTCGAGCTTGCCGCCGGCGCTTCGCTCGTTGTCCTCGGACCAAACGGTTCCGGCAAGACGACGCTGCTGCGGATCCTGGCGACGCTGCTGCGCCCGAGCGACGGCGAGGTCGGCGTGCTCGGCTGCTCGCTGCCGGACGAAGCTTGGAAGCTGCGGGGGCGGATCGGCTACCTCGGCCACGAGCCCCTGCTCTACCGCGAGCTCTCCGGCCGCGAGAACCTGCGCTTCGGCGCGCGGTTGTACGGGATCGAGCGCGGCGCGGCTGAGGAGCGGATTGAGGAGCTGCTGCACGCGGTCGGGATGGAGCGCCGCGCCGACGAGCGGGTTGCCGAGCTCTCGGCCGGGATGCGCCAGCGCCTCTCGCTCGCCCGTTGCGTCCTCCACGAGCCCGATTTGCTGCTGCTCGACGAGCCCGATTCCAACCTCGATACCGAGGGGCGGGAGCTCGCGCACGGCCTCATCGGCCCCGGGCCGGGCCGCACCCGCGTCGTCGTCACCCACGACCCCGAGCGGCACGAAGCCGAGGCCGACCAGGTGCTGAGGCTTGGGATCGGCGAGCGGGCGGTGGTCTCGTGACCCCGTCCCGCACTGCCTTCGCCGCGATCCTCGCCAAGGACCTGCGCTCGGAGTTGCGGACCCTGCAGTCGCTGCCGGCGATGGCCCTCTTCGCCGTCACCACCTTCGTCGTCTTCCGCTTCGGCCTCGACCGCACCAGCCTCTCCGGCAGCCTCGCCTCCGGGGTGCTGTGGGCGACGTTGCTCTTCGCCGCCGTCCTCGGCATCAACCGCCTCTTCGTCTCCGAGCGCGAGGAGGGCGGTTTCGACGCGATCCGGCTGGCGCCGATCGACCGCACCGTCCTCTTCGCCGCCAAGGCGACGGCACTGGTGGTCTACCTCGCGGCGCTAGAGCTGGTCACCGTCCCGATCTTCGCGATCTTCTTCCTCGAAGACGCCGCCGGGCTGGGCCCGCTGGTCGCCGTCCTCCTCCTCACCAACGTCGGCCTCGCCGCCACCGGCACCCTGATCTCCTCGATGGCAGTCAACTCGCGCGCCCGCGATCTGCTCGTGCCGCTGGTCCTGCTGCCGCTCTCGATCCCGCTGATGATCGCCGCGACCGGCGCCACCGAGCCGCTGCTCTCGCTGGGCGGCCCCTCTTACGACCGCTTCGACACCTGGCTGATGGTCCTCGGTCTATACGATCTGATCTTCGGCCTGGTCGGCTATGCCGTTTTCGACTTCCTCCTCGAGGACTGACCGGGCGCCACGCCTCCCACCCCCTCGGAGCATGTACGGCAAAGGACTAAAGCCCCTCTCGATCGCAGCCGTGGCGATGCTTGCGCTGTCGCTCTCGCTGGTCTTCTTCTACGCCCCCCTTGACGGCGACCAAGGGTTCATCCAGAAGATCTTCTACGTCCATGTGCCGCTGGCGATCACGGCGCTGATCGGGTTCGTCGCCGGCGGGGTCTTCGCGATCCTGCACCTGCGCTCGAACGACCGCAAGTGGGACGCCTACTCCTACGTCGCGATCCACATCTCGGTCATCTTCGGCGTCGCCGTCCTCATCACCGGCGCGATCTGGGCCAAGGCGTCCTGGGGGCACTGGTGGGTTTGGGACGAGCCGACGCTGGTCAGCTTCCTGATCGTCTTCCTCCTCTACGCGACCTACTACCCGTTCCGCTACGCGATCGAGGACCGCGACCGCCAGGCGCGCTACGCCTCGGTCTTCGCCGTCACCGCCGGCGCCTTCGTGCCGCTCAACTTCATGGCCGTGCGGATGGCCGAGAGCCTCGTCCATCCACGCACCTTCGCTACCGCCGAAGGCGGGATGCCGGGCGAGATGATGCTGACCTTCCTCTGCTCGTTGGTCGCGATGGGACTGCTTTGGACCACTCTGGTCAAGTTCGAGCTGACCGCGAAGAGCGCTTCCGGGCAGGTCAAGCGCCTGCGCCGCGCCCTCGACGCGCCGGTCGGCGGCGGCAGCTCGCGGATCGCCCCGGAGGTGAGCTAGGTGGAGTTCCTCCTCGCCGCGCCGGCGCTGCCGCTCGACGAGGCCGGCAAGTACGTCGCCGGCGCCTACGTCGTCTTCGTCGTGCTCCTCGTCGTCTACGTCGCGATCATGGCGGCCAAACTGCAGCGGATCGAGCGCGACCTGCGCGAGGTAGCGGCGATCGCCGAGGAGCGGAAAGACGAGAAGCGCGAGGAGGTGAGCGCCTGATGGCAGAGCTGCTCGCCCTCGGCGTCTCCCATAAGACCGCGCCGCTCGACCTGCGCGAGCGTCTCTCGCTGACCGAGGGACGCGCCGTCGGCGCGCTGGCCGAGCTAAACGCGGCGAGCGGGATCCACGAGGCGGCGGCGATCTCGACCTGCAACCGCACCGAGCTCTACCTGATCGTCTCCGACCCGGTCGAGGCCGAGTCGACCGCGCTCAGCGTCCTCACCCGCCAGGCCGAGATCCGCCCGACGGAGCTGCTCGGCCACCTCTACTCGCTGCGGGCGAGCGAAGCGGCGCGGCACCTGCTGCAGGTGACCGCCGGGCTCGACTCGATGATCCTCGGCGAGGCGGAGATCCAGGGCCAGGTCAAACGCGCCTACGAGCTGGCGATGGTCGAGGGCGCGACCGGGCCAGTCCTCAACCGGCTCTTCCGCGGGGCGCTGTCGGCCGGCGGCCGCGCCCGCGAGGAGACCGGAATCAGCCAGAAGGGCGTCTCGATTCCCTCGGTCGCCGTCGAGCTGGCCCGGCGGGCGATCGGCGACCTCTCCGACAAGCGCGTGCTCGTCGTCGGCGCCGGCGAGACGGCCGAGCTCGTCGCCAAGGCGCTGGTCGCCCGCGGCGTCGCCACCGTCTTCGTCGCCAACCGCCACTACGACCGCGCGATCGGCCTCGCCCAGCGTTTCGACGGCACCGCCGTCCGCTTCGACGAGCTGCCCGAGCAGCTGACAGGCGCCGACATCGTCGTCTCGGCGACCAACTCGCCCCACCACATCGTCGAGCGCGATGGGCTCGAGCACGTGATGGAGGCGCGCCCGGAGCGGCCGCTGCTGGCGATCGACCTGGCGGTGCCGCGCGACATCGAGCCGGCCTGCCGCGAAGTCGGTGGAGTCACCCTCCACGACATCGACGACGTCCAGCAGATCGTCGAACGCAACCAGGGCGGCCGCGAGGCGGAGGCGGCGCGGGCGGAGAAGATCGTCGAGGCCGAGCTCGACCGCTTCGAGCGCTGGCTCACCTCGCTGGAGGTGGTGCCGACGATCAGCGCCCTGCGCGAGCACGGCGACGAGGTCGTGCGCCGCGTGCTTGCCGAGAACGAGGGCCGCTGGGAGAACCTCGGCGAGGCCGATCGCGAGCGGCTGGAGAAGATGGCGAAGGCGATCTCCTCGCGGCTCCTGCACGAGCCGACGCTGCGGATCCGCCATTCGGCCGGCTCCGACGACGCCTACCACTACGTCAGCGCCCTGCGCGAGCTCTTCGGTCTCGACGTCGAGACCGAGCCCGAGGGCGAAGGGCGCGCGGACAACGTCACCGAGCTGCGCCGCAAGAAGAGCTAGCGATGCGGATCGCCACCCGCGGTAGTGCGCTGGCGCTTACCCAGGCGCGCTGGGTCGCCGACCGTCTCGGCGGCGCCGAGCTGATCACGGCAAGCTCGGACGGCGAGCCGGGGGACAAGTCGCGTTTCGTGCGCGGAGTCGAGCAGGCGCTGCTAGCCGGGGAGGCCGAGCTCGGCGTCCACTCGGCGAAGGACCTGCCGGCGGAGATGCCGGAGGGGCTGGAGATCGCCTCGGCGCCCGAGCGCGAGGACGCCGCGGATGTCTGGATCGGCGCCGGGGGGTCACTTGAGGACGCGCCAGAGGGGGCGCGGGTTGGCACCGCCAGCCTCCGCCGCCGCGCCCAATTGCTGGCGACGCGGCCCGACCTTCGCGTCGAGGAGCTGCACGGCAACGTCGACACCCGTCTGCGCAAGCTGGAGGCAGGCGACCTCGACGCGATCGTCCTCGCCGCCGCCGGCCTGCGGAGGCTCGGGCGCGAGGACGAGATCGGCTTTGCGATCCCGGTCGATCGCATGGTTCCGGCGGCCGGCCAGGGCACGCTGGCGCTGCAGGCGCGGATCAGCGACGTTGCGACGGGGGATGCCGCGGCGGCGATCGGCGACCTGCGGGCGATGCGCGAGCTGACCGCCGAGCGCACCGTCGTCGCCCTGCTCGACGCCACCTGCGCCAGTCCTCTCGGGGTGCACGCCCGAGTCGATGGCGGCCGGATCGAGATCGATGCCTTCGTCGGCCTCCCCGACGGCAGCGAGTGGCTGCGCGACCGCCTCGAGGGCGGCGCCGAGGAGCCGGCGCTCGCAGGCGCCGAACTTGTCCAGCGCCTGCTCGGCGCCGGCGCCCGCGAGATCCTCGACCGCGCCGAGGAGCAAGCGTGACCCTTCGCCTGTTCCTTTTCCTTGCCCTGGACCGGGAAGGAACAGGCGGATGAGCGCACGCTCCGGCGTCGTCTACCTGGTCGGAGCCGGCCCCGGCGATCCGGGCCTGATGACGGCGCGGTCGCTGGAGCTGATCGCCG
>DATFOB010000046.1:0-35195 GCA_035266025.1 Solirubrobacterales bacterium
TACGGCCGGGCGCGGCGGTGGCGCTGATCGCGGCTCTCGACGCTGACCCGAAGGCAGCCGCGGCGACCGCGCAGTTGCTCGACTCAGTCGGTAACCCCGTCCCCTCCGCCTGGCGCTTCCCCGGCGTCGGCACGGCGGCGATCGGCGCCCTCTTCCTCCACCGCCGCTTCACGGTGCAGAGTGTGGGCTCCGAGACCCGGCGGGTGGACTGGGCGCAGTCGAGCGCGCTGATGGTCCGCCGCGAGGCCGCCGCCGCGGTCGGCTACATGGACCCGGCCTTCTTCGTCTACTACGACGAGTGCGACTTCGCCAAGCGCCTAGCCGAGGCCGGCTGGCACTCCCTTTCCGTCCCGGCCGCGCAGGCGGTCCACCACGACCAGCTCTCGACCGACCTCGCCAAGGGCCTGCCCCGAATCGTCGAATTCCACCGCAACCGCGACCTCTACATGCGCAAGCACCACGGGACGCTCGCAGCGATGGCGGTCCGCCTCCTCACCGCCTGGACCTACACCCTCCGCGCGGTGGCCGCGACCGTCCTCCCCAGCCGCTCGCCACGGATCATGTGGGCTCACGCCCGCCAGGCGCTCCTCCCCAACTACGGCGAGTCTCTGAGGGACCGACCGAGTTCCGTGGTTCCTTAGTCCGGATATACACGACTAAGGAACCACGAAACTAAGAACGTAGGTCCTCGTCCATCCGCTCCACCTCGTAGGTCTCGGGGATGCGGCCGTCGACAGCGGCCGGCTGGGCGCGCAGCGCCGCGAAGCTCGCCATCACCTCGCGTGGGTGGCGCAACCGCTCGAGCCACTGGCGCTCTTCGTCGCTGAAGAAGCCGCTGAGCCAGAGGACCAATGGGTAGGCGGAGAAGAGGGCCGCGCGGAGGAGGAGGCCGAGCGCTCCCTCGGTCGGCACCAGCAGCTCGGCGATTCCGACCAGTGCGGCCACCGTCAGCGTCACCCGCAGCAGCCGGCCCCACTCGTAGGGGACCGGGAAGAGGCGCTGGGTGAAGACGTACATCAAGCCGAGTACGACCATGTAGGAGGCAACTAGAGCGAGGCCGGCGCCGACGATTCCCAGCGAAGGCACCAGCACCAGGTTGAGGGCGACGTTGACGACGAGAGCGCCGATCGCCGCCGGCAGGTTGAACTCGGTGCGGCCGGTGCGGCCGAGGATGACGACAAGGACGAGGTAGAGCGCGTAGAGGGTGACCGCGGTGGAGACGAGGCCGATCGCTTCCCAGGAGTCGAAGAACTTCGGCGCCGCCAGGGCACGGACGATCCAGCGCGAGAACAGCCACATCCCGGTGACGACGAAGGCGCAAGCGGCGACGAAGAGGGTGACGACGGTTGCGTAGAGGCGCCGGGCCTCCTCGTCGTCGCGGATCGAGTAGGCGAGGGGTGGCCAGGCAAGCTGGAAGCCGCGGACGAGGACGTTGACCGCCTGCGCGAACTTGACGGCAAGCGAGTAGAGGCCCGCCTCGGCGGCGCCGACCGACCGGAGGACGATCAGGCGGTCGACGAAGTTGAGCGCGTAGAGGGAGACCTCGGCCGGCATCGTCGGCAGCCCGAAGCGGAAGAGGCGGCGCAGCAGCGCCGGGTCGACCCGCAGCGAGAGGTGGCGCCACTGCAGGGCGATCAGGGCAAGGACGAAGGCGGCGCCGGTCGCGTAGCTGCCGAGCAGGAGGCCGCGCGCGCCTTCGTCGAGACCGACGACGAGGACGACCGTGAGCGCGATCGCGGCGACGACGTTGAGGATCGTCGTCAGGAAGAAGGCGCGGGCCCGCTCTTCGAGTCGGAACAGGGTCAGCATGAACTCCCACATCGTCAGCACCCAGAGGCCGCCGATCGCGATCCGCATCAGCCCGGGCGCCGATTCGTCGAGCAGCAGCTCGGAGAGGGGGCCGGCGAACGGGAGAGCGAGCAACGCACCGAGCGTCGAGAGCCAGAAGAGGCCGGCGAAGGTGCCGGCGACGACCCGGCCCGGGTCCTCGTCCTCCTGGTAGTAGAAGCGCAGGATCGCCTCGATCAGCCCGAGGCGAACGACGATGCTGGCGAAGACGACCGCGGCGAAGAGGACCTCGGCGACGCCGTAGTCGGCCAGCGTCAGGTGGCGCGTGTAGAGCGGCAGCAGCGCGACCGCGATGACCTTGCTGAGGATGCTCGCCGCCGTGTAGGCGGCACCGGTCGTCGCCAGTCGGCGCAGGTATCCCGACATGCGCTGACCCTACGTGGGGCGGCGGATTACGGGGTCATCGCCCACGGCCGCGTGCGCCAAGGACGCACCAACGGCCAACAACACCCAGGTGATCGGATCCTCGAAAAATCCGGCGTAGGCCAACGTATGCACAAGTAGCGCCACAAACGCCGCAAGGACCGCGGCTCTCGCGGCCAACGCGGTGGATGGCGACGATGCGGGACCCCCGCCTTTTTGCGGGGGGGCCGCATCGGAGACAGGACCCGCCGCTCGAGCGGTTCGAGCCCAGAGCCCTTTCCCCAGCGTTCCGAGCGCCACCACAAGAAGAGTGACGTAAGTGGCTAAGCCGACCAGCCCCTGCTCCGCAGCCACAGTGACCGGCTCGGTGTGGGAGACGGTGACCGGGGCGTCCTCGTTCTCGCGGTGGTCCTTGTAGGCGGCCTGGAAGGAGCCCGATCCATACCCCTGGATCGGCTTTTCGGCGAAGAGGTCGAGGCCTCCGGAGACGAGGCTGCCGCGGCCGCTGAGGTCGACGTTGAGGCGGTCGCTGGTGACCTTGCCGGAGCCGCCGACGAGGAGGACGACGAGAATCGCTCCGACGAGCCCGGCGACGACGGCCGCGAGCGTCCACTTCGGGCTCCAGCGGATCGCCGCCAGAACTGCCAGCCCGGCCAGGAGGGCAAGGAAGCTCGACTGCGAGAAGGTCGGGACGAGGCCGATCCAGAGGACGGCGATCAGGCCGGTGAGGAGCCAGAAGGTCTCGCGGGTCCGTGCCCAGAGCATCGCCGCGGTGGCGATCGTCGTCACCAGGGCCAGGTAGCGCCCGTAGACGTTCGGGTCCCAGAAGACCGAGTTGACGCGGAAGTAGGTGTGGAATTCGTTCGACCTGATGATCTGGTCGTTCCAGAAGAGGCTCTGCGTCAGGTACTCGACGCTGCCGACCAGGACGAAGGCGCTCGCCTCGACCCCGATCGCGATCAGCGCCCACTTCAGCAGCCGCCGGTCCCAGACGACCTCGCGCAGGAGCCGGTAGGCGACGGTGAACGGGACGAAGAAGAAGCAGACGTTCTGCAGCCCCTTCGAGAAGTCCTCCGAGTAGAGAGCCTGCAGGGCGTAGAGGACGACGACCGCCGCCAGCAGCCAGGCCAGGGGTCGCGGGGCGTGGCCGGGAGGCGGCTCGGACCAATCGCGCAGCAGCGTCGCCACAACCGCCGCCGCGATCACCAGGTAGAGAGGGACGAGCAGGTTGGCGGTGTCCCCCCCGGCCTCCAGCGGCACCCGGAACGGGATCGCGAAGATGATCGCCAGCGGCATCAGGATCGGCCGGCGGCGGAAGGCGTAGGCGAGCGCGGCAATCGCGGCGGCGGCAAGCGCCAGCAGAGCGACGATCCGCCCCTCGTCGTGGCGGAGGTCGACGATCTGCGCGGTGTGCCACTGGTCGCCGAGGATGAGGACCGGGAAGAGCGCCATCGCCGCCACCATCAGCAGCGCCCGCGGCCGGCCCGGCGGCAGCAGGATCGCGGCGGCGCTCGCGCCGGCGGCGAGGACGAGCCCGGCGCCGGCGAGGACGTCGCTCAGCACCGGTTCTTCGCCTTCTTCGACGACCGGTGGAGCTTGATCGACCCCGGCGTCACCAGCGTCCTCTCGCTGCCGAGCTTGACCCGCAGCTTGTAACGGCCCTGGCGGGCAGTGCCGCCGCCGCGCCGGCGCCCGTCCCAGTAATAGGTGTGGAACGAGTAGCGCTTGAGGAAGGTGTCGCGATCGAGGGTGACGACGACCCTGCCGCCGGGCTTGATCACCTGCACCGTGCCGTCATCGCTGATCGTCGTCCGGAAGCGGATCCGCACCCGGTCATAGACGCAGTCGCCGTTCGGCGTGAAGGGGTGGACGGGGTCTTCGGGTTCGAGGACCGGCGCCCCGACGAAGCTGACTTTGTCGAGGACGAGCGGGTCGCGCTTGACCCGCTGCGAGTAGGCGAAGGCGGCGAGGGTGGCTAGGACGAGGAGGGCGAAGACGACCGCGGCCGGGGAGAAACGCTCCCGCAGGTCATTCGGCCGCTTCGGCATTGTCCTCGCCGACGATCAGTGCGACGTCGGCTCCGGCCGAGGCGGATTCGATTTCCCCGTTCATCAGCTGCAGCTTCGCGATGCCCACCTGCTTCGCCACCTTGTTGGCTTCGGGCTTGTGGCCGCGCTTGAACATGACGACGCTGTCTTCGAAGCTGGCGCTGCTGTTGGTGATGGCGCCGAGCTCGAAGCCCTTTGCCTCGACTTTGTCGCCGTAGATCGCGGCCAGACCATCAGTCGAGGTGCCGTTCAGCACCGTCACTTCGATTTCTCCGGGCTTCATCTTCGCCGCAGCCTGCTTGGAGTCAGCGCCGCTGCTGCCTTCGTCCTCGCCGCTCAGCAGCAGGTAGGCGGCCCCGCCGGCGATCGCGAGGATGACGACGAAGAGCGCGACCAGGGAGCTTGGGCGCGAGGCGGTCTCGCCGATGCCGGAGAAGCGGCCGCGCAGGCGTTCGCCGCGGCTCTGTTCGGGCAGCCCCTCCTCGCGGCGGCGGCGGCGCTCCTCGCGGCTGGAGACGGTCTCGTGCTCGGCCGTCCGCGCCTCCTCCAGCGCCCGCAGCTCCTCGGCCCGCTGCGCGGCGATCGTCGAGGTCTGCTCCTTGCGCTCGGCATCGCGCTCGGGCGCCGAGCCTGCCCACTCGCGCAGGCGGCGGATGTCGCGCCCGTGGGTGAACGAGAGGAGCGCAAGGACGGCGAGCCCGAGGAACGCGGCCAGCCCGGCGAAGGCGCCGATTTGTTCGATCGCGTGGACCAAGGTGGCTGCGGGAGGCTATTCGTTGGGGACGACCGTCGCAGCGTCGCCGCCCGGTGAGGCGATCATCTCGACCACCCGCTCGGCCAGATTGGCCTCGTCGCCGGCCATCACCAGGTGTTCGAGCGAGTTCAGCGTCGCCTCCACCCACTCCTGGTCGATCGCCTTCTTGCGCACTGCCCGGTTGATCCGCCGCGCCGCCGTCGGCTGCACGTCCTCGCCTTCGGAGAAGAGCGTCTCGTGCAGCTTCTCCCCCGGGCGCGGCTTCGTGAACTCGACCGCGATGTCCGTCTCGGGCTCGTAGCCGGCGAGCCTGATCATGTTGTGGGCGAGGTCGACGATCTTCACCGGCTCACCCATGTCGAGGACGAAGACCTCGCCCTTGCCGGCGCCGATGTCGCCGGTGCGGATCACCAGCTGCACCGCCTCGGGGATCGTCATGAAGTACCGCGTCATCTCCGGGTGGGTGACGGTCACCGGCCCGCCGCGCTCGATCTGGCTGCGGAAGATCGGGACGACGCTGCCCGAGGATGCGAGGACGTTGCCGAAGCGGACCGAGGCGAAGCGGGTCTCCGGGTACTTCTCCCCCGCGGCCTGGACGATCCACTCGGCCATCGCCTTCGAGGCCCCCATCACCGTCTGCGGGTTGACCGCCTTGTCGGTGGAGATGAGGACGAAGCGCTCGACTTTGGAAGCAGCTGCGGTCTCGGCGGTGACCCGGGTTGCGATCGCGTTGTTGCGGACCGCCTCCAGCGGGTTCGCCTCCATCAGCGGCACGTGCTTGTAGGCAGCGGCGTGGAAGACGATGTCGGGCTTGAAGCGCTGCATCACCTCGAGCATCCGGTGCGGCTCCTTGCAGTCGGCGAGGACCGACTCGCAGCTGGCGAAGTGGCGCTCCTCGACCATCTCCCGGTCGATCTCGAAGAGGTTGTCCTCGGCGTGGTCGAGCATCACCAGCAGGCGCGGTTTCACCTGCGCGATCTGGCGGCAGAGCTCGGAGCCGATCGAGCCGCCGGCGCCGGTGACGAGGACGATGCGGTCTCGCAGGTAGGCGCCGACCCGGTCGAGCTCGCGGACGATCGGCTCGCGGCCGAGCACGTCCTCGACCCGGACCTCGCGCAGCTGTTTGTTGAGCTGGACGCCGCCGCGCAGGAGCTCGAAGACGGTCGGCAGGGTGCGGACGGCGATCTCGCGATCGCGGCAGGCGGCGACGATGCGGCCGCGCAGGTTCCCAGGCGCCGAGGGGATCGCGATCACGACCTCGTCGGGTTTGGTCTCGTCGAGGATCCTGTCCATCTGCTTGGTCGAGCCCAGCACCTTCAGGCCCAGCATCCGCATCCCCCGCTTGCGCGGGTCGTCGTCGACGAACCCGATCGCGGTCGCGCCGAGGTTGGGATTGAGCTGCAGCTCCCGCACCACCATCTGGCCGCCGGAGCCGGCGCCGACGACGAGGACCTCGTGCTTGGGCAGGCGGGCGCCGCGGCTTGGCCGTTCCACGATCAACCGCACCGCGAGGCGGGCGCCGGCGATCAGGATCAGGGTGAGGATGAAGTCGATCACCTCGACCGAGCGCGGCAGCGTGTGCTCGAACGGCTTGGCGACAGCGAAAACGACGACGAGGAGCGCGCTGGCGACGGCGACGGCGCGGAAGATCAACATGAAGTCACGACCGCTGACGTAGCGCCACCACTTCTGGTAGAGCCCGAAGGCGGCGAAGACGACGAGCTTGCCGGCGACGACGAAGCCGACCGACTGCGCGAACAGCACCTCGTAGCGGTGCGGCCAGCCGTGCGGCTGGTCGAGGAAGCGGAGCTGGAAAGCGAGGAAATAGGCCAGCGCGACGAGCACGGCGTCGGCCGCTACCTGTAGAACCCGGTTGCGATAGACGGGGTGGTTCAACCGGCGCATGAACGCCTCAGTTTAGTTGCTGCTCCGCGCTCTCCCTAGAATCACGCCCTCACGAATGCCGCCCCTCTTCCTCGCCAGCGTCACTGACTTCTTCCTCGACCCGATCGTCAACTGGGGAACCGACTTCATCAGCAGCACCGGCCTACCTGCCGTGTTCTTCCTGATGACGCTCGAGTCCGCCTGCCTGCCGGTCCCCAGCGAGGCGATCATGCTCTTCGCCGGCTCCAGCGTCGCCGCCGGCGACCTGACCCTGTTCGGGGTTGTCGCCGCGGGCGTTCTCGGCAACCTCGTCGGCTCCTGGATCGCCTACGCCGTCGGCTACTACGGCCGGATCGACCTGCTGGAAAAGAACAAGCTGATCCACATCAGCCCCAAGCACCTGAAATGGGCCGATGACTGGTTCGCCCGGCACGGCGACGCGACCGTCTTCTTCTCGCGGATGCTGCCGATCGTCCGCACCTTCATCTCGCTGCCTGCGGGAGTGGCGAAAATGCCGTTCTGGCGCTTCACCGCCTACACCCTGGCCGGCTGCATCCCCTGGGTGCTGATGCTGGCGCTGATCGGCAAGAGCGTCGGCGAGAACTGGGAAGAGTGGCGCGACCACCTCCACTATCTGGACTACCTGGTCGTGATTGCCGTCGTCGTCGGCATCGCCTACTTCCTGATCAAGCGCCGCCGGCGTCCCCCCGCTGAAGCGTCGAGCGCCACCGAGGCTTGAGCGGCCTTCCGGCTCGGCGCGCCGTCGCGCTCGGCTTCGTCCAGGGCCCGGCAGAGCTGATGCCGGTCTCGAGCTCCGCCCACATCGTCCTCGTCCCCTGGCTCGCGGGTTGGGACTGGGAGGCGATCGACCCGGAGCTGCGCAAGAGCTTCGAGGTCGCCCTCCACACCGGCGCCGCCGCGGCGCTCCTGATCGGCCAGCGACGGCTGATCGCCGAGGAGCTGCGCCAGTTCGACGGCCGGCGCGCGCTACTGCTGGGCCTCTCCTTCCTGCCGGCGGCGTTCGTCGGCTACACGCTCGAGCGCCCGATCGAGCGCCACCTGGGCGGGCCGCGGGCGACCGCCTACGGTCTGATCGCGGGAGCGGCCGCGATGCTGGTCGCCGACACACGGCCGCAACGCCGAGGCCGCGGCGAGGCGACCCCGCTCGACGGGCTGGCACTTGGAATCGCCCAGGCCGCGGCCCTCGCTCCCGGGGTCTCCCGCAACGGAGTCACTCTGGCGGCGGCCCGCTGGCGCCACTTCTCCCGCGACCAGGCGAACCTGCTCTCGCGGACGATTGCGCTCCCGATCATCGTCGGCGCGACGGCCCTGAAGGGCACCCGCCTCGCCCGCCGCGGCACCACGCCGGAGCTGCGCCGTGGCCTCGCCCTCGGCATCGCCGCCTCCTTCGCCTCCACCCTCGCCTCCCAGCGCCTGATCGAGCTGGTCGAGCGCGACCGGGCGCTCTGGCCGTACGCGGCCTACCGGATCGGATTGGCGGCCGTGGTGCTTAACCGCCTGTCCAAATAAGGCCGCCTTGGGCCGATCCAGCGCATCCGATTTTCGCCCCACCTGGGTGGGTCAAATCTCGGCTGCGGAAATTCTGCCTCTTGAATCTCTTCCATTTGCAGGCATTTCCAAAATTTGGAGAAACTTGGAGTTAATTTGGAATTGGGCCTGCCGGAGCGGCTGAGAGAATCAGGCGAGTGAGCGCAAGCGACGCCTACGCGAAGGCCGGAGTCGACCAGGGGGCGGCGGATTCGGCCGTGGCCGGGTTGGTGCGGGCGCTGGGGGCGATCGACCTCGGGCGGCCCTCTGCGCAGGTGCCGCTGCCGGGGCACTACGCGAGCGTGATCAAAATAGGCGAGGAGCTGGGGATCGCGCTCTCGACCGACGGCGTCGGGACCAAGCTCGTCCTCGCCGAGCAGCTCGGCCGCTTCGACACGATCGGGATCGACTGCGTGGCGATGAACGTCAACGACGTGATCTGCGTCGGCGCGGAGCCGCTGGCGATGCTTGATTACATCGCGATCGAGAAGGCCGACCCGGAGGTCTGCGAGGAAATCGGCGTCGGCCTCGCCGCCGGCGCGGAGAAGGCCGGGATCGAGATCCCCGGCGGCGAGCTCGCCCAGCTGGGGCAGCTGGTCCGCGGCGTCGACGTCTCCGGTGCCTGCTTCGGGACCGTCGCCCTCAACGCGATCCTCGACGGCTCCGCGGTCAAGCCCGGCGACGTCGTCATCGGTCTCCCCTCGACCGGCCTGCACTCCAACGGCTACACGCTCGCCCGCTCGGCCTTGGCCGAGATCCCACTCGACGACGACCGCCTCGGCCGACCGCTCGGCGACGTCCTGCTCGAGCCGACCGAGATCTACGTCAAGCCGATCGTCGAGCTGCTCCGCTCCGAGGTCGACGTCCGCGGCCTCGCCCACATCACCTCCGGCGGCACCAAGAACCTGCTCCGCCTCGCCGCCGAGGTCGGCTACGAGATCGACGACCCGCTGCCCGTGCCGCCGGTCTTTGACCTGATCCAGGAGCAGGGCGGCGTCTCCGCGGAGGAGATGAGCGAGGTCTTCAACATGGGTTGCGGCTTCTGCGTCGTCGTCTCCGCGGGTGACGAAGGCGCCTCGCTGGAGCTACTCCGACCGCATTACCCGGACGCAAAGCGGGTCGGGCACGCAACCGATGGACCACGCAGGATCCTCTAAGCCGCCTGACAGGGCGCGGCGTCGTAACGTTGGCGGCGTAAGTGCCCAACCGCCCCTCCACTAGCTCCCAGATGATCGGGACCGTGCTTTCCAGCCGTTACAAGCTGGAGGCGAAGCTTGGCAGCGGCGGGATGTCGACCGTGTACCTGGCGCGGGACACGACCCTCGACCGCCAGGTCGCGGTCAAGGTGATGCACCGGGAGATGTCCGAGCAGGCCGACCAGCTCGAGCGCTTCCGGCAGGAGGCGCGGGCGGTGGCAAAGCTCTCCCACCCCAACGTCGTCGCCGTGATCGACGCCGGCGAGGACGGCGGTCATCCCTACATCGTCTTCGAGTACGTCGAAGGGGAGACGCTGAAGCAGCGGATCAACCGGGTCGGCGCGCTCGATCCGCAGGAGGCACTCGCCTACGCGATCGAGATCGCCCGCGGCCTGACCGTCGCCCACGCCCGCAACATGGTCCACCGCGACATCAAGCCGCAGAACGTCCTCATCGACGCCGAGGGGCGGGCGAAGCTGACCGACTTCGGGATCTCCCGCCAGCTCGAGCAGGACGGGATGACGGCGACCGGCCGCGTCCTCGGCACCACCGACTACGTCGCCCCCGAGCAGGCGATGGGCCATCCGGTCGACCAACGCTCCGACATCTACTCACTCGGCGTCGTCCTCTACGAGATGCTGGTCGGGCAGGTCCCCTTCCAGGCCGACAGCCAGGTCGGGGTGGCGATGAAACACGTCAACGAAGAGCTACCCGACGTCCAGCAGCGGCGGCCGGAGCTCTCCGCTGCGGCGGCGATGGTGGTGGAGCGGGCGACGGCCAAGGACCCCGACCGGCGCTATCAGCGGGTCGGGGAGCTGATCGACGACCTCTCCACCGCCCTCGAGGTCGAGGCCGCCCGCGCCGGCGGTGCGACCGGCGAGGCGACGAGCGTCCTCGAAGCGGTTCCGCCCGCCGAACGCAAGCTCGGCGGCGGGGGCGGGCGGCGCTCCTGGATCGCGATCGCGTTGCTGGCGCTGGTCGCCGTGGCTGTGCTGGCGGCGGTCGAGCTTGTCGGCAGCGGCAACGGGCCCGGCGGTGGCGGCGCCCTCAAGGGGAAGGGCTCGACCGTGCCGCTCGCCGAAGCCGCCGACTACGACCCGCAGGGGGACGAATCAGAGGACCCCGAAAGCGTCAGCCTCGCCGTCGACGGCGATCCCACCAGCACCGCCTGGAGCAGCGAGCACTACGACAGCGAGGATTTCGCCGGGACCAAGACCGGCCCCAACCCGGGCGTCGGGCTCTACGTGGTCAGCAAGGCAACCACGACTCCTGCGGAGATGGTGATCCACTCCCCATCACCCGGCTGGGACGCCGAGATCTACGCCGCTCCTTCGGGCCCCCCGGAGGAGCTCTCCGAATGGGGGGAACCGGTGGGCGAGGTCACCGCCGCGCAGAAGAGCGAGGAGGTCGAGCTCCATCTCGGTTCCCCGGCCAAGTACTTCTTGATCTGGTTCACCCGTGCCGCCCCCTCCCAGGAACAGGAAGGCCGCTACCAGGTCGAGATCAGCGATGTAAAACTGCTCGACTGATCTCCCCGCACGTGGGTATAGGTCCCCTTCCGGAGGATCGTCACAAAACGGTTACACCGATCCGTGTAGCATCTGACAATGGCAGAGCGAGGCGCTATCCCGAATGTCCCGAAGGCGCGTAGGCGCGCCCTCGATGCCGTCCGCTCGCTGTTCTCACCCCTGCTGCCGGACGACTACCTCGAACTGATCAACCCGCTCTGGTCGACCCAGGAGCTGCGGGGACGGATCGAGCGGATCGACCGCGAGACCGCCGACGCCGTCACCGTCCTGATCCGGCCCGGCTATGAGTGGGGAGCCCACCGGCCGGGGCAATACCTGCGAATCGGCGTCATCGTCAACGGCGTTCACCACTGGCGCGCGTACTCGCTGACGACCGACCCCGGCAGGCCCGATGGGCTGATCGGGATCACCCCGAAGCTGGTCGACGCCGGCAAGGTCTCCCCCTACCTCGTCCGCCAGGCCCGGCCCGGGGACATCGTTCGCCTCGGCGGCGTCGAAGGCACCTTCGTCCTTCCCGACCCGCCTCCCCCGCAACCGCTCTTCATCAGCGCCGGCAGCGGCATCACGCCGATCATGAGCATGCTGCGCAGCCTCGACCGCGACGACGCGCTCGGGGACGCCGTCCACATCCACTCGGCACGAACCGCCGACGGGGTGATCTTCGGCGAGCAGCTCCGCGAGCTCGATTCCAGGCGCGCCGGCTACCGGCCCCACTTGCAGATCACCAGCGAGGCGGGGCGGGTCGCTCCCGCCCACCTCGACGAGCTCTGCCCCGACTGGCGGCAGCGGCACACCTTCGCCTCCGGGCCCGGCGAGATGCTCGACGCGCTCGTCTCCTATTGGCGTGAGGAGGGAGACCCGGAGCTGCTGGAGATGGAGCGCTTCCAGCCCGTTATCGGCGGCGGCACCGTCGCCGGCGAAGGCGGGACCATCCGCTTCACCAAGAGCGGAGTCGAGACCAGCTCCGACGGCGGCACGCCGATCCTCGTCGCCGGTGAGGAAGCCGGCGCCGAGCTTCCATTCGGCTGCCGGATGGGGATCTGCCACACCTGCATCGGCCGGCTCTGCTCCGGCGAAGTCAGGGATCTGCGCACCGGCGAGGTCTATGGTCAAGAGGACGAGATGGTGCGGACCTGTGTCAACGCGCCGGAGGGCGATGTTGAAATTGCACTTTGAGAAAGAGGGAATGAGAACCAGATGAGCGTTACCACCACCGCACCGATCGATACCCATGTAGAGAGCCCGCTCGCGCACCTCTCCGAGCAGCAGCTCGAGGAGCTGGGGCGCGAGTTCGACGCGATCCGCGACCGCGTCGCGGGCGAGCTCGGCGACCGCGACCGACGCTACATCGAGAGCATGATCGAGATGCAGCGGCGCCTCGCCGTGCTGGGGCGAATCCTCCTGCTCGCCTCCCGCAACCGCAGCGGCTGGTGGGCCGGAACCGCCTCGCTCTCGGCGGCGAAGATCCTCGAGAACATGGAGATCGGCCACAACGTCATGCACGGCCAGTGGGACTGGATGAACGACCCGCGTATCCACTCCTCGACCTGGGACTGGGACACCGCCTCGACCGCCGAGGCCTGGAAGCATTCCCACAACTTCGTCCACCACACCTACACCAACATCCGCGGCAAAGACAAGGACCTCGGCTACGAGATCATGCGGATCGATCCCGAGCAGAAGTGGCACCCGGTCTACCTCGCGCAGCCGGTCTACAACCTGATCCTGGCGGCGCTGTTCGAGTGGGGCGTGGCGCTGCACGACCTCGACTTCGAAGCGATCCGCAAGGGCCACAAGCCGATGCACCAGGTGAAGCGGGAGCTGAAGGGGATCGCCGGCAAGGCCAAAAGCCAGGTGGTCAAGGACTACATCGCCTGGCCGCTAGTCAGCGCCCTAGCGGCGACGGCCGTCGACGCGGTTGTGGAGACGCGGCGGCAGCGTAAGCAGCCTCGCGGGATCCTCGGGCGGGTGAAGCGCGGGCGCAAGAGCCGCTGGGCGCCGGTGGTGGAAGCGACGCTGAACAGCGGCGCCAAGACCTTCCGCGCCACCGCCAAGGCCGACGCCACCGCCAACATCGTCCGCAACGTCTGGTCCTACGCGATCATCTTCTGCGGCCACTTCCCCGACCAGACCTACACCTTCTCCCAGCAGGAGGTCGAGAACGAGAGCCGCGGCGGCTGGTACATCCGCCAGCTCACCGGCTCGGCCAACATCGAGGGCAGTCCGCTCTTCCACGTCGCCAGCGGCAACCTCAGCTTCCAGGTCGAGCACCACCTCTTCCCGGACATGCCGAGCAGCCGCTACGCGGAGATCGCTCCCCAGGTAAAGGACGTCTGCGAGCGCTACGGCCTCCCTTACAACTCCGGCCCCTTCAGCCAGCAGCTGGGGATGGTGCAGCGGACGATCCTCCGCCTCGCCTTCCCCGGCGGCAAGCCCCGGCCGAAGCCGGGGCCCTACCGCGGGGAGAGCAACGGGAACGGCTCTGCGGCGTAGCCGCGTTTTTACCCGCCCGCCGTCGGCGCGATCGGGGTACAGAAGAACCCGCGTGGGTGCGCCGGGTCGAGCGCGGTGAGGACGTCGGCGCCGACGATGTGGTCGTAGGGCATCGAGAGGTGGTCGCCGAGGTCGAGGATGCACTGGTTCTGGAGCAGGATGTTTTTCACGTTGGAGCCGGAGAGGAAGGCCGAGGTGTAAGGGGTGACGACCTGGTCGTAGCGGGTCTGGATCACCGTGTATTCGACCCCCGGCACGGTGTCGCCGCCGCTGTTCAGTTCGGCGAGGAAGGCGGAGCCGACGATCTGCTCCTCGCAGGCCGGGCAGAGGGCGCCGGTGAACTGTTCTCCGCCGGGGAAGAAGCGGGCGAGGAGACCGATCCCGTCGACCGTGGTGCCGTGGTTGGAGGGTGAGAGGCCGACCAGGGTGTGGACCTCGGCGGCGCCACCGAGGAACTTGAGGTAGTAGCGCGGCATCATCCCGCCCTGCGAGTGGCCGACTATGTCGACCTCGGCGGCTCCGGTCGCGGCAAGAACGTTGTCAACGAAGCCGTTCAGCTCCTGGGCTGAGTTACGGATCTCGCCGGTGCCGTAGACGCCGATCGCGCCGCTGCCGGCGTAAGAGCCGTAGTTGAGGGCGAAGACGCAGTAGCCGTTGTTCTTCAGCAGCGGCGAGATCGCCTGCCAGCTGTTCGACATGTCGGCGAAGGTGCCGTGGACGAGGACGACGGGCCGGGGATGGGCAGCGGTCGGTTTGCAGGCCCAGTCGTTGGCGCCGGGCGGGCTCGCGCTGGGGCTGGTGTGGGCGTAGCCGTAGACACCGTTCCAGATCACCGGAAGGTCGGCGCGGGCGGGTGCGGCGCCCGCAAAGAGGACGACGAGGAAAACGAGAAGCGGGAGAACTCGGCGCATTCGATTGCTCCTTTGACTGGGTGTACCTAGAAATGATCAATAGCTTGCGCTACTTCTAACCGCAGATTGTCTTGAGCATAAGTCGAGGGCGCAGGCAGGGCAACCATTCACAAGGAGGAGTGATGAACCAGTTGATCCTCAGTCCCGCGGCTCACGGCTAAAAAGGCTGCGGGGACCAGAGCACCTCGAAGAGGCTCGAGACCGAGTCCCCGACGAGGTCATCGTCGTCGCCGACGAGGATGCCGCTGCTCTCGCCGTCGAGGAAGACCGGGATCCAGTCCTCGACCTTGCCCCGGCCCCAGGCGTCGGGGTCGGCGGGCTGCTTCGCGCAGCTGTGGATCGACCCGTCGTCATTCACCTCTGCCCAAACCGTCTCGCCCTCGGAGCCGGCGGCGGCGTCTTCGCTGAGAACGCTCAACTGCAGGCACTTGCCGCGGTGGTCGGGCTGCCGCACCAACGGCAGCGTCACCCTGATCACCGTGGCCATTTCCTCGGCCGTCATCCCTTCTTCGTCCTCGGCGACGACGTGATGGTGGCGCCAGCGAGCGATGCCCGCGATCAGGCCCATCTTGCGCCGGGTTTTCTCGGTCAGGCCGTAACAGCGGCGGCGGCCCGGCCCCTGCCACTCTTCGAGCAGCCCTCCCGTCTTGAAGAGGCCGGCGCGGCGGTTGACCTGGTGGTAGCTGAGGCCGTGGTGGCCGCGGGCGAGGTCGGTCGGCGAGCGGCCCTCGCAGCTGAGGTCCTCGACCATCCCCGCTTCCCACATGTCGGCCAGCAGGCCCAGCGAGGCCCAAGCGTGGGCGTCGATGCGGCCGTCGGGGAGGCGGGTCAGGGAGGCGTCGGCGAAGCGGTTGACGAGGGTGTAGAGCTCGGTCCCGCATGGGTCGCTGAGCGTGTGGACCACCTTCGAGGGCACGCCGGATTCCTCTTCGCGCTCGACGACTTCGAGTTCGGCCAGCTTGCCCGCGTAGCGGTAGATCGTCCGTGGCGCGTAGCCGGGAACCTGCTCGGTCAGCGTCTTCGTCCGCAGCGGCCCCTCACCGAGCGCCATCAGGATCGCCCCGGTGGCCCCGGCGCTGAGCAGGCGCAGGACTTCAGCCGTGGAGGCGCCCGCTAGGCAGGCGTCCTCGCGCTCTGATGGGTGCAAATCGTCGATCCCCGAAAGTCCAGTCGTCATTGGCCCGCCTCCAGCGGTGCGCGTTCGTGAACCCTGACTGGTGTCAGTTGGGTACCCGGAAGTCCGGGGCTCAATCTCAGAACTCGAAGGAGCGAGCCTCGCGGTGGCGCTCGACCGCCAACTCGACGAGGCGGCTGCAGAGCGCGGCGTAGCCGATCCCGGTCGCCTCGAAGAGCTTCGCGTAGACGGAGGTGCTGGTGAAGCCGGGCATGGTGTTGATCTCGTTGACGAGGACAGCGCCGTCGGGTTCGACGAAGAAGTCGCAGCGGGCGAGGCCGGAGCAGCCGGCTAGAGCGAAGACGGTGACGGCGAGATCGCGCACGCGCTCGATCGCCTCCTCCTCGATCGGGGCGGGGACGCGCAGCTCCATCCCGCCCTCGGTGTACTTGGCCTCGAAGTCGTACCAGACGCCCTGGGAGACGATTTCCCCTGGCAGCGAAGCCCGCGGGTCGGTGTTGCCGAGGACCGAGCACTCGACCTCGCGACCCGAGGCCGAGGCCTCGACGATCACCCGCGGATCGTGCCGCAACGCCAACTCGACCGCGGCGTCGAGATCGTCGAGATTCTCGACCCTGGTGATGCCGACGCTGGAGCCCATTCGCGAGGGCTTGACCCAGAGCGGCAGCCCCAGCTGCTCACAGCGCCCCCACCAGTCGTTTCCTTCGACCGCCGTGAACTCGACCTGCGGCACCCCGTGCTCGGCGAAGAGCCGCTTCAGCGTCAGCTTGTCCATGCAGATCGCTGAGGCGAGGACGTCGGAGCCGACGTAGGGGACGTCGAGCCACTCGAGCAGACCCTGGACGCTGCCGTCCTCGCCGAAGGCGCCGTGCAGGGCGGGGAAGACGGCGTCGGCGCCGAGCAGCCCCGCCCCGGGGACGAGCTCGACCGCGCCGCCCTGCGCGCTCCAGCGCCCGTCGCGGGCGATCGTCACCTCAACCGCCTCGTGGCCCGCCGCCCGCAGGCCGCCGGCGACAGCCTGCCCCGAGCGCAGCGAAACATCGTGCTCGGAGGAGCGGCCGCCGGCGAGGACCGCGACCTTCATTCTTCTTCGCCTTCTTTTTCGGCGGATTCTGCGACCAGCTTGCCGACCGTGATCGTCACCGTCGCGCCCGGTTCTTGTTCTGAGCCCGGCGGCGGGAACTGGTCGATCACCCTGCCGCTCTGGCTCGGCACTTCGGTTTCTTCTTCTTCGACGGCAGGCGTGAGGCCGGCGGCGCGGATCGCTTCGACGGCTTCCCGTCGTTCCTTGCCGATCACGTTCGGGACCTTGGACTGTTCTTCTTCCTTTTCGCCCTTGGAGACGATGATCGAGACCGCCGAGCCCGGTTCGACCTCGCTGCCCGCGTCGGGCGCCTGGCGGATCACCTGGCCTTTCTGCTCCGAGCTTTCCTCTTCGCTGATCGACGCTTCGAGGCCGCGGCTGCGCAGCCGCTGCACGGCGACTTCGCGCTGTGCGCCGACCAGGACCGGCACCTTGGTCAGCTTCGGCCCGCGGGAGACGAAGAGGGTGACCGTGGAGCCGTTGGTCGCGGTGCTGCCGCCCCCGGGCTCGCTGCTGATCACGGTCCCGGCTTCGACCGAGGCCGAGTTGACGCGCTCGACCGAGGCCTCGAAGCCGGCTGCTTCCAGCTTCCGCGTCGCCTCCTCCTCCGCTTCCCCGGCGACCGACGGCACCTTGCCGCTGCCGGGACCGGAGCTGACGGTCAGGGTCACGTCCGGCTTTGAGCAGAAGAAGGTGAGGAAGGCACAGTCCAGCGACGCCTCGGGGGGCGAAGAAGGCGGGTCCTGCTCCAGCACTTCGTTGGCCGCCGCGTCGCGCTGCACCCGGATCACTTCGCCGACCGTAAAGCCCTTCTGCTCGAGCAGGGCGATCGCGACGTTGAGCTGGTTGCCGGTGACGCCGGGGACCTTGGTCGAGGTGTCGCGGGTGAGGGCGAGGCCGACGAGGATGCCGATCACGATCGCGCCGACCAGCAGGGCCCAGAGCCACCAGTTGCGCCTGCGCTCGTCCTCGAGCGCCTCCTCCGGGGTGGCGACGACCGGGGGTGCGGCCGCGAAGGTCGCCGTCTGCCCGGCGACGCCGGGGTCTTTCAGCGCCGCGTCGAGGGCGGCGATGAAGGCGTCGGCACTCTGGAAGCGCTGCCCCGGCTCCTTCTCCAGCGCCCGCATCACCACCGCGTCGAGCGCCGGCGAAACCTGTGGGTTGATCGAGCTCGGCCGCTGCGGCGTCTCGGCGACCTGTTTCATCGCGATTGCGACGGCGCTTTCACCCTCGAAGGGGACGCGCCGCGTCAGCGCCTCATAGAGGATGACGCCGATTGAATAAAGGTCGGAGACTGGGGTGACTTCGAAGCCCTGCGCCTGCTCGGGGGAGAGGTACTGGGGAGTGCCCATCACCGAGCCGGTCTGGGTGATCTCGGAGACGCCGGCGCGGGCGATCCCGAAGTCGGTGACGACCGCCTTGCCCTCTTCGTCGACGATCACGTTCTGCGGCTTCAGGTCGCGGTGGACGATCCCGTTGCGGTGGGCGAAGCGGGCGCCCTCGAGCACCTGGCGGACCAGCGCCACCGCCTGGTCGGGAGCGAGGCCGCGGTCGATCAGCTCCTTCAGCGTCGGCCCCTGCACGTGGCGCATCGCGATGTAGTTGACGTCGCCGTCGGAGCCGCGGTCGAACACGGCGACGATGTTCGGGTGCTGGAGGCCGGCGGCGTGCTCGGCCTCGCGCTGGAAGCGGCCGACGAACTCCTGGTCCTGGAGGAAGCGCCGGTGCAGAACCTTCAGCGCTACCTGCCGTTGCAGGTGCGTGTCCTCGGCCAGCCAGACGTCGGCCATGCCGCCGCTGCCGATCCGGCGCACCACCCGGTAGCGGTTGTCGACGACGCTTCCCTCACCCACCTCAGCCACGCGACACCATCCTCATTCGTCTCCGTTCAGGATCGCTTCCGCGACGTCGCGGAAGATCGGGGCGGCGATGTCGCCGCCGAATTCTTCGGTGCACTCGACCGAGGCCGCAATCGCGATCTGCGGATCGTCGGCGGGGGCGAAGCCGATGAACCAGGCCTGGTTCTCGTTCTCGCCGCCGCCGCAGGCCAGGTTGCCGGGGGTTTCGGCGGTCCCCGTCTTGCCGGCGACAGGGACTCCCGAAATCGCGGCATTGGTTCCGGTGCCTTCGTTGACCACGCCTTCCATCGCCGTCGTCAGCTCTGCCGCGGTCTCCTCGCTGACCGCCTCGCTGTAGACGGATGGATCCATGGTGTCGGTGACGCGACCGTCGGGGTCGACCTCGCGCTTCCAGATCTGCGGCTTCATCAGGGTGCCGCCGTTGGCGACCGCCGCCGCCACCTGCGCCATCTGCAGCGGCGTCGCCAGCAGCCGCTCCTGACCGATCGCGAGGCGGGCGAGGTCGACCGGGTCGCTGGCGGTCAGCAGTTCGTCGTTTTCGATGTCATAGACCCCGCTCGGTAGGACCTCTTCTTCCGGCAGGTCGATCGCCGGCCTGGCGTTGAAGCCGAACCGTTCCATGTACTTGAAGAGGGTGTCGTTGCCGAGCTGCTGGCCGAGCTGGCCGAACCAGGTGTTGACCGAGTTGGTGAGGGCGGTGTCGAGGGTGGCGCCGAAGAAGTCCTGGTTGAAGTCGTTCTGCAGCGGCGTCCCTTCGACTTCGTAGGTGCCGGGGGCGTCGATCGTCGTTTCCGGGGTGATCGCGCCGCTGTCTAGCCCTGCCGCGGCGGTGACCACCTTGAAGGTCGAGCCCGGCGGGTAACGGCCCTGCGTAGCCCGGTTCAGCAGCGGCGTTTCGATCTCATCGGAGTTCCACTTTTCGATGTCGTACGGCACGCGATTGGGGTCGTAGGGAGTGTTCGAGACCATTACCTTGATCGCTCCGGTACTGGGCTCGAGCGCGACGACGGCGCCGTAGCCGGCTTCCTGCAGCTCGGTTAGGGCGAGGCGCTGGGCGTCGGTGTCGATGCTGGTGACGATGTCGTTGCCTTCCTGGGCATGGCCCAGCAGCTCGTCGGCGATCGAGCTGAATTCCGAGCCTTCGCCGACCAGTTCCTCGTTGTGGAACTGCTCGAACTCGCTGTCGCCGAACTGGACGAAGCTGTAGCCGATCGGGTGTCCGAAGAGGGAGCCTTCGGGATAGCGCCGCACGTAGCGCTTCGAGGCGCCCTTCCCCTTGGCGACCGACTTCGCAATCACGGTTCCGTCCGCGGCGAGAATGCGGCCGCGAGGGATCTGCTGCTGCTCGAACAGCGGCCGCTTGTTCACATTTTTTTCCTTCAGCGCCTCGGCGTCGAAGACCGACCACCAGGACGTGAAGCCGATCAGGACCCCGAAGAGCACCATCACGAAGGCGAACAACTTGACGATCTGCCGGTTCACGCCGTCGCTCCCAAGGCCGCCATCCGGCCGGCCGGTTCGGCGGCCTCACGGCGCGCCCGGTCGGAGACCAGCAGCAGCAGCGCCAGCAGGACGAAGTTGGCGACGATCGAGCTGCCGCCGTAACTGATGAACGGCAGGGTGACGCCGGTCAGCGGGATCACCCTGGTGACGCCGCCGATGATGACGAAGGCCTGGATCGCGAAGACCGCGGTCAGCCCGGTCGCCAGCAACTTCGAGAAGCCGTCGCCGGCGAGCAGCGCGACCTTGAAGCCGCGGGCGGCGATCAGCATGTAGACGAGGACGACGCCGACGGCGCCGAAGAGGCCGACCTCGTTGACGATCAGGGCGTAGATCATGTCCGTCTGCGCCGCCGGCAGCAGGGCGCTGTCGGTTCCCGGCACCGTGATCAGCGCCTGGCCGAAGCCTTTGCCGAAGAGGCCGCCGTCGGCCTGGGCGAAGATCGAGTTGAGGACCTGATAGCCGCTGCCCTGGGGGTCGTCGTAGGGGTGTAGCCAGATGTCGACCCGCTCGTGGACGTGGGGCACGGTGCTGGCGAAGAACCAGGCGCCGACGAGGAACATCGCCATCCCGATGACGACGAAGGAGAAGCGTCCCGTCGCGACGTAGAGCAGCGCCAGGAAGGCGGCGAAGAACATCAGCGAGCTGCCGAGGTCGCGGATGAAGACGAGCATGAACATCGAGGCTCCCCAGACGACGAGCATCGGCCCGAAGTGCTTCAGCGGCGGCAGCGTCACCCCGAGCACGCGGCGGGCGCCGACGATCAGGACCTCGCGATGCTCGCGCAGGTAGCTGGCGAGGAAAACGACGATCGCGATCTTGGTGAACTCGGCCGGCTGGAAGGCGAGCGGGCCGATCTTCACCCCGAGGTAGGCGCCGTTGACCTGCTGGCCGATCCCCGGCAGCCGCGGTGCCAGGAGGATGAGGAGGCCGCCGATCGCGATCGTGTAGCGGTAGCGCTCGAGCACCTCGTAGTCGCGCAGGAACTGGATCGTCAGCGCGAAGAGGACGAGCCCGAGGACGAACCAGTTGGCCTGATCGCGGGCGAGGCCCTCGTCGATCCGGTAGATCATCACCAGCCCGAAGGCGGTCAGCGTCGCCATCAGTGGGAACAGGTAGGGGTCGGCGTCGGGCAGGCGGATCCGCAGGTAGACGTGGGTCGCCAGGCAGATCGCCAGGAAGTAGGCGCCGTAGATGAGGCTGAGGTTGCCGAGCTGTTCGTTCTCCTGCGAGAAGACAGCGGCGAAGCCCGCGGTGAGCAGGGCGGCGACGGGCACCAGGGCGAGGAGCTCCCGGTTCCTAGCCCCCGTCAACGAAGCCCCTCGGTCTTTTCGATGTCTTCGACCAGGGAGACGGCGTCCTCGCGCGAGCGCAGCTTGTGCCCGGTGACCGCATCCTTCCGGCGGGCCGGCAGCGAGTCGGTCTGAACCGGGCTGGCGTAGCGCTCGGAGTAGAGCTCGATCCCGAACGGCAGCTCGTAAGGGGCGCCGCGGTAGAGCGCGACCCGGCCCGAATCGTCGGTGCCGAGGAACCAGATCTGCCGGTTGCCGAACCAGGCGCCGAAGGCGAGCGCGGCGAGGACGAGGACGACGGCGAGCACCTTCAGCGCCCGGCGCACCCCGCGGCGGCGGGGTTGCGTTCCGGCGTCCTCGCGGCGCTCGCGCGCGGCTTGGGCGGCGGCGCGGCGGCGGACCTCGGTCGCGGTCAGCCCCGCCTCCTCAGCGCTGGAGCCGACCAGGGTCGCGCCCTCCTCGGGTCGCACACCGGGGTTGGCGGCGTCGGGCGCCGCCGGGTCGGCGAGGCGGAAGGTGACGACGGTGATGTTGTCGCGGCCGCCGGCGCGGTTGGCTTCGTCGACCAAGGCCCGCACCGCCGCCTCCAGGGAGGTGGCGCGGGTGAGGAGGCGGGCGATCTGCTCGTCGTCGAGCATCGTCGTCAGCCCGTCCGAGCAGATCAGAAAGACGTCGCCATCCTGGGCGGGGACCGTCTGCACGTCGACCTGCACCTCCGGTTCGGGGCCGAGCGCCCGGGTGATGATCGAGCGCTGCGGGTGGTCCTCGGCCTGGGCGTCGGTGAGCTGGCCTTTGCGCCGCATCTCCTCGACCAGCGAGTGGTCGCGGGTCAGCTGCTCGAGCTTGCCGCCGCGGAGGCGGTAAGCGCGGCTGTCGCCGACGTGACCGATCGCCACCGTTTCCCCCTCGAGGTCGACGATCGCGGCGGTCGTCGTCGTCCCCATCCCGGTCAGGCTCGGATCCTTGCGGGCGAGCTCGTGGATCGTCCGGTTGGCACCCTCGATCGTCTCCTCCAGCGCCCGCTCCGGCGCCGCCGCCGGCAGCTCGCCGGCAAACGACTCAGCGGCGGCCTTGGAGGCGACCTCGCCTGCCTGGGCGCCGCCCATCCCGTCGGCGACGACGAAAAGCGGGGCGGCGACGTAGAGCGAGTCCTCGTTGGCGTTGCGCTGGCGGCCGGTGTCCGTGCGCACGGCCTCTTCCGCGATCCGCAGCGCCACCTCAGCTCACCTCGAGCCTGAAGATCGTGTCGCCGATCTGGACCGTGTCGCCGTCGATCGCCTCCGCCTCCCCCTGCAGAGTCGCGCCGTTCAGCAGCGTCCCGTTGGTCGAGCCCATGTCCTCCACGAAGAACCGGCCGTCGCGCGAGAAGACGCGGGCGTGAATGCTGGAGGCGTAGCGGTCGTCGATCCGCACGTCGGCCTCCTTCGAGCGGCCGATCGAGAGGCCGCCGATCAGGTCGAAGCGCTGGTCGCGCTCGAGGCCGCCACCGCGCTCGGCGATCAGCCAGCCGTCGGGCCCCCGCGGCGCCTCGACGTAGGCCGGGGCGGCGTGGAAACCGGTCGCGTCGGGAGCCGGCGCCAAGGTCCTGCGCAGGTCCTTGAGGGCGCTGCGGGCGATCACGAGCACGAACAGGTAAAGGACGGCCAGGAAGCCGAACTTCAGGGCCACGCTTATGGGGTCGTAGTCCACGCGTCCAGCACCTTAATGAGGGCGGCAGCCGCCCTACTGCTCGATGTCGAACGTGAAGGTGGTGGTGCCGACGGTGATCTGGTCACCGGGGCTGAGCCGGGTGGAGGGGACGCGGCGGCCGTTGACCTTGATCCCATTGGTAGAGCCGAGGTCGACGACCTGCCAGTCGCCGTTATCGGCCCGCCGCAGCTCGGCGTGGCGGCGCGAGACGTTGGGGTCGGAGAGCACGCACTCGACCGCCTTCGAGCGCCCGATCGTCGCCCGTGGCCCATCGAGGACGTAGCGGCGGTCGCCGAGCGAGATCACGGCGCGGGTGGAGACGAGGGCGCCCACCGCCTGCTCGGGCCGCTTCGGGCGGCTGCGGTCGCGCTCGCGAACGGCGGAGTAGACCATCGTGTGCCCCTCTTCGCCCTGTTCGGGGGCCTGCCCCTCGTGCGCCGGCGGCTTCACCAGCCGCGCCTGGATCCCGAACTCGCCGAGACGCAGCCGCTCGTCGGTCGAGAACTCGACCTGGGGCCTGGTCAGGAGGTCGTAGCCGCGCCGCCGCGCGTGCTCGAGGAGGTAGCCGGAGAGCTCCTGCTCGAGCGAGCGCTCATACCCTTCGAGCTTGCCGCGGTCCTGCCGCGAGAGGAAGACCATGTACTCGTTGGGGACGTAGACGCGCTGGACCGAGGCGGTCTTGTGGGCGTCCATTTCCTTCGCCAGCTTGCGGGCGAGTTCGACCGGCTGCACCTCCGAGCTGAAGGCACGGCTGAACACCCCCTCGACGAGGCCCTCGAACATCGACTCCAGTCGACTTAGCGCGCCGATGGCGGAAATCCTAGGGAAGCCCCAGACGCCGGGGGCCTCAAGGCAGGGCCGCGCCGTGGAGGGCGAGGAAGCCGCCGACCGCCACCGCGGCCGCGAGAGCGCCGACCCGGGTGACCATCCCGTGGCCGTGGCCGCCGGGCAGATGGTCGCTGAGGTGGTCGAGCGAGTCCTCGATCGCCGTCCCCAGCTCCTCCAGCGACGGGCGGTGGTTGGGCCTGGACGAAAGGCAGGCGTCGACAGTGTCCGCGAGGTCGCGGGGCAGGTCTGGGCGGAGGCGACGCAGCGGCCGAGTGCGGCCGCCGATCGCCCGCGCGGTCGCCGCAGGGGTGGCGCGGCGGTAGGGGTTCTCGCCGCTCCAGCACTCGTACAAGGTCAGGGCCAGCGAGTAGACGTCGGCCTCGGGCCCGGCCTGCCGTCCCTCCGCCTGCTCGGGCGACATGTAGGCGAGGGTGCCGACGACGTCGCCGGCCGCGGTCAGCGCCGCGCCGTCGGCGAGGTGGGCGACGCCGAAGTCCATCAGCTTGGCCCGCACCTCGTCGTCCCCGACCACCTGCACGTTCTGGGGCTTGATGTCGCGGTGGACGACACCGCGCGAGTGAGCGTGGTCGAGGGCCTCGCAGAGGTCGGCGCCGATCTCGGCGATCTCGCGGTCGGAGAGCTCGCCGGCGTTCGAGAGGCGAGCCAGGGTCGAGCCCTCGACGAGCTCGGTGACGAGCAGGGCGTTGCCGTCCTCCTCCCCCATCTCGTAGAGGGTGACGATGCCGGGGTGGTTGAGGCGCGCCGCGGCTTGGGCCTCACGGAGGACCCGCCGGCCGGCCTCCCCGCGCTGCTCGATCGCCTTGACGGCGACGGGCCGCTCGAGGCGACCGTCCCAAGCCTCATAGACGGTGCCGAAGCCGCCGCTGCCGATGCGGCGCTCGATCAGGAAGCGGTTGAGCACGAGCGAGCCGACCATGGGCTCTCTCTCACTTCGCCGGAAAGGGATCTCTTCCTGCCCACCCGAGCTTGGGAAAAAGGTCCCCTTTGCGGCGGCTACGGTTCTCGCAGCCGCACCAGAAGTCATACTTGCGCCCCCGTGGAGGACTTCACCTCACGACGCTCGCCCCGGCGCGAGCGGTCCCCCCGCCGCCCCGAACGCCAGCAGATCATGCTGCGGCGCGGGCTTGCGCTCGTGGGCGGTCTGATCCTCCTGATCCTGATCGTGGTCGGGATCAAGGGGTGCCTCGACGCGCGCGCCAACCGCGAGCTCAGCGACTACGCCCGCAACGTCGCCCAGATCGTCGAAGAGACCCAGCAGACGAGCAAATCGTTCTTCGAACGGCTCGAGGACCCGGGCGCCCTCTCGGTCACCGAATTCGTCGACCAGGTCAACGCCGACCGCAGCGCCGTCGACACCTACGCGGCGCGGATCGACGAGCTCGGTGCCCCCGGAGACATGTCGCGCGCCCAGTCGAACCTGGAGCTCGTCTACGAGCTGCGCGCCAGCGCGATGGACCAGGTTGCCGAAAAGACCGACGACGCGCTCGGCGACGCGGGGGCGGAGAAGGCGATGGAAGCGATCGCCAAGCAGATGCAGAAGCTGCTCGCTTCCGATGTGATCTACGAACAGGTGGTGCGACCGGAAGTCGACGGCGTCCTCGCCGACAACGGGATCTCCGACAGCGACCTGCCGAAGAGCGCCTTCCTTCCCGACGAGAAATGGCTCGAAGACAGCACCGTCAGCGACGCGCTCGGCGCGGTCAGCGGCAGCAGCGGCGGCGAAACCTCCGGGGCCCACGGCACCGAAATCGGCGGCGTCACCGCGAACGGGACCGAACTGGTCGAAGGGGCCCCGGCGACGATCTCCGGGGAAGAAGGCGTGGTGATCGAAGTCGCCGTGCTGAACCCGCTCGAATCGACGGAGAACGGGGTCAACGTCGCCGTCACTTATGAAGGAACCACGGTCAAAGGCGAAATCGACGAACTCCCGGCCGGCGAAACCGGCACCGCGGAAATTCCCCTGACGCCGACGCCGAGCGGGGAAGTGACGCTCGTAGTCGAAGTCGAACCGGTGCCCGGCGAGGAAGTCGTCGAAAACAACGAAGCGACCTACACGCTCCTGATCGAATAGGTCAAGGTGTGGGCATGAGGATCGCCTACCTCGGACCCGCCGGCACTTTCACCGAGGACGCCCTCGGCGAGGCGATCCCGGGCGGCGGCTTCGAGCCGCTGCGGACGGGGTCGATCCACGACGCGATCCTCGCGGTCCAGCGCGGCGAGGCCGACCGGGCGCTGGTCCCGATCGAGAACTCGCTCGAGGGCTCGGTACGCCCCACCCTCGACACGCTCGTCTTCGAGGCGCAGGATGTGGCGATCGTCGGCGAGCACGACTACCGGGTCCGGGTCCACCTGATCGCCCGCGCCGGCATCGGGATCGGCGACGTCGAGGCGGTTCTCTCACACCCGCAGCCGCTGGCCCAGTGCCGGCGCTTCCTGCGCGAGCAGTTGGGCGAGGTCGAACAGCGCAGCGTCAGCAGCACCGCGGCGGCGGTGCGGATGGTGAGCGAGTCCTCGCGGCCCTGGGCGGCGCTCGGGGCGCGGGCGGCGGCGGCGCTGTATGACTGCGAGCTGCTCGCCGAGGGGGTCGAGGACCAGGACGACAACGTCACCCGCTTCGTCTGGATCGCCCCCCAGGGCACCGAAGCGATCGGGGAAGGCACGTGGAAGACCTCGCTCGTCTTCTCGGAGGTCGGAGCCGATCACCCCGGCGCCCTGGTCGAGTGCCTGCGCGAGTTCTCCGACCGCGGCATCAACCTGACGCGGATCGAGTCGCGGCCGCTGCGCCAGGGCCTCGGGCGCTACATGTTCTTCTGCGACCTCGACGGCAGAGAGGCCGACGCGGCCGTCTCCGAGGCAATCGCGGCGCTGCGGACGAAGGCCGCCTCAGTGCGGATTCTCGGCTCCTACCCCGTCGGCTAAGCACCAACAAACCCCCTGCGCAATCGGGACGCGGGCTCAGGTGCCTACAATTCCGGGGCAGTATGGCCAGGGTGCTGGTACTCAACGCGACGTATGAGCCGATCAACGTCTGCACGTTGCGACGAGCCGCTGTCCTGCTCCTGAAGGAAAAGGCGGAACTTCTCGAGCAGCGGGCCGGGGCGGCGCTGCACTCCGAGCACATGACGATGGAGCGGCCCGACGTGATCCGCCTCGTCAACTACGTGCGGATCCCGCGCGAGGCGCACCGCCGCAAGATCACCCGCCGCGCCGTCCTCGCCCGCGACGACTGGACCTGCCAGTACTGCGGTTCGACCAAATCCGGCCTCACCGTCGACCACGTCATCCCCCGCTCCCGCGGCGGTCTCTCGGTCTGGGAGAACATCGTCGCCGCCTGCCCGCCCTGCAACCGCCGCAAGGGCAACCGCCTCCCCCGCGAGATCCACATGCACCCGGCAAAGAGCCCCAAGCCGCCGCCGCCAACGGTCTTCATCCAGGTCGCGAGCCCGAAGATCCCGGCGGCCTGGCAGCAGTACCTGCCACAGGCCGCATAAGCGATTCGCCGAGGTCCCTCAATCCGGCATGTAGGAGGCGAGTTCGGATAGCGAAATGAATCCCGAACCTTCCCGCCACCAGGTCTTTCCGGCCACCTTCATGAGGCAAAGCTTGGTCGGCTCGCAGCGGCCCCTAGCGACTACCACGGCATCAAGGCTGTCCGCGAACACAACGGCCTTGTGATCCCGCGCTGGTGGATTCGGCCATGACCATTCCGCCCGCTGCCGCATCAACTCCAACCACAAGCCCACCATGGCGGGCTCCAGCCGGGCGAAGCTGCGAGCCCGCCCGCCGACCTCATTGCAGCTACGAGGTTCGTCTTGGCCCACTTCGAGACTCCGGGTTGGACGTGCGAAGCCGTAAGTTCCCTCCTGAGTGACAACGAGGTAGACGTCGCCGTCATTGGGCGCAGCCACTTCGAGGGCCACGAGGGTGCCTGCCTGGGCCGCCGCCCAAGCGAATCTCGCCGGCGAACCGTAGATGATCGCGGCTTCGTGCCCGGGGGCTGACACGGCTAGTGAGCGCAGTTCGCCTTCGCACACTCCTGGGGACGCCCAGGTTCCGGTTCCGACGACTCGCACCGGTTCAGTGCCACAACCAGCTTTGATGGCTCCATCGTGACGGAAGAGAGGGCCGAGCTCATGGCCGATGTCCAGCGGGTTCGGGATCTCGGAACAGAGTTCGGCATAGGTGGGTGCAGGTTCGGATTCCCCCTCGCTGCGGAGGAGATCAGAGATGATCGGGAGCGTTCCGATCGCGCCTGGCAACTTGATCTTGGAGACCGGTGGCGCGATAGTCGAGACGCCGAGAGCAACCCCGGTCACCAGGTAAAGAGCGCAGGCGCAGGAAAGAATCAACATCGAGATGGTCCTGAGCACGCTGACGTGTTCATGGGGACCCTCGCGGTTGGCCGCATCGGGTATCCATCCGAAACCAGGGACAGTCCGCACCCGCCGCGCGATTTTCTCCCACTGCGCGATCAGCTCGCACTCGAGAGCCGGCGTCAACTTCAGCAGGTCCCGTCGTTCTTCCTCTTCGCTGAGAGGACCGCTGGTAGCTGCACTCAGCAGTATGAGCAGGGTGCTGATCACGAACCCGGCCGTGACAACCACGGCTGGTGGGAGGAGCCATGCCGCTCCCATTAGGAAGGCTCCAGTGAAGAGCTGTGCCCGGGCAAGCCCGATCTCCCTTTCGACCCCGCTCTGAAGCGGCCAATACTCCTCTTGGCGCAGGCGATAGTTGCCGCGGATCCACTCCCAGGTGCCGGCGAGGAGGCCGAGGAGACCGGCGAGGCCCGCAGCACCTCTTGCATAGCTCGCGATTAGAAGGAGGCAGAAGACGACTAACGAAATGAGGGAGGCCCATGCGCTGGCCTTCCCCCACGCCCTTATCCCCTTCCGCCGTCGGGCGGTCGGACGTTTTTCCGTCCGGCCCACTTTTTATAACTCCTTCGTAGTTACAAGATAGATTTCAGAACTATAGCCCGGGTATACGGGATAGGTTGCGTGGATCTATATTGTGGCTATGTTCCTGATCTGGATGCGAATCCCTTCCGGTACGCGCGGGGGATCCTGAGGGTGGCCATGGAGCCGGATATCGTCGTCTTGTCTCGAAGAGAACGGCTACGGGATTCCCGGCGGCAGGGCACCTCGATGTCGCTGCCTCTTGCCGTGCACCATCGACTCGATCTGCTCGCCGAACTAGCGACGGATGTCGGTGCCACCCGCGCCGAGATTGTCGCGATGCTGATTTGCGATGCCCCCATGGATGTCGATGCCTTGGAGCGGGCGACGCTTGCCTATCGCAAGCTGACGGTCGGCGATGTGATTCCTCCTGAAGAGGACCAGCCGCCAGAGACGCAGTTGCAGGATGCCGACAACGTGGTCTCAATCCACCGGCGCGGGCCGGGGCGACCGGGGCGGCGGCAGTCCAGCTGACTTCTTCAGCTAGCGCCGTCCGGCGAGGCCTCGGCCAGCTGCTCTGGGCCGCCCTCCTCGGCGGTGGGCGGAACTGCTGCCTCATCGTCTGACTCGACCACGAGGGCGACGGCGCTGACACGGTCGTCGTCCTTGATGTTCATCACCTTGACACCCTGGGTCGAGCGGCCCATCTGCGAGATGCCGCTGACCGAGGTGCGCTGGACCATTCCGTTCTGGGAGATGAAGAGGAGGTCCTGGTGCTCGCCGACGATCAGGGCGCCGGTGAGGCCGCCCTTCTTCTCGGTCATCTTGATCGTGAGAACGCCTTTCGTCCCGCGGCCCTTGACCGGGTATTCGGAGACCGGCGTCCGCTTGCCGTAGCCGTTCTCGGTGACGACGAAGAGTTCGGTGTCGTTGCGGGCGATGTCCATCGCCAGCACGCGGTTGTCTTTGCCGGCGACGTTCATTCCTTTGACGCCGCTGGTGTCGCGGCCCATCGTCCGCACGTGCTTCTCGGAGAAGCGGGAGGCGTGGCCGGAGTGGGAGACCATGAGGATGTCGTCTTCGCCCGAGGTCAGCCGCACCTGCACCAGCTCGTCGCCGTCGCGGACCTTGATCGCGATGATCCCGTCGGCGCGGATCGGCGTGTTGTAGGCGAGGAACTCGGTTTTCTTCACCAGCCCTTTAGCGGTGGCGAAGGCGAGGTACTTGTTCTCCTTGAAGTCCCGGGTCGGGATCACCGCCATCACCTTCTCCCCTTCGCGCAGGGGCAGGAGGTTGTTCAGAGAGCTGCCTTTGGCGTTCCGCGACCCCTCCGGCAGCTCGTAGACCTTGAGCCGGTAGATCTTGCCGCGGTTGGTGAAGAAGAGCAGGAAGTCGTGGGTCGAGGAGATGTGGAGGTGGGCGATGTAGTCGTCGTCTTTGAGGTTCATCCCCATCACGCCGACGCCGCCGCGATGCTGTTGGCGGTACGTGGCCAGCGGCAGCCGCTTGACGTAGCCGGAGGCGGTCAGGGAGATCACCATCTGCTGGTCGGCGATCATGTCCTCGATCCCGACGTCGCCCTCGAAGTGGGCGAGCTCGGTGCGGCGTTCGTCGCCGTAGGCCTCGACGATTTCGGCCAGCTCGTCCTTGACCAGCCCCATCACCCTGGCTTCGTCGCCGAGGATCGCTCGCAGCTCGCCGATCCGCTCCATCAGGTCGGCGTGCTCGGCCCGAACTTTGTCGGCCTCGAGCGCGGTCAGGCGCTGCAGGCGCATGTCGAGGATCGCCTGCGCCTGCTCGCGCGAGAGCTCGAATTTCTCGATCAGGCCGTCGCGGGCGGCGTCGGGATCGTTCGAAGCGCGGATCAGTTTGATCACTGCGTCGAGGTTGTCCAGCGCAACCAGCAGACCCTCGAGGATGTGGGCCCGTGCCTCCGCCCGGCGCAGTTCGTATTGCGTCCGGCGGGTGACGACCTCGCGCTGGTGGTCGACGTAGTGCTCGATCAGCTCGAGCAGGCTCAGCGTCCTCGGGACACCGTCGACCAGCGCCACCATGTTGGCGCCGAAGGTCGACTGCATCGGGGTTTTTTTGTAGAGGTTGTTGAGGACGACCTTGGCCGGTGGGCCGCCGCGTTTGAGCTCGATCACGAGCCGCATGCCGGAGCGTTCGTCGCTCTCGTCGCGGAGGTCGGAGATGCCCTCCAGTTTTTTGTCGCGGGCGAGGTCGGCGATCTTCGTGATCAGGCCGCCTTCGCCGCCCTTCTTGACCATGAACGGGAGCTCGGTGACGATGATCGCCTCCTTGCCTCCCTTCAGCGGCTCGACATGGGCGCGAGCGCGGACCTTGATGCTGCCCCTGCCGGACGCGTAGGCATCGCGGATCCCCTCGCGGCTCATCAGCCCACCGCCCGGGAAGTCCGGGCCTTTGACGTGCTCCAGCAACCCCGCGAGGTCGATCGCCGGGTTGTCGATGTAGGCGGAAACGGCGGAGGCGACCTCGCGCAGGTTGTGCGGCGGGATGTTCGTTGCCATCCCCACGGCGATCCCAGAGGTGCCGTTGACCAGCAGGTTGGGGAACCGGGCCGGCAGGACCTGGGGCTCCTGGGTCGATTCGTCGTAGTTGGGGCCGAAATCGACGGTGTCGGCGTCGATGTCACGCAGCAGCTCGGTCGCGAGACGGCCGAGGCGAGCCTCGGTGTACCGCATTGCCGCCGCCGGGTCGTCGTCGATCGAGCCGAAGTTGCCCTGGCCATCGACGAGCAGGTAGCGCAGCGAGAAGTCCTGCGCCATCCGCACCAAGGTGTCGTAGATCGCTGAGTCGCCGTGCGGGTGGTACTTACCCATCACCTCGCCGACGATGAAGGCGCACTTGCGGTAGGGCCGGGTCGGCTGCAGGCCGATGTCGTGCATCGCGTAGAGCACCCGACGGTGCACCGGCTTGAGGCCGTCGCGCACATCCGGCAGCGCCCGGCCGACGATCACGCTCATCGCGTAATCGAGATACGAAGAACGCATCTCCTGCTCGAGCCCGCGATCCTCGATGTTCCCCGTCAGGGCGTCCAGAGCCATCAGCTCATCTCCTTCTCGCACTCACAGGCGCGTCTACACATCAAGGAACTTCACCTCTTTGGCGTGTGCCTCGATGAATTCTCGTCGGGGTGCGACTTGATCTCCCATCAACATCGAGAAGATCGTGTCGGCGGCGGTCGCGTCTTCGAGCGTGACCCGAGCCAGCGTCCGCGACGCCGGATCCATCGTCGTCTCGCGCAGCTGTTTGGCGTTCATCTCACCAAGTCCCTTGAACCGAGTCAGCTGAACGCCCTGCCGGGCCAGCTCCAGGACCGCTCCGCGCAACGCCTCGAATGAGAGCGCGACGTTGCGACGCTCCCCGCGCTGGACTTCGAAGGGCGGGCGCCCGACCTGTTTCAACAGGGCCGCGTGGACCTCGGCGAACTTGCGGTAGTCATGGTGGGCGAAGAGCGTCGCCGGCAGGCGGTGGGTCCTCGCCAGGCCGCTCTTGCGCTCGATCGCCTTCACCGTGACGAGGTCCTCGCTGCTGTCCACGACCGTGGTGTCGAACGGCTCGTTCTTGCCGCCGCCGCGCTGGAGTAGGTCCCGGGCAGCGCCAACACTCGCCACCTGCTCGTCGAGCAGGCTCGACTCCTCGAGGAAGCGCACCACTTCGTGGCCGAAGTCAGCCTGCAGGGAAGATCCCCAGCCCTCGTACTCTTTCGAGCGGCGGATGTAGGCCTGCCAGCGGCTCGGCGTCAGCTTGCGGCTCTCACCACTCGCGTCGGTCAACTCGAACTGCTCGAGCTTGTCGCGCAAGAGCAGCTCTTCGAGTTCGGACTCGCGCTCCAGATACGTCTCCTGGTTGCCCTGTTTCACCCGGTACAGAGGCGGCTTGGCGATATAGACATAGCCCTGGCTGATCAGCTCCGGCATCTGCCGGTAGAGGAAGGTGAGAACGAGGGTGCGGATATGGGCGCCGTCGACGTCGGCGTCGGTCGCCATTACGATCTTGTGGTACCGGGCTTCCTCGATGTTGAACTCGTCATGGACCCCGGTGCCGATCGCCGTGATCAGCGCCTGGATCTCGTTGTTGGCCAACACCTTGTCGATGCGGCTCTTCTCGACGTTGATGATCTTGCCGCGTAGGGGCAGGACCGCCTGGGTGTTGCGGTCGCGCGCCTGCTTCGCCGAGCCGCCGGCGGAATCTCCCTCGACGACGAAGATCTCGGCCAGGCTCGGGTCCTTGACGGAGCAGTCGGCGAGCTTGCCAGGGAGCGTTGAGTTCTCCAGCGCCGACTTGCGGGTGAGGTCGCGTGCCTTGCGGGCCGCCGAACGGGCGCGAGCGGCGTCGATCGCCTTCATGATCACGCGTTTCGCGTCGGCCGGATTCTCCTCGAGGTACTCACCCAGCTTGCGGTTGGTGATCTCCTCGACCAGGCCGCGGATCGGCGGGTTGCCGAGTTTGGTCTTGGTCTGGCCCTCGAACTGCGGGTCGTGGAGCTTGACCGAGATCACCGCGGTAAGTCCCTCGCGCACGTCCTCGCCGGCGAGGTTGTCGTCCTTTTTCTCTTTCAGCAGGCCTTTGTTGCGCGCGTAGGCGTTCAGCGTCCGGGTCAGGGCGGAGCGGAAACCCGAGAGGTGGGAGCCGCCCTCGTGGGTGTTGATGTTGTTGGCGAAGCTGAAGATCGACTCCTGGTAGGAGCTGTTCCACTGCATCGCGATCTCGACCTGCCCCTCCTCTTTGCCGCCCTCGAAGTAGATGACTTTCTTGTGGACCGCGTCCTTGTTGCCGTTGAGGTGGCGGACGAAGTCCTCGATTCCGCCCTCGTACTGGAAGGTGACGCTGTTGGTCTCGCCGCGCTCGTCGACCAGGTCGATCTTCAGGCCGCGGGTGAGGAAGGCGGTCTCGCGCAGGCGCTCGACCAGGACATCGAAGTCGAAGCCGATCTCTTCGAAGATTTCGAGGTCGGGCAGGAAGGTGATCTTGGTCCCGTGAGCGTCGGTCTTCTCGCCTTTGGTGAGTTCCCCCTGCGGTTTACCGCGCTCGTAATCCTGGCTCCAGACGTAGCCGTCGCGGCTGATCTCGAGGTGCAGGCGCTCGGAGAGGGCGTTGACGACGGAGACGCCGACGCCGTGGAGGCCGCCGGAGACCTTGTAGCCGCCGCCGTCCCCGAACTTGCCGCCGGCGTGGAGGACGGTGAGGACGACCTCTGCCGCCGGGCGCCCCTCTTTCTCCATCGTCTCAACCGGGATGCCGCGGCCGTTGTCCTCGACCGTGCAGCTGTTGTCCGGATGGAGGACGACGCGGACGGCGTCGCAGTGGCCGGCGAGGGCCTCGTCGACCGAATTGTCGACGACCTCGTACACCAGGTGGTGAAGACCGCGGGGGCCGGTCGAGCCGATGTACATGCCGGGACGTTTGCGAACCGCCTCCAGCCCCTCGAGGACGGTGATGTCCTTGGCGCCGTAGGAGTCGCCGCTGGCTTTTTTCTCAGGCAATGAGTCCCTTCCGATTTGTCACGCAGACAGACAAAGCCCCGACGCCTGGCGAGGTAGTCGGGGCGCAAAACAAGTTGCCATAAGAATACCAGTTGAAGCCCGCGGACACGGCGCGCCCGATTAAGGATTTCCCTGCAAATCGTGGAGAAACCGTGACGAAATAAACTACGACTTGATGCGGAAGCGGAGGGCCTCGGGCGCCTGCTCCCCCAACTCGTCGCGCAAGCGCTCCAGCAGCGTCTCCTGCATCAGGTCGAGCTCCTGCGCCCAGACCGCGTCCGCGCACTCCACGGTCAGCGTCCCGGCGCGCTCGGAGACGGGGGTGGCCCGGGTCGCGAGCTGCTCGCCGACGGCGTTCGCCCACGCTGCCTGGACCGCCGCCAAAGGGGTCTGCGGTGCCACCCGCTGCAGCGCCGCCTGAAAGGCGCCGGCGGCGGGGCGGGGGGATCGGCGGCGACTCACGCGGCGGAACTCTCTGTCTGCGGTGGTGGCATTCGCACCACAGTCTCCAGGGCGACGGCCGGAACCGACTCTTCGTCGGCGGCGGTGATCAAGACCTGGCCGCCGTCGCCGAGGCGGCCGACGAGGCGCTCCCGCCGCCCAGGGTCAAGCTCGCTCATCACGTCGTCGAGCAGAAGCAACGGCACCACCCGGCGCGCCTCGAGCAGAGCCTGGCGCTCGGCGAAGAGGAGGGCGAGGAGGGCTGCCCGCTGCTGGCCCTGGGACCCGAACCGCCGCAGCGAGCGGCCGGCACTGTTCAGCTTCAGCTCGTCGAGGTGGGGGCCCCAGGAGCTGCGGCCGAGGCGGA
>DATFOB010000047.1:0-2876 GCA_035266025.1 Solirubrobacterales bacterium
CGCTGTTCGGGATCGATTGCGCTTCGGCGCAGCTCTGCGTCACCGTCGGCGGCGGCAACACGATCGGCTCCTCGACCAGCCCGACCGGGGACGTCTCCGCCTGGAAGGTTGTCTACGCCGGCATCGGGCCGTATCCCGGCAGCCCGAACCAGCGGCAGATCCGCGGCGTCGACTGCCCCTCGGCGCAGCTCTGCGTCGCAGTCACCTTCGAAGGGCTGATCTACACCTCGACCAACCCGACCGGCGACGCTCCCGCCTGGCAGGTGACGGACGTCGACGGCGAGGGGCCCAACACGCACTTCTACGGCGTCTCCTGCCCGTCCCCGAACTTCTGCGCGGCCTCGGCCGGCGAGGCCAAAGTACTTACCTCGACCAACCCGGCCGGCGGGCCCGGTGCCTGGACGACGACGCGGTTGCCTGGGCCGCTGGAACTGCGCGGCATCTCCTGCGCCTCGGCCGCCCTCTGCGTCGCCGTCGGCGACGATGGCGACAACATCAGGCCGGAAATCGGTGACCAGGCTGTGATCGCCAGCTCGAGCAACCCGCTCGGCGGCGAGTGGAGCGTGGCGCCGCTGCCGGGACGGCAATCGGCCTACGGCGTCTCCTGCCCCTCGGCGGGGCTCTGCGTCAGCGGCGACACGCTCGGGAACCTACTTGTCGCAACCAGCCCGACCGGCGGCAGCGGCGCCTGGCGCGAGATCGACGGCGGCGGCTCGGTCCAGATCACCGACGTCGACTGCGCCTCGCCCTCGCTCTGCCTGGCGATCGACAACAACGGTGACGTCCTCACCTCGACCGACCCCGACGGCGACCGCAACGACTGGACCTTCACCAACATCGTCCCGTTCCCGCTCGTCGATGAAACGCAGCCGAACGCGTTCTGGGGCGCCTCCTGTCCTTCGCGCAGCTTCTGCGCGATCTCAGCCATGGCCGGCACCGTCTTCACCAGCACCAATCCGTTCGAGGTCTCGGCGCCCATTCCGATTGCCAAGGACGGCAAGAAAGGGAAAAAGAAGCTGGTGAGGAGGCCACGGGTGCAGATCGCCTCCGGGCCACCGCCGGGCGTGAAAATCAAGACCCGCAAGGTGACCGTCCGCTTCCGCTTCTTCGCGCGCAACCACGTCTTTGCCCGCGGCTACCTCTGCAAGTTGGACAAGCGGCCGACCAAGCGCTGCCGCTCGCCGAAGCCCTACCGGGTCGGCCTCGGCCGGCACGTCTTCCGGGTGCGGGCGATCGGCTACTCCGGCCTCCGCGGTCGGGTGGAGACGTGGCGGTTCAAGGTCTGCCGGCCGACGAAGTACGACATGTGCCTGCGCAACCTCCCGCCGCAGGGGAGCTGATCTAGTTGCGCAGCCGGTCCGCGCGCGTCGTCAGCGCCCCGACGCTGGTCTTCAGGGCGCCGGCCAGCCGCAGCAGCGTCGTGTAGCTGGGGTTCCTGACGCCGCGCTCGATGCCGCCGACCTGGGTGAGGTCGGTCTCGGCGCCTTCGGCCAGCTGCTCCTGGCTCATGCCCGCCTCGAGGCGGAAGGTGCGGATGGCCTCGCCGAGGGCTGCGTGCTCGGGGGAGCGGGGTTTGCTGCGGCGGGGCGGCGGCATCGCGCCCCGGAGCCTCTCTATTAAAAGACTCCGTTGTTAGGGTATTTATGCAATAACATTTTGAGCGCCGGATTTGGCTGCAGCAGTGCATTTCCGGTTAGCTCGATGCCACCCACCGCCGCCAAGCTGATCAATGCCGTGAACCACCCCCTGAGGCGGCGGATTCTCTTCGCCTTTCTCGACGGTTCGAGAGAGTGCGCCTCCGCAGAGGAAGTGGCCGAGGCGCTGGGCGAGTCCATCGGCCAGGTTGCCTACCACCTGAAGACGCTGGCGCAGGGGGAAGTCCTGGAGCCAGTGCAGGGCATCAGCGGCGGTCGGGCGCGGCAGGCCTATTACGGCTGGGCCCTCGACATCGAGCCCGAGTGGCTGCGGGTGGTGCTCGAGGTCTGGGCCGAAGCCGAGGTCGCGGGTTAGGCGGCTACCGCTCTTCGGCGACGAGGTCGCGGAGGCTGCGGAAGTCCTCGGCGCAGGCGGGACAGCCGTGCAGGTGCGCTCTCATCCCCGGAATCCGCTCATCGGCCTTCTCGCCGCCGACGACCAGCTCGACGTAGCGGTCGAGCTCGGCGAAACACTGCTCGCAGGTCAGCTCCGGCTTGCCCGGACCAAGGACCCGACCCAGTAGATCATCGCGGTTCATCGTTCCTCCTCTCCGCCCGCGCCGAGCGCGAAGCCGCGCTCGGCGAGGCATTCCCGCAGCTTGCGGCGGGCGTCGTGCAGGTTCTTGTAGAGGGCGCCGCGGTTGGAACCGAGGCGCTCGGCGAGGACGTCGATCGGCACTCCGTTGAGGGCGACGGCGACGAGCACCTCGCGCTGGCGCGGCGTCAGGCTCCCCTGGATCTCATCGCGCAGGGCCGCCAGCAGCTCCGCGTCCTCGGCGGCCCGGCCGGCGGAGTCGACGGCGGCGAACCGCGCCCAGGCCTCGTCTTCGAGCGGGACCTCCCGCCCCTGCCAGGCCCTGCGCCGCACCTTCACCGCCGCCTCCAGCAGCGCGAACTTGTAGGCCCAGGTGGTGAAGCGGGCTTCGCCGCGGAAGTCGTCGAGCTTGCGCAGCACCGCCACCAGCGCGTCGTCGGCGGCCTGCTGGGCGAGGTCGTCGAGGTCGCCGCCGCGGAGGTGGGACAGCTCCGCCGCCCGCCGCTCGACCTCGAAGCGCGCCGCCTTCAGCAGGAGGTCGTGGAGCTCGGCGATCGCGGCTTGGCCCTCGGCGCCGTCGGCCCGGAGGCGGTCCACCCAGGGGATCTCGGTCGGCGTCGTCATCAGCGCGGTTGCCATGAATTGTT
>DATFOB010000048.1:0-20542 GCA_035266025.1 Solirubrobacterales bacterium
AGAGGCCGATCTGCTGGATCACGTAGCCGATCTCCCGCCGCAGCTGCGCCGGCTCGCGGTCGCGGACCGAGCGCTCGCCGATGAGGACGTCGCCCTCGGTGATCTCGACCGTGCGGTTGACCATCCGCATCACGGTCGTCTTGCCGCAGCCGGAGGGACCGACGAGGACGCAGATCTCACCCGCCGGGACTTCGAGGGAGAGGCGGTCCACCGCCGGCTCGGAGGAGCCCCGGTAGCGCTTGGTCGCTCCGTCGTAGCGGACCGAGGAGGCCTGCGCGTCGCTCACAGCCCTAGCCTCTCCGCCCGCTCGGCGGCACGGGCGACGATCTTGTCCAGCTCCGGGACCTCGCCGTCGCGCATGAGAACGCGGCCGGCGACGACGGTGGTTGCGACAGCGGCACCGCTGGCAGCGTAGACGAGGTCGGAGGTGAGGTCGCCGATTGCGAGCTCGGGAGCCTGGGCGCGGAGGAGGAGGAAGTCGGCCGGGGCGCCAGGCTCGAGTTCCGTCGCCCCCAGCCGCGGCGCGTTGACACCGATCGCCGTCGCCCATGCCTCGTCGGCCTCGATCGCGGTCGGGTCGGCCGCGGCATGCTTCTGGGCGAGGGCAAAGAGCTTGAGGTCGGAGAGCAGGTCGAGCGAGTCGTTGGAGCCGGCGCCGTCGGTCCCAAGCCCGACCTTGACGTGGTGGGCCCGTGCTGCGGGGAACGAGAAGACGCGGCCGACCGCGAGCTTCATGTTCGCCGCCGGATTGGTGACGACGGTGGCGGAGCGAGCACCGATCAGATGCAGCTCTTCCGGGTCGAGCCAGACCCCGTGCGCGAGAACGGTCCGCCTATTCAGCAGGCCAAGCCGGTTGAGGTAGTAGGCGGGTCGTTCGCCGTGCTCGGCGAGGCAGTCCTGGACCTCCTTCTCGGTCTCGGAGAGGTGGATCTGGACCGGCAGCTCGCGCTCGGCGCTGAGCTCGCCGATCCAGCGCAGGGACTCTTCGCTGACCGTGTAGATCGCGTGGGGAGCGAGAGCTGGGGTGATGTGGGGTCCGAAGCCCTCGAGTTCCTCGAGGCCGCGGTGGGCGGCATCGCGCAACTTCTGGGGGGAGCCGTTGAGGTCGAAGAGGGGGGCGCCGATGGTGGCGCGGATGCCGGCGTCCTCGACTGCCCGGGCAGTCGCCCCCGGGTGCCAGTACATGTCCCAGAAGCGGGTCGTGCCGCTGCGCAGCATCTCCGCGCAGGCGAGCCGGGCGCCCCAGTAGACGTCCTCTGCGTCGAGCTTCGCCTCGACCGGCCAGATCTTCCTTTCCAGCCACGGCATCAGCGGCAGGTCGCCGCCGGAGCCGCGGAAGAGCGTCATCGCCGCGTGGGTATGGCCGTTGACGAGCGGCGGCACGAGGTGGGCGCCGTGGGCGTCGATCGTCTCGTCGCCGATCTCGGCCATGACGCCGGGCCCGAGCGCCGCAATCGTCCCGCCCTCGCAGCGAACCCCGACCCGCGCCCCGTCCAGGAGCGCGTTCTCGACCGTCAAACTCATCGACCCACCGCCCCGAGGCGCGGCAGCACCGCCGCCAGTCCCTCGCGCAGGCGCTCGGCGTTGACGAGGCGGTCGGCCTCCATCGCCGCCGTGCTGACCTCGCCCTCGCCGAGGCCGTTGGCGAGGTTGTCGACGACGCAGAGCGCCGCGTAGTCGAGGCCGAGCTCGCCGGCGACCGCGCACTCGGCGGCGATCGTCATCCCGACCACGTCGGCATGCGCCGCCATCAGCCGGATCTCCGCCGGCGTCTCGAACCGCGGCCCGCGCGCCTGCCAGTAGACGCCGCCGTCGCGCGGCGCCTGGCCACTCTCGCCCCAGGCCGCAATCACTTCCTCGCGCCAGCCGCGGGCGAAGCCGGGGGCGGAGTGGGCGCGCTCGTCGCCGAAGATCGAGTCGCCGAGGTTGAGGGCGATGAAGTCGTCGGGACAGACGAGGGCGCCGACGCCGAGCTCGTCCGGGCGCAGCGAGCCGACCGAGCCGATCCCCAGCACCCGGTCGCACCCTTGCTCGAGCAACGGCCGCAGGCTCGCCTCCTGGTCGATCATGTGGGGGAGGACGAAGGTCCCCTCGGGGCTGCGGTGCCGCTGCACGATCGCCGCCCCCTGCTCGGCCGCCGCCGCGGCGATCTCCTCGCCCCCCGGCCCGAGGGCGTTGCTGCCGAGGATCACAGCCAGTCGTCCCATCCGGCGATCCTATGCGGCCGTTCAGCCTTCGCGCTGCGCTTTGAACGCCGCCGCGGCCTCGTCGTGGTCGACCAGCGGCTCGGGATAGTCGAGGCGCTCGAAGCCTTCCATCCGCCAGGGCCGGAAGATCGCCTTGCCGCGGACCGACTCCAGCTCGGGCAGGTAGCGGCGCACGTAGAGCCCGTGCGGGTCGAAGCGCTCCGCTTGGCGAATCGGGTTGAGGACACGGTTCGGCCGCGTGTCGTTGCCCGTCCCTGCTACCCACTGCCAGTTGCCGGCGTTGTTGGCGATCTCGCCGTCGGTCAGCAGGTCCCAGAAATGCCAGGCGCCCGGCCGCCAGTCGACGTAGAGGTCCTTGCAGAGAAACGAGGCGATGGTCATCCGAGCCCGGTTGTGCATGTAGCCCTCCTCGGCGAGCTGGCGCATCGCCGCGTCGACCAGCGGATAGCCGGTCCGGCCCTCCTGCCAGGCCTCTAAGGCGCGCTTGGAGAGCGACCAGCGGTCGCCGCGCCGGCGGTAGTCGCGGTGGGGGAGAGATGGGGTTGCCGCCAGCACCTGGTGGTGGAAATCGCGCCAGCAGAGCTGCCGCACGAAGGCCGTTCCGCCCCGCCGCTCGCCCGCCTCGTGCGCCAGCTCCAACGGCGAGACGCAGCCCCAGCGAATGTAGGCGCTGAGCCGGGAAGTGCGGTCGCCCGCGAGGTCGTCGTGGCCGTCTTCGTAGCCGCCGACACCGTCGCGGAGGAAGGCGCGCATCAGCTTCCGGCCGGCGCTCTCGCCACCGGGCATGCGCCTCGGCGAGGGGCGGCCGTCGATCAGCGAATCCAGCGATGGCAACCGCCCGGCCGCCGGCTGGCTCGGGACCGAGAGCCTGCGCGGCGCGCGGTGCCCCTCGCGCCAGCTCACCTGGCTCCAAGCACGATGGAACGGGGTGAAGACCTTGAAGTGGTCGCCGCCGCCCGGCGTCACCTCGCCCGGCGGCACCACCGTCACGCCCGGGTGGGCGGTGAATTCGATCCGCTCCTCGGCGCACGCCCGCGCCAGCCGCTCCTCGCGCTCGCGCGCGTAGGCGCTCCAGTCGGCGCTGACGTGCAGGGCGGTCGCATCGCACTCGCGCGCCACCGCGATCGCCTCCCGCACCGGGTCCCCGCGGCGGACGAACAGCCGTCCACCCGCCCGGCGCAGCGCCTCGTCGAGGTCGTGCAGCGCTTCGAGCATGAAGGCGACCCGGTTCGGAGCCGCGAACCGCGACCCCAGCAGGCGCTCGTCGAAGACGAACAGCGGCACGACGCGCTCCGCCTTCGCCGCCGCGGCCAGCGCCGGATGGTCGTGGACGCGAAGGTCCCGGTTGAAGAGGACGACGGAGGTCTCGATTGCCATATGTTCCTGAAATGGGGAACGGAGGGGACGAGGAGAAGGATCAGCGCCACCCGGAGTCGGGTCGCGACGAGACCGAGGAGGAACGCCTCGACCGCAACCTCAGCGAGCTCTTGCAGGAGCTTCGGGTCGCCCTCCCCGGTGTCCAAGTCCTCTTCGCCTTCCTGCTTGCGGTCCCGTTCCAGCAGGGCTTCGAAAAGATCACCCCCTTCCAGAAGGGGGCCTATTTCGGGACCCTCGTCTGCACCGCGATCTCGGCCGTGATGCTGATTTCGCCGACCGCCTACCACCGGCTCACCTTCCGCTACCAGCAGAAGCGCCGGCTCGTCTACTACGCGAACCGCTTCTCGATCATCGGCCTCTTCTTCCTCGCACTGGCGATGACCGGGGCGATCGTGCTGATCACCGACTACCTCTTCGGCAGCACAGCGACGATCCTGATGGCGGTCGCCACCGTCCTCGTCTTCGGCGTCTTCTGGTTCGCGCTGCCGCTGCAGCGGCGGCTCAGCCTCTCGGCTGGGCAGGAGCCTCTAGGCGAGCCCGAAAACGACTGAGCTCCTCGCCGAGGTCGTCGAGGAATGCGAGCTCCGGTGCCTTCTCGCGCAGCAGCGCCAGGTCGGCTTCCCAGATCTCCGTCTTCAACTCGACCGGGACCTTGAATTCCTCGCGGACGGCGTCGCCTTCGTCTTCGTAGGCGGCCCGCAGGGTGGTGACGTTGGTCAGCTTGTCGGCGCCGTAGATCGCCATCGCCTCGGCGTCGGCCGCCGCCACCCGTTCCCGGTGCTCGGCCTTGCGCTCGCGGTAGGAGTCGAGCGCTCCGTCGTCGGTGAGGGCGCCAACCATGCCGGCGACCTCTTCCCCGAACTTCTCCCGCAGCTCGTCGAGGGTCGTGTCGGAGTCCTCGACGACGTCGTGCAGCAGCGCCGCCGCCAGCACCTCGTCGCGATAGCCGAGCTCCTCGAGCCGCGCAGCGACTGTGACGGAGTGTTCGATGTAGGGCATACCGCCACTGCCGTTGCGGACCTGGCCGGCGTGGTCGGCGCGCGCCTGCTCGAGCGCGTTCCGGACCAGCGGCGAACGCTCGGCGGCTGCCTCGATCCTCTCGGCCGGGGACACCGGCTCAGCCTAGATGATCGTTTCCGGCATCGAGGTTCCTATAGGAACCAAAAGTCTGGAAACGATGTCGGGGGCCGGCGGGTCTAGACGGCCGCGGCGGCCTGCGCTGCTCGCGCCGGTAGCTCGAACTCGCTCCGCTCGATGCCGAGCTCGAGCGCCTCGGGGTCGCCTCCGAGCTCGACCCACTGCTGCTGTGCCGCGGCGCCGAGCTGGTCGAGCTGGTCATCGGAATGGAGCGGGTCATGGTGGAAGAGCACGGTGCGCTCGGCCCCGGTCCGCCGCGCGAAGCTGAGAGCGTGGGAGGTGGCCGAGTGGCCCCAGCCGACGTGGCATGGGTACTCGGCGTCGGTGTACTGGCCGTCGTGGATCAGTAGCGAGGCGTCGCGGGCGAGGGCGAAGCCGGAGATCCAGTCCTCCTCCATCTGCCCGAGGTCGGCGCCGAGGGCGGGCTCGTGGTCGGGGATGTAGGCGAGCGAGGAGTCGCCGTCGTCGATCCGGTAGCCGAGGGTGGGCCCGCGGTGGGTGACCGAGGCGGCGCGGATGCGGGCCGAGCCGATCTCCCACTCGCTCTCGGGGCAGTGGCGGAAGGAGACGTCGCAGGGCAGCTCCCGCACCTCGACCGGCGAGAGCGGCGCCGAGATGTAGCGGGCGATGCGGTCGCGCAGCGAGGCCTCGGGCGACGCCGGCCCCCAGATCACGATCTCGGTCTGCGGGCGGAAGGCGGGGGCGAAGAAGACGAGGCCCTGGATGTGGTCGAGGTGGAGGTGGGTGAGGAGGATGTGGAGCCGGGTCGGCTCGTCGGGCTGGGCGAGGCCGAGGCAGCGGATGCCGGTGCCGGCGTCGAGGGCGAGCATCGAGCCGTCGGCGAGGGTGACGCCGACGCAGGAGGTGTTGCCGCCGTAGCGGATCGTTTCCGGCCCCGGAGCCGGGATCGATCCCCGCGTCCCCCAGAGCTTGACCTTCACGCCGGTCCCGCCCCGTTGTCGTTCGCGGTCGGCCAGAAGACGGCGATCGCACCTTGTGAACCGTGCGCGGTCTGGATCGGGAAGGCCGAGACCTCGACCTCGTGGTGGGTGCCATCGGTCGAGCGCACGGTCATCTCGGCGTGGGCGGGGCGGCCGCCCCGCACCGCCGCCACCAGCGGCAGCTCGTCGTAGGGGATCGGCTCGCCGTTCTCGTCGAAGGGGCCGAAGAGCGAGCCCCACTCCTGCGGGCCGACCGTGCCGAGCTCCTCGAAACGCTTGCCCAGCAGCATCCCGGCGGCTTCGTTGTAGAAGACAAGGAGGCCGCCCTCGTCAACCAGGAAGGCCGGCGTCGAGAGGGCCGACATCAGGTTGCGGGCAAGGATCAGCTCCAGCGGTCTCTGCGTCACGAAAGACACTTTAGATCGTCAAGTTCGGACTGCCACTAATTGCCGGGTTTCAGCGCAGGGAGCCAAGAAGAGGAAGGTTCGCTGGGAGGTTGTTACTGCGGAGTGACTTTGGTCACTTAGGTGGGTCGGAGTGGTTCGGGTCGGGTGGGGGCGGAGTGGGTTGTGGGGGTGCAGTTAGCCTGCGGCTTCGGCGCTGCGGAGACCTCCGCGGGCCCAGGCGGAGAAGAGGAGAGACAAGGCGAGGCCGATTGCGAAGGCGAGGCTGACGAGGACCGGGTCGCCGGAGATGAAGCCTCGGCCGGCCTCTAGGAGGGCGGTGATGGGGTTGATCGAGGCGATGGTGTGGATCCAGCCGCTGAGGAGGTCTAAGGGGACGTAGACGGGGGCGAGGAAGAGGATGAGGAAGGTTGGGAATTGCATGAGGGGGCCGCCCTGGATCGAGCGGACGCGCAGGGCGACGCCGGCGGCCCAGAGGGTGGCGGCGACGTTGACGAGGACGGCGAGGGCGTAGAGGGCGACGATTTCGCCGGCGCTGCCGCCGACGTCCATCCCGGCGACGAGGGCGACGGCGGTGAGGACGGTCCAGGTGACGACAGCGCGGAAGAGGGCCGCCAGCGAGTAGCCGAGGACGATGCCGCTGCGGTGGCCGGCGGCGAGCATGTAGCGGCGGCCGAAGCCGGTCTCGAAGTCCCGCGCCATCGCGAAGCCGGTGAAGACGCCGCCGAAGGCCGCCGACTGCAGCAGCACGAAGACGAACTGGAAGGCGGTGTAGCCGTTGGGGAAGTCGAAGCCCGGGACTTCGCCGATCGCCGCCAGCCCGCCGGCGAAGGAGACGAAGAAGAAGAGCGGGAAGAGCAGCGAGGGGACGATGAAGGCCGGGTTGGTGAGGAAGTTGTGGATGCTGCGCCAGGCCACCGCGCGGCCGACCGTGATCCTGCTGCTTACCTGGGGCTCGGCGGGCGGGTTCGCGCTCACGTCCGCACCAGCCTCGTCTTCAGGGCGCTGCTTGCCGCCGTCATCCCGACAACGCCGACCGCCGCCGCGATCCCGAAGCCGAGGGCGAGGGCGCCGATATTCCAGCCTTCGATCAGCAGCGAGCGGATCGCCTCCAGCAGGTAGGTGACCGGGTTGGCGCTGGCGATCGCGTGAAACCAGTCCGTGGTCAGCAGGTCGAGCGGGAGCGCCATCGCCGAGAGGAAGAGAAAGACGAAGAAGACGGGGAAGAGGCCCTGGACCGCCTCGCCGGAGCCGAACCGCAGCGCCGCGAAGAGGCCGATCGTCCCGAAGGCGACGGTGATCGTCACCGAGAGGACGATGAGGACGAGGGCGCCGCCCGCCCCGGCGGCGAGTTCGGCGCCGGCGATCATCCCGACGCTGAGGTAGACGACCGCCTGCACGACGCCCAGCACCAGCGACCCCGCCAGCAGGCCGCTGAGCAGAGCCGCACCGCGCAGCGGCGTCAGCGCCAGCCGGTTGAGGAAGCCGGTCTCGATGTCGCGGGCGAGGTCGGTGCCGGAGTTCATCACCGAGAAGAGCGCCCCCTGGATGAAGGGGACGGCGAGGATGAAGGTGAGGTAGGAGTCGGTCGGGAAGCCGGGCAGGTTGGTCGCGTCTTTGAGGCCACCGGCGTTGACTGCGAGGAGGAACATCGGGAAGACGATCGCGGGGACGATCTGCGCCGGCTGGCGCAGGGTTCGCAGCACCGAGCGGTGCGCGAGCTGCCCGATCTGGTTGCGAAGGCTGCCGCTCACGCCGCGCCGACCGCCTCCGTCTCGCCGGTCCCCGGCTCGGCCTCCTCCTCGTCGGCGCCCTCGAGCGAGCGGCCGGTCTTGGCGAGGAAGACGTCGTCGAGGGAGGGCGCGTGCAACTGCAGGTGCTCGATCGCGATCTGCTCGGCGTCGAGCGCGCGCACCACCTCGGCCAACTGCGACTCGCCGCCCTCGAGACGGACGGAGACGCCGCGCGGGGAGGAGCCGGCTTGCTCGCCGAAGCGGCCGAGGACCGCGGTCATCCGCTCGCGCTCGCCTTCCTCGCGGGGGACGGCTTCGACGGTCGGTCGGCCGATCTCCGCCTTCAGCTCCGCCGGCGTCCCCTCGGCGACGAGGTGGCCGTGGTCGATGATCCCGACCCGGTTGGCGAGCGCGTCGGCCTCCTCCAGGTACTGGGTGGTGAGGAAGACGGTGACGCCGTCCTCGCCGGCGAGCCGGGCGACCTCTTCCCAGAGCGCGGTGCGGCTCTGGATGTCGAGCCCGGTCGTCGGCTCGTCGAGGAAGAGGATGCGCGGCCGGTGGGCGAGGGCGAGCGCGAGGTCGAGCCGGCGCTTCATCCCGCCCGAGTAGCCGCCGACCTTGCGGTCGGCCGCGTAGGCGAGCCCGACCCGCTCCAGCAGTTCGTTGCCGCGGGTTTCGCGCTCGCGCTTGCCGAGGCCGTGGAGGGCGGTCTGCAGGCGCATGTGCTCGCGCCCGGTCAGCAGCGGGTCGAGGGCGGCCTCCTGCAGGGCGGCGCCGATCGTCGCCCGCACCTGCGGTCCCTGCGCGACGACGTCGAAGCCGCCGACCCGGGCGGTGCTGGCGGTGGGAGGGAGGAGGGTGGTCAGCATCAGGACCGTGGTCGACTTGCCGGCGCCGTTGGGGCCGAGGAAGCCGTAGATCTCGCCCTGGGCGACCTCGAGGTCGATGCCGTCGACCGCCCGCGGTCCGTTCTTGAACTCGCGGACGAGGGCTTCGACTTCGATGCCGCCGCCGCGCTGGCTGCCGTTGCTCAATGGGTGCCTTTCGAACTGGTTGAAGCTTCGAATGTTTGAGGCTAGCAAAGGTTGAGCTATAATAAGCTTATGGCGAAATCTGGTAAGGTGAAGGCCCCGGGTGAGAAGGCAGCCAAGGCCGCCGACGGCGCGGCTCACGAAGCTTGGGGACTGCTCTCCAGCCTCGTTTATCCACCGCCGTTCGCTGCGATCGCCCGCGAGCTCGACCTGCGGCCGGCGGCTTTCGGGACGCTGCGGATGCTCGATCGGCCGCGGACGATGAGCGAGGTAGCCGATGTCCTCCATTGCGACAACTCGAACGTGACCGGGATCGTCGACAACCTCGAAGAGAAGGGGCTGGCGCAGCGGCGCGCCTCGGAGGAGGATCGCCGGGTCAAGCTGATCGAGCTGACGCCGGAGGGGCGCCGCGTCCAGGCGCGGCTCTCGAAAGCTTTCGCCACTCCTCCCGACTGGGTCGATTCCCTCTCCGCGAGCGATCAGCAGGGGCTACGAGACATCCTTCAGCGGGCGGTTGCCGCTAGAACTCCCGGTTCGTGAAGGAGCGCACCCGCACCTATTCGCTGGCGATGACCGTCAACCGGCCGGTTGCCCGGTGGGGGCGGATGCAGGTCGAGGGGCTGGAGGCGCTGCCGGAGCAGGGCCCGCTGCTGATCCTCGGCAACCACGACAGCCACTGGGATCCGATCATGGTCGGAATCGCCGCCTTCAAGCGACGCCAGATCCGCGCCCTCGCCAAATCGGAGCTCTGGGACGTGCGCGGGCTCGGGCCGGTTCTCAACGGCATGGGGCAGATCCCGATCCAGCGCGGCAAGGGCGACAAAGACGCGCTGGCGAAGGCGATCGAGACCCTCCGCGCCGGCGCCTGCATCGGCGTCTTCCCCGAGGGCACCCGCTCCAAGGGCAAGGTCCTGCGCGCCCGCAGCGGCGTCGGCCGCCTGGCGCTCGAGGTGCCGGAGGCGCACATCACCCTCGTCGCGATCGAGGGCACCAGCGACCTCACCGGCTTTCCCCGCCGTCCCCGTATCCACCTCCGCTTCTTCGACCCCGTCGGCGGCCAGCCCCGCCCCGACGAGGATCCGGGCGCCCTCTCCGCCCGCCTCCTCTCCGAGATCCGAGAGCTCGTCCCGCCCTCGATCTCCTACCGCAAGCGCGCGAAGCTCAGCGGCGTCGCCGAAGACTGAGGGTCATGCCCTCAAGGCCCGCTCGATCCGCTTGAGGACGGCCGCGCGTTCATGGTGGATCTGGTGCCAGGTGATCCGCGGCGCTCGATAGCCGGCTGAGGCCAGGAACTGGTCACGCCGCCGGTCGTTCTGGAAGGCATCCGGCGTCTCGTGCGTCTCCCGACCATCGGTTTCGACGACCACCCGTTGCTTCTCCCAAAGGAAGTCGACGAGCAGGCGCTCGCCGTCGATGTGCAGCCAGACGTTGGAGTCGGGCCGGGGGAAGCCGAGGTCGAGCAGGTCTGGGAGGACGAGCGTCTCGAAGTCGCTGCGGACATCGACGGTCTTTCCGTCCTTGGTCCGATAGGGAACCAGCGCCAGCTCGAGCGAACGCAGCCCGCGCCGCCGCTTGGCGTTGTAAATGGCGATGTCAACGGCTTGGACGTCGAGCGTCCTCCGAATCGCCGCCCGGCCCACGGTCTTTCGTAGCGTCGGCAACCCGACACACCCGGCCAGGTCCACCAGCGTCCGCGCCACCGTCGTCACCGCCACCCCGTTCACGACCACGACTTCCTCCGGATCCGGGTAGCGACAGCGCCGACACCGGACCCCATCGATCTTCCGCCCCGCCTCCACCGGCACGGTGACGTCGATCAATCGCGGCGGCTTGTCCCACAACCGATGAAAAGCCGCCGCCGTCCCATGCGAGATAACCGCCCCCTCGCCGCAGGCCAGCAGCGCCGCGCGCAAAATCGTCTGACGAGAGACTGCGCGGTGTCCAACGGTGTAGACACCCCGATGAATGCGGTGAAGCTCCTTCGCTTCAGCGCGTTCGGCTGCGAGCGATTTCGATACACCCTGACCTCTGAGCTGATCGAGCGAGACGACTCCACCTTGCAGCGTCGCCAGATCCGCAACGCCTCTGCTCCGCTGGACCCTCTTGCTTCCGCGGTTCCTTAGTCGTCCCATGCACCTCTAAGGAACCGCGGAACACGAACTCTCCCCCGCTTCGGTTTCCGTGGTTCCTTAGTCGGCTCCAGCACGACTAAGGAACCACGGAACTTGGGGGCGCTCTCTCTGAGGCCTGGCTCAGTCCTCGGGCTCTTGGCCGTCGGGCTGGAGGGCGTACCACTCGGCGCCGAACTGGTCGATGTCGTTGCCGTTGGCTTCGCCCGGGTTCTGGTCCCCGACGTAGGTGTAGAGGGGCCAGCCGTTGTAGGTGACCTGGACGGTGCCGTCTTTGCGTTTGGTCGTGCCGAGCATCGCCCGGTCCGCGGGCCCTTGCGCCTGTGGGTTGCCCTTCGTCAGAAGCGGCGGCCAGGCGGCGGCGCAGGCGCCGTAGCAGGAGGAGGTCGACCCCTTGTCCTTGTGGAAGTCGTAGAGGGTTCGACCATCGGAGTCGACGAGGATCGTGCCGAGATCGCCGACGCTCGCCGCCGAGACGGTGCCGTCGCCGCCGGCACCGGCGGAGGCTTCGGTGCTTTCCCCGTAGCCTTTCGAGCTCGATTCGGCGGATTCTTCGTTTGCGGTCTGTTTGCTTCCGTTCGATCCCGCGCCTCCCTTGCCGCTGTAGGCGCTGCCGGTACTCGAGTCGCTGCCGCAGCCGGCGACTACCAGCGCCAGGGCTACGAGCAGGGCGACCGCGTAGGTAATCCTGCTCACGTCGCTTCCTCCTTGTTTTGGATGTGCAGCGTCGCCACCGCTGAGTTGACCGGCGCGACGAAGGTGCGTTTGCCGGTGTCGACGACAAGCTCGTGCGTGCGCGAGAGGTCGAGGGCCGAGCTGAGGACGGCGTCGGAGTCGTCTCCCCAGCGGTAGCGGAAGGTCCCGGCCGGATAGGAGGCGCCGTTCGGGCCTCGCAGCCAGACGCGGCAGAGCGTCCCGGATGGCACTCCATGGACGTACATGTGGATCTCGGTCCCGTAGGAGTGGGGCACCAGCGTTGCGTCGATGGTGATCCCTGCGGGCAGACCAGCGAACTCGACCTGCTGCTCCGGGCCTCCGTTCTGAGCGCCACCGCCGAAGACGAAGAGGAGGAGCACCGCCGCCACCGCGGCCGCCGTCGCGCCCCCGAGCGCGAAACCGCCGAACAGCCGCCGTCGCCGACGCTTCGCGCCGCGCTCGCGCTCCGCCGCGATCGTCGCCGCGACCCGCTGCCCCAGCTCCGCCGGCGGCTGGGGCGCCGGACCGAACCGGGCCGGGTCGGCGTGGGGGAGCATCAAGGCGACCGGCTGCAGCGCGGCCAACTCCTCGCGGCAGCGGGCGCAGCCGTCGAGGTGCGCCTCCAATCCGGCCCGCTCGTCGCCCTGCAAATGCCCGAGCGCGTGGGCGCCCAGTAGCTCGCGCCACTCGCGGCAGTCGTTCCTAATCTTCATAGCCCATCTCCTCGAGCACGACCCGCAGCGCCCGCAGCCCGTAGTAGACGCGGCTCTTCACGGTGCCCTCCGGCACCCCGAGCTCCGCCGCCACCTCGGCGTAGGGCCGTCCCCGGTAGTAGGTCTCGACGATCACCCGCCGGTGGTCCTCGCCGATCCGGCGCATCGCCTCCTCGACCTGCCATGCGGTCAGCGCCTCGTCAAGCGGCTCGACACTCGGCTCGATCCCGCCCTCGGCGACGCTCGGCCGCACCGCCCGCGCCCGACCGAGGTCGATGACGACGTTGCGGAGGATCGCGAACAGCCAAGTCCGCAGCGAGCCGATCTTCGGGTCGAAGCGGTCTCCCGCCCGCCAGGCGCGGACGAAGGTCTCCTGCACTGCCTCCTCGGCGAGGCCGGCATCGCCGAGCGAACGGACCGCGAAGCCGTACAGCTCACCGGAGTGGGCGGCGTAGGCCTCGCGGACGTCTCGTTCGCGGCTGAGCGCGCCCCGGGTCGAATTTCCAAGCTGGATCATCCGACCCGGCATACGCTCCCCGGCTGCGCCGGGTTCAAATGCTCCTTAGAGAGCCCCTATTCGAGCTTTCCGATCTTGAAGATTTTCGTCCCGCAGTCCGGGCAGACACCCTGGATTGCCGGACGACCGTTCTTCATCGTCACCTGTTTGGCGTCTTTGATCTCGACCTTCTTACGCTCTTTGACGCAGTAACCCTCAGGCATGAAGGGGCCCTCCTTTCGTTGCCGCTGAGCGGCAGATCTCGCCTTCCCAGGCGAGGTGGATTGAGGCGAATGTAACGCAGGTCCATGACGCTCCCGCCAAACTTCGTGCGATTCCGCACGAGACGCCGACGGTCAGCGTCAACTACCCTGCCCCCGCAGTCGCAAGCCCTTGCCAAGCCTCGAAGGAGATAAAGGAATGCCCGAAGCAGTCATCGTCGACACCATCCGCACGCCGATCGGTCGTGCCTTCAAGGGCTCGCTGGCCCAGCTGCGGCCCGAGGAGATGGGCGCCTATGTGGTCGACCAGCTGCTCGAGCGCAACCCGGACGTCGACCCGGCGCTGATCGAAGACGTCTTCTGCGGCGTCGGCATGCCGCAGGGCCTCGAGGCCTTCAACATCGCCCGCATCGTCTCCCTGCTCAGCGAGAAGCTGCCGCAGGAGGTCAACGGGGTTACCGTCTCCCGCTACTGCTCCTCCAGCCTCGACGCGATCCGCCACGCCGGCAACGCGCTCAAGGCCGGCGAGGGCGATGCCTACCTCGCCGTCGGAGTCGAGTGGGTGAGCCGCTTCAACGAGCGCACCGAGCCCGCCGGCGCCGACGACCGCAACCCCAACCTGATCGGCGAGAACGGCCAGCCCAACGCTTACATCGACATGGGCCTGACCGCGGTCAACGTCGCCAAGAAGTACGAGGTCAGCCGCGCCGACATGGACAAGTTCGCGCAGCGCTCGCAGGAACTCGCCGTCAAGTCCCAGGAAGACGGCTTCTTCGACCGTGAGATCGTCCCGGTGAAGCTGCCCGACGGCAACGAAGTCAGCAAGGACGACGGCCCCCGCGCCTCCTCGACCCTGGAGAAGCTCTCCGAACTGCCGGAGGCCTTCGGCGGCGGTGGCGTCACCGCCGGCAACTCCTGCCCGCTCAACGACGGCGCCGCCGCGGTGCTGCTGATGAGCGACACCAAGGCCAAGGAGCTCGGCCTGACCCCGCGCGCCCGGATCATCACCGCCGCCACCCACGGCAACGAGCCGGAGCTGATGGGCGTCGCCCCGATCGGCGCGATCAAGAAGGTCCTCGACCGCGCCGGGATGTCGATCTCCGACGTCGACCGGGTCGAGCTGAACGAGGCCTTCGCGGCCCAGGTGATCCCGATCATGGCCGAATGCGGGATCGACGAAGACAAGCTCAACACCCACGGCGGCGCGATCGCCCTCGGTCACCCCTTCGGGATGACCGGCGCCCGGATCATGGGAACGCTGCTGAACGTGCTGGAGACCGACGACAAGCAGGTCGGCCTGGAGACCATGTGCGTTGCCGGCGGTCAGGGCAAGGCGATGCTGGTCGAAAGGCTGAACTAGCAGCGACTGGTGAGTTGACCTCGCTATAGCGAGGTCAACTCACCACTCACGATGAACGACGGTCCGCAACCGAGCTCGATGATCACCCCGGAGTCGGTCCGGGCCTTCCTCCCCGGCAGCTTCCCCGGCGACCTCGGGATCGAGCCGCTCGAGGTCGAGGAGTCCCACGCCCGCGGCAGCATCGTCGTCGACCAGCGCCACCTGCACCCCGGGGGGTTCGTCCACGGTGGCGTCTGGACTGCGCTCGGCGACACCGTCGCGGCCTGGTCGACCTTCCGCTGCATCCCACCCGGCCACAACTTCACGACGATCGAGCTGAAGCTGAACGTCTTCGCCGCCGGCATCCTCGGCGACGAGATCGAGGCCCGGGCCGAGCCGCTGCACGTCGGCAAGAGCACGGTCGTGATCGAGGTCCGGATCGAGCGCCGCCGCGAGGGCAAGGAGCCGCGCCTAGCCGCGAACCTGATCGTGTCGCAGTTCGTCTTGCCGCCGGCCGCCAGCTAGGCCGCTACAGGGCTGAGCCGAGAAGCTTCGACGAAATGCCTGAACAGCGCCGCCTCGTAGGTGCGGTGGACCAGCGTCTCGGCGTGCCACTGGACGCCGATCAGGAAGGGACGCGACGGGTCCTCGATCGCCTCGGCGGTCCCGTCGGGCGCCCGGGCGCTGACTTTCAGCCCTCGGCCGAGCCGCTCGATTCCCTGGTGGTGGAAGGAGTTGACGTCGAGCTCGTCGCGGACCTCAACTTCCTCGTCGCCGAGCGCTGCCGCCAGGCGGCTGCCCGGCTCGATGTCGATGGAGTGGCTCGTCTCGTTGCCGGGGTTCGTCTGCCGGTGGGAGATCTCTTCGGAGATCTCGGGCAGATGTTGGACCAGGGAGCCGCCGCGGGCGACGTTGAGCGCCTGGGTGCCGCGGCAGATCGCCAGGATCGGAATTTCGCGTGCATCGGCGCAGCGCGCCACCGACAGCTCGAAGCGGTCCAGGTCCGGCTCCGTCGGCCCTAGGTCCGGATGGGGCGAGGCGCCGTAGGTGTCCGGATCGAGATCGGGACCGCCGGAGAGGCAGATGCCGTCGAGTCGGTCGAGCAGCGACCCGATCGCCTCCTCGGGCAGCGGCGGCACCACCATCGGCAGCGCCCCGGCCGCCTCGATCGCCCGCAGGTAGGTGAGGCCGAGGACCATCTCGCGGACCTTGGGCTCGCTCTCCGGGATCTGCTGGATCCGTTTCGGCTCCCGCACCTCCGAGGTGGTCACCCCGATCAGGGGTCGTCCGTGCTCAGCGCCTCGCTTCATCCCGCTGGATTCTCCACTACCCAGGTGTCCTTGCAACCGCCGCCCTGGGAGCTGTTGACGATCATCTCGCCGGCGCCCTGCGCAAAACGGGTGAGGCCGCCGGTCATGGCCGCCTCGCCGCCGCCCCAGCTGATCACGAACGGACGCAGGTCGATCCGCCGCGGCTGCAGATTGTCCCCGCAGACAGTCGGGTGGCTGGAGATCGCGACCGGCTCCTGGACGATGAAGTCCTCGGGGCTCTGCTGTACCGCCTCGGTCGCCCGCTTGCGCTCCTGCTGGCTCGCCCGCGGCATGATCGTCACGCCGTGCCCACCGAAGCCGCCGCGCGGCTTGATCACCAGTTCCCCCAGGCGCTCCATCGCCTCTTCCCTGACGACCTCGTCGCTGAGGTCGTAGCTCGGCACCGAGCGCAGCGCCGGCTCTTCTGCGAGGTAGAAATCGATCATCCGCTCGACGTAGGCGTGGGTCAGCTTGTCGTCGGCGAGGCCGGTGCCGAAGGCGTTGACGCAGCGCAGGCGCCCGGAGCGCAGCGCCGGAAGCAGCAGCTCGCCGAGCGCGGTCGGGCTCCCATCCGGCTCGGTGATCTGGTCTGTGTCGAGACGGCGGTAGATGACGTCGACTTGGTGGCGTCGGTTGGCGACCCTGGTGAACAGGCGCCCACGGCTCGCCTCAAGCTGGTCGGGAGTGACGATCGGCAGGTCCAGCTCCCGCCCGACCCGCTCGTGCTCGTACCAGGCGCCGTTCTCGGGCCCCTCGGAGAGGACGACGGCAAACGGTTCTTCGCGGCCCGTCGGGGCGGCACCCCGAATCGCCTCTCCGAGTTTCCTTAGGTAGCCGCCGAGCTCGCGAGGCTGGACGGCGCCCTCGAGCTCCGGCTCGACGATCTCGCGTATGGCCAGCGAGTAGCAGGCGCCCGAGGGCATCCGCAGGTTGTCCTCGAGTACCTGCAGCTCGCCCTCCTGGTTGCGGACCAGGTCGAGGCCGGCGACCATCGCCGCCGGGACCCCTGAGTCCAGCAGCCCCTCCATCGCCGGCGCGTAGCCGCTGGAGGTCTCGAGCAGCCGGCGCGGGACGACGCCGGCGTCGAAGATCCGCTGCGGCCCGTAAGCATCGGCGATGAAGGCATTGAGGGCGCGGGCCCGTTGCAGCAGCCCGATCTCCAGCTTCTCCCACTCCTCTCCCGCGATCAGGCGGGGGACGGGATCGATCGGGATCGGCCTGCCTTCGCCGAAGGTGAGGCCGCCGCCGACGACCTTTGCCTCGACCCGTTGGTGCAGCTCGACGAGGTCCCGTTGCGCCAGCTCCTCCAAGAGCTCCCGGTAAAGCGGTCGAGGCGAGCCGTCAGGCTCGAATGCCTCGTCGCTGCAGCCGGGTTCAAGCCGATAAGCCGGAGCGCTCACCTTCAGCGTCTACCCGTTCCTCGGGAACTTCCAGAGCTTCGATCTGCGGGACTTTCCAGAGCAGGCTGGAGATCGTCAGCCCGATCGCGACCGAGAGGAAGACGAGGAACCATTCGCCGGGGCCGAGCAGGACGAGGTCGAAGAAGTCCCGCAGGAAGGGGAGGGCGAGGATGCCTGCGTAGGCGCCGCCCAGCGCCAGCACCATCGCCAGCATGTTGCTCTGGATCGCGATGTGCTCGCGGCCGGGGCCGCGCTCGAGCAGGAGGATGAAGGCGAGGCCGAGGGCGATCAGGGTCGAGGTCGCCGCCGTCCTGCCCTCGGCGAGGGTGCCGCCGGCGACGGTGTCGACGAGGAAGAAGGAGAGGATCGAGGCGAGCGCCGTCGAGATCCCGGCCGGGACCGCGAACGCGGCCAGCGCCCGCAGCAGGCGGCCTCGGTACAGCGGTCCCTCCGAGGGTAGGAGCGCCAGGGCGAAGGAGGGGATGCCGATCGTCAGCATCGCCGCCACGGTCAGGTGCCGCGGCAGGAAGGGGAAGACGAACCCCGGCACCGCGACGAGCAGGATCAGCGTCGCCGCGTAGACCGTCTTCGTCAGGTACAGACGGCCGAGGCGGTGGATGTTGCGGGCGATCCGGCGCCCCTGCCCGATCGCCTCCGGCAGCCGCGAGAACTGGTCTTTGAGCAGGACGACGTCGGCGACGCCCTTGGTCACCTGCGTCCCCGAGCCCATCGCCACCGCCATCCGCGCCCGCTTCAGCGCCGGGACATCGTTGACGCCGTCGCCGATCATCGCCACGTAACGGCCGGCGGCGACCAGCGCCCCGACCAGCGCTTTCTTCTGCTCGGGCTTGATCCGGCAGAAGATCGTGTTCTCGCTCGCGGCCTTGGCCAAGCCCTCCTCGTCCTCGGGCAGGTCCGGACCCTCGATCACGCCGGCGTCCTGCGGCACGCCGACCGCGTAGGCCACCGCGGTCACGGTCGCGGCGGCGTCGCCGGAGATCAGCTTCAGGTCGACTTCCTCCTCGCGCATGTAGGCGACCGTTTCGGCCGCGTCGGGCCGTAGCGTCTCCTCGAGCACAACCAGCGCCAGCGGGGTCAGCTGCGGCGCCCCGTTGGCGGCCGGGTCCTCGGGTAGCGCCTCGCTGGTCTGGCCGAAGGCGACTACGCGCCGCCCCGCGGCGGTTTCCTCCTTCAGCTTCTCGGCCAGCCGCGGCGGCAGGCTCAGCGCTCCCGACCCGGCGAGGATGTCGGGCGCTCCGAGCACATAGGTCCCGCCGTCGGAGCCGCCGTCGAGCGAGACCCCGCTCCACTTCCACTCCGAGGAGAAGGGGACCTCGCCTCGCACGGTCCCAGCTTTTCCGGGGAACTCCTCGGCGATCGTCTCCAGCGTCCCGTTGCGGTTGCCGGCGCTGGCGGCGAAGCGCCCCAGTGCAGCTGCTCCCGATTTGGGATCGACGCCGTCGGCGTACTCGACCGTGGTCAGCCGCAGTTCGCCCGCGGTCAGGGTTCCGGTCTTGTCGACGCAGACGGTGTCGACCGAGGCGAGGCTCTCCGTCGCACTCATCTGCTGCACCAGCGTGTCCCGTTTGGCCAGGTGTTTGGCGGCGACCGCGAAGGTGACGCTCATCAGCAGGACGAGACCCTCGGGAATCAAGGTGACGAGCCCGGCGGTCGCCGTCTGCGCCGCCTCCTCGAGCGGCACCGCCCGCAGCTTCAGGCTGAGGATGAGGACGATCGCCAGCGGCACCATGATGTAGGTGGAGGCGATGATTACCCGGTTCACCTCCTCCTGCAGCGGCGAGGGCGGGTGGCGGAAGGTCTTCGCCTCGCCCGCCACTTTCCCGGCGTAGCTCTCCTCGCGGACCGCGTCGACCACGTAGTGGCCGGAGCCGGAGACGGAGAAGGAACCCGAGAGCACGCGGTCCCCGTCGTCCTTGCGGATCCCGTCGGCCTCGCCGGTCAGCAGCGACTCGTCCATCGTCAGCCCGCGGGATTCGGAGACCTCGCCGTCGGCGACGAGCTGGTCGCCGGGACCGACCGCGATCAGGTCCCCGGGGACGACCTCGGTCGCGATCAGCTCCATCTCGGCGCCGTCGCGGACGACCCGCGCGTGGGGGGCGACGAGGACGGCGATTTCGTCGAGCGTCTCCTTCGCCTTCTTCTCCTGGTAGATGCCGATGCTGGAGTTGACGACGGCGATCAGGCCGAAGATCGCGTCGGCGTAGAGCCCGAGCCCGATGTCGAGGACGAAGAAGCCGGCGATGATCGCGTTGAAGAGCGTGAAGACGTTGGCGGCGACGATGCTCGCCAGCGAGCGCGAGGAGTCCTGGGCCGGGGGCCCCAGCTTGCGCAGCCGCGCAGCCGCCTCCTTGCTGGTGAGTCCCTGGTCGCCGCTGGGTTGGCCGTTCCCCATCTGACCCCCTATTCAATAGGGTGCGGGAACTATGGGCCTGAAGCTTGGACTCAACCTCGGTTATTGGGGGATCGGCCCGGCCGGCGAGGAGGCCGCGGAAATCGTCCAGGCGGCCGAGGGACTGGGCTATGAGTCGGTCTGGGCGGCCGAGTCCTACGGCTCCGACGTCGTCAGCGTTCTCGCCTGGCTGGCGGCGAAGACCGAGAAGATCAACCTCGGCGCGGCGATCTTGCAGGTGCCGGCGCGCCCGCCCGCGGCGGCGGCGATGGCCGGGGCGACGATCGACAAACTCTCCGGCGGCCGCTTCCTCTTCGGCTTCGGCCCTTCGGGTCCACAGGTCTCCGAGGGCTGGTACGGCGTTCCCTACGCAAAGCCCTGGGGCCGCACCCGCGAGTACGTCGAAGTGGTGCGCGAGATCATCGCCCGTGAGGGCCCTCTGCAGCACGACGGGGAGCACTACACGCTGCCGCTGTCCGAGGGCGAGGGCAAGGCCCTGAAGCTCAACTTCCATCCGCTGCGCAACCGGATCCCCGTCTTCGTCGGCGCGATCGGGCGCAAATCGGTCGAGATGGCGGCGGAGATCTGCGATGGCTGGATTCCGATCTTCTTCAGCGTGGACGCCTTCGAGCAGACCTGGGGCGAGCACCTGGAGGCGGGGTTCGCCAAGGGCGGGCGCCAGCGCTCCGATCTCGAGGTCTCGCCCTCTTTGCAGGTGGCGATCGACGGCGACCTCGAGGCGGCGAAGAGCGTCGTCAAGGCCGGCCTTGTCCTCTACTTCGGCGGCATGGGCAGCCGCAAGACCAACTTCTACGTCGACCTCGCCCACCGCTTCGGCTTCGGCGACGTCGCCGATGACGTGCAGAAGCGCTTCCAGGACGGCGACCGCCAGGGCGCCTTCGAGGCGGTCCCCGACGAGATCGTCGAGGCGACTTCGCTGGTCGGGAGCGAGGCTGAGGTCGCCGAGCGGGTCGAGCGATTCCGGGGAGCGGGTATCG
>DATFOB010000049.1:0-45422 GCA_035266025.1 Solirubrobacterales bacterium
TCGCGGCTTTGCCCCAGGGCAAGCCCTGGTTCGTCGCACCACTTGCATGTGTTAAGCACGCCGCCAGCGTTCGTCCTGAGCCAGGATCAAACTCTCCGTGAAATGTACTTCTACAGAGAGCCTGTCATATCTCAGTGGCCGTCGAGTACACAAATACGACGACCGACATGACGAGGTAAATCAAGAACCATCCGGCACGCTGGCGCACCGAATGGGTCGGGCTGAACATTCCGCAGACCGAAGTCCGCGGAGATGCACGCTGCTCAGTTTTCAAAGACCGCTGCGCTCTCTACGGCGGGACTCGCCGCTCTCGAGGCTCGGGGCTGCTCAGGCATCCCCAGAAGGACGAAGGAGTATAGCGCCCCGGCGGCGGTTTGCCTAGCCCCTCTTATGCGGCGCTGTCGAAGAGGCTGAGGAAGCGGCGCTTGCCGACCTGCAGGACCTTTCCATCCAGCTCTCCGCGCTGCATCTCCAGAGTATCGGATGCGACCGTCTCGCCGTCGAGCTTGACCCCGCCCTGCCGGATCAGGCGCCGCGCCTCGCTGGAGCTGAGCTCGAAGCCGCTGCCGATCAGCTTCGGCAGGAGGATGATCTCCCGCTCGCCGCCGGCGTAGGGGTCGATGTCCCAGGAGGGGATCTCGTCCGGGACCCCCCGCTGGACGAAGACGCGGTTGAAGTGCTCCTCGGCCGCCGCGCCCGCCCCCTCGCCGTGGAAGCGGTCGACGATGCGGCGCCCGAGCTGCCGCTTGGCCTCATTCGGCGCCCCCTGGGGCTGCTCTGATCCCAGCAACAGCCGGTAGTACTCGGCCATCGCCTCGTCGGGGATGCTCATCAGCTTGCCGAACATCTCCTCCGGCGCATCGGTGACGCCGACGTAGTTGCCGAGCGACTTGCTCATCTTCCGGTCGCCGTCGGTTCCCACGAGGATCGGCATGGTCATGATCGACTGCGGCTTCTGCTCGTAAGAGCCCTGGACGTCGCGGCCGAAGAGAAGGTTGAACTTCTGGTCGGTGCCGCCGAGCTCGAGGTCGGCCTCGACGGCGACCGAGTCGTAGCCCTGCAGCAGCGGGTAGAGCAGCTCCAGCGCCGCGATCGGCTGCGCGGACGCCATCCGCTTCTGGAAGTCGTCGCGCTCGAGCAGCCGCGCCACCGTCGTCTGCGCCAGCAGGCCCAACAGCGCCTCCGGCTCCATCCGCAGCCACTCGCTGTTGCGGCGGACCTCGGTCTTCTCGCGGTCGAGGATCTTGAAAGCCTGCTCCTGGTAGGTGGCCGCATTGCCCTCGATCTCCCCGGCGCTCGGCACCGGCCGCGTCGCCGAGCGGCCGCTGGGGTCCCCCACCTGGGCGGTGAAGTCGCCGATGATCAAGACCACCTGGTGGCCGGCCCGCTGGAACTCGGCGAGCTTCTCGAGCACGACCGTGTGGCCGAGGTGGATGTCCGCCGTGGTCGGGTCGATCCCAAGCTTGACCCGCAGCGGCTTCTCCCCCTGTAGCTGCTCGACGAGCCGCCCCTCGGGCAGGACATCGACAGCATTCCGCGTCAGATCCGGCATCGGCGCAATGCTAGACTGCCGCCTCCGCGCAACGGGCCCAGCCGGGTTGCAGCGGTTTCCTTTTGATGGCTTCCTCGGAACGCAAACCGCGCCTGAAAAAGCTGCGCGTGCTCTTCGTGCTGCTCGGCCTCGCTGTCCTCGCCGTCGTCTCGATGGTCTTCGGGATGATGGCCGCGGTCTCCCAAGACCTGCCGGCGATCTACGACTTCGCCCAGTACAAGGCCTCGAAGAACAGCGTCCTCGTCGACTCCAACGGGGAAGAGATCGGGACGCTGAGCAGCGACCAGAACAAGATCCTCCTCAGCTCCGGTGAGATCTCGCCGAACATCAAGAACGCCGTGGTCTCGATCGAGGATGCGCGCTTCTACGAACACACCGGCGTCGACTTCCAGGGCATCGGCCGTGCCCTCGTCAAAGACATCCTCAGCATGAGCGCCGCCCAGGGCGCCTCGACGATCACCCAGCAGTTCGTCAAGAACGCGCTCGAAGCCCAAGGGGACCGCTCGCTCTTCGTCAAGTTCAAGGAGGCGGCGCTGGCCTACCGGCTGGAGCGCCACTGGAGCAAGGACAAGATCATCACCGAGTACCTGAACACGGTCTACTTCGGGCAGGGGGCCTACGGAATCGAGGCGGCGGCGCGCACCTACTTCGGCGCCGCCCACCCCGGCTGCGGTTCCGAAGGCGACCCCTGCGCGTCGGTGCTCGAGCCCTGGGAGGCGGCGCTGCTGGCGGGGGTCATCCAGTCCCCGTACGCCTACGATCCGAAGGTCTACCCCGAAAACGCCCTCGCCCGGCGCAACCTTGTCCTGGAACGGATGGCCGAACAGGGCTACATCTCCGAAGAACAGATGCGCGAAGGCCAGGAGCAGGCCCTGCCGGCGGCGGCCAACATCGAGCCCCCCAGCCTCGACTCCCGGGCTCCCTACTTCACCGCCTACCTGCGCCAGCAGCTGGTCGAACGCTACGGCGCCTCGAAAGCCTTCTTCGGCGGTCTGACGGTCAAGTCGACGCTCGACCTGCAGCTCCAGGAAGCCGCCGAAGAAGCGGTCAGCTCCTACCTCGGCTACTCGCCGGCGACCGCCTCGGTGGTCGTGATCGACAACCGCAACGCCGGCATCAAGGCGATGGTCGGCGGCCCCGACTTCGACTCGGCGCCCTTCAACCTGGCGACCCAGGGCCATCGCCAGCCCGGCTCCTCGATCAAGCCCTTCACTCTCCTGACGGCGCTCGAACAGGGGATCTCCCCCTACACCGTCTTCCCCTCCGAAGAGCGCTTCTTCCCGTTCGGGAAAAACGGAGAAGAAACGTTCCACGTCACCAACGACGAGGGCTCCTATCTCGGTTCCTGCGACATCGTCTGCGCGACGACCAACTCGGACAACTCGATCTACGCGGCGCTGGCCTTGGAAGGCCTGAAGGGCAAGACCGTGCGCGAAAAGACCGGCGCGATCGCCGGGACGATCCACAAGGCGGGCTACAGCGACTCGATCTCGACCAATCCGGCGATGGTCCTCGGCGGCCTCGCCGAAGGCGCCACGCCGCTCGGCTGGGCCTACGCCTACTCGACGATCGGCAACAACGGCGACCGCGTCAGCGGCACCCTGGCGCCGCGGCCCGGCGACAGCCCGGTCTCCTATACGCAGGTGACCAACGACGACGGCGAGACGATCAAGGGCGGCGACAACGACTCCCTCCACGACCAGGTCTTCGACCAGGAAACGGTCGAAACCGCGAAGGGCATCCTCGAAACCGTCGTCTCCAGCGGCACCGGGACCAACGCCCAGATCGGCGCCGAAGGCCAGTGGGGCAAGACCGGCACCACCGAGGAAAACGTCGACGCCTGGTTCTGCGGCGGGGTTGCGGACGAAGTGACCGCCTGCGTCTGGGTCGGCTATCCGGACTCGGCGACGCCGATGACGACCCTCTACAACGGCGGCCCGGTGATGGGCGGCACCTTCCCGGCCCTGATCTGGGCGCGGGTGATCTCCGCCTGGCAGGACATCCAGGCCGAACACGCGGCCGAGGCGGCGGCGCGGAAGGCTGCCAAGGAGGGAGGCGAGGACCCCGAGGAAGCCGAAGCGGAAGTCGAAGAAGGCTACGTCGCGCCGGAAAACGAAGGTTACGTCGCCCCCGAAGGCGAAGCCGAAGCCACGCCAGAACCGGAAGTGGTCGAACCGACGCCGGAAACCGAAGTCGCACCCGAAGCGGGTGCCGAAGAAGCAGCCCCTGAAGCCGTACCGGAATCAGGCGGGGGCGGCGGCGTCACCGCTGGCTAGCCCCTCCGAGATCGTCCCCGCTATGGCGAGGACAATCTCGGACGCGAGACGTAGCGGCTGCCGGCGGCACAGAACCGCCAGGGGCGCTCGACCGCTTTCGTGATCCCGATCCGGGGACCGGTGACGATCTCCGGCGGCTCGCCCCCGGGCGGCGTCAAGCGGAAGGGCTCGCGACAAAAATCGCGCTCGTTGTCGCCGAGGTCGATCCCGAGCGCCTCCGTCAGCTTCCCCGGCCCCGAGCAGAGCTCGGCGTCGGGCTTGTTGCCGCCGCGCCGCGCCCGCATCTCCTCGACGCCAAGGGTCGGCTCCAGCGCCCGGATCAGGACCGCAGCCGCCTCGCCCTCGGGTTCGGCGACCGCGTTGAGGAGGCTGTGGATCCCGTAGGAGAGGTAGACGTAGGCGTAGCCGGGCGGGCCGAAGAGAACACGGGTGCGCTCGGTCAGGCCGACGTAGGCGTGGCAGGCCGGGTCGTCGGCCTCGTAGCTCTCGGTCTCGACGATGACGCCGCCGCGACCTTCGTAGAGGAGCGTGCAACCGATGAGGTCACGCGCAACAGCGTGAACCGAGCGATTGAAAAAACCGCGATCAAGCGACTCTTCCCTCAGGCGCGCTCCTCCCGGGCCCGCGCCTGCACCGCCGCCAGCGTCTCCCGCGCCTCCTCGATCTGCTTCGCGAGCGGCGCCGAGCCGGTGCCGCCGGCGATCCGCTTCGACTCCAGCCAGCTGCTGCGCTGCAGCACCTCGTAGTAGGAGTCGTCGAGGTGCTCGGAGCGCTCGCGCAACTCCTCCGGGGTCAGCTCGGAGAGGGATTTGCCGCGCTCGACCGCGTCGCGGACCAGACCGCCGACGATGCCGTGCGCCTCGCGGAAGGGGACGCCGCGGCGGACGAGGAGGTCGGCGACCTCGGTCGCAGCCAGCATCTCGTCCCCGGAGGCCGCCTCCATCCGCTCGCGGTCGAACTCGATCCCCTCGAGCATCCCGGCAGTGGCGTCGAGGCAGGCCTCGACGGTGTCGATCGCGTCGAAGAGCGGCTCCTTGTCCTCCTGCATGTCCTTGCCGTAGGTGAGCGGCAGCGCGTGCATGACTCCCAGCAGGGTCTGGTAGGAGGCGGCGACGCGCGGGCTCTTCGCCCGCAGCAGCTCGGCGGAGTCGGGGTTCTTCTTCTGCGGCATGATCGAGGAGCCCGAGGAGAAGGACTCGTCGAGCTCGCAAAAACCGAACTCGCTGCTCGACCAGATGACGATTTCCGAGCCGAGCCGCGAGAGGTGCATGGCGCAGATCGAGGCGGCGTTGAGGTAGTCGAGGACGAAGTCCCGGTTGGAGGCGCCGTCGATCGAGTTGTGGCTGACGTGGGCGAAGCCGAGATCCGCGGCGACGGCCTCTCGGTCGATCTCCCAGTTGACACCGGCGAGCGCACCGGAGCCGAGCGGCATCACGCCGGCGCTGTCGAGGGCTAGCTGGAAGCGGAGGACGTCGCGGGCGAGCATCCAGAAGTAGGCGAGCAGGTGGTGGCCGAGGTAGACCGGCTGGGCGCGCTGGAGGTGGGTGTAGCCGGGCATCGTCCAGTCGGCGTGGGATTCGGCGAGCGCGAGGAGGCGCTCCATCGCCGCCCCGCAGAGCTCGATCGCGCTCAGCGAGTGGTTCTGGACGACCATCGCGACGTCGGTCGCGACCTGGTCGTTGCGGGAGCGGCCGGTGTGCAGCTTGCCCGCCAGCATTCCGATCTCCTCGCCGAGCAGGCGCTCGATCGCCATGTGGATGTCCTCGTCGGCGCCCTCGAACTCGAAGCCGTGGCTGCCCATGCGAACGCGGACCCGCTCCAGCCCCTCCTCGACCTGGCCCAGCTCCTCCTCGCTGAGGACGCCGATCCCCTGCAGGCCGCGGGCATGGGCGATCGACTGGTCGATGTCGTAGATCGCCAGCTGCCAGTCGAAGGGCAGCGAGCGGTTGAGCCGCCAGAAGCGTGGATCGGGGTCTTTGCGGAAGCGTCCCATCGGGCGGGCGATTATGCCGTGACTCAGCCCTGGCCGAGGGCCGCGGTCAGCTCCTGGCAGACGCGGTCCACCTGCGCCTCGCTCATCGCCGGGAAGAACGGGAGCGCCAGCGAGTCGGCCGCGGCGGCTTCGGCGACCGGGAATTGACCCTCGCGGTAACCGAGCTGACGCAGGTGAGGGAAGAGGTGAATGCAGGGCAGATACGCCTTCGAGGCGACGCCACGCTCGGCGAGTCGGGCGATCGTGCCGTCGCGGTCGATGCCCTGCGGCAGGCGCACGGTGTAGACGAACCAGCTGCGGAGCTCGGAGCCGCGCCCGGGGATCGGGATGCGCAGCCCCTCGATCGAACCGAGGCGCTCCGAGTACATCTGCGCCGCCGTGGCGCGGCGCTCGAGCAGCGAGTCGAGCTTCTCGACCTGGGCGACGCCGAGGGCGGCGGCGAGGTCGGAGAGGCGGTAGTTGAAGCCGAGGCGGTCGTGGTCGAGCCAGCCCATGTCGACGGCGCGGCCCTGGTTTCGCTCCGAGCGCAGCCGGGCGGCCTCGTCGGGATTGCGGGGGACGATCATCCCCCCCTCCCCCGTCGTCATCTGCTTGTTGGCGTAGAAGGCGAAGGTGGCGAGGTTGCCGCGGGCGCCGACCTTGCGGCCCTCCGAATCGAGCGCCCCGAGCGCCTCGCAGGCGTCCTCGAGAATGCCGAGACCGTGCCTGCTCGCAAGCGCCTCAAGCTCCGGCATCGCCGCGGGATAGCCGAAGATGTGGACCGGAAGCAGACCGACGGTGCGCTCGCCGACCCCCCCGGCGGCGGCGGCCGGGTCGATGTCCAGCGTCTCCTCCTCGACGTCGACGAAGACCGGCTTTGCGCCCTCGTAGAGCAGACAGTTGGCCGAGGCGACGAAGCTGAAGGGGCTGGTCACAACCTCGTCGCCTTCCCCCCAACCCAGCATCCGCACCCCGAGGTGGAGCGCGGTGGTCCCGCTGGCGGTCATCACCGCGTCCTCGACCCCGAGCCAGGCGGCGAACTCGCGCTCGAACCGCTCCCCCATCGGCCCCAGCGAGAGCTGGCCGGAGCGCAGCACCTCCAGCACCAGCTCCTCCTCGCGCGAGCCAATGTCTGGCTGGGCGAGGGGGACCTGCTCCGGGCTCATGCCACTGGCTCTGATACCGGTGTCAACGCATACTCGAAGGAATCGACCAGGGCCTCCCAGGAGGCCTCAATCACATTGGTCGAGACACCAATCGTGGACCAGTCTCGATCGCCGTCCGTGCACTCCAGGAGAACTCGGATGATGGCATTGGTTCCATGCCCCATCTCAACGATGCGCACCTTGTAGTCGACGAGCTCGACCTCATCCAGCTGGGGATATTTCGGCTCTAGAACACTACGAAGGGCCTGATCGAGCGCGTTGACCGGGCCATTCCCGTGAGCCCACCCCACCCCCCTATCTCCTTCGAGATACAACCGGATAGTGGCCTCTGCCTCTGAGGCTCCTTCCGCCCGCATCAGGGTGATCACCCGAAAACTCTCAAAGTCGAACAGAGGTTCATGGACTTCAACTGTCCGCTTCAAGAGGAGCTCGAATGAGGCCGGCGCGGCCTCGTAGTGATACCCCTTGTGCTCCCTGACCTTGAGCTCATCCAAAACGCGAGCTATATCCTCATCGCCCAGCTCCAGTCCCAGACGACGGGCCTGACTCCGGATCGTTCCTCGGCCGGAGAGCTCAGAGGGAGCACTGGATCCGCGGTTGCCGACCAGCGAAGGGTCGACGTGCTCGAACGTGCGCGCATCGCTCTCCACCGCGGCGCTGTGCATCCCGGCCTTGTGCATGAACGCTCGCCAACCGACATATGCTTGCGAAGGATTCGGGGTCATGTTGCAGATTTCATCCAGTAGGTGAGATTGGTGCGAGAGGCTCGCCAGCTGCTCAGGTGAAACGACCTCATAGCCCATCTTCAGCTGCAGCGACGGCAGGATCTCGGAGAGGTTCGCGTTCCCACACCTCTCGCCGTATCCGTTGAGGGTTCCCTGGATCACGTCCGCTCCCGCTTCAACCGCCACCAAGGAGTTGGCGACAGCGCAGCCGGCATCATCATGCGTGTGGATCCCGACGCTCGCTTTCGGCCCCAGCTGATCTACTGCGACCCTGGTCGCGGCTTCCACGAGCTTTGGCAGGCTACTCCCATTGGTGTCGCACAGGGTCACATTCTCAGCCCCTGCCGCGACCGCGGCCTCCAAACATTCGAGGGCATAGGCGGGATCATCCAGATAGCCGTCGAAGAAGTGCTCCGCGTCGTATACCACCCGCTTGCCCTGGGCTCGGCAAAAGGAGATGGAATCGAAGATCATCGCCAGGTTCTCCTCCCGTGAGACCCGAGTGACCTTCTCCAGATGAAGGCCCCACGTCTTTCCCACCAACGTCAGCATCGGCGCCGAGGATTCGACCAGCAAGGTCAACGCTTGATCGTTCTCCGCCAGTACGTTGCTGCGCCGGGTCATTCCGAAAGCGCAGATCGTCGCCCTCTCCAGTTCCACCTCTTCTAGGAATTCGAAGAACTCGACTTCCTTCGGGTTGGAGCTGGGGAAACCCGCCTCGATCACGTCGACGCCAAGACGATCGAGAATCTGCACGACCTCGAGCTTCTCTTTGACAGACAGGGAGATGCCGGGCGTGCCCATTCCGTCACGCAGGGTGGTGTCGTAAAGCTTCAGTTGTCTCATGGGAGTTGCCTTTGATTCGAGGAGTGGGGAGAGGGCCTGCTTGCCCAGATACGCGCGCCATCGCGCGCCAGCCGCTAGGCGGCTGCGGTAATTCGACCCATTGCCTCGAATACGCGGTGCATCAGTAGCTACACCTTACTGGGCTCGTCCAGGGGGCTGGACACATCGACAAAGTCCAGCCAACTCCGGTACTCCTCAGCGCGCCCGTGTAGAGCATCTTCAAATTTGGTCTGAATCTCACGCGTGAGCTTGCCGGGCTCGCCCAGTGGGTGGTCGTCGATCTCGCGCACGGGCACGAGCTCAGCGGCGGTGCCGGTGAGGAAGACCTCCTCGGCGAGGTAGAGCTCGGCGCGGGCGATGTCGCGCTCGACCACGGTGTAGCCGAGGTCACGGGCGATCTGGATCACCGACTTGCGGTTGATCCCGTCGAGGATCGAGGCGACCTGCGGCGGCGTCACGATCTGGCCGTCGCGGACGACGAAGATGTTCTCGCCCGAGCCCTCGCAGACGAAGCCGCGTTCGTCGAGCAGGATCGCCTCGTCGTAGCCGGCGTTGGTCGACTCGGTCTTGGCGAGGATCGAGTTGAGGTAGGAGCCGGACGCCTTGGCGTGAGGGATCGAGCCGCCGGGGCTGATCCGGCGCCAGCTCGAGACCTTGGCCCGGATGCCGCCGTTCTTGCTCTCCTCGCCGAGGTAGGCACCCCAGGGGAAGGCGGCGATGATGACGTCGACCGGCGCGTCTTTGGCGTAGAGGCCGAGGCTGCCGTAGCCGCGGTAGGCGAGCGGGCGGATGTAGGCGGAGCGAAGGTCGTTGCGGCGCAGCAGCTCGTGCGTCGCGAGGCGGATTTCCTCCGCCGAATAGGGCAGCTCCAGGTAGTAGAGCTCGGCCGACTTCTCGAGCCGGTCGAGGTGGTCCTGGTGGCGGAAGACGGCCGGGCCGCGGGGGGTGTCGTAGCAGCGGATGCCCTCGAAGACGCCGGTCCCGTAGTGCAGGCCGTGGCTGAGGACGTGCGTCTGCGCGTCCTCCCAGGCGACGAACTCGCCGTTCCTCCAAATCAACTCGACCGGATCCATGTTGGGAAGTATGCCCGATCAAACGCAGGGCTCCAGCCCTGTGGCCGCGAATGGTGGTCCGAACCCCTCGAGAGGAGCAATTTTCATGCGAATTCCCCGCCCCCAGCTCAACTACGCAAACGTGATCGCGACGATCGCGCTCTTCGTCGCCCTCGGCGGCGCCGCCGTCGCCGCCGGGCTGCCGAGGAACAGCGTCGGCACCAACCAGCTGAAGCGAGGCGCCGTCAGCGCCGCGAAGCTGAAGCGCGGGGCGGTGACTGCGGGCAAGATCGCCCCGAAGGCGGTCGTCGCCGGCAAGCTCGGCGCCAACGCGGTGCTGCCGGGCAACCTCGGCAACGGGATCATCACCACCAACAAGCTCTCCGACAGCTCGGTGATCGCCGGCAAGATCAAGAACGGCGCCGTCAGCACGAACAAGCTGCCGAACGGGGCTGTGACGACCGCGAAGCTCGGCGACGGCTCGGTCACGCTCGGCAAGCTCGCCGACACCGTCCCGCCGCTGCTGGGTACGCTCAAAAGCGGTCAGACGCTCCGCGGCGTGTTCGACATCGGCTCGACGGCTGCGAATGCGGGGGACACGACGCGAAATGCAGTCACCTTCCAGTTCCCGCTGCTCGCGTCTCCCGCGGTCACGGTGATCACCAAAGCCGGCGAAACGACCGCCGATTGCGGCGGCCTCGGGGGCGGCAACAACCAGACGCCGCAAGCGGCTCCCGGTCACCTCTGCATCTACATGACGGAACGCCTGAACCTCGACGCTCCCGAGCTTGCGCTCGAGAACGACACCCGGCTCGGGTTCGGGCTCCTCGCGAAAGCACAGGTAGCAGGCCCCTACTTCGCCTACGGCCAGTGGGCGGTGACGGCGCCGTAGCGGTCTGGGCGGGTCTAAGAGAGCTCTGCGAGCACCGCCGCGGTCATCTCCTCGGTCCCTACCTCGCGCTCGGGGGCCGGGTTCTCGCTGGTCGGCGGCTGGATGACGGTGCCTGAAGCCAAATCGGGGGTGCGGAGGCCGCGCTCGAGCACGGCGTCTACTGCAACCTCGATACGGGCGGCGTCCTCGGCGCGGCCGAGGCCGTGGCGCAGCATCATCGCCACCGAGAGGAAGGTCGCGAGCGGGTTGGCAATGCCCTGACCGGCGATGTCGGGGGCGGAGCCGTGGACGGGCTCGAAGAGCCCAGGGGCGCCCTCGGCGCCGAGACTGGCGGATGGCAGCATCCCCAGGGAGCCGGTCAGCATCGCCGCCTCGTCGCTGAGGATGTCGCCGAAGAGGTTCTCGGCGAGGACGACGTCGAAGTCGGCCGGGCGTGAGACCAGCTGCATCGCCGCGTTGTCGACGAGCAGGTGCTCGAGCTCGACGTCCTCGTAGTCGCCGGCGACCCGGCCGACCACCTCGCGCCAGAGGCGGGAGGTCTCGAGCACGTTGGCCTTGTCGACCGAGGTCACCTTCGGGCGACGGCCCGAGCTCTCGGCGCGGCGGCGGGCGGCGTCGAAGGCGGTGCGGGCGATCCGGTCGATCTCCTCCGCCGAGTACTCGCAGGTGTCGTGGGCGACGTCTCCCTCGCGGCCGGAGTCGCCGAAGTAGATGCCGCCGGTGAGCTCGCGGACGACGAGCAGGTCGGTGCCGCTGATCCGCTCCTCGCGCAGCGGGCTCGCGCCGACCAGGGCAGGGCTCGGGCGCACCGGTCGCAGGTTGGCGTAGAGACCCATCCCCTTGCGCAGGCCGAGCAGGCCCTGCTCGGGGCGGGGGGCGTCGGGGTCGGTCGTGTCCCATTTCGGCCCGCCGACGGCGCCGAGCAGGACCGCGTCGGCGTCGCGGCAGGCGTCGAGGACCGCATCGGTAAGGGCGGTGCCGTGCTCGTCGATCGAGCAGCCGCCCATCAGCTGCTCCTCGTAGGAAAACTCGCCGAGGGCGTCGAGCACCTGTCGCGCGGCGGCGACGATCTCGGGGCCGATCCCGTCGCCGGCAAGGACGACTATGCGGGGGGCATCGCTCATCGGCGCCGCACTCTACGCGCTGCGCAGCTCCGCTGTTCCTTTCCAGTGCCAGGCAAGGCAAAGGAACAATTCAAGAGGCGACGGCCTCGATGTTGAGGCGGACGTAGTCGAGAACGAGCGGCTCGTCCTCCTGCTCGAGGACGGCTTCGGCGAACGGCTGCCTTTTCGCCTCCGGGAGCCGATCGAGGATCGGCCCGAGGGTGACCGTCGAGATGAACTCGAGCGGGCGCGAAGGTTGGACCGGCTTCGGCTGTAGCCAGCAGCGAACGTCGGTAAAGCCAGCCTCGCGCAGGCGCGGCTCGGTCTCCTCCGGCGAGGCGAAGTTCCAGAAGCCTTTGGCCCCGGTCAGGTGCTGGGCGTATTCGGGGTTGGCGGCGACGGCGGCGATCGCCTGGGTGTGGCGGGCGACATTGCCGTGGCCGCCGCACTGGGCGACAAGCCGGCCGCCGGGCGCGAGCGCCGTCCGCAGACGGCGGAAGAGCGCGCTGTGATCGGGGATCCAGTGGAAAGTGGCGGTCGAGAAGACGAGGTCCACCGGCTCGGGCAGCTCCAGCTCGACCAGGTCGGAGACGAGGTAGTCGGCGCGGTCGCCGAGGCGCTCCTTCGCTTTCTCGACCATCGCCTCGGAACCGTCGACGGCAATCACACGCCCCTGCGGGAGGCGGTCGGCCAGCTCCGCGGTAACGCGGCCGGAGCCGCAACCGGCGTCGACCGCCACCTCCTCGCCACGCAGCTCGAGTCGCTCCAGCACCTCCATCCCCCACTCGAACTGGGGGTCGGAGACGGCATCGTAGGTCTCGGCGTCCCACTCACGAGCGCCGGTGTTCATCGGTTCCTTGAACTGGTCGGCCATCGCAGCCTCCCTTCTCTCTACAAGCTGGTGGTGACGGGCCCTTGCGAGACTGCCGGCCCGGTCTCGAACCGGTCGATCGCGCCGGCGTTTTCGAGCGTGATGCCGATGTCGTCGAGGCCGTTGAGGAGCCGGTGCTTGACGTCGTGCTCGATCTGGAACTGGAAGACGCCGGCGGCGCAGTTGACGGTCTCGTCGTCGAGGTCGATGCGGGCCTCGCCCGCCTCGGCGACGGCGCGGCAGTGCTCCGCGTCGAGGATCGCCGGCAACAGCCCGACCTTGGTGCAGTTCGAGTAGAAGATGTCGGCGAAGGACGGCGCCAGGATCGCCTGGAAGCCGAAGTCCTCGAGCGCCCAGGGAGCGTGCTCGCGGGAGGAGCCGCAGCCGAAGTTGGCACCGGTGACGAGGATCGGGTTCGGCTCCAGCTCAATCTCGCCGTCGCGGATCCAGTCGTAGAAGAGGAACTCGCCGAAGCCGGTCCGCTCGACCCGCTTGAGGAACTGCTTGGGGATGATCTGGTCGGTGTCGACGTCGGCGCGGTCCAGCACCGAGACCTTGCCTTCGATTCTGTCTACGGGTCGCATCTTCAGCTCCAATCCCTGATGTCGACGAAGTGGCCCTCGACGGCCGCGGCCGCGGCCATTTTCGGGCTGACGAGGTGGGTGCGGCCGCCCTTGCCCTGCCGCCCCTCGAAGTTGCGGTTCGAGGTCGAGGCGCAACGCTCGCCTTCCTCCAGCGTGTCGGGGTTCATCCCCAGGCACATCGAGCAGCCGGCGACGCGCCAGTCGAAGCCGGCGCTCTTGAAGACTTCGTCGAGGCCCTCTTCCTCGGCGGCTTTCTTCACCTGCTGGGAGCCGGGGACGACCATCGCGCTGACGCCGCCGGCGACCTTGCGGCCCTCGACGATCGCCGCCGCCTCGCGCAGGTCCTCGATCCGCGAGTTGGTGCAGGAGCCGATGAAGATGCGTTCGGGGGCGATCTCGGTCATCGGCGTGCCCGCCTGCAGCCCCATGTAGGTGAGGGCGCGTTCGGCCGCTTCGCGGTCGGCGGGCGACTTCAGCTCGGCCGGGTCGGGGACGCGGTCGGTGACCTCGACGACCTGGCCCGGGTTGGTCCCCCAGGTGACCATCGGCGAGATACCGGAGGCGTCGATCTCGACCTCGGTCTCGAAGCCGGCCTCGGCGTCGGTCGGCAGCTCGCGCCAGCGTGCCATCGCGGCCTCGAAGTCGGCGGGGGCGGCCGGGCGTCCCTTGACCCACTCGAAGGTGGTCTCGTCGGGGGCGATCATCCCGGCGCGGCCGCCGCCCTCGATCGTCATGTTGCAGATCGTCATCCGGCCCGGCATCGAGAGCGCCTCGATCGCGGGGCCGGCGTACTCGACCGCGTAGCCGGTCATGCCACCCGTGCCGAGACGGCCGATCGTCGCCAGGATCAGGTCCTTCGGCGTCACCCCGTGGCGCAGCTCGCCCCCGTAGTTGATCCGCATCGTCTTCGGCCGCTTCTGGACCAGGCACTGGGTCGCCAGCACGTGCTCGACCTCGGAGGTGCCGATGCCGAAGGCGAGCGAGCCGAAGGCGCCGTGGGTGGAGGTGTGGCTGTCGCCGCAGACGATCGTCATCCCCGGCTGGGTCGTCCCCAGCTCCGGGCCGATCACGTGGACGATGCCCTGGCGGTCAGAGCCGAGCGAGTAGATCGGGATGCCGAACTCCTCACAGTTGCGCTCCAGCGTTTCGACCTGGACTCGCGAGAGCTGGTCGGCGATCAGGCGCGCGGCCATCGTCCCGTCGGTCGGGGTGTTGTGGTCGGCGGTGGCGAGGGTCTTGTCCGGGCGGCGGACGTCGCGGCCGGCGAGGCGGAGGCCGTCGAAGGCCTGCGGCGAGGTGACCTCGTGGACCATGTGCAGGTCGATGTAGATCAGCCCCGGCGAAACCTCGTGGGACTCCCAGATCTTGTCGAACATCGTCTTTGGCATTGCTTATGACCTCCTGAGGCCGGCGGCGATCACGGCAAGGAAGCGGGTCGCCTCCTGGCCTTCGTTCTCGAAGTGATGGGGAAGGTCGGCGTCGAAGGTGACGCTGTCCCCCTCCTGAAGCTCGTGGCGGGCGCCGTCGACGACCAGCGCCAGGGTTCCGGTGAGGACCACCGCGGTCTCGCGGCTGCCCGGCTCGTGCATCGGCGGGTCCTGGCGGCCGCCGGTGCCGGCGCCGGGCTCGAGCACGTGCAGGGAGACATCGGCGCGCTGCCCGGGCAGCGGCGGCGTGAGCTCCTCGAAGCGGTGCCCCCCACGCTCGGAATGACGGCGACCGGCGGCGCGGCTGATCGCGACGTGCTGTCCCTCGTCGAGGCGCAGCAGCTGGGAGAGCGTCAGCTCGAGGCCGGAGGCGATCTTGGCGGCAACGGCCAGCGTCGGGCTCGTCTCCCCACGCTCGACCTGCGAGAGCATCGGGGCGCTGACGCCGGAGCGCTCGGCGAGATCGCGGAGGGAGAAGCCCATCGCGTCGCGCAGGGCGCGGATGCGGGGTCCGACGGGAGGTGCCGGGTCTTTGGGGGAAGAGCTGGCGGGGGCGGCCGGAGAACTTGAGGGCGCCAAAGTCTTGGTCACAGTGGGGGCCATTGGCTGTACGTTATCACAGACGTTTGTATTTCGATTTCGATTAAAGCCGCTTAGGTAGCGGCCGGTGCAACCTCCACTGCGGCAGGTAGAGGTTGCACCGGCCTGTGCGGAAGGGGTTTCTTCTCTCTTCTTATCTATGCCCCAGCAAAACCCGAAGATCAGAGGCAATCGCCTCGGGTTCGTCATCTAGTTGGTTCCAGGTGATGTGGGTGACCGTGTAGCCGGCGGCGGCGAGGCGCCGATCGCGGGCCTTGTCCTCTCTGAAGGCGGAGCGGGAGTTATGGGCCTGCCAGCCGTCGAGCTCCACGATCTGGTTGGTCCCCGGCCAGTGGCAGTCGACTAGGAAGAGCTTGCCGCCAGCTTCGATCGGATCGTTGAAGCGAGGTAGCGGCAGGCGGTGCTGGCGACAGAAGGGAGCAAACCGTTCCTCCAGTGGACTCTTCTGCTCCCCTATCGGTTCATCCTTCAGGCCTTCGAGAGCGGCCGCCACTACGCGAATGCCCCGGCGGCCGGGGTAGCGCTCGACCAGATCCCAGAGTGACAGCCGATCCCATAGTTCCATGAATTCCATCTCGCGCAGGAGCCGCTTCACCTCATCGAGCGGCTCGGTGGCAGCGAGGTCCAAGATGGTGCGCGGCACGCTCGTCACCGGGATTCCGTCCTCAACCTTCCGCTCGTCTGCAGGCACGTGGGAGAGGTGGCGGCGGATCAGCTTCGAGGAGCGGGTGGGGTGTGGAACGGTGACGTCGATAGTCGTTCGCGAGGTAGGCCGGAGCCCCCAGAGTGCTGCCGCTGAGTAGTGGGTCAGGACGGCATCGGATCCGGAGGCAAGGACGGCCGCCATCCATCGTCCCTCCCTGTTGATCAGTCGGTGCCCCAACAGATAGACACCAGCGTGGAGTCGATGAAGGCGTCCCGATCGCATCCGGGCCGCGATGGCTCCTCGGCCGAGCCCTGCCTTAAGTAGCTGTTGGCGCCCCACAACCCCATGCTGTCTCTCCGCGAGCTCCGCCAGCCAGCGATCGTCATCGCGAGTCCGCGAGAAAGCATCCTCAAGATGAGTTTTCGCGGACTCGGTGGGCACCCGGCCAGCGTGGCGAGTTGGGACTCAAATTTGGTGCGCGGTTTGTGCCAGCTCTCACACCTCTGTGCGCCGCTGACGTGACTTCCCGCCCAGGGGATGAGGGGTGCCCCTCCACAAAGGCTCAAGAAGTCACGCCGGCACCCTCAAGTCCGCCCAGCTGCGCGACGGTCTTTGGGGAGGGGCACCCCTCATCCCCTCCCCGACCGAGGTAATTACGGTCCCGGCGTACGCTCCACGGCCGCTTCGGCCGTAGCCGCCTCCGCCTCGCGCGTCGCCGCGCCTTCCAAAGCGTTGGACAACGCTCGCACGTAGGCCCGGGCGCTCGCCTCGAGGATGTCGGTTGCCACTCCCTGGCCGGTGGCCAGACGGCCTGCCACTCTCAGCTTCACGGTCACTTCGCCGAGGGCGTCCTCTCCCCCGGTCACTGCCTCGACCTTGTACTCGACCAGCTCGCACTCGGTCTCGGCTGCGTCCTGGATCGCGTGGAAGATCGCGTCGACGGGACCGTCGCCACTCGATTCGCCGACCGACTCCTCGCCGGAGGGCTGCGTCACCGCCACTTTCGCCACCGGCGGCCGCCTGGTTCCCGCCTCGACCTCGAACCAGGCCAGCTCGTGGGCTTCGGCGCGGTCTCGCATCTCGTCGGAGACGATCGCCTCCAGGTCCAGGGCGGTCACCTGCTTCTTGCGGTCGGCCACCTCCTTGAACGCCTTGAAGGCGTTGTTCAGCGCCTGCCCCTCGACCTTGAAGCCCAGCTGCTCCAGGGCGTCTTTCAGGGCGTGGCGGCCGGAGTGCTTGCCCAGGACGATCGAGTTCGACTCCAGGCCGACCTCGGTCGCGTCCATGATCTCGTAGGTGCTGCGCTCCTTGAGGACGCCGTCCTGGTGGATCCCGGACTCGTGGGCGAAGGCGTTGCGGCCGACGATCGCCTTGTTCGGCTGCACCGGGTAGCCGGTCAGGCGGCTGACCATGCGGCTGCTGCGGGCGATCTCCCGCGTGTTGATCCCGGTGCTCAAGCCGTGGACGTCGTTGCGGACGCCGACCAGCATCGCGATCTCCTCCAGCGAGCAGTTGCCGGCCCGCTCGCCGATGCCGTTGATTGCGCACTCGACCTGCCGCGCCCCCGCCAGCACCCCGGCGTAGGAGTTGGCGACGGCCATCCCCAGGTCGTCGTGGCAGTGGACCGACATCTCGACCTCGCGCAGCGCCGGCACCAGCTCGTACAGGCGCCGGAAGTAGTCGGCGTACTCCTCGGGCGTCGTGTAGCCGACGGTGTCGGGGATGTTGACGACGGTCGCGCCCTCCTCGACCGCGATCGCGCAGACTTCGGCGGTGAACTCGATCTCAGCCCGGGTCGCGTCCATCGGCGAGAACTCGACGTCCTCGCAGTAGGACTTGGCCAGCGCCACCGCCGCCCGCGCCTGCCCTTTGACGTCCTCGCGGTCGGTCTGCAGCTGGTGCTGGATGTGGATGTCGGAGGTGGAGATGAAGGTGTGGATGCGCGGGCGCGCCGCCTCCTTGATCGCCCCCCAGGCCGCGTCGATGTCCGCCTTGTGGGTACGGGCCAGGCCGCAGATCGTCGGGCCCTCGACTACCCGGGAGATCTTCTGGACGGCCTCGAAGTCGCCGGGTGAGGTGATCGGGAAGCCGGCCTCGATCACGTCGACCCCCAAACGGGCGAGTTGCTGGGCGATCTCGACCTTCTCGGCCGTGTTCAGCGAGATGCCGGGTGACTGCTCGCCATCCCGCAGCGTGGTGTCGAAGATGTGGACGCGGTCGGCGTCGGTATCGGTGTCGTTCTGGGGTCCCATCGGACCTCTCCTTCTCTCTCTGATTCGAATGGCCTTTGTCTCTCGCGGCTATCGCGCCGCCCAGCGCTATTCCCCCCGAGGGGGGAGGAGAAGGAGTAGCGCGAGGCTGTCGAACCGGAAGCTCATTCGGCTCCGAACCTTAGCGTAGGCTGCGCGAATCTCAAGCCCGGCGCCCACCGAATCCGGCCAGAAGACCAACTGGCTCGCCCTCTTCGCGATGGGCATGGCGGTGGTCGTGATCGCCAACGACTTCACGGCGGTCAACGTCGCCCTGCCGACGATGGAGCGGGATTTCGACACCGACATCAACACGATCCAGTGGGTGATCAACGCCTACGCGCTCACCTTCGGGGTGATGATCGTCACCGGCGGCCGGCTAGCCGACATGTTCGGGCGCCGCAACGCCTTCTTCCTCGGCTCGGCGATCTTCGCCTCGATGTCGGCCCTCGGCGGCGTCGCTCCGACGGAGACCTGGCTGATCGCGGCGCGGGTGGCGATGGGGATCGGCGGGGCGCTGATGTGGCCGGCGATCCTCGGCATGACCTATGAGCTACTGCCGGAAGAGAAGGCCGGCCTCGCCGGCGGGATCATCATCGGCGCCGCCGGCATCGGCAACGCCGTCGGCCCCCTCCTCGGCGGCGCCCTCACCGAGGAGCTGAGCTGGCGCTGGATCTTCTTCCTCAACGTGCCGATCGCACTGTTCGCGGTCGGGGTCACCTACTGGCTCGTGCACGTGAAGGAGCCGGAGAGCAAGGAGCGGCGGATCGATTACCCGGGGATCGCGACGCTCTCGATCGGGCTCGTCTCCCTGCTCGTCGCCCTCGACCAGGTCGCCGACTGGGGCTGGGGAGACCCGAGGGTGATCGGGCTGCTGGTCCTGGCCATGGTCATGGTTGCCTCCTTCGTGCGGCTGGAGAGCAGGGCGGGAAGCCACGCCCTCGTTCCCCGCCAGGTGATGCGGAATGAGAGCTTCACCGCCTCCTGCATCGCCGTCCTCTTCATGGCCGCGACCTTCTTCGCCGCGCTTCTCTACCTGCCCCAGCTCATGGAGAAGCAGCTCGGGTACTCGGCGCTGGAGTCAGGGGTCGGGATGCTGCCGTTCCTCGCCGTCTTCGCGCTCGCCTCTTTCGCCGCCGGGCCGCTCTACAACCGTCTCGGCGCGAAGGCGCTGGCGGTGGCCGGGGCGGCCATGATCACCCTCGGGCCGCTGCTGCTCTCCTTCGTCGACGAGGGATCGGGCTACGGCGCGCTTGTCCCGGGCATGGTCGTGCTCGGCCTCGGCGCCGGCAGCTTCATCCCGACGGCGACCACCGCCGGCGTCACCTCGGTTGACGAGTCCCGGACCAGCCTCGCCGGCGGGATCGTCTACATGTTCCAGATCGCCGGCGGCTCGATCGGCCTCGGCCTCACCACCACCGTCTTCTCCGGCGCGGTGCCGCCCTTCGTCGACGGCATCCAGGCGGCGTTTCGGCTCGACGCCGCGCTCTCGCTCATCGGCCTCCTGGTCGCGCTCGCCTTTGTCGGAGGCAGGCTGCTGCCGCGCCCCCGCCGAGAAGTCGCCACCTAGTTGCCCTCTTAGCTCAGCGACTTGCTGGGCGGCGGACCGGTCACGTCTTCGGCGCCGACGCGCACGTCGTTGTTGCCGCGACCGCCGTTGAGGTAGTCCGGGCCCGACCCACCGACAAGGCGGTCGTCGCCCCCGCCTCCCCATAGCCAGTCTTCCCCGGCACCGCCGAGGAGCCAGTCGTTGCCGCCTTCGCCCAGCAGGTAGTCGTCACCTGGCCCGCCCAGCACCTTGTCGGCGCCGCCGCCCCCGCGCAAGCGGTCGCGGCCGGGCCCGCCGCGCAACGTTGCCGGCACCAGGATCTTGGGCGAGATGATCACCGAGTCGTTGCCGGGGCCGCTGTTGGCTTCGAAGCCCCCGATCGCCTTCGCGTCGCAGGTCAGCTCGTGCACGGACCCTTCTTCGTGGGTGCAGATATCGCCTCCGGCTTCGAGCGGGGAGAGCGAGTCGATCAGATAGCTGCGGCCGTCCTGGCTGAGCTTGACGTCGAAGACGTCGTCGCCCGGGCCGGCGGTGAGCAGCAGGGTCACGGACTGTTCCGGCGCAGCAACGGCCGTGGCGGAGCATGCCGCCAGGGCGAAGATCGCGATTACGAGCAGTCTCTTCATGCGTTGATCGCCAGCCCGTCCCACAGCGGGCCGCCCCCTGCAAACAACATAACCGGCTCCAGGTTTCGGCCTGGGAGGTGCCGGCCTGGCTAGAGATCGACCGAGCGGCCCTTGGAGAAGCCCTCGAGGCCGAGGATCTTCTCGATCGTCTCGGCGCGGACGGGCGCATCGGTGGTGAGCGCCATCACGGCCCGCTCCCCCCCGCTCTCGGCGCCGACGGCGGCGGAGACGATATTGACGCCCTCTTCGCCGAAGAGGGTGCCGACGCGGCCGATCATCCCGGGCCGGTCGGCGTAGCTGAAGACCGCGAGGTGATCGGCGAACGGCAGGTAGAAGCTCTCGCCCCAGGCGGCAACCAGGTAGGGCACGTTGCGGGGGCCGACGCCGGTCCCGGCGACCTCGACCGCTCCGTCGGCGGTCTCGATCCGAACCCGGACCAGCTCGGTGAAGTCCTCGGCGCCGGCATCGGTCGTTGCCGTCAGCTCGATCCCGCGCTCCTCCGCCATCTGCGGCGCATTGACGAGGTTGACCGGCTCCTCGGTGTGGCCGGAGAGGATCCCGACCATGACCGCGATCCCCAGCAGGCGGGTGTCATGGGAGGCGATGCGGCCGCGGAATTCGGCGCTTACCTTCTCGACGGCACCGTCGCCGAGGCCTTGGGCGAGGCGGCCGAGCTTTTCGCAGAGCGGGACGAAGGGCGCCAGCGCCTCCATCGCCTCCGGCCGCACCGCAGCGATGTTGACCGCGTTGGTGACGACGCCGCCGGTCAGCGCCGCGGTCACCTGTTCGGCGGTGACGACGCCGGCGCGGTCCTGCGCCTCCGCCGTCGAGGCGCCGAGGTGAGGCGTGACGACAACGTCGGAGCGGGCGAAGATCGGATGCTCGGTGAAGGGCTCGGAGGGAAAGACGTCAAGGGCCGCACCGCCGAGCTTGCCGGACTCGAGGCCGGCCAGGAGCGCGTCGAGGTCGACGAGCTCGCCGCGGGCGCAGTTGACGAGGCGGGCGCCGTCCTTCATCGCGCCGACCGTGTCCGCGTTGATCATCCCGATCGTCTCCGGCGTCTTCGGCGTATGGAGGGTGACCAGCTCAGACCGGCCCAACAGCTCCTCGATCGACTCAGCGCCCTCGACACCGAGGTCGCGGAAGCGCTCGGCGGAGACGAACTTGTCGAAGGCGACAACCTCCATCTCGAAGCTCTGGGCGCGTTTGGCGACGAGCTGGCCGATGCGGCCGAAGCCGATCACCCCCAGGGTCTTGCCGTAGAGCTCGGAGCCCTTGAACTTGGCGCGGTCCCAGCGGCCGGCGACAAGCGATTCGTGCGCCTGGGGGACGTTGCGGAAGAGGGCGAGGGCGAGGGCGAGCGTGTGCTCGGCGGCGGCGACGGAGTTCGATTCCGGCGCATTGGCGACGATGATCCCGCGCCGGGTCGCGGCGGGGATGTCGACGTTGTCGACGCCGGTTCCGGCGCGGCCGATCACCTTCAGGTTCTCGGCCAGCTCGATCAGCTCCGGCGTCATCTTCGTCGCCGAGCGGATCAGGATCGCGTCGTACTGGGCGATCTGCTCGCGCAGCTCCTCGTCGGACATCTCGAGGCCGAGGTCGACCTCGAACTGCGAGCGCAGCAGGTCGACGCCGGTGTCGGCGATCTTCTCCTTGACCAGGACCTTCACGAGGCGACCCCATCGACGTTCTCGACGACCCAGTCGATGCAGGCGGTGAGCGCCTCGACGTCGTCGGGGTCGACAGCGGGGAACATCCCGATCCGCAGCTGGTTGCGGCCGAGCTTGCGGTACGGCTCGACGTCGACGATCCCGTTCGCGCGCAGCGCCTTCGCGAGTGCCGCGGCATCGACGGAGTCGGAAAAGTCGATCGTGCCGACGACGAGCGAGCGTTTCGCCGGGTCGGCGACGAAGGGGCTGGCGAACTCGCTGCGACCGGCCCAGCCATAGAGGCGCCCGGAGGAGTCAGAGGTGCGCTCGACGCAGCCGGCGAGGCCGCCGAGCCCGAGCATCCACTGGACTTGGTCGCTCAGCAGCAGCAGGGTCGCGAGCGCCGGCGTGTTGTAGGTCTGCTCCTTGCGCGAGTTATCGAGCGCGGTCTGCAGCGAGAGGAAGGCGGGCTGCCAGCGGTCCGAGGCGCCGTCGAGCTCCTCGATGCGGCCGATCGCCGCCGGGCTCAGCGCCGCCAGCCAAAGGCCGCCGTCGGAGGCGAAGCCCTTCTGTGGAGCGAAGTAGTAGGCGTCGGCCTGGATCGCGTCAAGCGGCAGGCCGCCGGCGCCGGAGGTGGCGTCGATCAGGACCAAAGACTCAGCCGCGCCCTCGGGGCGGCGGACGTCGACCATGACCCCGGTCGAGGTCTCGTTATGGGCCCAGGCAATGACGTCGGCCGCGGGGTCGGCGGTCGGCTCGGGCGCGTCGCCCGGCTCGGCCTCGACGACGATCGGGTCCTGGAGGAACGGTGCCGCGGCGGTCGACTTCGCGAACTTGGAGGAGAACTCGCCGTAGGTGAGGTGCAGAGCCCGCTCGCGCACGAGCCAGGCAGTCGCCGCCTCCCAGAAGGCGGTGGTGCCGCCGTTGCCGAGGGCGATCTCGTAGCCGTCGGGCAGCGAGAAGAGCTCCCCGAGGCCGGTCCTGACCTCGCGCACCAGGTCACGCACGGGAGCCTGCCGATGCGAGGTCCCCATCAGGTCGGAGCGCTCAGCGAGGGCGGCCAGCGCCTCCGGGCGCACCTTCGAGGGCCCGCAGCCGAAGCGGCCGTCGGCGGGCTTGATCTCGCTGGGAATCTGCACGGTCGTCTCGGGCGCCATCGGGCTCGACAGGTTATTGACCAAAGCCGGCGACTGCCGCCGGGGCCGAAGTTAGGCTCGGCAAGCCGTTTCGCCGACATCCACCTGAGGGGGACCGATGTATCCAGTCCAGTACGAAGCCGATTACAACCCGGAGCCGAGCCGATGGACCACGTTCTTCCGGCCACTGCTGGCGATCCCGTGGTTGATCGTCGCCCTGTTCTGGGGCCTCCTCTTCGCCTTCACGCACTTCTTCGCCTGGGTCGCGGTGACCATCCTCGGGCGTTACCCGCAGTGGCTCTACGACTTCAACGCCGGAGTAGTCCGCTTCGGAGTGCGTTTCTCGGCCTGGTTCTACCTCCAGACCGACGAATGGCCACCGTTCGGCCTCAGCGACGATCCCAGCTATCCGATCCGCGTCAACATCGCTCCCCCGGCATCGAGCCAGAGTCGCTGGAAGGCCTTCTTGCGACTGATCCTCGTCCTGCCGGTGGCGCTCGTCGTCGCCTACGGATCGCGCATCGTCCTCATGGGCCTCTTCGTGATCGCCTGGCTGACGATCGTCTTCCGCGGCTATCTACCGGAAGGGGTTAATGCAGCGATGACCTACGTCAACGGTTTCGACGCGCGGGTGCTGGGCTACACCGCGATCCTCACCGACGACTATCCGCCGATCGGGTTGGAGCGCGGTCAGAACGAAGGCGCTGCCGCAACTGCCGCTCCCCCAGCACCTGCGACGACCTGATCAGAGCTCAGTGCGATCGGTCCAGGCAGCGCCGTCCCAATAGCGAAGCCTCGCCTCGCCCTTGGGGTCCGGGTACCAATCAGCCGAAGCGGCACCTGAAACCGGCGTCGGCTCCGGGGCCTGCGGCGGCAGACCCCGGACAAGGCGTGCCTGCTGGGAAACGGCCGCCTCGGGCGAGTAGATGACCGGGCCCCGTGGTCGCTTGTAGACGAAGGCCAGGTAGGCCAGGGGGCCGAAGACGAACACCCCGACCGTCCACCAGAAGGCGGGGAAGCCGTGCGCACTGCGGTCGAGATAGGTGAAGACGGTCGCCAAGACCAAGAGCACGAGGATGAGAGCTGCCGCGGGAGTCGAGGCCAGGACCACGGCGACGACCAGGTACCCCCACGCAGCCGCGGGCTCCAGCGCCCAATCTGGAGCGCCCTTACTGCCAGAGCCCATGCCGCTCACACCTTCTGGACGAAGACGTTGCCGAACTGATCGACCGAAATCATTTGCCGCTTCTCGCCGCCGGTGATCGCGATGACGATCCAGACGAGCCACCAGAAGCCAAGGGTTAAGAATCCGATCAGGAAGTGGAGGAGGTGGTTGACGCGGTGACCTCTGACCACCACCGCCTGGAAATCCCCCTGCGACTCGATCCGAGCCCCATTAGCAACCTGTCCCTGAAGGGTATTCGCCAGCAGCGCCTTCCGCTCTGCCTCGATCTTCTCGGTCTGGGGCAGACCGTCTAGGCCGGAGGAGGGGGGTGGCGGAGGGGGAGGCGGCGGAGGCGACGGTTCGGAAGGGGGCGCGACCTGCCCCATGGTCGACTCGTCCTGCTCGGTTTGCCCCTCTTCGATCATTGATGCCTCCTCAAGCGTTCCGGAATTTTCGGGCATCGTATTCCAACGTTCCCAAAAAAAACTTTTACTTCTGCCCGGCTCCTCTAGGGTGGCTGGCATGGGCGCCGGCCAACAAGGTTTCGTGAAAGGCGACGGCTATGCCGTCGCCCGACTGGACGACCTCGGCGAGGGCTGGGGCTTCCGCAAGGTCCGCAAGGAGCTGGGAGTGACCGCCTTCGGCGTCAACGCGATCGTGATGCCGCCGAACTACGAGTCCGGCAAGCACTACCACGAGGAGCAGGAGGAGCTCTACTTCGTCCACCAGGGCCAGATGGAGATCACCCTCGACGGCACCAAGCACGAACTAGGCCCGGGCGGGTTCGCTCGGGTCGACGCCAAGGTCGTCCGCAGCCTCAAGAACCTCAGCGAGGATGAAGACGCGGTTTACATCTGCGTTGGGGGGAAGGACGGCTACGTGGGGCGGGACGGGCGGCTGCCCGAGGGCGAGACGGATCCGCGCGGGCCGATCAAAGAGTGACGAGGCCGCTGGGGGGCTGTCGGGAGGGGGTCCCTGGGAGCACCTCCGCCGGGTGAACTGATTGTTTTCGGCTAACGCCTCGGGCCACGTCGGCCCGGCTCCATGCCAAGTACCCAGGGACCCCCTCCCGACAGTCCCACCCGGTTGAGCTCAGTGGCTACGACCGAGGTTCAACAGCTTTTCCCTAAAGAAACAGATCGCCCGGTTGAGTGGGAGGAGTTGTTGGGGCTCGGGCCGCTTGGCTAAAGGTTGGACGAACTTCCCAGCGGCTCCGGCTGAGGGGTGTCGGTGGGGGTCCGACGGTACTTGGCATGGAGCCGAGCCAGCGCGGCCTGAGGCGCCAGCTCATCCCCGATCAGCTCGGCGGAGGTGCTCCGGCGGACCCCCACCGACACCGCTCCCAAAACGCCCTACTTAGTGTCTTTGAACCCCTGATCGATCCAAGGCATCATGTCGCGCAGGTCGTGGCCGATCTCCTCGATCTGATGGCCCTCGCCCTCTTTGCGCATGCGATCGAAGTTCTCGTTGCCGGCGCGGTTCTCGGCGATGAACTCGCGGGCGAAGTCGCCTGACTGAATCTCCGAGAGGATCTGTTTCATCGCTGCGCGGGACTCCTCGCCGATGACGCGTTTGCCGCGGGTCATGTCGCCGTACTCGGCAGTGTTGGAGATTGAGTGGCGCATGCCCTGAATGCCCTTTTCGTACATCAGGTCGGCGATCAGCTTCAGCTCGTGCAGGCACTCGAAGTAGGCGAGGCGGGGGTCGTAGCCGGCCTCCACCAGGGTCTCGTAGCCGGCCCGGACGAGCTCGGAGGCGCCGCCGCAGAGGACTGCCTGCTCGCCGAAGAGGTCGGTCTCGCACTCGTCTTTGAAGGTCGTCTCGATGATCGCCGCGCGGCCGCCGCCGATCCCGGAGGCGTAGGCGAGGACGAGGTCGTGGGCTTCGCCGGAGTCGTCCTGGTGGACGGCCATCAGGCAGGGGACGCCGCTGCCTTCCTCGTACTGGCGGCGGACCAGGTGGCCGGGGCCCTTCGGCGCGACCATGCCGACGTCGACGCCCGGGGGCGGCTCGATCTCGCCGAAGTGGATCGCGAAGCCGTGGGCGAAGAGCAGGAGGTTGCCGGGGGCGATCCCGTCGCTGATCTCCTCGCGCCAGACCTCGGCCTGTTTCTCGTCCGGCAGCAGGATCATCACCAGGTCGCCGCGGCTGGCGGCTTCGGCGACGTCCAGCACCTCGAGCCCGGCCGCTTCGGCCTTGGCACGGCTGGAGGAGTCGGGACGGAGGCCGACGACGACGTCGACGCCGGAGTCCTTGAGGTTGAGGGCGTGCGCGTGACCCTGCGAGCCGTAGCCGAGGATGGCGACGGTCTTGCCGTCGAGCTTGCTCAGGTCAGCGTCTTTGTCGGAGAAGATGTCGTCGGTTCGCATGAGGCGGCAGGCTACCCGAGTCGCTCAGCGGAGCGCCCGGCGCATCAGCTTCCCCGATGGGGTTCGCGGCAGCGCCGAGGCGAGCTCGAAGCGCTTCGGCACTTTGAACCCCGCCAGCGTCTCGGCGCAGTGGCGGCGCAGCTCGTCCGGGCTCACCTCCGCCCCGCCCTCGAGGACGACGACGGCGGTCACCGCCTGCTGCCACTCGGGGTCCTCGCGGCCGATCACCGCCGCCTCGGCGACTTGCGGGTGGCGCAGCAGCACCTCCTCGACCTCGGCCGGGATCACGTTCTCGCCGCCGCTGACGATCATGTCGTCGATCCGGTCGCGGACGTAGAGGAAGCCTTCCTCGTCGATGTGGCCGAGGTCGCCGGTGTGGAGCCAGCCGTCGGCGTCGGCGCTGCCGGGGGCGACGGTCGGCCCTTGGACGAGGATCTCACCGTCGAGGATCCGCAAGTGCGTAGTCAGCAGGGGCCGGCCGGCCGAGCCGAGCTTGCGCTTGGCGTCGGCCGGCGCCAGCGTCGTCACCTGCGAGCAGGTCTCGGTCAAGCCGTAGGTCTGGACGACGGTCGCGCCCTTGGCAAGCGCCTCCTGCAGCGGTTCCTCGGGGACCGGGCCGCCGCCGACGAGGATCGCCCGCGGTCCGGAGAGGTCGACGCCCGCCTCGAGCAGCCGCGTCAGCATCGTCGCCACCAGCGAGACCTGGGTGATGCCGTCGCTCTCCAGCGCCGCGCCCACCCGGTCGGCGTCAAAGCCGTCGTGGACGACGGCTGCGGTCCCGTAGATGACGCTGCGCATGACGATCCCGAGGCCGGCGATGTGGCTGAGCGGGACGCAGCAGAGCCAGCGGTCGCTCGGCGCGACGCCGATGTTGAAGCCGGAGCCGACCGCGTTCCAGAGGAAGTTGCCGTAGCTGAGCGGGACGGGGCGCGGTGTCCCGGTGCTGCCGCTGGTGAGGACGCGGCAGCAGACGTCGTCCATGTCGTGCTCGCCGAGCAGCGGCATGTCGGCCTCGGTCTGGGTCAGCATCCCGGGGTCGTCGAGGTCGATGATCGGCTCCTCGGCGCCGACGATCGCCGCCCGCTCCTCCGCCGTCAGCCGCGGACCGAGGGGCAACAGCGCCGCCCCGAGCTTCATCAGCGCGTGCAGGAGGACGACCTGCTCGCGGCGCGGGTGCATGGTCAGCGCCGCCGTCGAGCCGCGGCGGACGCCGTGGGCGGCGAGGCGCCGCGCGACCCAGGTCGCCTCCGCCTCGAGCTCGGCATAGGTCATCTCCGCCCCGTCGGCGACCAGCGCGGTCCGGTCGGGGCAGCTCTGCGATCTCTGGGAGAGCCAGTCGTCGAGCTTCATCGGGATATCGTCCCCATCATGCCCAAACGCCACAAAGGAGCTCCGCCCGAGGCCGATCTCTACGCGCCGATCGAGTGGACCGCCGGCCCAGGGGAGTACGAGGACATCCGCTACGAGACCGGCGGCGGGATCGCGAAAGTGACGATCGACCGGCCCGACGTCCTCAACGCCTTCCGGCCGCAGACGCTGATCGAGGTCTCGCGGGCGATGGAGCTGGCGCGCGAGGACAGCGAGGTCGGCGTCATCGTCTTCACCGGCGCCGGCGAGCGCGCCTTCTGCTCGGGCGGCGACCAGACCGTGCGGGGCGACACCGGCTACATGCCGGAGGGCGCCTCGGTCGGGCGCTTCCACGTCACCGACCTGCAGATCCAGATGCGGCGGCTGCCGAAGCCGGTGGTGGCGATGGTCGCCGGCTACGCGATCGGCGGCGGCCACATCCTCCACCTCTGCTGCGACCTGACGATCGCCGCCGACAACGCCGTCTTCGGCCAGACCGGGCCGCGGGTCGGCTCTTGGGACGGCGGCTACGGCGCCTCGCTGCTGCGTGACCTCGTCGGGACGAAGAAGGCGAAGGAGTTCTGGATGCTCTGCCGCCAGTACGACGCGGAGGAGGTGCTGGAGATGGGGCTGATCAACGCGGTTGTGCCGCTCGCGGACCTCGAACGCGAGACGGTCGCCTGGTGCCGGGAGATGCTCGCCCTCTCCCCCTTCGCGCTGCGTCTCGTCAAGGCGAGCTTCAACGCGCACGAGGACGGCTACGCCGGGATCCAGCAGCTGGCCCACGACGCCAACCTCCTCTTCTACGGCTCAGATGAGGCGGCCGAGGGCCGCGAGGCGTTCAAGGAAAAACGGTCCCCCGAGTTCTCGAAGTTCCCCCGCCGCCCATGAGGATCTGGCTGATGGCGGCGCGGCCGCGGACGCTGCCGGCGGCGATCGCTCCCGTCCTGGTCGGGACCGCGGCGGCGGTGCAGTGGGCCGGCGAGCTGCCGCGCTGGGGCGCGTTCATCGCTGCCCTGGTCGGCTCGATCTTCATCCAGATCGGGACCAACCTCGCCAACGACTACTCCGACGCCAAGCGCGGCGCCGACACCGCCGACCGCCTGGGGCCGGTGCGGGTGACCGCGAGCGGGATGGTCACCCCGCAGCGGGTGATGACCGCGACCTGGATCGCCTTCGCCGTCGCGGTCGCCTGCGGGCTCTACCTGACCGCAGTGGCCGGCCCGGTGATCCTGGTGATCGGCGCTTTCTCGATCGCCGCCGGCGTCCTCTATACGGGCGGGCCGCGGCCGTACGGCTACGCCGGCTTCGGCGAGGTCTTCGTCTTCCTCTTCTTCGGCCTCGTCGCCGTCAACGGCTCTTACTACGTGCAGCTGGAGGAACTCGACGCGCTGCCACTCGGGCTTTCGATCTCGATCGGCTTCCTGGCCACCGCGATCATCGTCGTCAACAACGTTCGCGACCTCGAGACCGACCGGCGGGCGGGGAAGAACACGTTGGCGGTGCGGATCGGGCGGGAGAGCGCCGTCAACCTCTACCGGTTGCTGCTCGTCGGTGGGTTCCTGGTGTTGCCGATCGCGTTGGTTGCCGGCGACGCGAGCCTGCTGCCGATGATCGGCTGGTTGGCGGCGGCGCTGGCGCTAAAACCGGCGCGGACGCTGGCGGAGCGGCGGGACGGTCCGGCGCTGAACGGGGTGCTCGCGCAGACGGGGGCTGTCCTCGGGGCCTTCAGCCTGCTCGTCACGATCGGCCTCCTCATCTCCGCCTGAGAGACTCGGGGCGTGCGCCTCAGCTCTGTCGAGGTCATCCCCTACGCGCTCCCGTTCAAGGAGCCATATGTGACCGCGCGTGGGGTGCTGCTGCGGCGGGAGATGGTGCTGCTGCGGGTGCGGGACGAGGACGGGGTCGGGGGGCTGGGCGAAGCGGTGCCGCTGGCGCTGCGGGGGGGCGTTGGGCTGCGGGATGTGGTTCGGGAGCTCGAGGCGTGGGCGGAGCACGGAGAGGCTCAAGCGCTGTCGGCGCCCGCTCGGTGCGCAGTGGGGACCGCGCTGATGGACTTACAGGGTCGGCGGATCGGAACTGCAGCAGGTGAGGGGGAGCGGGACGAAACCGTCGAGTGCAATGCGACGTTGGTCGCGGGGGCGCCGGCGGAGGTGGCGAGCGCAGCGGAACGGTGGGCTCAGGCGGGGTTTACGACTTTCAAGCTCAAGCTCGGCGCCGAGTCCGCGAGAAATCATCTTGAGGATGACTTCTCGCGGACTCGCAGATCGGGAGACGTGGCCCAGGTGCGGGTGGTGCGGGAAGCGTTGGGGTCGGAGATGCGGATTCGGGTGGATGCCAACGAGGCTTGGAACCTGGAGACGGCGAAGGCGACGCTGGCGGAGTTGGAGCCGCTCGGGATCGAGCTGGCGGAGCAGCCCGTGGAGGGGTTGGAGGCGATGGCGGAGCTCGCGGCGTCCACCTCGATTCCGCTGGCTGCGGACGAGAGCGTCGCTTCTCTCGACGAGGCCGAGGAGGCCGCGGCGCTTGGCGCCTGCGCCTACACCGGGATCAAGCTCTCGAAGGTGGGCGGGCCCGAGGCGGCGCTGGCGATCGCCGACGTCCTCCCCGCCTACGTCACCAGCGCCCTTGACGGACCCGTGGGAATAGCGGCAGCGGCGCAGGTCGCGCTCAGTCTCGCCGAGACGGGACACCCGGAACGCCTGCACCTCGCCCACGGCCTCGCCACCCAGCGCCTCTTCGCCTCGACTATCGCTTCCGTCGAGTGTGAGATCCGCAACGGCCTCCTCCACCTCCCCCCTGGCCCCGGCCTCGGCATCGAGCTAGACGAGGAGGCGCTGCAGGCGCATCGCATCTAGCCTGCACGTGTCGACTTTTGCGGCCATATGGACGCATAACTCGACACGCACCCTCGATGGACTCCACCAACGCCAATACCGCCCTCGCTTCCGCCTTCGCCGAGGAGCTCGCTCGCGGCGGGTTGCGGCTGGCGGTGATCTCTCCCGGCTCGCGCTCGACGCCTTTGGCGCTGGCGCTCTGGCGGCAGCCGGAGATCGAGGTGAAGGTGATCGTCGACGAGCGCTCGGCGGGGTTCTTCGCGCTGGGGGCGGCGCAGGCGAGCGGCGAGACGGTGGCGTTGCTCTGCACTTCGGGGACGGCGCTCGTCAATTATCACCCGGCCGTGGTCGAGGCGGACGAATCCGGGATCCCCCTCGTCGTCCTCAGCGCCGATCGGCCGCCGGAGCTGCGGGGGATCGGCGCCGGGCAGACGATCGACCAGATCAAGAGCTTCGGCTCCTCGGTGCGCTGGTTTTGCGAAGTCGGCACCCACGCGGCCGACGACAGTGGCCTCCTCCATTACCGCTCCGTCGCCTGCCGCGCTCTGGCGGCAGCTCGCGGGGATACGCGACCCGGCCCGGTACACCTGAACCTGCCGTGGCGGGAGCCGCTGGCGCCGGTGCCCGTTGAGGGAGCGGTGACGGCCACCCATCCGCTGGCGCTGGAGGGCCGCGATGGTCGCCCGCTCACCGCGGTGACTCACATCGACCTCGAGCCTTCCGCCTTCCTGCTCGACGAGGTCGCCGGCCACATCGGCAACGCGATCTCCGGCGTCATCGTCGCCGGCCGCCAGCTCGACCCCGAGCTGCGCGAGCCGCTCGCCCACCTCGCCCGCGTCGCCGGTTTCCCGATCCTCGCCGACCCGACCTCGCAGCTGCGCTGCGGACCGCACGACCGCTCGCACGTCGTCGCCGGCTACGACCTGCTCCTGCGCGAGGAGCGCTTCGCCCGCTCGGTCGTGCCCGACCTGATCCTCCGCTTCGGGGCGATGCCGACGAGCAAGCCGTTGCGGGCGTGGATCGAGGCGAGTGACGCCGACCAGATCGTGATCGATCCGTACGGGGGTTGGAATGAGCCGACGAACATGGCTGCGGCGATCCTCCGGGCCGACCCCACCGAGCTCGCATCCGGCTGGGCCGCCCGGATTGAAGGGCTCGAGGGGCGAGAGCGGCCACTACCCGATCGCTGGATGGAGGCAGAGCGCGCGGCGCAGGCGGCATTGGGCGAGGCGCTGGCCGGCGGGGAGATCTCCGAGCCGGCTCTCCATCGCGCCCTCGGCACCGCCCACCGCGACGGCGACCTCGTCTACACGAGCTCGAGCATGCCGATCCGCGACCAGGAGGCTTTCCTCGCCACGAATGCGAGTGACGTTCTCTTCCTCTCCAACCGCGGAGCCAACGGCATCGACGGCCTCGTCTCCTCAGGCATCGGCGCAGCCCAGGCAAGCGGCCGCCCAACCACCATCATCACCGGCGACCTCGGCCTCCTCCACGACATCGGCGGCCTGGCAGCGCTGCGCGACGTCGAGACCCCGGTCCGCATGGTCGTCATCGACAACAACGGCGGCGGCATCTTCCACTTCCTGCCCCAGGAGAAAGCGCTGCGCAACGACGAGTTCGAAGCTCTCCTCGGCACCCCCCGCGGTGTCGACAGCGCCAAGGCCGCCGCCCTCTTCGACCTCCCCCACCGCCGCCTCGACTCGCTCGGCGACCTACCGCAGGCGCTTGCCGCCGGAACGGGGCTGATCGAGGTGAAGACCGACCGGCAATCGAACGCCGACCGGCACCGCCGCCTCGCTGCGCAGGTGGGTGACGCGCTGCGGACCCTCAGCTAGCCCGGAGCACCTTCCATTTGAAAACCGCCGGCGTCGGGTCGGGCTGGTCCTTGGCGTCGACCGCGCGGACCTGGAACTTGTGCTTCCCAGGCTTGACCTTCTTCTTGAACGGCGAAACGCAGCCCTTGAACGGCTTCCTGTCCAGTTTGCATTCGAAGCGCACGTTCGCCTCGTTGGCCGTGAAGGTGAACTTCGCCCGCCGCTTCGTGGTCAGCTTCGGCGGGTGTTTTCCCAGTCTGGTGACGGGAGGCTTGTCCTCGCCTTTTCCTCCTCCGCCTTTCCCGGATGCGTCTTTCGCAGATCCTCCACCGTCTCCCGCCGGCGGCTCAGCAACGGTGAGCCCGGTCGACCCCTGGCTTCCCTCGTGCTTGTCGTCCCCGGCATAGACGGCGGTGACCGTGTAGGCGCCAACCGCACTGCCGATGACAAAGACCGAGCAGGTTGCGCTGTCCTCCTGTGCCGGCGCCAGCGTGCAGGAGGACGGGAGGTCCAATCCGCCAACGGATGGCAGAGCGACCTGACCGGTCGGCTGGGTCAACGCCACTCCGATGTCGACGACCGTGATCGTGCAGATCGATTTTCCTGCCAATGCGACCGTCGCCGGGCTGCAGGCCACCGTGGTGGTGGTCGGGTTCCCGAGCTCATCGGCGCCAATATCCGGGGCCATGCCGATTTCGCGAAGCTGACCATCGACGTCGAGGGTGCCACTGGTTCCGTCGACGGCGCCTTTGTCGATCGTCGGTGAGGCCGGCAACTGGTGGATGCTGTCTGCCGCCATAAGCGGAGCCGCAGTGAGGTTGCCGTTGGTCCCTGGCGCGGTGACGATCGCCGACCCCGGTCCAGTGGTTTCCGTGCTGGTCGTCGCGTAATCGGAGGCTTGAAGGTCGATGAGAGTCGTCGCCGCTTTGCCGGAGCCGCTGCCTTCCTTGCCCCGGGCAATGACGTCTTTGGACTCTCCCTTGGCTATGACACCTAGCGCGTTGACGGCGCCAATGGTGTTGGCTGCGGTCGCGAAATAGGCGAAATCCATACCGACCGACCCGGGGCCGGTTGCGATCGCCGTGCTGTTGCGGATGAGACTGGCATGGACCCCCGGAAAGGTCTGGACGCTAATCCCCATCGCAACTCCACCCGCAACGTTGAGGCAGGCGCTGCTGCGAATCTCGCCTTCGGCGATCGCGCAGGTGAAGTTGGGGCTGACGGTGTTGCGGGCGATCACCCGGTTCATCGTCCCTCCGAGGATCGTGATCGCGGAGCCGTTGGCGGCCTGATTTCGAATTTCCAGATCCGTGACTTCAACCGCCGGGAAGAGGATGAAGGCGCCATAGGTCCCGCTGTTCGTCTGCAGGACGATCAGCGGCTTCGCTTTACCGACTTCGCCTCGGACTGCCACGGCGGCCGGGGGCTGCACGAAACCGCTCGGGCCCAGGTCACCCGCTGCCTGGGAGTACATGCCCGGCGCGAGTTCGATGATGTCGCCGGCTTCCAGAGTGGTACTCGGGGCGGCCACGTCGGCGGCGACGTAGACGCTGCACGGTTCAGCGGGGTTCTCGCACGGATCGGCCCCAGTGCCGCCGGGTGCCGCGTAACGCGTCGCCGCCGAAGCCGCGCAGGCGCTTGCGAGCGAGAGTACGAACGTTAGGAGGAGCGCTCTCCCTAGACGTGCCATCGCGGCAACCCTATCCATCGAGCCGGACCCCGGACAAACCGTCCGGCGGAAAACCCCACCGGTGAAGCGACGGGGGGGTTCGTTAGCTGAACGGATTGCTATTCCGCCAGCAGCGGCAGCAACGCCCCGAGCTTGACCTCGGTCTCGGCCAGCTCGGCTGCTGGGTCCGAGCCGGCTACCACTCCGACGCCGGCGAAGAGGTGGGCCTCGCGGTCGCGGAGGAGGGCGCTGCGGAGGGCGACGCAGAATTCGCCGTCTTCGGTGGCGTCCATCCAGCCGACGGGGGCGGCGTACCAGCCGCGGTCCATGCCCTCGAGGTCGGCGATCGCGTCGGCCGCGGCGGGCCAGGGCTCACCTCCGACCGCCGGGGTCGGGTGCAGGATCCCGGCCAGCTCGATCGCCGAGTGAGGCTCGGCCAGTTGGGCGATCACTGGGGTCGCCAGGTGCTGGATGTTCGCCACCTTGACGATCTCCGGCTCTGATCCTGCCTCGACCCAGACCGCATGCGGGCGCAGGGCGCGGACGATCCGCTCGGCGACGATGCGCTGCTCGCGGCGGTCCTTGTCGCTGCGCAGCAGCTGCTCGCCGAGGTGATCGTCGACGGACGGGTCGGAGCTGCGGCGGGTCGAGCCGGCGAGGGCGACGGTGGAGACGCCGGCGCCGGAGCGGCGGACGAGGAGCTCGGGGCTGGCGCCGATGAAGGCGGCCTCCGGGGTGCCGCAGCAGAAGCAGAAGCAGGCCGGGAACTGCTCACGCATCGCACCGAAGACGGCGGCGGGATCGTGGGCGGCGGCGGCGCTGACGATCACCTCGCGGGCGAGCACGACCTTGCTGATCTCGCCGGCGGCGATCCGGGATGTGGCGCCCTCGACGGCGGCTTCGAATTCGCTCGGAGAGCGGGCGCTGTGGATTTCGGCCCGGGCGGTCGGGTGCGGATCGAGCAGCGGCAGCGGCGCTTCGAGCCGGAGGGCGGCAAGCCGCGCCGCCAGCCTCTCCCCCGTCCGCTCGACGTCTTCCCCTGGTTGCACGACGGCGTTGACCGTGAGGAACGTCCTCCCCTCGCCGCAGCAGATCGAGACCTCCGGCAGCACCATCGAGGCCGGCGCGAGCGAGGACCAGGTCGGGGTCGACCCACCATCCGGTGCAAAGGCGAAGCCGCCGAGCCAGACCGCCCCCGCAGCGGCCGGAAGGCCTGAGGGCTCCTCGACGACCGCGTCGCCGCCCACCCGAAGGGACTCCTCGGCGACCTCAGCGAACCGCTTCGCCCCGCGGGAGCTCACCTCGTGCGCCACCCCGAGCCCGGCCAGAGCGAACTCCCGGTCCGGCTGCTCCCAGCAGAACCACCTGTCGGAGGCGAGCCGCGAGGCGAACACCGCCGCGCAGGGGTCGTCGACCTCAACCTCGCTGGTGACGCTTACGAGGGTGCGTCGTCCCCGTCCGGCGGCCTTGTCCAGGGCGCCGAGGAGAGCCTCAGTCGTGGCCTCTACCGATCGCAATCTCGCCGGTCCGGACCATTTCGACGAGCCCGTGCGGGCGGACCATCCGCTCGAAGGCCTCGATCTTGTCGGCGGAGCCGGTGACCTCGATCGTCATCGTCCGCCGCGCCACGTCGACGATTTTCGCCCGGAAGATCTCCGCGAACTGGATGATCTCGGCCCGGTTCTCGACCGCCGAGGAGACCTTGAACAGGGCCATCTCCCGGGCGACCGTCTCCTCCGGTCCCATGTCGCGGATCTTCAGCACGTTGACGAGCTTGTGCAGTTGCTTGGTCACCTGGTCGATCGGGTGAACGGCGCCGTCGAGGGTGAGGGTGATCCGGGAGACGCTGGGGTCATCAGTCGGGCCGACCGCGAGGGTGTCGATGTTGAAGCCGCGGCGGGAGAAGAGGCCGGCAACGCGCGCCAGCACGCCCGGTTTGTTCTCAACCTGGATCGAGAGGATGTGCTTGCGGCCGGTGAGCTGGCCGGGCATGTGCAGGTCCTCCAACTTCACGACCTGGGGGGTTCCGGCCTCCATCAGCTCACCGCCTTGCGCGGCGCCTCGACCATGTCGCGGGCCGCGTTGCCCGGCGGGATCATCGGGTAGCAGTTCTCTTCGCGGGCGACGCGGGCGTCGAGCAGGACCGGGCCGTCGTGCTCGAGCGCGGCGACCATCTGCTCCTCGAGGTCGGCGGCGTCTTCGCAGCGCATCCCTTTGGCGCCGAAGGCCTCGGCCAGCTTCACCCAGTCGGGGCTCGAGCCCATGTCGACGGAGCTGTAACGGCGGTCCCAGAACAGCTCCTGCCACTGGCGGACCATGCCCATGTAGCCGTTGTTCATCAGGAAGACCTTGACCGGGATGTCCTCGGTGACGCAGGTCGCCATCTCCTGGATGTTCATGACCAGGCTGCCGTCGCCGGCGATGCAGACGACCTGCTCCTCGGGACAGGCGACCTTTGCCCCGATCGCGCTCGGCAGGCCGAAGCCCATCGTCCCGAGGCCGCCGGAGTTGATCCAGCGGCGGGGCTTGTCGAAGCCGTAGTACTGGGCGGTCCACATCTGGTGCTGGCCGACGTCGGAGGTGACGATCGCGTCCCCCTGGGTCGCGCGGTGCATCGCCTCGATCATGAACTGCGGCTTGATCTCGCCGTTCTCGCCGGGTTCGTAGAAGAGCGGGTGCTCGTCGCGCCAGCCGCGCAGCGTGTTCCACCACTCGTCGAGGCGGCCTGAGTCGGTCTGCAGCGCCCGGTACTCGCGGGTCAGCTTCGGCAGCACCTGCTTCGCGTCGCCGACGATCGGGATGTGGGCGCCGACGTTCTTTGAGATCTCGGCCGGGTCGATGTCGATGTGGATGACCTTGGCGTTCGGCGCGAACTCTTCGAGCTTGCCGGTGATGCGGTCGTCGAAGCGGGCGCCGATGGCGACGATCAGGTCGGCCTTGTCCATCGCGTGGTTGGCGGCGTAGGTGCCGTGCATTCCCAGCATCCCGAGGAAGTGCTCGTGGGAGGCCGGGAAGCCGCCGAGCCCCATCAGGGTCGAGGTGACCGGGAAGCGGTCGGAGCCGGCGAGCTCGCGCAGCTCCTCGGAGGCGTTGGCGTTGATGACGCCGCCGCCGGTGTAGAAGATCGGCCGGCGCGCGTTCGCCAGGGCTTTGGCGGCGATCCGGATCTGCTTGATGTTGCCCTCGGTCGAGGGCTTGTAGCCGGGCATCTCGACCGGCTCGGTGCGCGGCTGGTAGTCGATGTCGGCGCGCGAGAGGTCCATCGGGATGTCCAGCAACACCGGGCCCGGACGGCCGGTCGAGGCGAGGTGGAAGGCCTCGTGGACGTACTCGGGGATCTGGCGCGGGTCGGTGACCGCGAAGGAGTGCTTCACGAACGGCAGCGTCGCGCCGAGGATGTCGGCCTCCTGGAAGCCGTCGGTGCCGATCAGCTCGGTCCGCACCTGGCCGGTGATGAAGACGGTCGGGACCGAGTCCATCATCGCGTCGGCGATCGCAGTGACGAGGTTGGTGGCGCCAGGGCCGGAGGTGGCGAAGGCGACGCCGACGCGGCCCGAGGCCTGGGCGTATCCCTCGGCGGCGTGGCCGCCGCCCTGCTCGTGGCGGACCTGGACGTGGCGGAACTCGGCGTCGACCATCGCGTCGTAGGTCGGCAGGTTCGCCCCGCCGGGGATCCCGAAGACGTCCTTGACGCCCTCGGCCTTGAGGCTTTCCATCAACGTGTCGGCAGCGCGCATGAGGAACTGGCGATGGTACCAGCGGCGCGGCTTTGCCCTGCTCGCGCGAAAGCGCGCCGGTCAGGCCTGACCGGCGGGCGACTTGGCCGGGTTCCAGCGGGTCTTCGGCTCGATCGCCGTCTCGATCACGCGGCCTTTGTGGCGCTCGATCGCGTGGATGATCGACTCGACCAGCTCCTCGCCCAGCAGCGTCGGCTCAAGGCCGAGGTCGAGCAGCTTGGTGTGGACGGCGTTGTAGTAGTGCTCTTCCTTCTCGACGCGAGGGTTCTCGTAGTGCTGGATCTCGACGCTGTAGCCGAGGTGCTCCCCCGCTTCTTTCACCAACTCAGCCAGCTGCCCGACCGAGAACTGCTCGGTGAACTGGTTGAAGACGCGGAACTCGCCGCGCTCGGCCGGGTTCAGCGCCGCCAGTTCGACGCAGGCGAGGGTGTCGCGGATGTTGAGGAAGCCGCGGGTCTGGTTGCCGGCGCCGTAGACGGTGAGCGGGTGGCCGATCACGGCCTGGACGCAGAAGCGGTTGAGGACGGTGCCGAAGAGCTCGTCGTAGTCGAAGCGGGTGACGAGGCGCTCGTCGCGGGCGCTCTCCTCGGTCTCGACCCCGTAGACGACGCCCTGGTTGAGGTCGGTCGCGCGCAGGCCCCAGGTGCGGCAGGCGAAGTGGATGTTGGTCGAGTCGTGGACCTTGGAGCAGTGGTAGAGCGAGCCGGGGAGCTTCGGATAGGGCAACGTGTCCTTGCGGCCCTTGTGCTCGATCTCGATGTAGCCCTCCTCGATGTCGATATCGGGCTGGCCGTACTCGCCCATCGTCCCGAGCTTGACCAGGTGGGCGTCGGGGACGTGGTCGCGCATCGCGAAGAGCAGGTTGAGGTTGCCGATCACGTTCGCCTGCTGGGTTTCGACCGCGCGCTCGCGCGAGAGCATCGAGAACGGGGCCGAGGCCTGCTGGCCGTAGTGGACAACCACCTCGGGCTTGGTCTCGGCGACGACCTCGTCGAGGAAGTCACCGTCCTCGACGGCGCCGACGTAGCTGCGGATCTGCTCGCCGGAGACCTCGCGCCAGGCGGCGATCCGCTCGTCCAGCTCCCCGATCGGGGTCAGCGAGGCGGTGCCGTGTTCGGTGTGCCAGCGGCGGCGGGAGAAGTTGTCGACGACGGAGACCTCGTGGCCGCGAGCCGAGAAGCGGAGCGCCGTCGGCCAGCCCAGGTAGCCGTCGCCCCCGAGGATGAGGATTCGCATGAGGGCGGCAGCTTAGACGCTCGGGCGGCGCGCGGGACCGATCGTCCTAGTTGAATCTGCCGGATGGAAAACGGACTGGCGGCCCGGCACGGCGGCCGAGTGGGCCTCGTCGCGCTGGTCGCGATCCTCCTCCTCGGGCTGGGACTGCGGCTGAACGAGGCTTGGGACGGCCGGGCGCCTGTGTACGACGCGGCGGCGTACGCGGCGATCGCGGCGAACCTGGAGGAGGGCGACGGTTTCACGGTGGGGCCGCAGGCGACGCAGCCGTCGAGCAACTACTCGCCGGGGCTGCCCTTGTTCGTGGCGGGACTGTACGCGGTGACGGGAGGCGACCACGGGCGCCTGGCGCGGGTGGCGCTGGCGCTGATCGGGACCCTGAGCGTTCTCTTCGCGTATCTGATCGGGAGGCGGCTGACGCGACTCCCCACCGACCCACCCTTGCCATGTGAGGTGGGTCGGTGGGGAGTCGCTCCGGCGCTCGCCGGTGCCTTTGTCGTGGCGATCTATCCGGCGCTCTTGGAGTACCAGGGGATGCTGATGAGCGAGCCGGTGGCGGCGACGCTCTTGTCGGGTGGGGTCCTAGCGGTGCTTTGGGCTTGGGACGGGGGGCGCTGGCGCTGGCTGCTGCCGGGGGCGCTATTCGGGGCGCTGGCGCTGACGCGGCCGGAGTACCTCGGGGTGGCGGTGCTCGTTGCGTTCCTGATTTTCTTGCGCGAGGCGCGCCAGTGGCGACCGTCCCTCGTACGCGCCGCGATCTTCCTGCTCGCTGCCTTCGTGGTCATCGTCCCCTGGACGCTACGCAACGCGGTTGCGCTCGATCGCTTCATCCCAATCTCGACCGGCGGCGGCCAGGTGCTGTTCGCCGGCACCTACCTGCCCTCGGACGGAGACCCGGAAGGGGTTGGCGAGGAGGTGGTCGCCGAAAACCCTGACCTCTTCTCGCCCCAGGACGCGCAGCGGCTGCGCCTCGAGCAGATCCTCGCCCGCCTCGCCGCCGACCGCTACCCCGGCATGGAAACCGACCAGGCGCTCTCGAAGCTGGGCAAGGAACAACTCTGGGACGACGTCTCGGACGAGCCGGCCGACTACGCCGGCTTCGTCGCCACCAAGGCCTGGCGCATCTGGTCGCACGGTCCACGGGACGTGATGCGGGAGCCGATCTGGGAGGTCGTCCACTGGCTCCTCGTCGCCTTCGGATTGCTCGGCCTGGCGATCCTCGCCTGGCAGCGCCGCTGGGAGGCACTGCTGATCGGCACGATCTTCCTCGCGATCACTGCGATCAGCGCCCTCCTCGTCGCCTCCCCCCGCCGCGTCCTCGTCCTCGTCCCGCTCCTCGCCGCCCTATCGAGCGTTTCAACGGCTTGGCTCTTCTCGCGACTGGCGAGTTGGCATGGCTATAGCGAGGTTAATTCGCCAGTCGCGCGCTCTGAGCGGCCGGATAGCCTGGGCGCCTCTTGACCTCCGTCGCCGAATGGATCCGCGCGCTGCCGCAGCGCTATGGGAAGCGGACGCTGATCGCGCTCGCGGCGATCGCGCTGCTGGGGCTCGTCGTGCGCGCCTATGTCGTGGTCAACCCGGTCGAGCATCCAGCGGACGACTCGCGCGCCTATTACGCGCTCTCTAAGGCGCTCTACACCGAACAAAGCTTCGGCGGTCCCGAATTCCGCGACGCGAGCGACTGGTCCCCCGGCGCTCCCTTCCTCTATGCCGCCGCCTTCTATGCGACCGGAGGCGCCCGCGAAGGGACGGCGCGGATCGTCGAGGCGCTGCTGGGGGTGGCGACGATCCTCGTCGCCTTTACCTTGGGATGGAGGCTCGGCGGGCGGAACCTCGGCCGCTGGGTGGGTCTCTTCGCCGCCTTCGCGGTTGCCGTCTACCCGCCGTTCATCCACACCACCGGCGAGCTGATGAGCGAGCCGCCGGCGATGCTGACCCTGCCGGCGGCGATCCTCGCCTTCTTATGGGCGTCCGACCGACAGGCGAACGCAGTTGTCCCCGGTATGCGGGGACAACTGCGTTCGGCCCTGCCGTGGGCGCTTCCGGGCGTGCTCTTCGGCCTCACGGCGATGTTCCGGCCGGAGTACCTGTTGGTCGGGGCCGCGTTCGTGCTCCTCGCCGCGCTCCGCACCTGGCAGCAACGCGAATGGCGGCTCGGGCTCGCCGGCGCCGCCGTCCTCCTCGTCGCCCTGATCCTCCCGATCATCCCCTGGACGATTCGCAACGTCGTCGTCCTCGACCGCGTCGTCCCGATCTCGACCGGGGGCGGCAAGGCGCTCTACGTCGGCACCTACCTGCCCGCCGACGGCGAATACCAGCGGGTGAAGGCGCTCCTCGCCGAGCGCTACCTCGGTCGCGACCTCGAGCCCGGGTCGGCCGCCCTCGACGCCGTCGATCCTACGGACCTCTTCGACGAAGTCGCGGACGAAGTCCGAGAGGAACACCCGGAGCTGACCCGGGACGAAGCCCTTGGCAAGGCCGGGAAGGAAAACCTCGACAAGTACATCGGCGAAGACCCAGGGGGCTACGCAGCAATGACCGCCCGCAAGGTCGGTCGCATGTGGGGCAGCGGCGTCGGCGAAGCGATCGACAGCACCCCCGGCCGGGTCGTCCAGATCCTCCTCGTCGCGCTCGGCCTCGCCGGCTTCGTCCTCCTCGGCCTACGCCGGCGCTGGTGGGAGCTGATCGCGCTGGCGACGCCGATCGTGCTCGTCACGATGGTGGGAGCGGCCTCCCTCGCCGCCCCGCGACGCAACGAGGTGCTGATGACGCTGGTCTTTCCGCTTGCCGGCCTCGCCCTCTCATCCGCGCTCGCGGCCATATCCTCCGGTCGCGAATGGTCCCCAGAGCAGGCATCCTCCCGGCCGAGCTGACGGCGCTCCGCAGCGCCGGCATCCTGATCGCGATCTTCGTGGTCGCCTACGCGGTCGCGCGCCGGCGCACCCTGCGCAACGCGGACGTCCTCATCCTCATCCTCAGCGGCCTCGGCCTGGGACTGGTCGCTGGGACCGAAATCGTCAACGGCCTGCTCTCCGCCTTCTCCTTCGAGAAAGGCAACGGCGGCCGCATCCTCGGCCTCGCCGTCTTCGCGATCTTCGTCCTCTTCCTGCTGACGCTGCGGGCGCTCTCGCAGGGGGCTCGCAACAGCCGCCAGCTCGCCGCCGCGCTGGAGGGCCTCGCTTGGGAGGAGTTCCGCCAGGCCGGCCTGCCCGAGCGCTTCCGCGACAAGATCGCGATCCTGATCCCCGCCTACAACGAGGCCGAGAACATCGGCACCGTCCTCGGCCAGATCCCGCCCGCGGTCTGCGGCCACCGCACCGAGATCCTCGTCGTCGACGACGGCTCCCGCGACGGCACCGGCGACGTTGCCGCCGAGCATGGCGCGGCGGTAGCCCGCCACGTCACCAACCGCGGCGGCGGCGCGGCCCTGCGGACCGGGTACCGGCTGATGGTCGAATCGGAGGCGCTCATAGTGGTGACCCTCGACGCCGACGGCCAGCACCGCCCCGACGAGATGGAGCGCCTGGTCAAGCCGATCCTCGAGGGCGAGGTCGAGATGGCCCACGGCTCCCGTGTCCTCGGCCACGCCGACCGCAACCACTTCGCCCGCGAGCTCGGGATCGTTTTCTTCAACCGCCTCGTCTCCTTCATCACCCGCACCCACGTGACCGACTGCTCCAACGGCTACCGCGCTGTCCGCACCACCGTCCTCCCCCAGCTGGTCCTGCGCCAAGAGCAGTTCCACACCTCCGAGTTCATGATCGAGGCGATCAAGCGCGGCATCCCCGCCACCGAGGTTCCGATCACTGTCGACCAGCGCCTCCACGGCCACTCGAAGAAGCCCGCCGCCTTCCGCTACGGCGCCGGCTTCGCCAACGCGATCGTCAGGACCTGGCTGCGCTAGCGGACGCCCGGGTGCCGCACGGCGGCCGGGTCGGGCAGGTAGAGGTCCGTCCCGCAGCGGGGGCAGACCTGGACGTAGAGCTTCAGTGCCTTGTGGCAGTTGGGGCACTGGCGTTCGGGTTCGTCCTTGTCGACGCGGTAGAGGATCACGGCGATCAGGCCGAGGAGCGGCACCACCATCCCGATCAGGAACCAGATGAAGAACGAGCTGCCCTTGCCCCGGCCGATGATGCCGGAGCCGAGGCCGAAGAAGAAGGCGATGACTAGGTACTCCACGTAGCCATTCTTGCGCGTCGGCCCGGTAGACCTTACGTCCACCCGGGGCGCTTCCGGTTCAAGAGCATCGGGCTGCCGCCGACCCATGACGGGAGGCCCCTCTCGAGGGGCTGCCTGCGCATGGCGATCCCACATTCGAAACCAGTCAGGGCGACTGGCGGGGTGCAGGCCAACGTCTATCGCCATCACCACAGACCGGAGCGGGGGCATTACCGCGGCCCCGGCGTAAAGCCATCCAGGCGGGCCGCGGCTCCCGCCCCCGCTCCGGCTCTCTCTTCGCCTTCTTGCTTGGCCGACCTCGCCGTCGAACAGCTAGACGAGCGGCTTCGGGTGGCCGATCGAGCCGACCTCGGAGAGGTCGCGGCGGAAGGGAAGGCCGGCGGTCCAGTCGAGGACGGCGCGGACCTTGCGGGCTGAGCCCGGGATCTGGCTCATGTGGTAGGTCCGGGCCATCCACCAGGCCGGGAAGCCGCGGAAGGTGCGGTCGCCGATCTTGCCGACGGCCTTGTAGCGGCCGAGGTTGACGAAGGCAGCTTCGGACTTGTACTCGTAGGGTGCGGGGCTGCCGATTCCGAGCTCGGCGGCGATGTTGCGGCCGGCGACCGGCCCCTGCCGCACCGCGGTCTGCGCCGTCGGTGGCGATTTGCCGCCGCTCGGATCCGGGACCGCGGCGCAGTCGCCGATCGCCCAGACCGAGTCCATCCCCTCAACCCGCAGGTAGGGGTCGACGGGGACGCGACCACGCTCGTCGAGCGGCACGTTCAGCTCCTTGAGGATCGGCTGCGGGGCGACGCCGGCGGTCCAGACGACGGTTCGGGTCGGCAGCACCTCGCCGCTGGAGAGGCGCGCGGTGTCGGCGGTGACCTCCTCCAACGTCGTCTCCATGCGGATGTCGATGCCGCGCCCGCGCAGCTCGCGCAGGGCGTACTCGCCGAGCTGCGGGTCGATCTCGGGCAGAACCCGGTTCGTCGCCTCGACCAGCACCCAGCGCATTCCGTGCAGGCGCGCTCGCGGGTAGGCCTCCATCGCGTCGGCGGCAAAGTCTTGGAGCTCGGCCAGCGCCTCCAGCCCCGCGTAGCCACCGCCGACGAAGACGTAGGTGAGTAGCTGTTCGCGCCGTGCCGGGTCCTCGGTCGCGTTGGCTTCCTCCAGCGTCTCGATCACGTGGTTGCGGAGGTAGATCGCGTCGGCGAGGCTCTTGAACCCGACCGCGTGCTCGGCCAACCCCGGGATCGGCAGCACCCGCGAGACCGAGCCGAGCGAGAGCAGCAACTGGTCGTAGGGCAGCTGCTCGGTTTCGCCGTACTTTGCCCGCAGGGTGACCGTCTTCGCCTCGGGATCGTGGGCGACGATCGCGCCGAGGCGCAGGTAAGTCCGGTTGAGGATCTCCCGCAGCGGCGTCACCACATGCCGCGGCTCCAAGGTCCCGGCCGCCGCCTCCGGCAAAAACGGCGTGTAGAGCGCGAAGTTGGTCTCGTTCACGAGCGTCAGCCGCGCCGACTGCTTCGGCATCACCCGCTCGAGCTCCCGCGCCGCCGCAGCGCCGCCGAAGCCACCACCAGCGATCACGACATTCCAGGCCATGACCTCAACCTAGCAGGCTTGTAACAACTTGTTACAAAGTTTCAGATGTGACGTGCCGCAATCCCATTTCGTCTGTTCCTTCTCCTTACGGAGGACCGAAAAGGAACCGACGGATGGCTAGAGCTTCTCCTGGATCAACCGATTGACCTCGCCGCCGTCGGCGCGGCCTTTCGTTTCCCGCATCACAGCGCCGACGATGGCGCCGATCGCCTTGCCGTTGCCTTCGCGGATCTTCTCGACGGCGTCGGGGTTGTCAGCCATCGCCTTCTCGACGATCGTCTCGAGCTCGCCGGAGTCCGACATCTGGGCGAGGCCCTCGCGCTCGACGATCTTCTCGGGGTCTCCCCCACCCGTCACCATCGCCGCCAGCACCGTCTTGCCGCTGCCGTGGGAGATCTTCTTCTCCCCGACCAGCTGCACCAGCTTCGCCAGATCCGGGGGTGAGATTCGGGAGTCGGCGGCGCCTCCGTCGACCTCGGCGGCTCGCAGCGCCGCGGCCAGCTCGCCGGTGACCCAGTTGGCAAGGATGCGCGGCTCGATGCCGTCGGCAGCTTCGACGACGCTCTC
>DATFOB010000050.1:0-10063 GCA_035266025.1 Solirubrobacterales bacterium
CGACGAGGCCTAGAGAGCGTCAGGCGGTCTCGCCGGGCGCCTCGCGGCGCCGGCGTCGCCGCCGCAGCGCCTCGCCCGGCCGCCAGAGGCTGACCAGCCCGGCGACCAGGGTGACGAGGAAGATCTGGCCGAGCATCATCTCCAGGCCGGCGATCATCCGCCCCGGTTGTCCGCCCGGAACCAGGTTGCCGTACCCGGTCGTGGTCAGCGTCGTGTAGCTGAAGAAGAGGAAGTCGCCACCCTCGGGACGCGCGGTCTCTTCGAAGAAGGGCCCACCTTGAAGCCGGTCGATCGTCCCGTAGGCGAAGGTGAAGAGGATCCCCAGCACGGCGTAGACGCTGATCGCCCCGAGGATCGTCCGCGAGCCCACCTCGGCGCTGGAGACCACCCGCCACAGCACCGCAGCCATCGCCAGCGCCAGCAGGCAGATCTGGATCAGCGAGGCGAGGTTGAGGAGCGTCTGCTCGTCGGTGGCGGCGGCGAAGATCGCAAGGACCACGGTCAGCCCTGAAAGCCAGAGGGAAGCCCGGACGACCTTGTGCCTAACGTGGGAGCTGGCCAGGGCCACAACCGAGGTGGCGCTGGTCGCCACGGTCAGCACAACCGCCGACCAGCCGTGGTTGCTGAGCAGCGAGGCGAGCACGTAGGTGATCAGGACGAGGGCGAGGACGAGGCCGAACGCGTCCCTGACCCTCTCCGCACGCCCCCGCCAGACTTCGCTGCGGTCCGCGCGCCTGTCGGCGCTCTCCATGGCTTGCTCGTTCGTCCGCGGCAGCCGCTTTCCTGCCGGCGCGACGGGGAAGCGGAGGGGGTGGGATTCGAACCCACGAGACGCCGAAAGACGCCTAACGGCTTTCAAGGCCGTCGCATTCAACCGCTCTGCCACCCCTCCCAGAGCGTTCAGGCTTCCTCACTGATTGTATGCGGGGATGCGCCGGCTCCTGTTCCTCACCTCGGCGATGATCTTTTTCGACGTCGCCTTCTTCGCAGCGATTGCGCCCCTGCTTCCCGACTACGTCGACGATCTCGGTCTCAGCAAGGCCGATGCCGGCATCCTCTCCGCCGCTTATGCAGCGGGAACGTTGGTGGGATCGTTGCCGGCCGGCTTCGTCGCCAGCCGCGTGGGGCCGAAGAGGACGGTTATCGCAGGACTCCTCCTGCTCGGCTGTGCCAGCTTCGTCTTCGGCTTTGCCCACGATATTTCGCTGCTCGACGGCACCAGGTTCGTCCAGGGGATCGCCGGTGCCCTGATCTGGTCGGGCGCTCTCACCTGGCTGATAACGGCCTCGCCCGAGGAGAAACGGGGCTCGGTCATCGGCGCCGCTTTAGGGACCGCCGTCGCCGGCGCTCTGCTCGGCCCGGCCTTGGGGGCGATCGCCGCTTCGGTCGGCACCGAGATCGTCTTCAGCTCCGTCCTCGTGCTTACGATCGGCCTCTCGATCGCCGCTGCCCGCCTGCCGGAGACGCGGGCGCCCGAGCGCCAGGGCCTGCGCGAAGTGATGGAGACCATGATCAGCCGACCGGTGGTCGAGGCCGCCGCTTTTGTCGGCGTGCCCTCGTTGATGTTCGGCGCGATCGAGGTACTGGTGCCGCTGCGGATCGACGAGCTCGGCGGCGGCCATGGCCTGATCGCCGGCGGGTTCATCGGCGGCGCGGCGCTGGAGGCGATGCTGGCGCCGATGGCGGGACGCATCTCCGACCGGGTCGGCCGCCGGCTGCCCTACGTCACCGGCCTCTCGATCTGCGCGGTGTCGATGATCGGCGTCGCCGTGGCGGCGACCCTCGGTGGGATTCTGGCCGCGCTGATCGTCACCTCGCTCGGCGCCGGCCTCTGCTTCGCGCCGGCGCTGACCTTGATCTCCGACGTCGCCGAGGCGAGCAGCCTGCACCAGGGCTTTGCCGCCGGCCTCTCCAACATGGCCTGGGCCTCGGGTCAGGTGGTCGGCGGCATCGGCGGCGGCGTCGTCGCCAACTTCACCGGCAACGTGGCGCCGAGCCTGGCGATCTCGTTGCTGCTCGTCTTCACGGTCTTCTACGCGTTCCGGGCGCTGCAACCGAACACAGATCCGCACGTGGCTACTGGCTAGGGTCGAGGGGATGGCGAGACGGGCCGCAAGCGCGCCGGGCGAGTGGGTCAACTGGGCCGGCGACCAGCGCTGCCGGCCGGCGCGGATCGTCCGGCCTGGGAGTCGCGAGGAGCTGGCGGAGACGGTCGCTGCGGCCACGGCCGCGGGCCAGAAGGTGCGCGTTGCCGGTTCCGGGCACTCGTTCACCGAGACGGCGCTGACCGACGGGGTGATGCTGCGGGTGGAGGCCCTGAGCGGCGTGCTCGACGCCGACCCGCAGACGGGTCTCGTCAAGGTCGGCGGCGGGACGGTCCTCGCCGAGCTGAACGAGGAGCTGGCCCGGCTCGGGCTGGCGATGGAGAACCTCGGCGACATCGACCGTCAGACGATCGCCGGCGCGATCTCTACCGGTACCCATGGGACCGGGGCGCGCCTGCGCAACATCTCCGCCCAGGTCGAGGGGATGGAGCTGGTCCTCGCCGACGGCAACGTCCGCCACCTCAGCGCAGAGACCCATCTCGAGCTGCTGCGGGCGGCGCGGGTGGGGGTGGGGGCTCTGGGGGCGATCGCGGCGGTGACGCTGCGCTGCGTTCCCGCCTTCACCCTGCTCCGGGTCGACTCGCCGCAACCGCGCGAGGAGGTCCTCGGCGCCTTCGCCGAGCGCGCCGCGGCGCACGAGCACTTCGAGCTCTTCACCTTCCCCTACGACGATTCCGCCCTGGTCCTCGAGCGCAATCGCACCGAGGAGCCGCCGCGTCCCCGCGGCCGCGCCGCCGCCTACCTCAACGACGTCGTTCTCGAGAACTGGGCGCTTGGAGCGCTGGCGGGAACCGGCAAGGCGCTGCCGCGGACGATCCCGGCGCTCTCCCGCCTCGCGAGCCGGCTCGCCTCCGGCAGCCGCACCAGCGACCGCAGCGATCGCGTCTTCGCCAACGAGCGGCGGGTGCGGTTCACCGAGATGGAGTACGGGGTGCCGCGGGAGCACGGGCCTGAGGCGGTGCGGCGGGTGATCGAGTGGGTGCGCTCGAACGAATACCCGGTCTTCTTCCCGATCGAGATGCGGGTCGCCGCCGGCGACGACGCCTGCCTCAGCCCCTCGCACGAGCGCGACACCGCCTACATCGCCGTCCACCAGTACCGGGGGATGAGCTGGCGCCCCTACTTCGAGGCGGTGGAGGCGATGATGGACGAGTACGGAGGCCGCCCCCACTGGGGCAAGCGCCACTTCCAGACGGCGACGACGCTGGCGCCGCGTTACCCGGCTTGGGCGGAGTTCCAGCGCGCCCGCGACAGCCTCGACCCGGGTCGCACCTTCGCCAACGAGTACACCGACCGCGTCCTCGGCCCCTAGAGAAACGTCTTTCCCTCGCCGCGGTAGGTCGGGACCTCGTCGACGATGCGCTCGCCCTCGACGAGGAGGAGCGTGTTGAAGCGCTCGCAGAGCTCGCCGGCTTTGGCGTGGCGCAGGTAGACCCGGTCGCCGACCGTGAGCGACCCGGCCGGCTCGCCGAGCAGCGGCGTCTGCACCTCGCCCGCGCCCTCCTCGTCATCGAAGCGCAGGCCCTCGGGAAGCCAGGGGGCGGGGAGGCGGCCCGGGTTGCCTGGGCCCGAGGCGAGGTAGCCGCCGCCAAGCGCCGTCGCCATCCAATCCGAGGGCTTGCGCGTCACCGGCAAGGCGAAAGCAGCCGCGGGGGTGAGGCTGAAGCGGCTGTAGTGGTCGAAGAGGACGGGCGCGTAGAAGCCCGAGCCGGCGGTCACCTCGGTCACCGCCTCCTCGGCCGCGGTCAGCTCGAGGCTGCCGGTGCCGCCGCCGTTGACGATCTCCAGCTCGACGAACTCGCTCAACGCGGAGACGATCGCCGCGCGCCGCTCGGCGATTTCGGACGCCGAGCGCTTCTGCATGAAGCGGATCGCGGCGCCGCGCAGGCGCTGCCCCGGCGGCAGGTCGCCGACGCCGGAGATCTGCCCCTCGTAGGCCATCACCGCGTCGAGTTCGATCTGCGGCCGCTTCTCGATCTCGCGCGCCAGCGCCACCGCCTGCTCGACGGTATGGATCGGCGAGCGCTTCGGCCCGACCTTCACGCGGCCCCCGAGCCACCACCAGCTGGCGTCGACGTCGATGCAGACGCGCAACGGCGTCGCCCCCTTCCCCAGCACCGACTCGATCATCTCCAGGTGCTCGACGCAGTCGACCATCACGATCGGAGCCCCGTCGGACCTCGCCGCCGATCGCAGCGCCAGCTCTTCCAGCGCCCCGGCGTCGGCCGTCGGATAGGCGAGCAGCAGATCCTCGAACCCCTGCTCGGCCAGCCACAACGTCTCCGGCAGGGTGTAGGTCATCAGCCCCTGGAAGCGCTCGTCGCGACGGAGGATCGCCTCCATCAGCGCTCGGCAACGGACAGACTTCGAAGCGACCCGCACCTTCTTGTCGCCGGCCCGCTCCAGCATCGAGTCAGCGTTCGCCCACATCGCCTCGAGGTCGACGAACGCAAACGGCGCCTCGACCTCGGCGAAGATCCGCTCGTAGCGCTCGTGCGACTGCTCAGGGACGGACACGGGCGCCAGCCTATCCGCGCCGCTCGTCCCCAACCGAACGGATAGAGTCGCGAGGTGGTCGAGCAGGGACGTGAAAGCCGTTGACTAAGCCCATAGGACACTGGTAGTGATCCTTGTCGTCGGCTACGACCTCCATGCACCGGATCGGGACTATCCGGCGGTCGAGGCGCTGTTGAAAAGCGCAAGGAGTTGGGCGCATCCACAGGGTTCCCTCTGGTTCATTGACACCGGGCGGGAGCCCACTTGGTGGCGAGATCAACTTCGCGCTGTAGGCGACGCCAACGATGAGTACTTCGTTTGCAGGCTCCATAACAACTGGGCTACGTTCGAAACGAGCCAGTCGGTCAACGAATGGCTTAAGTCGCCCGCCAGGACCTGGTAGCCATACCCTCCCCCTCTAGGTGCTATGACCGAAACCCCATCACCGACCGAGCTCGTTATCGGCCTTGTCGGCGCAGTGGGAACCGATCTCGACATGGTCTCTACCGATATCGAGCTTGCATTAGACACGTATGGCTACAGCGCGAAGGAGATACGCCTCAGTAGCCTCCTTGCTGAGCTGAATTGGGACGAGCAGCTTCCAAGCGAGCCCCTTGACCAACATATCTGGACCCATATGGATGCTGGCAATCGGCTTCGATTTTGTTGGGAGCGGGGTGACGCGATGGCTCTCCTAGCTCTCACGGAGATTGCTGCCGTTCGTGAGGAGCTTGGATCAGAGACCTACGAGGGGGATGCGCGGACTAAGTCGCTCGACCGTTTCGCCTTCATCTTGCGATCACTGAAGCACCCCGAGGAGGTCGAACTACTACGAAGTATCTACGGGAGTCGCTTCATTCTGATCGCTGCCTACGCCCCGGAAGCAATTCGAAGAAGAGCGGTTGAAGAGCAGTTGGTGAAGGCGCATCGTTCGGATGATCAGAGCAACTGGTTCAAAAGGGTCGATGAACTGATGGCGCGGGACGAGTCAGAGACCGAGCCCGCCCCAGAGGGCTTTCCCAAAGACACCGAGGCCGATGGGGTAGAAAAACAAGGAGGGCCGGCCTCGGGAGGCGAGGACGGCCAGAATTCGGCCGATGCTCCGCGGACCGCGGACGAGGCAGCCCAAAAGTCGGATGAGGTGCCTCAAAAGATCTGGGGCCAGAACCTCCGAGACACTTTTCATCGCGCCGACTTCTTTGTGGACGCTCAAGAGGACGTTGGGCTTCGCGACGCGATAGATCGTGTCATCGCCATCCTCTTCAGTCATCCGTTTAAGACCCCAACGAGAGACGAGTACGGGCTGTTCGCGGCGGAAGGAGCCTCTCGCCAGTCTGCAGAGTTGGGTCGTCAGGTGGGCGCGGCGATCGCAACCCCTAAGGGCGATGTAGTCGCTCTTGGTTCTAACGAGGTTCCTAAGGCTGGTGGAGGGGTCTATTGGGAAAACGGCAAGGGGAACGAAGATTGCGGAATCAAAGAGGGGGATGGCCGGGAGTTCCGCAATCCGGTCGATACGAACGATCGGATGAAGCGCGAGATTGCGCTTGAAATTGTGGACGAGCTATCTAAAGAGAGGTTCTTGACCGGGGCTGGTGAGTCGCAGGCTCCAGCATTGTTGGCTGCGCTCGAGAAGACGAGACTTGGCGACCTAATCGAGTTTGGTCGAGCGGTTCATGCCGAGATGGCTGCGCTGATGGACGCGGCTCGGCGCGGTGTCTCGGTGCAGGGATGCACCCTTTACACGACTACCTTCCCTTGTCACAACTGCGCCCGACACATCGTTGCCGCTGGAATTATGCGAGTCGTCTACGTGGCTCCCTACGCCAAGAGCCAGGCTAAGGAGCTACATGCAGATGCGATCGACTTTGCAGAGGCAAATCCCCGAAAGGAAGCGGTTCAATTCGAGCCATTTGTTGGCGTCGCTCCGAGGCGTTATTTGGAGCTATTTGAAGCCGCTAACCGAAAGGAGGACGATGGGACGGTGGTTGACCCAGTTCCGTCCGAGGCTGATTTGAATATCCCTGATATCGAGCCAGAAGATCTTCAGCAAGAGATTCCTAGTTATAGGCAGCGAGAAACCATTGCCCTAGATCTGGTTGGAGATAGGTTCGATAAGACTGGTTTGCAGTTTGAAGAAAAAGAGAACGAGGGAGATAGCGGTGGCAAGTAGAGCGGCGAGGAATCAGCAGATTCGGATTGCACGAGAGACGGTGCGAAGTTGGCCTGCCGGTTTGCAGCGATCTAATGCCTCGCGGTCTTCCGCCCCAAGGCCTGCCTCCAACTCAGCTCCTCCTCCGCCCAGCCAACAGCAGCGAGGAAAAAGCTAAAAAACCTTTTTGTGGCCCGGAGGCTCCGGCACCGAACGGAGAGGGAGGGATTCGAACCCTCGAGAGAGCTTGCGCCCCCTACTCGCTTAGCAGGCGAGTGCCTTCAGCCACTCGGCCACCTCTCCATGTTGCGCGCGCGGCGCTGGGACCGATTGTAGGTACTGACGCGGGAGCGGGACGGCTCCGTCTAGTCTCAGCGGGATGCACGCAGACCTGAGCCAGAGTTCCGGCGCCCACCTCGAGCGGCGGACCAAGATCATCGCCACCGTCGGCCCCGCCAGTTGGGTCCCGGAGGTGCTGGAGAAGCTGGTCGCGGCCGGGACCGACGTCTTCCGGCTCAACTTCTCCCACTCCGGCCGCGAGCGACAGGCGGAGACGATCGGGGCGATCCGCGCCGCCGCCGAGCGGGTCGGGCGCGAGGTCGCGGTTCTCGGCGACCTGCCGGGGCCGAAGCTGCGGATCGGCTCCCTGCGCGACGACGTCGCCGTGCTGGAGACGGGGACTCACGTGACGCTGACGCCGGAGGAAATCGAGGGCGACCGCGACACGATCCCGGTGCAGTGGGCGGGCGTCTCCGATCTCAGCGAAGACCAGCTCGTCTACCTCGCCGACGGGGCCATCCGGCTGCGGGTCGGCGACCGCGAGAACGCCGGCGTCGATGCCGAGGTCGAGGTGGGAGGGACCCTCTCTTCTCACAAGGGGATGAACATCCCCGGCGGCGCCGACCTGCCGGCGACCACCGGCGTCGACCTGGGATGGGTCGAGTTCGCGGTCGAGAACGGGGTTGACCTGCTCGCCGTCTCCTTCGTCTCCACCGCCGCCGACCTGGAGCCGGTGACGGCGCGATTGAAAGAGCTCGGCTCCCGCATCCCCGTGATCGCCAAGATCGAGCGCCAGCAGGCGGCCGAGAACGTGGAGGAGATCGTCCGCGTCGCCACCGGCGGGATCATGGTCGCCCGCGGCGACCTCGGGATCGAAGTCCCGCTGGAGAAGCTGCCGGTCGAGCAGAAGCGGCTGATCCGCGCCGCCGGCAAAGTCTCGAAGCCGACGATCACGGCGACGCAGATGCTGGCCTCGATGGTGAGCGCGCGGCGCCCGACCCGGGCCGAGGTGACCGACGTCGCCAACGCGATCTGGGACGGCACCGACGCGGTGATGCTCTCCGAGGAGACCGCGGTCGGCCAGCACCCGGTCGAGGCGGTCGAAGTGATGGACCGGATCGCCCGCGCCACCGAGCCTGACCTTCCCTACACCGAGTGGCTTTTCTCCCGCACCGACCAGGCGACGCAGGACGTCGCCGACTCGGTCGCCCAGAGCGCCGTCGGCGCCGTCTACCGCCTCGGCCTGAAGGCGTTGGTAGTGCCGACCAACACCGGGCGGACGGCTCGCCTCGTCTCCGCCCACCGGCCCGACGTGCCGGTGCTCGCGGTCTCTCCCTATATAGAGACCGTGCGCCGGGTTTCCCTGCTCTTCGGGATCACGGCGGTGCAGAGCGACTTCGGGACCGAGCTGCGCGGCTTGCTCGGGCATTGCGCCGGGGAGGCGGCCAAGCACGGGATTGCCGAGCCTGGCGACCTCGTCGCAATCACCGCTGGTCTCGACGGCCAGGAACTGGGCACCAACCTGTTCGAGGTCCATAGGGTGCCGGAGCTATGAGCGCGGCAAGACTGGAGCGCGAGGGCGCCCTCGCCGTGATCACCCTCGACAGCCCGCCGCTGAACCTCTTCGACCAGGGCATGATCGACGACCTGCGGGCCGCAATCGACGAGGTCGCCGCAGAGCCGCCGCGGGCGCTCCTGATCCGGGCCGAGGGACGGGCGGTCTCCGGCGGCGTCGATGTGCACGTCTTCGCCGGGCTGACCCCGGAGCAGGGGAGCGCGCTCTGGACCGACCTGCTGGAGATGATCGAGAAGGTGGAAACGCTGCCGGCGCCGGTCGTCTTCGCCGCCCACGCGCTGACCCTGACCGCGGCCTTCGAGCTGGCGCTCGCCTGCGACCTGATCGTCGCCTCGCCGAAGGCGAAGTTCGGCCTGGTCGAGAAAGTCGTCGGGCTGACGCCCTCGATGGGCGGGACGCAGCGGCTGGCCGAGCGCGCGGGGAGCGGCCGCGCCCGTCACTTCGTGATGTCAGGCGGGATCTTCGGCGCCGAGGAGATGGAGCGCTGGGGCGTCGTCAACCTGATCTTCGAGGACCACGACTTCGAGGCGGCTTCACGCAAGCTCGCCGAGGAGCTGGCGGCGGGCCCGACCAAGGCGCACGCGATGACCAAGCACATCCTCCGCCGCTTCCGCGAAGGCGGTGTCCCGGCCGCAGATGAGGCGGTGCGGACCGAAGCCGCCGAGCTCTTCGCCAGCGAGGACCTGCAGAACGCCGTCCGCACCTTCCTCGAGCAGGGCGGCCCCGGCCACGCTGAGTTCCACGGCCGCTGATCGAGTCTGCGAAAAGCGTCGCTATGCGGACACTGACGCGGACTCGGTGAAGGTAGGGTGAGCCGATGACCGACTTCGACCTGATCGCCAAAGGGATGACCCAGGCGGTTCCGTTCGCCGGCCACCTGAAGCTGGAGATCACCGAGATCTCCGAGGGTGAGGCGACCGTCCTCCTCCCCGACCTGCCGGAGCTGAAAAACCACGTCGGCTCCCAGCACGCCGGCGCCCTCTTCACCGCCGCCGAGACCGCTTCGGGCGCGGCCTTCGTCGGCGCCTTCGCCGAGCGCATGGGCGACGTCACGCCCCTCGCCCGCAGTGCCGAGATCGCCTACGAAAAGATCGCCAACGGGGCAATCACCGCGAAGGCAACGCTCGGCGTCGATGCCGCCGGGGCCCTCGCCACCCTCGACGCCGAGGGCAAGGTCGAGTTCCCCTGCGAGGTCGAGCTGAGCGACGGCGACGGGCAGCGGGTCGCCACCGCCACGGTCCATTGGCACGTCCGCCTCAAAGGCTGAAGCGCACGGCTCTCAAGCGGTAAGGCGTTCGGACGGCAGCCGCCGGGTCGACCACAGCGAGGCGAGCACGAGCAGGGCGGCGACGAGGAAGGCAAGCTTCAGCGCTTCCAGCTGCGCGTCTTCGTACTGGGAGACGAGCGCGTCGGTGGCGCGCGGGGAGACCCGCTCGTCCTCGGCGGCTTCCCGCACTT
>DATFOB010000051.1:0-31888 GCA_035266025.1 Solirubrobacterales bacterium
CGTCTTTGCCGCCCGCGTAGACGACGCCCGGAACGAGCCCGTCGCGGCGCATGCGGCGCGAGGAGCGCGAACCGAAATCGGCACGGGGTGCAGCTTTGAGCGTTGAGCGTTTGCTCGCCATCGGACGGGAGAGAATAGAGAACTCGCCCAAATCGAAGCCTGTGACACCCTTCAACCTCCGTGCCTGACGACTCGAAGATCCCCAAAGGGCGGATTCGCCGCTCCGCCAAGCTGGGCTCGATCGTCGGCGCCCAGGGCGTGCGCTACGCCGGGACCAAAGCCGCCAACGTCGGCCGCTCCGAGGACGAGAGCAAAGAGGCGCTCGAGCAGCGCCACCTGGAGACGGCGATGAAAATGGTCGGCGCCCTGGGCCAGATGAAGGGCGCAGCGATGAAGCTGGGGCAGTTCGCCTCCTTCATCGACACCGAGTTCATCCCCGAGGAGTACCGCGAGATCTACCAGGAGCAGCTGGCGAAACTGCGCACCGACGCGCCCTCGATGCCCTGGGAGAAAGTCGAGCCGTTGCTGGAGGAGGAGTACGACGGCGAACCGCTTTCCGAGCTCTTCGCCGAGTTCGAGACCGAGGCTTTCGCCGCCGCCTCGATCGGCCAGGTTCACCGCGCCGAGCTCCTCGACGGGCGCCAGGTGGCGGTGAAGATCCAGTACCCGGGGATCGCCGAGGCTCTCGACGCGGACCTCCGCAACGCCGGCACGATCGTCCGCCTGGCGAAGGTGCTCGCGCCCGGGCTCGACGCCAAGGCGATCGCCGAGGAGATCCGCGAGCGGGTGATGGAGGAGCTCGACTACGAGTACGAGGCCCAGAACCAGCGGTCCTTCGCCCGCGCCTACCGCGAACACCCCTTCATCTACGTCCCGGAAGTGGTGACGCGGCTCTCGCGGCGACGGGTTCTCGTTACCGAGTTCGTCAGCGGCCGCGGCTTCGAGGAGATCAAGAAGCTGCCGCACGAGGAGCGCAGCCGCTTCGGCGAGATCGTCTTCCGCGGCAGCTTCGGCTCGATCTACCACCTGCAGCACTTCAACGCCGACCCCCACCCCGGCAACTACATCCTCATGGACGACGGCCGGGTCGCCTTCCTCGACTTCGGGATGACGAAGAAGCTCGACCGCGAGCAGATCCTGCTCGAGCAGCGCGCCTTCGACGCCGCCTCCCGCAACGATCCCGAGGCCTTCCGCCAAGCTCTACACGACCTCGGCTTCGTCAAGAAGCCGTCCAAGCTCGACGCCGAGCGGCTGCTCGAGCACATGCGCGTCGTCGGCGGCTGGTTCGTGACCGAGGACCGGGAGCTGGAAATCACGCCGCGGCGGGTGATGAAGATCATCGAGGCGACCAACGACCCGCGCTCGGAGTACTTCGACCTGATGCGGCGCGAGTCCCTCCCCGCGGAGGAGCTGATGGGGAGGCGGATGGAAATCGGCGTCGTCGCCGTCCTCGGCCAGTTGCAGGCGAAGCGGAACTGGCACCGAATTGCGCGGGAGTGGGTTTATGCGGACCCGCCGGCGACCGAGCTCGGCACCCTCGAGTGGGACTACTTCGAGGAGCGCGGGGTCAAGCGGACGCCGGGGCTCGCCGAAACCTTCTGAGCCCCCGAATGAAGGAGAAGCGATGCGCAGGATCAAACGCGGTTGGGCCCTGACCAAGAAGAGCTGGTCTCTGCTTCGCGAACACCCGTCCTTGATCCGCTTCCCGCTCTACGGCGCCGTGGCGACGACGCTGCTGGCGATTCTCACCCTCGGCCCTGGCTTGTACCTCTGGGACGACGACCAGTTGGCTGGGGCGATCCCGCTGATCGTGATCGGCGTCTACGTCCTCAGCTTCGTCGGCGTCTACTTCAGCGTCGGGCTCGCCGCCTGCGCCGACATGATCTTCCGCGGCCAGGAAGCGAGCGTCGGCGACGGGCTCGCCGTCGCCCGCACCCGGATCGCCCAGATCAGCGGCTGGGCTGCGGTCTCCGCCGCAATCAGCCTCGTCATGGGCCTGCTCGAAAACCAGGGTGGGACGCTGGGGACGGTCGCAGCCCGCCTGGTCGGGATGGCTTGGTCGCTGATCACCTTCATCTCGATACCGGTGATCGCGATCGAGGGCACCGGCCCGTTCGAGACGATCAAACGCTCCGCCTCCCTCTTCCGCGAGCGCTGGGGCCAGCAGATCACCGGCAACCTGGCGATCGGCGGTGCCGTCTTCCTGATCGGGGTGCTGCCGGCGGTCCTCCTCATCGTCGCCGGCGTCGCCCTCTGGTCGTCGGCCTCTTTCCTCGGCGCGCTGCTGGTCGTGATCGGGGCGCTGGTGCTGGCGATCGCGATGCTCATCTCCCGCGCCCTCAGCGGCATCTTCGGCGTCGCGCTGTACCGCTATGCCCTCGACGGCGAGGTGGTCGGCGGCTTCACCCAGGAGGATCTCGAGTCGGCGGTCAAGGTGAAGGGCCGCCGTGGCGGCATGGCAAGCCCGCCGGGCGCCACCCCGACCACGATCTAAAGCTGGGCGAACAACCGCGGGTCGTTGGAGCAGATGCCGTCGACGCCCATCGCGACGAGCTTCTGCATCCGCGGCAGATCATCGACGGTCCAGGCGATCAGCTCGACCTGGGCCAGGCTGCAGATCCGCGCCAGGCGCGGCGTCACAAGCGGGTGGTAGACCCACATCGCCTCGACCCCGAACTGGGGCAGCTTCTGCGCAGCGAGGCCGGGGAGGCGGTGGCGCATCGCCACCATCGCCGCCAGAATCGGCCCCTTCGCCCAGGGCTTCGAGTTCCAGTCCTTGGTCACTTTGGGATAGGTCCAGCCGCGCCGCAGCGCCGGCTGCAGCTCGAGGATCCGGCCCAGCGTGTGCAGCTCCATCGTCGAGATCATCGAGCGCTCGATCAGGCCGCGCTCCCCCAGCGCCTCGACGATCTCCTCCTCCCGGCCCGGCAGCTTGATGTCGAGGTCAATCTCGACCTGGTCGAGCGGCGGCTCGAGGAAGGCGTCGAGCGCCTCGGTCAGCTTCAGCGGCGTCCGCCGCTCCGCGTCCTCCCAGTCGTGGGCGATCACCAGCGGGTGCCGCTGCTCCATCGGCAGGTGCGCGTCCGGCAGCCAGAGCACGTCCATCTCGATCGTGTCGACGCCGGCCTCGACGGCGGCGCCGAAGCTCTCGACCGTGTTGCCGGGCGCGACGAGGTCGGCCCCCTTGTGGCCGACCAGGCGCAGTTTGCGCCCCTCTGACGGCGCGGCTCTCAGAACAGCTGGTTCTCGCCGGCGAAGATCTCCGAGACGGAGTCGTCGGTGAAGATGCGGCGGATCGAGTCGGCGAAGGTGCTGGCGGTCGAGAGGACGGTGATGTTGTCCGGCGCGTCGGGGCGGAGCGGCAGGGTGTCGGTGACGACGATCTGCTCGATCGCCGAGTTTTCCAGCCGCTCGAAGGCGGGGCCGGAGAAGACGCCATGGGTGGCGCAGGCGATGACCCGCGCCGCGCCCTCGTCGATCACGGTCTGGGCGGCGGCGCAGAGGGTGCCGGCGGTATCGATCATGTCGTCGACGAGGACCGCGGTCTTGCCCTTCACGTCGCCGACCACGTAGCCGATCTCGGCCACCTGCTGGGCCGGGCGCTCCTTCTCCATCACCGCCCAGTGGGTACCGATGCGGCGGGCGAAGTTGCGCGCGGTCTTGACCCGGCCGGCATCGGGGCTGACGATCACCAGCTCGTCTTTCAGTTCCTGGTCGATGAACCACTGGGTCAGCATCGGCATCGCCGTCATGTGGTCGACCGGGATGTGGAAGAAGCCCTGGACCTGACCGGCGTGGAGGTCCATCGTGAGGACACGGTCGACGCCGACCGTCTCCAGGCACTTGGCGACGATCCGGGCTGAGATCGGCTCCCGCGGGGCGGACTTCTTGTCCTGGCGGGCGTAGCCGTACCAGGGGAGGACGGCGATGATCCTGTGCGCGGAGGCGCCTTGGGCGGCGTCCGCCATCGTCAGCAGCTCCATCAGGGCGTCGTTGGGGGTCATCCCTTCCTGCTCGTTGGCGCAGGTCGACTGGACGAGGAAGACGTCGGAGCCGCGGATCGACTCCTCGTAGCGGCAGTAGACCTCGCCGTTGGCGAAGGTCGTCAGCGTCGCCTGCCCGAGGTCGAGCTCGAGCTTGCCGGCGACTTTGGCGGCCAGGTCCATCGAGCAGCGGCCACCGAAGACCATCATCCGCTTGGTGTAGTCGTGGTCGATGCCAGTCGCCACCTGCGGGCGCTCCTCGATCATGCTCACGGGGTCTTGTCGTCCTCTCGCATCTCGGCCGCCTTGCGAGCGGCGTATCCGTCGATGTTCCGTTGCGCGTTCTCACTGACGGCGAGAGCCCCATCGGGGACGTCGTCCTTGATCACCGCGCCAGCGCCAGTGTAGGCGGAGTCGCCGACTTCTACCGGTGCGATCAGCATCGTGTCAACGCCGATCCGCACATCGCGGCCGATCACGGTCCGGTTCTTGCGGAATCCGTCGTAGTTTGCGGTGATCGTGCCGGCGCCGAGATTGCTGCCGGGGCCGATATCGGCGTCGCCGACGTAGGAGAGGTGCGGCACCTTGCTGCCCTCCCCCACCTGCGAGTTCTTGATCTCAACGAAGGTCCCGGCCTTGGCGCCGTCCTCGAGCAGGGCGCCCGGGCGCAGGTAGGCGAAGGGCCCGACCGAGCAGCCGGCGCGGACGTCGCACTCGACCAGGTAGGAGTGCAGGACCTGGGAGCCGGCGCCGACGGAGCAGTCGATCAGCGTGCTGAGGGGGCCGACGACGGCGCCCTCGGCGATCGCCGTCTCGCCCTTCAGGGTGGTGCCGGGCTCGATCCTCGCGTCAGCGGCGATCTCGACCCCGGCGTCGACCCAGGTCGAGGCGGGGTCGACGAAGGTGACGCCGGCGAGCATGTGCGCCTCGAGGAGACGGCGGCGGCCCTCGGCCTCGACGGCGGCGAGGTCGACGCGGTTGTTGACCCCCATCGTCACCGCGAGGTCGCCGGTCTTGTGGGCGAAGACGCTGTGACCGGCCTCGCGCAGGGCTGGGAAGACGTCGGGCAGGTAGTACTCGCCCTGGGCGTTGTCGTTGGAGAGCGCCTGCAGGGCGGCTGCCAGGGGCGCCGCGTCGAAGGCGTAGGTGCCGGCGTTGATCTCGCGGATCTCCAGCTGCCAGGCCTCGGCGTCGCCGTCGGCTTTCGCCTCGACGACGCGTTCGACCGCGCCTGAGGAGTCGCGGACAACGCGGCCGTAGGCGCCCGGGTCATCGAGCTCGATCGTCATCATCGTCGCCGCCGCCTCGCTGGAGGCGTGAGCGTGGAGGAAGTCCTCGATCACCGCCGCCGAGATCAGCGGCACGTCGCCGGAGAGGATCAGGACCGTCTCGCTTTCCTCGATCAGCGGCAGGGCGGCGCGGATCGCGCCCCCGGTCCCGTCGGCGGTCGGCTGCTCGACCGTCTCGACGCCCTCGGGGAGACCGGATGAGAGGTCACGTCCCGGGGAGACGATCGCCGCCACCCGGCCGGCGCCGGCTTCGCGCGCGGCGACGATCGGCCAGGCCACCATCGGCCGGCCGCAGACGGGATGCAGCATCTTCGGCGTCGAGGAACGCATGCGCGTGCCCTCGCCCGCCGCCATGACGAGAACTAGGGGGGAGCTCACTTCCAGAATCGTATTCTGGAATGAGAGCCGACTGCGGGTCTCAGGCGCGCTTGGCCAGATCTTTGCCAAGCAGGGCGACCGAGGTGAGCGTCCAGCCGGCGAAGATCAGGTCGATGCCGACCAGGAGGCCGATCGCCCAGTCGGCAGAGTCCGGCCACTTGGCGAGGATGAGGATGCCGACCAAGAGACCGGCGACGCCGCTGAGGCCGAGCAGGCCGGCGTTCGGCTGACCGCGGGAGATGAAGGCGACGGCCGTCCGGGTCAGGCCCATGAAGAGGAAGTAGATGCCGAGAATCAGGGTCAGCGTCAGCGTCCCGTTGTGCGGTTCGACGATCAGCCAGAGGCCGACGATCACGGTCAGGATCGCCCACGCCAGTCGCAGCACCAGCGTCCCGACCGAGTGCGCCGAGAATGCTGCCGCGACCAGGATCACGCCGAGGAAGAGCAGCAGCCAGCCGATGAAGATCGCCGTCCCCACCGCGGCAACCGCCGGGACGAGGATCGCGATGCAGCCGAGCACGATTGCGGCGACGCCGACGAACATCAGCGCCTTCCAGCTGCGGCTCAGCCCCTCGCGGACTTCCGGATCAAGCGACGCTCCTCCGATCTCCATGAAGAAGAAGCTAATCCGCCGCGCGGACGCCGCGCGGGCGGCTGTCGGTCAGACCTTGCGGTAGCGGGCGTCGACGATCGAATAGAGCGCGAACCCGGCGAGGCCGGCGGCGACCAGGCCCAGCAAAGCGGGGCCGTAGGAGGCATCGGCGAGGTTGCGGAGGGCGCCGTCCAGCCCGATCGCCTCCTTCGAGTTGTAGTCCAGCGCCGCTTTGATCAGCCCGTAGCCGATCAGGGCGAAGATGACGGCTCGGGCGACGTGCCCGAAGACGCCAAGGGCGGTGTAACCCTTTTCGACTCCCTCGCTCATTTCTCCCGTTTTCGCGTCCTCGAGGAACTCCCTCGTCAGGCCCTTGTACGCCTGGTAGATGGCGACGCCGATCAGGACTGCGCCGGCGATGGCGACGAGAACGGTGCCGCCCGTCCACCCGAGGACGCCGCCGGTCGTCTCCTTCGGCGTCCCCGAGCCGCTGGCGGACGAGGTGAGGATCTGGATCGCCGTCGCGCAGAGGATCCCGTAGGCGATGCCGCTGTCCAGGGCCGAGAGACGCTCGAAGCCGCTGTCGGTCTGTTCGGCGCCATGGCCGACGATCGCGCGGATCAGCCGCCAGAGCGCGTAGCCCCCGAGCCCGATCGCGACGAGGACGAGCAGCGCCTTGCCGAACGACTGGTGGGCGATCGTCTGCAGCGCACCCTGCTGGTTGGTCGCCTTGCCGCCATCGCCGAGGGCGAGCTTCAGCGCCAGCACGCCGATGACGCCGTAGACGACGCCGCGGGCGACAAGGCCCGCCCGCGCCAGCCATCCGAGCGTTTTCGCGTGCGCGAGCTGGTCGGGGTTCATGGCACGCACACCGTGATCGCCTCGGGTTCCACCTCGACCTTGAAGCTCTTCACCTTCTTGCGGTCGCCGCCGTCGAGCTCGTAGCGGACCTTGCGGTCCAGCTTCACCCGTACCGACTGAGCTTGGGTTACCCGCACGAACGGGGACTTCTCGGCGCTGCCGATGGCGGTCCGCGCCGCCGCCCGCACCAGCTGGGCAGGGCCCTCCGAGGTGAGGACGCCGACCTCGAGCTTGCCGTCGTCGGGCTCGGCGTCGGCGAAGACCTCGATGCCGCCGAACAGCTCGCCGACGTTGCCGACCAGGATGCAGCTCGCCGGGCCCTTGTACCAGCGCGTCCCGTCGACCTTGATCTTCGCCTCGAAGCTCTCGCTGTCCAGCTTTGCCGCCCCGCTGACGACATAGGCGGCGCGGCCGAGCCGCTCCTTGAGGTCGTCGGCGCCTTTGATCATCGCCGCATCGAAGCCGGCGCCGGCCATCACCGCGAAACGCTCGTCGTCGAAGCGGCCGACGTCGAGCCGGCGGCGGTCGCCGTGCAGCGCTACCTCGACCGCCTGCTCGATGTCGCGTTCGATCCCGAGGTGGGTGGCGAAGAGGTTCGAGGTCCCGGCGGGGACGATCGCGAGCGGGACCTGGCTGTCCTTGAGCGCGTTGACGCAGCGCCGGACCATCCCGTCCCCGCCCCAGGCGAGGAGCAGCTCTGCGCCTTCTTCCAGCGCCTGCTCGACGGCCGCCGGCGCCCGCTTGCTCTTCGGCACCTCGGTCCAAAGGGGATCGGAAACGCCGGCCCGCTCGAGCGTTCGCCGCAGCTCGGGGAGCCCGCCGCCGACCGTCTTGCCCGCATGGGCGACGACTGCGACCTTCATGAGCGCGGGCGCCTCTCCGCCGCGGTGCCTGCCGCGCGGCAGGCGAACAGCAGCACCAGGATCGCGCCGATCCCGACGAGGACGCCACCGGCGACGTCGAGCGGATGGTGCATTCCCTCGTACATGCGCGAAAGGGCGACGAAGGTGGTGAGCAGGATCGCGGCAGTCCAGGCCAGCGCCTTCTTCAAGCTGCTGGTGAAGCGGGTGGTGAGGAGGAGGACGAGGCCGGAGTAGACCGCGATCGAAGCGGCGGTGTGTCCCGAGGGGTAGCTGGCGTCGACTTCCAGGCTTTCAAGGCGGGGGACCGACGGGCGGTCGCGGGGGACCGCGATCGAGGTGACGCGGTAGGTCGCCGACTCGACGGTGAGGACGAAAACCGCGAAGGCGGCGATCAGCCAGCGGCGGAAGAAGGCGGCGACGAGGGCGACGATGCCGACGATGATCGGCAGGACCGGGGCGCCGCCGACCTGGGAGCCGATTTCGGCGAGCGTGGTGAGGGTGCCGGAGCGGTTCTCTGCGAGCGTGCTGTTGACGCTCTCGTCGGCTCCTTCGAGGCCGAGCCCGCTGCCGCTGACGAGGACGTGGACGACGAAGAGGGCGAGCAGGATCGAGGCCACGGCCAAGACGAGGAAGCCGGCGAGGAGGGCGAGGAAGAAGACGAGGGCGGGGTGGCGGGCGTCGAGCGCGCCGGCGAAGCGATCGGCCAGGCCGCCGGGGCGCGCCTCGAAGATCGAGACAGCATGGCGGTCGCTTGAGCGCTCCCCGACAGGGGGCACCGAGCGTGATCTCTCCTCGACGGTCACGCCCCGGTCTATCCCCGAGGGGCGCGCATAATATGCATCAGCTCGTTGAACCAATGGCGGTGTTCATTGCGATTAGCGGGGTAATTCCTCCTCCTGATGCCGTTTTTCCTCCTCCTGCTGATTTCCGTGCTCGCCGGCCTCGGGGCCGCTTTTCTGACGCGCCGGTATCCCGGCAGCGCGACCCGGCCTGCCGTCGTCGAGGTGGCGCGCGAGGCCGGAGAGCACGCCACCGGGCCGGCAGGCCGGCGCGCGGTGCGCGCGGCGCGGCTCGATCCGGAGAAGGCGACGGGGCTGGCGCTGCCGCTGGCGCTCGCGGCGATCCTCATCGGCGGCTTGCTGCTGGCGTTGCTTGCGGTCATCGTCCGCCACACCGACGCCCTCTCGGGCATCGACAGCAGCGTCGCCGAGTGGGGAAACCGGCACGCGAGCGCCTGGTCGCACGACGCCCTCACCCTCGTCACCTATCTCGGCGAGACGGTGACCGTGACCGTCGTCGCGATCGTGGTGGCGGCCATCGAGTACGCCCGAACGCGCAGCCGCTGGGTTGTCCTGTTCCTGCTGGCGGTGATCCTGGGAGACAAGCTCTTGACGGCAGGCGTCAAGGAGCTCGTCGACCGCGCCCGGCCGACGCTCGAGGCCGTCGCTGCGACCCTCGGCCCCTCCTTCCCCAGCGGCCACACCTCTACCGCCGCCGCCTCATGGGCGGCATTCGCCCTCGTCGCCGGGCGCTGGTGGGGGCGACGAGCGTGGCCAGCGCTCGCCGGCGCCGCCGTCGGTATAGCCGTCGGCGTCGCCCTAAGCCGCGTCCTCCTCGACGTCCACTGGCTCACCGACGTCCTCGGCGGCCTCGCCCTCGGCTGGGCCTGGTTCGCCGCCTGCGCAATCGCCTTCGGCGGCCGCCTCCTCAGCTTCGGCGCCTCCGCCCGCGCAGCGGGTCAGGTCGACCCCTCTCGCTCCCGTTCCCGCTCGTAGAACTTGATCCACTTGCGGACCGCGTTGTCGGAGACGCCGTACTTGCGGCCGACTGCGCAGTAGCTCGTCGCCTCGATCTCGGCGAGGAGCTGCTCGTAGGGCGGCCGCTTAGTGCGCCTGACGGCTGGCTTCGGTCGGCCTCGAAGCGTTGAACGATCCCACCGCATCCCGCAATTGCGAGAGCAATAGCGCTGCTCGGGACGTCCCGGGACGAAGGGAGCTCCGCAACGACGACAGGATCGCTTCGCTTTCTCCACCCGATTCTTTCGTCCGCAGTGCGTATCCAAAGTGGCAGCACAATTGGGACAGACGATTCTCAGGTTCTCCAAGCGGTGATCGTCCCGAACCCCGTTGATGTGATCGAGGATCATCCCCATCGGGCGGCCGTGCCACATCTCGCCCTGCCCGCACATCTCGCATACCGGCTCCTTCAGACCATCTTGGAAGAGCCGCCGCTTCACGTGCTGCCGCGAGTAGGTGGAGTTTTCGACCAGCACCTTGTCCAGCGGACGCGCCGGCAGGCGAAGGTTTCCCTCGATGCATTTCGCAGGATCGAAATGATCAGTTGAGATGCACCAGAGGTCGGCGTATTTCTTAAGCACTCGCCAGGCGCCCCCGCTAGGACAAAGGCCGAGCTTGCGGAGGCTCTCCGCCCATGAAAAGGAGCTGGCAATTGCCTCTCTGGCCTGATCTTCCGTGTAGCTAAGTCTCCTCCCTGCCATAGGAGAAGCATTGCAAACACCGCAGACGGAAAGTTTCACTGGGGAGCCCGGGCTCGAACCGGGAATGGGTCATCCAAAGTGACCAGTGTTGCCTATTACACCACTCCCCAAAGGGAGACAAAGCTTAGGGCCTCGCCTGCTACTCCTCCGTCGCGCGAGCCACTTTGCCGCCCTTCGCCCCGGGCTCCATCGCCGGTCCCCGCGGCGACGCAATACCCAGGACTCGCATCGCCTTCAGGCCCAGTCCCAGCTTCTCTCGCCCTTCGGTGGCGCTGACGTCGTGGCCGCAGAGCTCGCGGACGCGCTCTAGGCGGTAGCGGATCGTGTGGCGGTGGGTGAAGAGCTGTTTGGCGGTGGCGGCGACGTTGCCGTCGTTGTCGAGGTAGGCCTCGACGGTGGTGACAAGCTCGGTCTCGTACTGGTCGTCGTATTCGACCAGCGGCTGGACCGTCTCCGCGTAGAAGCGTTCGAGCTCGCCCGGGTCCTCGCTCATCGCCGGCAGCAGGAGGCGGTAGGCGCCGGTGTCCTCGAAGGCGAGCATCGCCCGGCCCTCGGCCTCGCCGACGTTGACCGCGAGGTGCGCCTCGCTGCCGGCCCGGTAGAGGTCGACCGGGTCGGCGCAGCGGCGGCTGCGGCCGACGGTGAGGTGGAAGCCGGAGAGGCTGTCGTCGAGCTCGCGGGAGAGGCCGGCCGCCGCCCGCGCCAGGCGCTCGTCGTCCTCGGCAGGGACGATCGCCGCGATCTCGGCCGCGGCCTCGCCGCCGTCGCTGGCCGCCAGCGAACCCGGGGCCAGCGCTCGCAGCGCCCGTTGGGCGAGGACCAGCACCCGCTCACGCCACTCGCCCGTCTGCGCCGCCCGCGGGGCCGCCCGCAGGACGACGACGCCGGCGCCGCGGTCGAGATCGGCGCCGAGCTCGGAGGCCTGGGCGACGATGTCGCGGCGGTCGGTCACCTCGCGCCGCAGCACCGCCCGCACGAAGGCACCGGCAGCCTCCTCGCTCTCCCACTCGGGCGAGCGCGACCGCTCCAGCTCCAGCGCCAGCAGCGTCGCCACCATCCGCGCGATCACCGGGTCGGGCGCCGCTTTGGCCCGGTAGCGCAGCTCGCCGACCGCGGCATCGGCCACCCGCAGCTCCACCGTCGTCACGCCCTCGCCCCCGGAGAGGAGCTTCTGCTCCTGGTCTGAGGAGGCGCCGGCAACCGCGAGCACGGCGCTGGAGCGGTCGATCAGGGCGACGCTGGCGTCAAGCAGCCGCGCCGCCGCCCGCGCCACCGCGGGCAGGCCGGCGCCGGACTCGACCGCTTCGGAGAGGGCCTCGAGCAGGCCCGCGCGCTCGCTGGATGCAGAGCTAGGCATCGGGCCATTATCCGGGTGCGCCCCTGGAGGCGCCGGACCAAGCGGGCGCCGGTCCACCGCCCGCCCGGTTAGAGACCGAGCAGGTTGGCGAGGTCCGTGTAGTAGTAGACGACTGCGAGGCCGATGACGACACCGCCGATCACCAGCCCCGCCAGCACGAAGACGGAGAGGAAGCCCGCCGCCGCCTTCTCCCAGATCCGCCCGTAGGCGCTCAGCGCCGGCGAGAGGATCAGGGTCACGAAGACCACCAGACAGACCGTCGCCGCGATCCCATAGAGCAGGTACTGGTGCCCGAGGTCGGTTAGCGCGTAGAGAGTCACTGCTGGGGATTTTGGCGCACTTGCGAGACGACCAGCCCGACGGCGGCGCAGAAGGAGAAGGCGGCGGCCCCGAGCGCCCAGCCGGCGCTGACGTCGCTGAGGTAGTGGACCTCGAGGTAGACGCGGGAAAGCCCGATCAGCGCCGTGACGACGATGCCGGCGACGACGACCGCAGTCGCCCGCGCCATCCCCGGCCGCAGGCGCAGCACGATCGTCGCCGCCAGCCAGAGGTAGATGACGGAGTGGGCGACGTGACCGCTGGGGAACGAGGAGCTCGGGGCGGCGGCCAGCGGCTCCGGCGGGGATGGCCTGTCGATTGAGCCCTCGAGCACCTCGAGCCCGATCTGGGTGATCGTCATCCCCGCCAGCAGCACCCAGAACTCGGTCCAGCGCCGGCGCCAGGCAAGTAGCGCCGCGCCGATCAGCGCCAGGGCCCAGGTGAAGCCAGCCGAGCCGAAGAAGGAGACGACCTTGGCGACGCTGGTCAGCGCCCCGGTCTGGAGATATTCGACGACTTCGATCGCGGTTTCGTCGCCCGGCGTCGGCCCCGGGTCGCCGCCGATCATCACCGCATAGGCGACAAGCACGAACAGCGAGACCGCCAGCGTCGCCATCAGCGAGGTGAATTCGAGCCCGAAGGTGCCGCCGGGGGTGACCCGATCCCAGAGGAAGCGCAGCTCCCGCCGCCGCGCCAGGTCGACCAGCCAGCGGGTGGCGCCCTGCCGCTCCATCCAGCGCACCACCGCGTCGCGGTTCTTCTCCTCCCGCAGGCGGCGGACGATCCAGACGGTGCCGGCGATGACGGCGATCAGCGTCGCCAGTGCCACCGCCCCCCGCGCCGCGTAATGGCCTGCAGTCTCGATGCTGCGCGAGAAGAAGTAGCCGATGAGGATGTGCAACGAGGCCCAGAGCCCGGTGCCGAGGATGCTGTAGGGGACGAAGGCGCGGTAGCCCATCCCGGAGCTGCCGGCGATGAAGGGGGCGAAGGCGCGGACGAGGCTGATCCAGCGGCCGATGAAGATCGTCTTGCCGCCGTGGCGGCCGAAGTAGTCCTCGACTTTCTCGAAGCGCTCGTGGCTGATCCCGAAGCGCGGCCCGTGCTTCAAGACGAACTCGCGGCCGAGCCGGCGGCCGAGAAAGAAGCTGGTCGTGTCGCCGAGCCAGGCCGAGAACCAGGCGATCGCGATCAGCAGGTAGATGTTGATCGCGCCCTGGCCGGCGACCGCGCCGCCGAGCAGCATCACCGTCTCCCCTGGCACTACGAGGCCGACGAAGGCGCCGGTCTCGGCGAAGGCGAAGACCGCGACGATCAGGTAGGTCCAGGCGCCGAGCGTCTTCGAAAGCTCTTCCAGCAGGTCCTGCAGATCCAGGTGGCCGAGCTGGCGGCTGATGAAGTAGTAGATCGCCCCGACCACCAAGGCGGCGATCGCGATTTTCAGGCGTTTGCGGTTCTTCCCGCTCTCGCCATCGCCGTCCCCGGGAAGTCTCATGGCGAAAGTCTTGCGTGTCCGGCGGCGCAGACGATCGCGTCCTCGGCCTCGAGTGATTCAGCGGCGACCGCGGCGGCGGCGAGGTCTGGGAAGAGCCCGACAGCGGTCGGTCCCGAGCCGCTGAGGATCGCCTTCGGGGCTCCGGCCGCGCGCAGCGCCTCGAGCGCCTCGCCGATGTCGGGGCGCAGCGAGAGCGCTGCCGGCTCGAGGTCGTTGACGAGCAGCTCAGGATAAGAGAGCGGCGAGGCGCCGGCGCCGGCAACCTCTCGCAGCCGGCTCGCCAACTCCTCCAGCTCCTCCGGGGGGCGGCCGAGCCCGAGCCGGTCGGCCTCGGCGAAGACCGCCGCGGTGCTGAGCCCGCCGCCGCCGGGGAGCAGGACCGCCGCGTGCTGGGCGGGCTCGGGCAGCGGCTCGATTCGCTCGCCCGCTGCGCGCACCAGCGCCAGCGCCGGCCGCAGCTGCGAGGGCACGTCGGCGCCAAGCTCCGCCGCCAGCTCAGGCAGATCAGCAACCTCGCCCGCGGCCAGGCGCAGCACCGCCGCCGCGTCGCCGCTGCCGCCGCCGAGCCCGGCGGCGACCGGCACCCGCTTCTCGATCTCGATCCGCAGCGGCTCGTGGCCCCAGCCACGCTCACGCAGCCCCGTCAGTGCCCGCGCCGCCAGGTTCTCGCCCTCCACGCCCTGGCAGAGGACTTCGTCGTGCTCGGCCGCCGAGACCCGGATCAGGTCCGCCAGGGCCAGCGGCTCAAACAGCGAGCAGAGCTCGTGCAGGCCGTCCTCCCGGACGGCGCCAAGGTAGAGGCAGAGGTTGAGCTTGGCGGGGGCGTGGACCAGCATGGCCAACTCCTAGCCGCGCAGCTTCGCGGAGAGGGCTGCGAACTGCTGCGGCGCCAGCGCCTCGGCGCGGGCGTCTTCCGGCAGGCCGAGCTCGGCGAGCGCCGCCCGGACGACGGCGAGGCGGCCCGGCTCGGCGTGCTCGAGCGAGCGGGCCAGGGACTTGCGCCGGTGGGCGAAGGCGGCCCGGATCAGCGCCCGCGTCGCCGCGTCGGCACCGGGACCGGTGCGGCGCAACCGCAGGATCGCCGAGTCGACCCGCGGCCGCGGCTTGAAGACGGCAGGGTCGACGGCCCGCAGCAGCTCGACCTCACAGGCAAGCTGGGCGACCGCGCTCGGCGACCCGTAGGTGCGGCTGCCGGGCCCGGCCCGCAAGCGGTCGGCGATCTCCCGCTGAACCATCACCGTCCACCGCCGCAGCGAGGGCAGCTCCTCGATCGTGCGCAGGATCAGCGGCGTCGCCACCGAGTAGGGCAGGTTGGCGACGATCGCCGTCGGCGCCGGCTCCATCGCGGCGAGGTCGAGCTTCATCGCGTCCCCCCAGTGCAGGTCGACGTTCGGCAGCGCGGCGACCGAGGCCAGCGCCGGCTCCAGACCGCGGTCGATCTCGACCGTGTGCAGGTGCCCCGCGGCGGCGGCGAGGCGATGGCTGAGGACTCCTTCGCCCGCGCCGACCTCGAGCACGACGTCGTCGGCCCCCAGCTCGGCGTCGCGGACGATCGCCCCCAGGAGGTTGGGGTCGGCGAGGAAGTTCTGGCCGAGGCGGACCACCGCTACCAGCCGAAGAGGGCCCGCGCGTTCGCCTCCACCGTCCGCTCCAGCTCCTCGTAGGAGACGCCGCGCACCTCGGCGACCGCCCGCGCCGTCTCGACCACGAAGGCGGGCTGGTTGCGCTTGCCGCGCATCGGCTGCGGCGCCAGGTAGGGGGCGTCGGTCTCGACCAGGAGCCGCTCGGCGGGCACCTTCGCCGCCGCGAACAGCAGCTCCTTCGCGCTCGGGTAGGTGGCGTTGCCGGCGAACGAGCAGTACCAGCCGCGCTCGGCCGCGTCGCCTACCCGGTGCGGAGCCGAAAAGCAGTGGAGGATCACCGGCGCCTCGCCGGCCTCGGCGTCGAGGGTGTCGAAGATCTCATCGGTCGCCGCCGTCTCGCCCTCGGGATCGCGGGCGTGGATCACGATCGGCAGGTCGAGCTCGCGGGCGATCTCGATCTGTGCCGCGAAGGCGCGCCGCTGATCCGCAGGAGCGGCGGTGTCGCGGTAGAAGTCGAGGCCGGTCTCGCCGATCGCCCGCACCTTCTCGTGGGCGCCGAGGCGGAGGATTTCCGCGGCCGCCTCGTCGTCGAAGCCGGTGGCGTCGTTGGGGTGGCGCCCGACCGAGGCGAAGACCGACTCGTGGCGCTCGGCACTCGCCACCGCGACCGGGTTCGAGTCCGCTCCCATCCCGATCGTCAGCATCCGGCCGACCCCGGCCTCGGCGGCGGCCGCGACCAATTCCTCCTCGTCGCCATCGCAGAGAAACAGGTGGGTGTGGGAGTCGATCATCGGGCGATCAGCCTATCCTCGTCGCATCGTCGCCCGCCTCTGCCTCGTCCTCCTCCTCGCCGGCCTGCTCGCGCCCGCTGCGGCCGACGCCGGCCCCGCGCCGAAGCCCTCCCACGTCTTCGTCATCGTGCTCGAGAACCGCGAGTACGGGGAAGTGAAGGGCAACTGGGAGGAGATGCCCTACTTCAACCGCCTGGTCGAACGGGGGGCGGTGACCACCAACTTCTACGCGGCCGTCCACCCCTCGCTGCCCAACTACCTCGCGCTCCTCGGCGGCTCGACCTTCGGCGTCACCAGCAACTGCACCGACTGCCTGGTCTACGGGCAGAACCTGGCGACGCAGCTCTCGCGCGCGGGCATCTCCTGGCGCGCCTACATGGAGGGTCTGCCCTATCCCTGCTACACCGGCGGCGACGTCGGCTATTACGGCAAGCGGCACAACCCCTTCGTCTACTTCCCGTCGATCACCGCGCTGCCGAAGCGCTGCGCCAACGTCGTCCCCGGCACACAGCTGGACGAAGACCTGGCCGCCCGCAAGCTGCCGCAGTTCGCCTGGCTGACGCCGGACGGCTGCCACGACGCCCACGACTGCTCGCTCAGCACCGCCGACTTCTACCTCTCGACGCTGGTCCCGCAGATCACCAAGCAGCTGGGGCCGCGCGGCCTGCTGATCGTCACCTGGGATGAGGGCTTCAGCGATCTCGGCTGCTGCGGCGTCCCCGGCGGCGGCAAAGTCGCCACCGTGCTGGTCGGCCCCCAGGTTCCACGGGGGAAGGAAATCCGGATGGTGGCCGACCACTACTCGCTGCTGGCGAGCCTCGAGGACTATTTCGGCTTGTCGCGGCTGCGGGAAGCTCGAACGGCCGAGCCGCTGGCACCGGCGTTGTTCAAAGCTTCCGACTAGCCTCCGGATCGATGCCTGACCCCGCCGACTACTACCGCGAGATCTACCTCCGCGGCCTCGGCGGCGAGACGCCGGCGGTGCCGGTCGCAGTTGCCGACCTGGAGCAGCAGGCGATGGCGGCGATGGACCCAAAAGCGGCCAACTACGTCGGCGCCGGCGCCGGCTCCGAGGAGACGATGCGGGCCAACGAGGAGGCCTTCCGGCGCCGCCGGATCGTGCCGCGGTCACCCGGATCAACACGCCGGAGGTCTCTAACCGCGAGCGCTGGGAGGTGGTCGGCGTCGACCAGGCAAAGCACCACCTCTACCTCCAGCGTTTCGGCGTCGAGGGGGAGGGGGTCCGGCTCGACCGCCGCTACCTGGAGAAAAGGACGCCTTCCCGCGAGCCAGCTATCCAGCACGCCTACGCGCTCACCACCTACAGCACCGAGTCCAAGACGTTCGACTCCGCCTTTGCCCTTCTCGACTCCGGCATCAGCCGCGAGGACTTCACCGTCGCCATCTCGCGCTCCTCGGGGCCGACCACCGCCTACGGAGTCGCGGCGTCGGAGCTGACCGATGCCGACATTGGCCCCGGTAGACGCGAGGTTGAGGACGCAGCGCACGATCTGCGAGTCGGGGCCGAGCGAGCCGCGGGCGAGTACGCCGCGATCGAGGTTGGTGCCCGGAAGCGAATCGAGGCGATGGCACCGCTCGACTTGGCGGCCCGACGCGCCGAGCTTGAGCGACGGCTGACCACCGCCGGCGAGCGCACGCCCGCCGAGGAGCGGCTTGCCGACCTCGAGCAACGGATCGCGACGGCGGAAGATCGCCTTGCCGGCATGAGCGACGATCACACCCGCCAGCTCGCCTCGACCCAGCTACGTCGCCTCGAAACCGAGCGCGACAGTCTCACCGTTGAGGTCGCCACCGAGACCCCGCGCCGCTCGGAGTTGACCGGCAACGAGCGCGCCGAGCTGGCGCTGATCGAGGATCGCCTTGTTGATCTTCGCCGCCGTGCCGTCGCAGCCGAGCGCTCGCAACCGAGCGCGATGATCGTTGAGACGCTTGGCCCTCGACCCAAGAACCCCCTGCACGCCTCGCTCTGGAACAACGGTGTCGATGCCATCTACGGCTACCGCCAGCGCTACGGGGTCGTCGCAACCGGCAAAGACCCGCTTGGCGGCAAGCCGCGAGACGCCGCGCAGCGGCGCCACCATCGCGAAGCGCAGCTGCGGATTGCGAGGGTGCAAAAGCAACTTGGAAAACAGCGGGCCCGGAGCGCCACGCGAATCATGCGGATCGGCCGCTGAGCCAGTTCGTAGCTCACAGCGGCGGGAAGGCCACGCCGCCCGATGGTCGCACGCTGCGCGTGCGTGGGGGCGGCTCTCATGGCCTCCCCGCCACAGAGCCGCAGGACCGCGACCGAGCATCGCAAGGATGCCCTAGATCAACTTCTTCGCTCACGGCGAGGCACGCTGATGCGCCAGGCGCGATCTCACTCACGTCGCCCCGAGGACGCCGACGACGCGCTGAGCGATGCCTGTATCCAGTTCCTTCGCTTCTATGACGGCCCCGCCGGAAAGGACGCCCTGCGCTGGATGATGCTGGTCGTCAAGCGCTGCGCCTGGGCGATTCGGCGTCAGGCGGTGACGCGGGAGTCGCGCTACCTCCTCGCCCTCCGCGACGACAACGGCGGGTCGACGGAGTTGGTCGTTCCCGACGACCGCATCGGCCCCGACGAGCTGGTCGAACGCGCCGAGGAAACCGCGCAGCTGCTAGCGCTGATCGAGCAGTTGAAGCCCGACGAGCGAACCGCCTTGATCCTCCTCGGTCTCGGCTGCAGCTACGCCGAGATTTGCGAGCTTCGCGGTTGGAGCCGGACGAAGCTGCACCGCTGTCTGACCGAGGGCCGAGCGCGAGTGAGGGAATTGCTCCAAGGGGGGGACAGTTTCTGATGCCCGCGCCTTTGCCCTACATGGATGAGATAGGGCAGATCGACTTCAACGATGCGCTGGCGCGCCTCCAGGGCTTGATCGGGGGCCGCGTCAAAGCCACGGTCAACTTCTACAACCAGTTCTTCGGCTGCGGAATGCAGGGTGAGCTGAATCGAATCGAGACCCTTCCGCCCGATCACGAAGCGATTGCCGTGGTGATCGACGGGCAGACGGGTTTCTACCTCGATCCCGCCGACACGCAGGTCTACATCGGGCCCGAGACCGACGAGACCGGCTGGCTTGAGTTCCGCACCGCCTTTGGAGTCTCGGTTGTCATTGAGGAGAACGAGGAGGAGGACCCGATCGCGATCGAAGGGCCGGGTCCATGAAGCAGCGAGACGAGGGCGCCGCGAAACAGCTCGGGCGGAGCCTGTTTCTAGCTCGACGGCGCGTCGACCTCTCGCAGGAAAAGCTCGCGAAGCTCTGCGGGCTGCACCGCACCGAGATCGGCCTCCTTGAGCAGGGGCGCCGCATCCCCCGCATCAACACGCTCATCAAGCTCGCCTCGTCGCTCGAAATCGACGTGGAGGAGCTGCTGAAAGGAATCGCCTGGGTCGTTCCGGCGCCGGAGCAGCCGGGTCAATTCGAGATCAAGAAACCCTTCGGGAGAGGAGGCGGGAATGCCTGCCAATAAAAAACCGAGCGGCAAGACGGAGGTGCTGATGTTCCTCCTCGGTAACCCGCTGCGAAAGCAACTCCTGCGGCTCTACCTCCAAGCAGACGGAATGCGGAGCCCGAAGGAACTCACCGTGCCGACGAACTCAGCGATTTCCAACGTCGGCTATCACGTCCGCGTCCTTGCCGAATACAAGGCGATCGAGCTGGTGGACACGCAGCCCCGGCGTGGCTCGGTTGAGCACTTCTATGAAGTCACCGACCTCGTTGACGAGGTGCCCTGGGCGCGGAGCGTGCTGGGCCTATGACCTCAGACCGCCGACTCCGAGAAAGTGACCGCCTGGCCTTCCCGGCTCTGGACGGCATAACCGATCCCGACGCATTTCGGAAGGCAATCGAGCGGCACATCGCCAAGCGCCGAGCCGACCCGGAGTTTCAGGCTCGACTGCAAAGGATCTGCAAGGAAGACAGGCGAGCCTCTGACTGCCAGCCCGAGCGCCACGACGATCGCACCACCTACACCGTGAGGGCATGGCGCCTGCCCGAAGAAAGTCAAGGACCGGGGGAGGAGCTTGGAACCCTCACCACCCAGCACCGCGCGACCGCGCTCGATCAGATCGCAGAGTGGGCTGCCCAGCTTGCGACCGATCGAAAACCAAGCCCCACGCCCGCTGACCTCCTGCCCGAGGCAGCGAAAGCCTTGGCTCTCCTCAACCTTCGCAACGAAAACCAGTTCCTTAGCCTTCACGACGGATTGGTCTTCGTCGCCACCGGGACCAGCAAAGAAGTCGAGGACAGCCGAGCCTGACCTAGCGGCCACCCTCTGAGACCGAAGCAGAGCCCTCATGGGCTGGACAACCCGCATAGATGGAGGTCCGGTCCCGAAAACGAGGCCCTGAGAGCGCGTCTGACGCCCTTCAAGGGGCGCCCGCGTGTGTTTGCACCCGCCGTCTTGCTTCCCCTGCCGCCTCTGCGGGAGCCGCTTATGTGCCCTCAATTTGGCACGCCTCCGGCGTGCGGGGGACGGGCACCGGCTCCCGCAGCGGGCGAGGGCCAGAACGTGAAGGGAGGCTCCAATGAGCCAGCCCGCCTTGCAGCAGGACGTCGAAGCCTTTGTAGAGGCCGAGACCCACGAGGGAAAGGGCGCGGAGGTCGCCGTCCTCCTCCGAACCAAGCACTTCAACGTCGGCGCCATCCTCAGCCGAATGACCTTTGAGCAACGGGTCGACGCCTACCGAAACCGCGTCTTCACCCGACACGAGCTCTTTGTGGCTCAGGCTCGCGAACCGGAGTTGATGCCGCCCCCTCTGAACGGCGAGCTGGAGTACATCGCCGTCAGCCTGGCCGACCTCGACTAGTGCGACCGGTCAGGAGTCGCAGTCGCGCCTCTCGTTCTTCCTGTTCGACACGCTCGGCCCCCAGGCGCAGCGGGACCGGCGTCTCGTCGATCGTCTTCGTCGGCGCCTCCCCCTCTTGCGGTGCCTGCCCCTCTTGCGGGAGGGAGCCTCGCAGCGGCACCGCTCCTTCGCCGACGATCCTCGAGGCGGAGGAGGTCTTGCTCATCGTCGTGCCTCCTCGGCACCTCGGCCGTCGCGCAGTCGTCGCAGCTCCCGGTCGGCGTACCACGGTCGCAGCTTGATCTTCGCCGGCGGCAGGTGCCCGTAGACCAGAAGCCCGGTGCCGGGATCACGCTCGCGCACGACATTGGCCGGGGCGAGGTCCCGGTAGGTGTCTCCCTCGGTCTCCGAGCGCCGTCCCTTCTCGCCGGTGCTGCGCGACCGCTGCTCAAACTCGCCCGGCCCGAGGACGCGCGAGACGTAGGAGAGCGTGTCGGGGTCGGAGATGCCGGAGCCGAGAACCGTCGCCCGGTGGTTGTTGACGATCGTCGGCGCTCGCCGCCCGTAGCGGGAGCTGACCTGCGCCAGGTCCTGAAAGATGCTCAGCAGTTGGACACCCTGTCCGGCCCCGGTTGAGGCGATCTCCGCCAGGTTGGGGATCGGGGCGATGTTGGCAAGCTCGTCGAGTGCCAGGAGGAGCGGCGGGTCCAGAGGCTTCCCGGTGGCCGCAACCGTCTCGTAGACGACCGCCAGGACCTCCTGAACCAGCATCGAGAACACCGTCCGAAGCCGCTCCTGCTCGTGCAGCGGCGCGCAGAGGTAGAGCGTGTTGGCCCCGCCGTCGAGGAGCGCGGCGGGGCTGTAGTCGGCCCCCTTCGTCTCCTCAGCGACCCGAGGATCGGCGAACGCGGCGACGATCATCTCAGCGGTGGTGTAGACGGAGCTGCGCTGGCGCTCCTCGCGGTTCTGCGTTGCCTGCCACGCCCGCTTCGCCGCCGGCTCGCCAGCATCGCTCAGCAGCTCCTCAATGAGGGCGTCGTTGGCGTCAGGCCCTTCGTCGAGCCAGCGCACCACCGACTCCATCGTCCGCCCGGTGGACGCGGCGGTGAACAGCAACGGAGCGAGCAGCTTCTCGGCCGCCGCGTACCAAAAGTCGGCATCCTCCAATCCGCCTGAGCCGGTCTTCGCTGCAGAGGCGAGCCAATGAGCTACCCGCATCGCGCCCCGCCAGGTGCCCGCTCCCCACAAGGGCGTAGCGCGCGAAGGCTCCATGCCCGTCACCAGCGCCGGATCGAAGATCATCACGTCACCGACCGTCTGCCGGTGGGCCACGGTGTCGGCGAGCAGGTCGGTCTTGACCGAGGTGGCGAGTACCGGACCCTTCCACTCCAAAAGAGCCGGGACCACCAGCCCGGTCGTCTTGTGGCTCTGAGTCGGGGCGAAAACGATCACCGACTGACGCTCCTCGGCAGCGAGCAGAGCGCGGCCACTGTAGCCGAGCGTGAGACGGCCGGGTTCCGGCTTCGGGACGCGCAGGGGCGCAAGATCACGCCGGTTGGCCCAGCGCGCGCTCGGCGCCCGGCGGCGTCGACCGCCAATGGAGGGGAGGTCGCTGAGGTCGACAACTCGGCGAGCCAGCAGCAAGACACCGCCGAGCGCGCCGAACACGAAAACTCCGCTGACGTAGAAGCCGGCGGCTCCTGGGAGCTTCGCCTGAGCCGGCTCGGGCCACGCCGCTCGAGGATCGCCGAGGTGGGAGGGGAGCTTCACCGCCGCCAACGCCACTTCGCTCATGCCGATGGAGGTCCAGCCACCGCCAAACGCCAATCCGGCGAGCGCACCGATCAGCCAGATCGTCGTCAGCACGCCGATCCCGATCGCCGCCAACGTCAGGTAGAGCTGTCGCTCGGAGTCGGTCACGCCACCTCCGCCAGCGATTTCTCGGCCATGCGCCAGTCGGTGTAGACGAGCTCTCGCTCGATTTCGGAGAGACGATGCTGAACGAGGAAGGACCGGCGACCGACCATCCACAGCGCCTCCCCGAGCCGCAGCGTCGTCGACAGCTCCGCCTCGGTTCGACTCAGGCCGAGCCGGGAGCGAAGCAGCTCCTGCTGGTCGTGCGGCTGGCGGTAGATGACCTTCGTGTCCGCGTCGCCGATCAGTCCCTCCGCGATCCGCGCCTCCCGCGAGCCGGCGTCACCCGATGCGCCGAGGTCGGTGAGGCGATGGACGACGACGAGGTTCTGAACGCCGAGGGCACGGCACAGCTTGAAGTTGGCCTGCAACCACTCGGCGACCCCGATGTGGCTCGTGACCCGCCAGCCCTCCTCGACCACCGAGATCAGCTTCGGGCTCTCAAGCCCCTCCTGCTCGGCCGCCTGCTTTCGCTCCAAGAGGATCGACTGCTGCCAGGCGGCCGCGCAGGTCATAAGGATCCCCAGCGCCGCGGAGTCGCGGACCGCGCTCAGGTCCAGCACGACAAGAGGCGCGTCCAGGTCGAGCCCTTCGCTGGTCGGCCCGTCGAACATGCCGCGCAGGTCGCCGGCACAAAGCCGCTGGAGGGCTAGGGCCGATGAGCGGTTCGCCTCGGCGAAGTCTTCGCTGCTGGAGGCCGAGACCCCCTGCACCATCGCCTCGCGGGGATGCAGTAGCGCATGGACCACCTGCGGCAACGTCGGCTCCGCCGTCCCCGTTTCCTCGTCGACGACCTCCAACGCCACCCGCAACCCGGCGTCCTCCTCGGGGCTCAGCTCGCGGCGGAGCGCCGCCTGTGCCACCGAACGCAGGAGGCTCAACGGCCCCTCTCGGCCGCCTCGCGGGCTGAGAGGGTTCAGCCGGACCTCGCCGCCGGGAGCCAGCGTGATCGGCTTTACCCCGAGCGCCTTCGCCAACGGCCAATACTCGCCCTTGATGTCGAGCACCCAAGCCTGGCGGCCGAAGACGGCCTGGCGGTAGATGTAGGTCTTCACCAGGCTCGACTTCCGTGAGGCGATTCCGCCGAGCATCAGCATGTTCGGCCCCGGCAGATGCGCCGGATAGAGCGCCCAAGGGTCGTACATCCAGGCGCCGCCGTAGGCGTCGCGTCCGATGTAGGCGCCGGCAGCACCGAGACCGCCCTGACCCAAGAAGGGATAGACAGCCTGGAAATGCGCCGTGGTCCCGGTGTGCCCCGGCCGCTCGGCGGGGAGGCGCCTCATCGCAGCCCTCGGCAGATCGGCAGGGTGTTGCAAAAGGCGGTGTCCTGCTCACCGAAGAACGGCTGCAGACTCAAACGCGCGAGCTGCGCCCCATGCTCGACCTCGCTCTTGGCGTAGTCGAGCTCGTCCGTTGATCGAGCCGAAGTCCGCACACAGCCGATCCACCGCATTTCCGCGTGCCCGTCGGCCAGCTCCTCCTCCCGCCGTGACGCGGCCTGCTGGCGGCGGCGAATCCGCGCCGTCGACATGAAGCCCTGACGGCTGCGGTTGATTTCCTCGGCTACCTCGGCGGTCTGCGCCGCCTCGGCGCGACGCATCGCCAGGGAGTAGGGGACGGGCTCGATCGTCACCGCCACCGTCCGCAAGGCGCTCGTCTGCATCAAGAGCGGCGCCATGAACATCGGCCCCACGTCCGAGCGCGGCCAGGACGCGATCCAGTAGGTCGCGTGAAGCGCCGAGTCGGTTCGGTAGGTCGACCAGCTCGTCTCGTCGGCGAGCGGCCCCATCAGCGCCGGCTCTACTCCCTCGCGCCCGTCCTGACCCAGCGCCGCGCGAGCCCGACCCTGCCGCCCGAACGGATCGAAGGCGTCGCGGATCAGGCCCGCGTACTGGCGCGGGCGCAACAGACCGGAGACCGAGACCTCGGCGACCGTCAGTCGCTCGGCAAGACTCTCGGCCTCCCGCAGGAGCAGCTGACACGCTCCCTCGACACCGCCGCCGAGGCGGCGCAGTTCCTTCGCGCCCCGGCGCTGGTCGATCTGCACGGCGATCAGGACCTCGTGGTCGGTCGTCTGCGGCGCCGCCGACTCCACCAGCTCGATGTAGGAGCGAACGACGTCGGAGTCGAGCGGAACGGCACGATCGCGCTGAGCTTGGAAGTGGGCGGCCAGCTCGTCGCCCTGGCCCGGCAGCGTCTGCTCGATCCACTGGAGCCGACGAATCGGACTGCCGTCGCGTGCGCAACTCGCCAACACCGCGCCCCAGCCGTCCAGCACCCGCTCCTGCTCGGCGGAGTCGCGCATCGCGAACGCACCGGCCCGGACTGCCAGCGCCGCCGTGAACGTGCCCCCGCGCCGGTCTTCGATGATCCCGACCTCATCGGCTCCGTATGGGACAGCGAGCATCTTGAGGTCGGCCAGGGCCGGCGGCAGGGAGGTCTCGTGCTCTGCCTCTCCCTGGTCGTTCTGTCTAGTGCCCGCACTCGGCGCGGCCGAGCGGTGGCCGCGTTCAGCACGTCGACGCCGCCGAAGCCACCCGCCGACGACCGGCGCCCACTCCTCGGCGGTGCGGCCCTCGATCGGGACGCAGATCGCGGCGACCGCGACGCAGAGCGCCAGGACGCCTACGACGAGGCCGACGACGCTCCGCAGCGAGTACAGCGAGCCCAGGCCGACGACAGCGCCGATGGCGACGATGACGACCTGACCGGCCCGCAGCGGCCCCACCACGACACGCTGCTCGAGAGGACCGAAGCGGTAGCGGCGGACGCTCACGATTTCGACCCCTTCTCCGGTTTCGTCCGTGGCGGCTCAGGCGTGGGCCGGGGCGCTTTCCCTCCGGCGCTCGGTGCCTCACCGCCATCGGCTTCGCGCGGCCTCGGCACGCTGCGCGCCTCGCTCGACTCATCTTGTGACGCTGGTGCCGATGCGCCGCCGTCTACCGGCGTCGAGGTCGCCGAGCTACCGCCCGACGAGCTTCCGGCCTCTTTCGCGACGGAGCTTCCCTGCAGTCGTTGTGCGGCGGCCTGGGTGCCGCGAACTGCAGCCGCCGGCACAGCCGCAGCTACGCCTGCTGCCCCCGCGCCCGCTCCGGCACCAGCGGCCCCGGCACCACCGCCAGCCGAGGCACCGCCACCGCCTGCCGCCCCGCCGCCACCAGCACCACCTCCCGATCCGGCGCCACCGCCACCACCACCGCGAAGTCCACTTGGCTCGGGGCCCGCGCCACCGCCACCTTTCTCGCCCGCGCTCCAGAGGGTCGCGCCCGACTCGCCGAAGTTGGAGCGGGCCATGTTGCGGAGGATTTGCACGTCGCTCGCGATCTGCACTCCGCTCACCGCCCCGCCCGCTGCCGAGCGGCGGCCGTAGGCAGCCGACATTGCTCCCTCGGCAAAGGGCACGAGCCGGAACAGGACGAACGGGGCGAAACAGGCGAGGAGCATCAGGGCCGAGGCGGCGAGGATGTGCTCGACCCGACCGTCGTTCTCGGCCATCAACCCCGCCGCGAGCGAGATGATCGAGACGATCACGAACTTGGAGCCGATGACGACGACCAGCAGCTCGCCGGTTCGGCGCAGAGCGCCGGTCCAGCGCGGCCAGATCGAGGCGGCCAGCGCCAATGGCATAAACAGCGCCACGACGTAGATCGCCGCATCGCGCATCAGCAGCTCGATCCAGACGAGGAAGGCGGCGAAGGCGCCGATGATCGCGGCGAGGAAGGTGACGAATAACGGGGCCGCCGTCGCTCCCGCAGCCTGTCCCTGCACCGCCCCGACCGTGCCCGCGGCTTTGCCGCCGACTTCCCTGCCGGCGTCACCGCCCGCCTGGCTCAGCCCATTGATCGCGCCTTTGAAGAACTCCTGGCTGTTGTCGTGGCTCGCCGTGGCGACGGCATGGCAGAGGCCATCGGTGACGATCAGCAAGGTCTGCACCACCGCGTAGGCGACGCTGGTGGCGATGAAGGCGAGCGGCAGGTTGACGAGGACGACGCGGGCGAGGAGGCCGGCGTTGCCCTGGGCCAGTCCCTCCAGCACCGCCAGCAGCAGCATCGCCAGTCCCATCAGCGCCGCGATCTGCGCCATGCGCCCGTACTGCTGCAGGAAGCCCCTGGTGGTCAGCTCCGGCGTCGTCGTTTCGTTGATCCCCTCGACGACCTTCCCGATCAGCCAACCGGCACCGCCGCTGACCCAGGTGGTGATCTGTTCAAAGATGCTGTTGCCGACTCCCTCGATGGCGTCGGTGATCGGGTCGGTGACGACGCCGGTGATCTCGTCGCTCACCGCGTTACAGGCGTCGCCGACCGGGTTGCCGCCGCCGACGATGCCGCCCGTCACAGCGTCGGCAATGCCGCTGGCTGCGCCGACGGGAGCGCTGCCGACGTCGCAGGCCGGGTTGGCTTCTGCGGGCGGCGGGGCCGGCTGAGCCAGCACGGCCAAGGCCGCCAGCAGGGCGGCGAGGCCGAGTCCCGCCAACCCTCTACGGAGCCAGCTCATAGCTTTCGAGCCCTTGTGCGAGGTCGAGCACCCGGTAGCCGCCGAGCGGGCCGGGACTCGTCGCCAGCTCCGGGGTCGGGCCGAAGCCACCCCTGGTTTCAGCGATCCGCCAGCGGCCGTCCATCCAGACGAGCTCCGTGTGCGTGATGCCGAAGTAGGCGGAGGGCTCGACCGCGGCCCCGTTTCCCAGCAGCGTGAAACCCCAGGTGAGAACGCGGGCGCGATCGGGCTGGAACGACTCCACCCTGTAGCCGATCGGAACCGCCGTGTAGATCGTCTGCACGCCTTTGCGGATCCCGATCCCGATCGGTCCCGCCGCCAGTCGTTCGGCGCCGGGCGAGTTCGCCGCGACCATCGTCTGTGCGTAGTCCGGCGTCGCCAGCGCCTCGATCCGCGCCCGCATGACTCCCGGCCGCAGAACCGCCGGGTCGGCAAAGGCCCGCTGGTAGGCGGCTACAGCCTCAGCCGCCCCATCTGCGCTGTTCGGGAAGGCGACTGGAACGCCGGCAAGCGACCGCGCTGCGCCTGCTTTGGCTGGTAGCGCCGCGCGGTCGCTGGTGGGGGAGAGGGACCGGCCGAGCAGCAAGCCCAGAATCAGAGCGGCAAGACAGCCGATGATGAGGGGCCGCCGCGACGATGATCTCGAAGCTGACGAGCCCATCATTTGACCGCCGAGCCGGAGGTGTAGAAGAAGTTGATGAGGGCCGCGCCGGCCCCGACGACGAAGGCGCCGCACAGGGAGTAGAGGACCTTCTGCTTGCCGTCAGAGGCGTGGCTGAAGTTGTTGGATTTGCTGCCGAGCGCCCACTGAGCGGCGCCGATCAGCAGACCGGCGGCACAGCCGAGTAGGACGATCGAGGCGAGCCAGTTGACGAGTTTTTCGAGCGCTGGCGTTCCCGGTCCCCCATTGGGGTTCGGTTTGATCGCGACCGCCGCGCTGTCGAGGGCGAGCTGCAACTTGACGAGGACTGCGAGTGCCACGGCGGGCTCCTTTGCTCGAGGTGTTCTTCACCTCGGCTGTCCAGCCGCCGACCCGGTTGCATCGGGTCGCATCGAGATTTCATCCCCCCGAACGACAAAGGGGCCGACCCGCAGAGGGCCGACCCCAGGAATCGAGGAGCTTCGCGTGACGCTCAGCGAAGGCGGAGCGTGGTTCCGGCGTAGATCAGGCTCGGGTCGCCGGTGCCGATGGCGGCTTCGTTGAGGCTCCACAGCCGCGCCACCTCGGCTGCGATTCGCGCGTCGCTCGCGTCACCAGGGAGCAAGGCAGCGGCGATGTGCCAGAGGCAATCGCCTGATTGCACGACGTAGGAATCCTTCCCCGCCAGGTGGCGACTGTGATCGGCCGGAGGCGTTGCGGCGGGTTGGGGGGCCGGGGCCGGCGACGGTGCTTCTTCTTCGGATGGTTCGCTCGCCGGGGCGGCTTCGTCAGAGGTCGCGCCCGAGGGTGCCGGTGCCGACTGTTGTGCTGCGGGCCTCTGCTTCGGCGCGGTGATCGACTGGTTGGCGACCGGCCCGGAGGTCTTCGCTTCCGGTGCCTTCTGCTGGACGGGTTCGGGTTCAGGGGCGGCGACAGAAGGGGGGGCAGGGGCGCCGTCGGGCTCGGAGGAGGCAGCCGGCGCTGAGGGCGCGCCTGCTTTCGGTGCTTGATTGGCGGCACCGCTGGCTTCATCGACCGGAGGGGCTTCCAGGTCTACTTCGGGTTCGACTTCGACCGCGCCAGCTTCTTCGTCTCCCCCTGATGCCGGAGCTTCTTCGAGGACTTCTTCCTCGCCGCCGGGATCGAGGTCGGGATCGACCGGCACTTCAACCGGTGGCGCGGTTCCCTCGCCTTCGCTGTCGGTCTCGCCCGCTAGGGCGATGCCGGGGAAGGTGCTGCCGAGGACGAGCATCACCACCAGCGTCAGCGCGAGGAGTCGCCGGCCTGGAGGAGCACCGGAGCGCAGGTCGAGGGAGACGGACGTCAGATGCTGGGTGATGTTTGCCATCGGGCTCCTCCTCGTTGTCGAGGCTGTTGTTTTCAGTTCATGGGATCAGCGACGCAGCGGTAGCTCTTGTCGCCGCCGAGGTCTTCGGTGATGCCGACGCTGCCGTTTTCCTGGGTGACGTAGAGAACGTCGACCGCGCCGGGCTTGCTGGTGGACGGGAAAACTTCGCTAGTCAGCTCCCCTCCTGGTGCGAGCTGGATTTGCGGCTGCGCCAACGCCACCATCAGCTCTTGATGCGTGGGCAAGCGCCGCCCGGCACGTTCCCGGTTGTCGGTCAAGGCGCAGTCTGAGACGGCGCTTCCATATGACCGAGGTGGCCGAGCCTGGGTCTCTACGCAGACGTCCCCGACCGGGATCGTCGGAGCGAATGCCTGCGGGCAGCTATCGAGGAAGCGGGAGGCCGGCTGACCCCCGAGGCGGGCCGAGTTCTGAGCCCGAGGGACCGGGCGTAGGCTGGACTCCTTGATCGCCTTCCCTCCGATCGAGTTCGCCTTGAACTCCCTTCCCGTCAGGCTGTGGTCCCTGACGTCGGAGCCGACGATCTTCGACGCCGCGAAGGCGCCCCCGGTTCCTACGGCGATGAACAGCGCCAGGGTCGCGACGACGTTGGCGTAGGTGAGTCGGTCAAGCACCGCTCTCATATGAGTCTCCTCCGAGATTGGGATGGATCGAGCTAGTCGGGTCTAGCATGGCCGCCCTTTCACTCGCACCGTCAACCTGCGGCTGTTTCCGGTCTCCAACGGCCAGCCCGCCTCAGCGGCAAGGTGGGCGCGGAAATCGAACTCCGGTTCCCCGCAGGTGCGGTCGAACAGGTAGGGGATTCGCCAGCTGCCGTCCGCCTCGGTGTGAATCGTGCGGAACGTCTGCCATCCCGAGGCGAACCGGACCTGCAGCTCCAACAGCTTCCCCGCCTCGGGCAGCGGGCGTCCCTTCACCCGGCCGCTGAAAGTGACCGACTTGCCGTTGAGGACGTGCTTCGGCTTGACGGTGAAGGTCGAGGTCCCTTTGACCAGCAGAGTCGCGGTGCCCTCGACCGGCAGGATCGTCGCCGTGCCGGGATAGACGAAGCGGAAGGTCTGCGAGGCGCGGGCCTCGACCGCGTAGGAGAAGTGGCCGCCGGAGTCGGTCGCCACCGTTCCGACCAGCTGCTCCTCGCCTCCTTTGGGGCGGGAGTAGACCGAGACGTTGGCGTCGCTCAGGGCGTGCCCGGCCTGGTTGACGAGGCGGCCGCCGAGATGGACTTTGCGCCCGAAGGAGACCTTGGCGCGGGGCTCGAGTACGACCCGCCGCACCTTGCCTTTCTTCTTCCCTTTGCGGGCGACGGTGCGCTTCTCGACAACGCCGGCTTTCATTGCGGTCGCGACTCGCAGCGGCAGCTTCAGCCGCATCGGTTGACCGTCGAGGCGACGATCGGTGCTCCCCAGGTTGTTCGCCTGATCGTGGGCGCTGGCCCGCAGTTCATAGTCGCCAGGTGGCAGGGAGGCGTCGTCGACGCGGGTAACGAGGCGTTCGCCCTCTTGGGAGGTCGACAGAACCTGCCAGCTCCCCGACCCCGCGCGGCTGATTTCGATCCCGCCTCCGGCAAGGCCAGAGATGCGGTCGGTGACGAGAACGGACAGGCGGGTCGGATCCTCTGCGCTGGGATTCTCGAAACCGAGCTGAGGCGGCTCCGGGTCGAAGCGAAGCCGAACGGGCGAGGATGCGTTATCGGCTTGCTGGTTGCCGGCAGCGTCCTCGCGCCAGAGCCGCAGCTCCCACTCGCCCGGCGCTGGAACTGCGAGGTTGTCGATCGTTGCGATCCCGGCCCCAGTCCGGTCGCCGTTCACGCAGTCGCCACCGCCCGCGCGGCACAGCCGGAAATGGGCTTCGGTGATCGGAGCCCGATCGCCTTCGCTGGGGTTGACCCAGGCGACATCGAAGTCGTTGGCGTTGCGCCAGGTCTCCCCGCCGCCGACCCCGATCGGCACCGTGCCCGGCGCGGCATTGTCGATCCGCACCGTGACGGCCCCGGACTCGGCGCGGTTGCCTGCCGCGTCTTCGGCGACCACCGTCAAGGGCTGGGAACCTTCCGGTGCCTCCGCGGTGTCGACGACAAGCGGCCCACCCCCATCAGGACAGGGGATCCTCTGCGAGTAGTCGCAGGATCGGGTTTCGGTCCCTCGCACTCCACCGCTGATGAGCGCAGACGCGCTCTTGACGCCGACGTTGTCAGAGGCGTCGTAGCCAAAGCGTTGCTTCCCGTTCACCCATTGACCCTGGGTGAACGCTGAATCCTGGACGACTCCGACCGAGGGCGCCGTTCCGTCCACCACGGTTGCTTCAGCCGAGAAGGTTCGGATGTAGTTCTGACCTCGCGCCGAGCAGAACTCATGTTTCGGGCTGCCGAGACAGACGACGCGCTGGACGATGCGCGTGGCGCTGCCGAGGTCAAAGGCGCGCGGAAACGGCGCCCCCGATGCCTGCGCCATGCCGGGACGGGGACAGCCCCGGTTGGCGCGAACGTTCTTCATCGCGATCGGCGAGCCGTCGGGTCGCTGGGCGAAGAGTTGGAGGGCGTAGCGGCAGTCGCGGCGATGCGCCTGGCCGGACCAGCGGAAGCGGGAGAACGTCGTCCCCGGAGGGGCTTCGAGGATGAACCCGGACTGCGCCCCCTTCTC
>DATFOB010000052.1:0-21068 GCA_035266025.1 Solirubrobacterales bacterium
GGAGAGAGGTCGGCCTGTTCGAGGTAGCGGGCCATCCGCCGCGAGAGCACCTCCTCCATCGAGGCGAAGTCGTCGGGCCCACCGTTGCCGACCCCGTCCTCGCGCAGGTCGCCGCGGACTTTGAAGCGGCGGTAGTCGGACTTCTTGGTCGCGCCTCCCTCGAAGACGACCATCGAGGCGACGGTGTGCTCGCCGCCGATCGTCGAGATGTCGAAGCCCTCGATCCGCACCGGCAGCTCGTCCATCTTCAGCGCCTGGGCCAACGCGGCCAGGCTCTCGACCCGGCGCGAGCGGCGGTGCTCGCGGCGCAGCCGGTCCTGGTCGAGGGCAAGCTGGGCGTTGCGCTCAGCCAGCTCGCGCAGCCGCCGTTTGTCGCCGCGCTCGGCGGCGCGGACCTCGACCGGGGCCCCGCGGCGCTCGCTCAGCGCCTCGGCGAGGACCTCGGCACGGTCGCGCAGATAGGGGCCGACGATGATCGTCCGCGGCATCGAGGGCGAGGCCGAGTAGTACTGGGAGATGAACTCCTCCGCGACCTCGGCCGGCTCGCGTTCGCCTTCGTTTTCGAGGTAGAAGCTCTGGCGCTCGGCGAGGATGCCGTCGCGGACCTGGAAGACCTGGGCGTTGGCGTCGGCTCCCTCCACCGCGACCCCGATCAGGTCGGCGGTCCCCATCGTCACCCCCGCCACCCGCTGGCGCTCGAACAGCGAGCGGATCGCTTTCAGGCGGTCGCGGTGGATCGTCGCCCGCTCGAATTCCTGCGCCGCGGCCGCGGTCTTCATCTTCTCGTCCTCCTCGCGCTCGACCTGGCGGTAGCGGCCGGAGAGGAAGTCGACGATCGCCTCGATGTTGTGGCGGTACTCCTCTTGGGAGATGTACTCGACGCAGGGCGCCCCGCAGCGCTTGATGTAGTAGTCGAGGCAGGGGCTGCCGGAGCGCCGGCCCGGCTCCTTGCCCTCGCAGGTGCGGAACTGGAAGAGCTTGCCGAGCAGGTCGAGCGTCTCCCGCACCCGTTTGGCGCTGGAGAAGGGGCCGAAGTAGGCGCGGCCGACCCGGTGCTTCTCACGCGTGAAGTACACGCGCGGGTAGTCCTCGTCGAGGCTGACGGCGACGTATGGGTAGGACTTGTCGTCGCGGAGGCGGATGTTGAAGCGGGGCCGGTGGCGCTTGACGAAGCTCTGCTCGGTCAGCAGCGCCTCCGCCTCGTTGGCGGTGACCAACGACTCGATGCGGTCGATGCGCGAGGTGAGGCGGGTGTTGCCGCCGGAGAAGTGGGAGCCGATCCGTTTGCGGATCGAGCGCGCCTTGCCGACGTAGAGCAGCTCGCCGTCGCGGTCGTAGAAGAGGTAGACGCCGGGCTGGTCGGGCAGGGATTTACGCTGCTGCGCGATCCGCTCGGCGCGGCTCAGCGCCTTCTCGCCGCCGTCCTCGGCACTCCCATTCCGCCTGCCTTTTGCCATCTCACTAAGGGTAGGCTGCTGGCCACTCGGCCAACCGAACGCCACGAGGGAGAGAGACTTGAGCGAGACCATCAACCCGCCGCAGCTGAACACGATCCGGATCGAGATCGACGGGGAGATCGGCACCCTCACCCTCGACCGGCCCGACGCCTTCAACGCGATGAGCCCGGAAATGATCGGCGAGATGACCGTCGCCTTCGGCTGGCTCGCCGACAGGGCGCCGCTGCGGGGGCTGATCGTCACCGGCTCCGGCAAGGCCTTTTGCGCCGGTGGCGACGTCACCTGGTTCCGCAAAGGGGTCGAGTCCGGGGAGGTCGACCTGCCCTCCGACGTGCGCCGCGGCGCCGAGGTCCTGCACCAGGCAATCGTCGACCTGCGCCGGATCCCCTACCCCGTGGTCGGGGCGATCAACGGGCCCGCGGCCGGCGCCGGCTTCTCGCTGGCGCTCGCCTGCGACATCCGCATCGCCGCCAGCACCGCCTTCTTCGCGCCTGCCTACGGGCGGATCGGCGCCTCCCCGGACGGTGGCATGACCTACTTCCTGCCCCGGGTGGTCGGCCCCAGCAAGGCCCTGGAAATCCTCCTCGACGATCCCAACCTGAGCGCCGAGGAGGCGAAAGAACTGGGGCTGGTCAGCGAGGTGGTCGGCCCGGAAGAGCTGATGCAGCGAGCGCAGGTGCGGACCGGGGAGCTGGCGAAGAAGGCGCCCCACTACGTGCGGATGGCGAAGAAGCTGGTCGGGGTCAGCATCGAGAACTCGATCACCGAGCACCTGCAGCTGGAGCGGCACGGAATCGCCGACTCGATGGCGACCGAGGACCTCCGCAACGGGGTCGAGACCTTCTTCAGCGGCGGCACGCCGGAGTTCCACGGCCGCTGAACCGGGTAGCGGCGAGGCACGTATCGCGACTAGATTCGAGTGGACCGATCCCCGCGGGAAGGAATGAAATGAAGAAGCTTGTACCCCTGTTTGCCCTACTCCTCGCCGCCATGGCACTTGCGGCCTGTGGCGGTGGCGATGACACCAGTGGAGACACCTCTCCGGTCGGAGGCGCCGTCGAAGAAGCCGAAGACAAGGCCGGCGAAGCCAAGGACGAAGTCGAAGACAAGGCTGGAGAAACCAAGGAAGGGGCCGAAGAAAAGGCCGGCGAAGCGAAGCAGGAGGCCGAAGGCGGCAGCGCCGGCTCCGGCTCGGCGATCGACGTCGAAGCCGACCCCAGCGGCTCCCTCGCCTTCACCACCGACTCCGCCGAAGCGAAAGCGGGCAAGGACACGGTCAACTTCACCAACTCCTCCCCCGTCCCCCACGACGTCCGCTTCGAAGACTCGAGCGGCGAAGACATCGGCGGCACCGAGACGATCAGCGAAAGCAGCGAATCCGCCACGGTCGAGCTCAAACCCGGCAAGTACACCTTCTACTGCTCCGTCCCGGGCCACCGCCAGGCGGGCATGGAAGGGACGCTGACGGTTAAGTAAGTCCGTCAAGTGCAGCGGTGTGCCTTTTACCCCTCATAGGGTGCAAAAGGCACACCGCTGTGGCCTGGTGCATCTGAGCTAGCGGAACCTCAGGCTCGCGATGTCGGTGCCGAACGTCTGGCTCCAGATCACCTTGTCGAGGTTGACCCGCTTCGAGACGAAGGTGGAGAGCAAGCGGGTGCCATAAGGAACCATCGGCGCCAGCTTCATGTAGCTCCTGTCCAGAGTCGCGTAACCGGGCTCCGAGATCCTCCGCCGTTCCCGCAGGCCGGCGATTCTCCTGTTCAGCGCCGGCTGGTCGATCTGGGTGAAGTTGGAGCTGTAGGTCGGCAGAACGGATTCTCCCGCGACGAGCGGCTGGAAGAAGTCGTTCGGATGCGGATAGTCCTCGAACCAGTCGCTCCAGCCGGTGTCCAGATTTGCCCTCGCGGATCGCCCGATCGCCGAGAAGTAGAAGTCGACGCTGAGGACTTTCTCATGCACCCGGAAGCCGAGCTTGCGCAGCACCTGAGCGTAGTAGGCGCCCGCCTCGTAATTAGGCGATTCGGTGTCCGTCCAGACGGTGATCTCGCGGTCCCGCGGGCTTGCGAGCGCGATCAGCCGTCGAGCCTTCTCGACGCTGTGCGGATAAAGGTCGAACCTCCTGTAGCCCAGCATCCCTGGCGGCAGGATCTGATGGGTGGGAGCTAGCTGCCCTCCGTAAATGCGCGAGAGGGCCTTCGCATCAACGGCGTAGTTGACGGCACGCCGCACCCGGATGTCGTCGAACGGCGGCTTCGTGGTGTTCATCCAGAAGTAGTAGAGGCTGTGGGTCGGCTCCATCCGGAACTGGGTGCCGCCATACCTACGCTTGATCCCGGGCAGCAGCGAGGGCGGCGGCGGGTTCTGGATCCAGTCGATCTGACCCTTTTCGAGGGCACGAACCTGCGCAAAGGGATTGCGCGTCACCGTCACCTCGATCCGGTCGACATTGCCGCCGGGGACTTGCGGCAACAGGCGCGCATTCCCTTCCCACTCCGGGTTTTGCTCATAGGTCCATCCCACCCCCGGCTGCGAGCTGGTGATCTCGTAGGGACCGGTGGCGGGAGGAGGGTCCGCACTGAGGTCGTGGGCCGGAGTACCGGCCGGCACGAGAGCGACGAACGGCGTCGCCAGCTCGGAGGTGAAGGTGCCCCGGGGCCTCCTCAGCCGGATGGAGATCCTGCCGGTCCGGTTGTCCGCGTCGATCCCCTGGATGCCGCCCCTGCCAGCCTGGAGGTACCTCCCCGCGCCGACGATGTCGGCGAAGAACGGGAAGCCTCCGGAGTAGAGCCTGAACATGCGCTCGACCGTCCGCTCGAAGTCGGTCGCCCTCACCGGCGTGCCGTCGGAGTAGCGGAGGCCTTTCCGAAGGTAGAGCACATACTTCCTGCCGCCATCGGTGATCTTCGGCAGGCTCCGGGCCAGGCCGGGAATGACCTTGCTGCCCGCCTTGCCCGAGGCGTGGCGGTAGGTCAGCAGGGGAATGTAGGTGTCGTACATGGCCGTCCATCCTTCGGCGGTGTACGAAAGCTGCGGGTCCAGGTAGTCGGGGAAGGACGCGTAGCTCGCGCGGAGTACATCTGGGCTCGAGTCGGCACTCTCAGCCGCTGCGCCGCCCGCAATAGCCAGGAAGAGGGTCGCCAGGGCAACGGCAACCGCGAATCCCGCGCGCCGCAACATTCAGCCGGACGCCGCCATCACCCGCGTCACCGAGTCGCCGACGAAGCAGGGCTTGTCGCCGCCCTCGACCTCGATCGTGAAGCGGGTTATGACCTGGTACCAGCCGCTGCCTTTCTCCTCGACGGAGACGACCTCGGCTTTGGCGCGGATGCGGGAGTCGACGGGGACGGGGGCTGGGAAGCGGATCTTGTCCCAGCCGTAGTTGACGCCCATCGCGAAGCCGGTGGAGGAGATCAGCTCGCCGCGGAAGCCGTCGACGGTGGCGAGGGTGAGGTTGCCGTGGGCGATGGTGGTGCCGTAGGGGCTCTCGGTCTTCGCCCGCTCGGGGTCGACGTGGATCCACTGGTGGTCGCCGGAGAGCTTGGCGAAGGCGTCAATGTCGGCCTGGGCGATCGTCCGCCACTCGCTCGGCCCCATCTCCTGGCCGACCAGCGCCTTCATCCCCTCGACTCCCTGTACCTCGGTTGGCATCGCGCGCAGTCTATCCGCGAGACCGCAAAAACCCTTCCTCAAGAAGGGTTTTTGCGGTCTCGGCGTCAGTTGGTCCAGAACTCGTGGTCGAGGGAGCCGTCGCCGTCCTTGCGGGGGCCGAAGACGATCACCTCGAGGCCGTCGTCGCCGGCCTCGAAGGCGCGGGTGACGTCCGGGGAGACGCGGATCGCGTCGAGGGTCTCGACCTCGATGATCTCGTCGTCGAGTTTGAAGAGACCGTCGCCGCGGACGACGACGTAGACCTCCTCGGCGTCCTCGTGCTTGTGGCCGAAGGGCTGGCGCTTGCCCGGCTTGAGGCGGTGGAAGCTGAAGCCGGTGTCCTCGGTCTCCAGGTCCCCCTTCGCGAAGCGGGCCTCCATCTTGTCGGCGTGGCCGAAGTCCTCTGCCGAGTCCTTGACCTCCTCGAGCTTCTTATGGGTGAAGGGGTTGCGCATTCGGGTCCTTTCGGTCGCTGACGTAAAAGGGCAGCCTACCCATGGGCAGTAGCCTTGACGCGTGGTCGCCCCCGTCAGTCGCGCCCTCTCCGAGAGCCAGCTCGCGACGCTGGCCGCGCACGGCGAGGAACGGACCGCCGAAGTCGGTGAGGAGCTGTTCCGGGTCGGTGACGCTAGCTATCCGTTCATCGCCATCCGCGAGGGTGAGGCCCAGGTCCTCGACCCCGCCGGCAATGAGATTGTCCGCCACGGCGCTTCTGGCTTCCTCGGCGAGATGAACCTGCTCACCGGCCAGGAAGTCTTCCTCACCGCGGTGGTGACCGAGCCGATGCGCTACATCGCCGTCGAGCGAGACGAGCTTCGGAAGCTGCTGCTGGAGGACGCACCGCTCTCCGACATCCTCCTTTCCGCCTTCGTCCAGCGGCGGGAGCTGCTGCAGCAGCGGCAGGGGATCGGAATCGAGATCGTCGGCGGGCGCGATTCGGTGCCGACGCGGCAGTTGATCGACTTCGCCAAACGCCAGCGCCTCCCCTACATCTGGACCGACCCCGCTGAGAGCGCCGAGGCGGCGCAGCAGATCGAGGGGTTGGGGATTGACGAAATGCCGTTGGTGCGGTTGCCCGGCGGTGGCGAGCTGCGGGCGCCGAGCGCCGGAGAGATGTCACGAGCGCTCGGGATCGGCCTCGAGCTGCAACCGCGCGAGGAAGTCGACCTGCTGGTGATCGGGGGTGGGCCCGCGGGCCTCGGCGCCGCCGTCTACGGCGCCTCGGAGGGGCTGGAGACGCTGGTCATCGAGAGCACCGGCCTCGGCGGCCAGGCTGGGACCTCGCGGCGGATCGAGAACTACCTCGGGTTTCCTGCAGGAATCAGCGGCACCGAACTGACCAGCCGCGCCGTCACCCAGGCGCGCAAGTTCAACGCCCGCACCGCGACGCCCTACCGGGCGCGGGAGCTCGAGGCCGGCGACGGGCACCACATCGTCCGCCTCGAGGAGGGGAACGAGATCGCCGCCCGCGCGATTGTCATCGCCACCGGCGCCGAATACCGCAAGCTTCCGGTCGCCGAACTGGAGTGCTACGAGGGGATCAGCGTCTTTTACGCGGCCGGGCCACCGGAGGCGCAGATCTGCGGCGGCCAGCGGGTCGCGGTCGTCGGCGGCGGCAACTCGGCCGGCCAGGCCGCCGTCTGGCTCGCCCGCGGCGGCGCCCTCGTCACCCTCCTCCACCGTCGGGCCGACCTCAGCGAGACGATGTCCGACTACCTGATCGGCGAGCTGGAGCGCTACGGAGTCAGCGTCCGCGACCGCAGCGAAATCCTCGAGCTACACGGAGAGAACGACCAGCTCGAAGAGGTGACGCTGAGCGATGGCAGCCGCCTCCCCTTCTCATACCTGTTCCTCTTCCTCGGGGCCTCACCCTGCACGGACTGGCTCGGCGACGCGATCGCCCGCGACGAGAAGGGCTTCATCCTCACCGGCGCGGAAGCCGGCGCCGAGGGCCTGCTCGAAACCAGCGTCCCCCGCGTCTACGCCGCCGGCGACGTCCGCGCCGGCTCGATCAAGCGCTGCGCCACCGCGGTGGGCGAGGGTGCGGCGGTCGTCCGCTTCGTGCACGAGCACCTGGCGCCCACCGCAGTCAAGCCTTAGAGCGTGTCGACTTATTGACCCCTGAGGGCACCTAAGTCGACACGAACGGAACTGACTCCACCTGCGAGGTGAGCTTGCCGTCCCGCAGGGCGTGGATCGCGAACCCGGGTGGGTCGACCCAGAGGACCTCGTCACGGTGGAAATTGGGCCTGACCTGCAGGTAGGCGCTTGGGGCCGAGACGACGGGGCAGCCAGCGAGAGCGGAGGCGGCGACGCGGTGCAGGTGGCCGCCGACGATCGCCCGTAGCTGCGGGTGGCGGGCGACGACCGCGGCAAGCGCGTCCCGGTCGCTCGCCTCGAGGTTGATCGCGTCCCATTCGGGGATTCCGGTGGTGAGCGGAGTGTGGTGTACCGCCAAGAGCGTCGGTCGCTCGGGCTCCCTGCTCAGCTCGTCATCGAACCAGGTCAGACGGTCTGCATCGAAGGCGCCCGGATCCCGCCCGGGCACGTTCGAGTCGAGGAGGACCAGCCGCAGCTCCCCCACGTCGACCGAGTACCTGATCGGCCCCTCGCTATCTCCCGGCAAATCGAACGCCTTACGCATACGTCCGCGGTCGTCGTGATTGCCGGGCAGGACGTAGAGCGGCAGCTCGAGCCGCTCCAGCAGCTCGCGGACAATCTCGTACTCCTCCGCCGTCCCATGGTCGGTGAGATCGCCGGAGACGAGAACTGCGTCGGGAGCGTTCGGCAGCGAGCGGATCGCCTCGATCACCGCTTCGACGCGTGGGATGGGGTCCTTGCCATCCTCGCTGCCGCCGATGTGGATGTCGCTGATCTGGACGAGCAGGGTCGGCATCGGCATCGGCGCCACTATGCCACCAGCCGCACTTCAAAGCTTGGCATCGCGATCGATCCGGCGCCGCCGATCAGGGCGAGGATGCGGGTCACGTAGGCCTGCGTCTCCGGATAGGGCGGGATGCAGTGGCAGGCTTCGACTGGGGCCGGACCGGCGTTGTAGGCGGCGAGGGCGAGCTCCGGCGAGCCGAACTGGCGCAGCAGGTCGGACATCAGGTGCGCCTCCGCATCAATCGCCGCCACAGGGTCGTACGGGTTCGCAAGGCCGTAAGCGGCAGCGGTGCTCGGCATGAATTGCGCGATGCCCTGCGCACCCGCGGAAGAGCCGGCGTCGGGGTCGAAGCCCGACTCGGCCATCAACTGCCCAGCCATCAGCGCCGGCGGCACCTTCCAGCGGGCGGCGGATGCGAGGATCGGCTCCCGGTATTGGGGCGGGACGAAGGACGGCAGGCTGGTCGAGGTCAGCGTTGCCGCGCCCGCTCCCGTGCCGGTGACTTCTTCGCCGGCGGGTGAGCAAGGAGCTGGGCGGGCGGAAAATCCGAAATGCCACGCCTCCCAGCTGTACCGCTGGACGAAGCCGAAGCGACCGGCGTTCGAGGCCAGCCAGCCATAAGTGGAGGAGGGGCCGAGGTCGAGCTCGGTCGCGCAGCGGTGGAGCGACTGGCCCGGCGGCGCCACCCAGGTGGGGTCGGGATGAGCGGCGAAAAGTTCGGCCTGCTCGGCATCCGAGCGGAAGCCGGAGACGACGATCAGGACGAGGCCGTCGGCGCGGGCTGCTGCTGCCATTTGGTCGTAGGCGACGCCGACATCCGGCCTCATCCCCTCCCCATCTCGCATCACGAGTGGCCCGGCGTAGCCGCCGCCGGTTGCCGTCGAGGTGCCTTCTTCGGCAGCCCCGCCGCCATACGGCGCGGCGGCTTCGGCCACGGCCGACGCCTCCACCCGCTGCCCATCCCCTTCTCGCAGGCCGGCGACGATGGTTACTTTGGCCCGCACCGGAGCAAAGGTGCCTGCATCGGGGAACTCGATACGAACTCGTTCCGGGTCGACCCCATTGTCCCGAGCGGCGGCGAGTCCCGCAGCCCGGGCTTGCGCCAGATAGACAACCTTGCCGAGGTGCTCAGGGTTGGGCCGGCCGTCGCCCAGACGAGGCGCTGAGAGCAATCGCGGCAGGTCGTCGCGCATCGAGCGCACCGCCGAGATCGCGACCAGGTCAGCCGCCCGCTGGACGCGGCCTTTGCCGGTGACCGCGCCGGCGATCGCAACCAGCGCGAGGGCGGCGGCGAGCAGGAACAGCGAACCACCCAAGGCGAGGATCAGCGCCTGGCCCGATTCGTCCCGAAAACGGCTCATCGAGGCGCTCCGGTCAGCTGCCCGACCAGGCGTTGTGGCAGACCGCCGGTCGCCCCAGAGGGCAGCACGCCGAACATTGCCCGTCGCTCCGCGACCCAGGTAAGCCTGCGCTTCAAGACCGCTGCAGCCACCCCTCGCTCGGTCAGATCACGAACGGTCAGCGCGATCAGCGCCCGGTCGGCCCGAAGGTCCGCACGCAACAGGACCGCGGACACCCGACCCTCGAAGTCGGCTAGCACCGTGCCGAGCAACCCCGGCGGAACATGGAGCACCACGCCGCCCTCGCGAGCCGTGTCTGCCGCGCTGGCCACCACCGCAAGCCCGTCCGGCTCTGCCGGGACGGCGAAATGGCAGACCTGACCCCGGGCAGCGGCTTTGGCGTCGGGCAGTTGAGCCTTCAACCTGCTCTCCAACTTCTGCGCGGCCGCCGAGGCGATCAGCGTCGGCCGAGGCGTCCGGCCGCCGACGTCGACCAGGAGCGGCGCCGAGTCGGCCTCGGCGCCCGCGCAGGCAAGCGCAGCAGCAGCGCCCCACGATCCCTCAGCCTCACCCACGGCCGCGACCAGCACCAGCGGGCCGGCCGCCAGAGGGTTGACGAGGACCGTCATCGCGCCGGTCTCGCTGCGGCGCTGCTGCTGACCTGGAGCCGCTCCGCGACCGCGCGAAAAGGCGAAGGCGGCCGCAGCCGCACGGTCACCTCGCCGCCCTCGACGGCGACCGAGACGTCGTCCTCCGCACACCCGGGCAACGCCCCACGAGCCGCATCTGCCGCCGATCCACCGGATGCCAGCGCCAGCGCCCCGGCCTCCGCCGCGCCGTCGGCAAGCGTGATCGCGTACCCGGCGGCGAGCAACTGCAGCGCCACCAACGCCGAGAGCAGCAGCGCCGGTAGCGCCGCGACCAGCTCGACCGTCGCCTGCCCCCGCTCATTCATCGTCCGCCTCCAACCCGCTCCTCGCGCCCACGCGCACCTCTGGCAGCGCCGGGACGAGGTGCGGCACCTCGACCCGGACCGAGACGCCCTCCCCCTCCTCCACCCGCGCCCCTTTTCGCATCGCGGGCGGGAGCGCTGACCTGGCGACAGCGGTGGCGTCCCCGCCGACCAGCGCCGCGCGCGCTCCCGCCCGGGCCGCCACGCTCGCCGACCAGAGCGCCTGGCCGGCGAGCGCGATCTGTGCCGCCACCAGGAGCGCCAGCAGCAGGAAGGGGACGACAGCGATCAGCTCGACCGAGGCGGTCCCCTCCTCCCCGTGCGCTGCTCTTCCGGCTCCAGGTGGCATAGGTGAAACCTGCCGAGCCACTGCGCACACGTGGCGCGCAGATCGCAAAATCTTCCCCTCGACTTACGTGCGGCTTCGTAAACTGAGCCCATGCGAGCTGCCCGCAACGTCGCGATCATCATGCTGCTGGCGCTGCCGATCGCCTTCACGGCCACCGGCGGCAACCTCGCCGACGCGATGCTGACGGCGCTGACGATGGGGCTCCTCGCCGGGCTCGCCTGGATGGTCTACGTCTACAGCCGCGAGAACCAGCTGACGCTGGCGACCCTCAGCGACGGCCGCCGCGCCCTCCTCTACGGGGCTTTGGGGCTGATCGCGCTGTTGATCGCCGGCAACGACAAGATGTTCTCCACCGGTGGCGGCACCCTCCTCTGGATCGTCCTCTTCGCCGCCGCCGTAGCAGCCATATGGCGAGTGTGGATGGACGCCAACACCCTCAGCTAACTCCCCCGGTCGGAGGGCCGGAAGGGAGGGGGTCCGCCGGACCCTCCCCGCTGTTGTCCGCCGGACCCCCTCCCTTCCGGCCCTACACGAACCCCTACTTGCTGGTCATCACGACGATGCCAATGACGATCGCCGCCGCCACGCAGGCGAGCGCCAGACCTCCGAGGGCGAGCGCCGCCGTCGCCGCGACCGGGCGTTCGTTGCGGCTCAGCTCGATGAACTGACCCGCTCCCCAGATTCCGACCGAGAAGGCGAAAGTGACGCCGACTCCGGCGACCACCGACGCCGCGATGGTCTGCAGCAGTTCGTCGGTGTGGACGATCTCCGCGATCATCCGCCGGCCGCCGTCACAGGCGCGCCGCGCTGGGCCCGCCGGGCGAAGGCCGCGACGATCAGCGAGAGCGCCATCAGGGTGACCAGGATCGGGCCGAGGGCACCGGTGCCGAAGATCCGGGTGAAGCCGTAGGTGAGGCCGCCGATCGCAGCGGCCGCCGGCAACGTGAGGAGCCAGGCGACGAAGATGTTGCCGGCGACGCCCCAGCGGACCGCCGAGAGCCGCTTCGCCGCCCCCGCCCCCATGATGCCGCCGTTGATCACGTGCGTGGTCGAGAGCGGGAAGCCGAAGTGGGTCGAGGCAAGGATCACCGTCGCTCCCGCCCCCTGGGCCGAGAACCCCTGGGCGGCGTCCATCTTGATGATCCGGGTGCCCGTCGTCTTGATGATCCGCCAGCCGCCGCTATAGGTGCCGAGGGCGATCGCGGTCGCCGCCGAGGCGATCACCCAGAACGGCGGGTCGGCGTCAGCGCCGAGCGAGCCGTTGGCGATCAGCGCCAAGGTGATGATGCCCATCGTCTTCTGAGCGTCGTTGGTCCCGTGCGCCAGCGCCAGCAGCCCTCCTGAGACGATCTGCCCGTACTTGTAACCGCGGGTGACGATGCCCGGCCGCTGCTTGCCGACGACCCGGTAGGAGAGGCCGATCGCGGCGCCGGCGACGAGGAAGGCGAGGATCGGGGCGACGACGGCCGGGATCAGGACCTTGCCGACCAGGCCTTCGGTGATCACGGCATCGAAGCCGACCGCCGCCACCGCGGAGCCGACGACGCCGCCGATCAGGGCGTGCGAGGAGCTCGAGGGGAGGCCGAAGTACCAGGTGATCAGGTTCCAGGCGATCGCCCCGATCAGACCGGCGAAGACGATCGTCGGGGTGATGATTTCGGCGTCGACAACGTCCTTGGCCACGGTGGCGGCGACGCTGATCGAGATAAAGGCGCCGACGAAGTTGAGGATGGCGGCGAACCCGATCGCCACCGACGGCCGCGCCGCCCCGGTCGAGATCGAGGTGGCGACGACGTTGGCCGTGTCGTGGAAGCCGTTGGTGAAGTCGAACGCCAGCGCGGTGCCGATGACGAGGATGAGGATGATTTCCGAGTTCATGACTTACCTCGTCATGAATTCTTTATCACTATGCCCTCGAGGATCTGAGCGGCCGTCTCGGTCGCGTCGATCGCCTCCTCGAGCACCGCGAACATGTCCTTCCAGCGGATCACGACCATCGGGTCGATCCCGTTGGAGAAGAGCGAGGCGACGGCGTCGCGGGAGATCCGGTCGCCGTCGTTCTCGAGCCGGTGGATCTCGATCCAGTACTTGTCGAGGTCCTTGAACGAGGGCAGGTTCTCCAGTCCCATCGCCAGCTGCTCGCAGGAGGCGACGAGCACTTTCGTCAGCGCCTGCGCCTGCTCCATCGGCGCCTCGATCTTGTAGAGGCCGAGGAAGTCCGCCGCCTCCTCGGTGAAGTCGACGATGTCGTCCATCTGCGTCGCCAGCGCGTAGATGTCCTCGCGGTCGATCGGGGTGACGAAGGTCGTGTTGAGCCGTTTGACGATCTCGTGGGTGATCTGGTCGCCGTCCTGCTCGGCGATGACGATCTCCCGCGTCAGGCCTTGGCTCTCGGGCCAGGTATGCATCATCTCGTCGAGCAGCTTGGCCGCGCGGACGGAGTTCTGACCGGCCTGGATGAAGAGGTCGAAGAAGGTCCTGTCGCGAGGAAGAAGCGAGAAGCGCGCCACTGCGGCGCATCCTAGTGAGTCCTAGTGACGCGACACGACCTGCGCTTCCGCCGTGGGCGGTCCGGCCAGATGCTCTGCGGCACGTGCGGAATGTCTTGCCATCAGCTCCTCCTGCACGTTGCGCAGTTCGCCGTCGGGCTGCAGCCGCGTCCAGGAACCGTCGGAGCCGAGCTCCCAGGAGCTGGCGTTGTCGGCGAAGCAGCGCTCGAGCACGTCGAGCAGCTCCGCCTTCAGGGCCGCGTCCTCGACCGGCGCCACCAGCTCGACGCGGCTGTCGAGGTTGCGCGGCATCAGGTCGGCTGAGCCCATCAGCACCCGGGTCTCCTCCCCCCGCCGGAAGACGTAGATGCGCGAGTGCTCGAGGAAGCGGCCGAGGATCGAGCGGACGGTGATGTTCTCCGAGATCCCCTCGACACCGGGCCGCAGACAGCAGATCCCACGCACGTTGATGTCGACCCGCACGCCCGCCTGCGAGGCCTCATAGAGCGCCTGGATGCAACGGGCATCGACAAGGGAGTTCATCTTCAGGGCGATCCGCGCCTCCTCGCCTCCCTTGTGCGCCTCGGTGGTGCGCTCGATCTCGGCGACGATCTGGTCCCGCATCGTCGTCGGCGAGACCAGCACCTTGCGGTACTCGGCCGGGCGGCCGTAGCCGGTGAGGAAGTTGAACATCTCGGCGACGTCGGCGCCGAGGTCGGGGTCGGCGGTGAAGAGGCCGAGGTCGGTGTAGAGCCGGGCGGTTTTCGCGTTGTAGTTGCCGGTGCCGACGTGGACGTACTCGCGCACCTGCTCGCCCTCGCGGCGGGCGACGAGGATCGCCTTCACGTGGGTCTTCAGCCCCGGTATGCCGTAGACGACGTGGACTCCCGCCTCCTCCAGGGACTTCGCCCAGTGGATGTTCGCCTCCTCGTCGAACCGCGCTTTCAGCTCGACCATGCAGACCGCCTGCTTGCCGCGTTCGGAGGCGCGGATCAGCGCCGGCACCAGCGGCGAGTCTTCGCTCGTCCGATACACGGTCTGCTTGATCGCCAGCACGTCAGGGTCGGCGACCGCCTGGGCGACGAAGCGTTCGACCGAGTTCCCGAAGGAGTCATAGGGGTGGTGGACGAGGATGTCGCGCTGGCGGATCTCGGCGAACATGTCGACGCCCTCGTCGTCCTCTCCCTGCAGGCGCGGCTGGGTCACCGACGACCAGGGCGGGTAGCGCAGCTCGGCGTGGCCGGGGACGTCGGCGATCGCGTCGAGGTCGGCGAGGTCGAGCAGGCCCTCGATGTCGTAGACCTCGCGGTCTTCGAGCCGCAGCGCCTCGACCAGCTGCGCCCGCAGCTTCGGGTTCATCCCGGACTCGACCTCGAGCCGCACGACCTCGCCGAAGCGGCGGCGGCGGATCTCGTCCTGGACCGCCTGCAGGAGGTCGTCGGCCTCGTCGGAGACGGTGAAGTCGGCGTCGCGGGTGACGCGGAAGTAGCCGTGGTCGATCACCTCGATCCCCGGGAACAGCGCGTCGAGGTTGGCGGCGATCACCTCCTCAAGCGGGACGAAGGTCAGACCGCCGTCGCCGAGCGGCAGGAAGCGGCCGAGCAGCTCCTTCGGCACCTTGACACGGGCGATGATCTCGTTGCCGCTCTCCGTGTCCCGCAGCAGCACTCCGAGGCTGAGCGAGAGGTTGGAGATGTACGGGAAGGGCCGGCCGAGCCCGATCACCAGCGGCGTCAGCGCCGGGAAGACCTGTTTTTTGAAGCGGGCGTCGATCTCCCGCCGCTCCTCGTCGGTCGCCATATCGAGGGTGACGATGCGGATCCCGCGCTCCTCCAGCGCCGGCCGCAAGTTGCCGCCGAAGGCTTCGTAGAGGCGGTCATCGAGCTCCAGCACCCGCCGCTGGATCGCGTCGATCTGCTCGGTCGGGGTGAGCCCGTCGGGCCCCCGGGCTTCGATCCCGGCGTCGAGCTGGTCGAAGAGGCCGGCGACGCGGACCATGAAGAACTCGTCGAGGTTGCTGGCGTAGATCGCGCAGAAGCGGACCCGCTCCAGCAACGGCACTTCGGGGTCCTCGGTAAGTTCGAGAACCCGCTGGTTGAAGTCGAGCCAGGAAAGCTCGCGGTTGAAGTAGAGCGCGGGATCGTCGATGCCACCATCGTACCGAGAGGCACCGGGCTGATCGCCGGGCTCAGGCGGAGTCAACACGGGGGTCATCGTTGTTCTCTCTCAATCTCTGTTGTCAGCAACAGAGTTCGCTATCAGCGGGCGAAAGATGTGAAAAAGCGGAGAACAGAGGGGAGAAAATGCGACTGCGAGACCTTCTCTTGGGTGTCCGCGCACCGCACCCGCAACCTGATCCGGCTTCTCACCTGTATCGCTCTATGCGCAGCGATCTCGACTTCCGCAGGCGTAGCAATTCCCGAGGAACTGCCAACTGTCGCCGTAGGACAATCGATCATCTATCGACTGGAGGTGGCCCTGCTGACCTTCTATGGCTGGCTGCTCCTCGTCACCCCGGCCTTCTCCGGGTTGATCCGAGGGCGGCTGCCGATCGAGGTGTCAACCCGAGGAGCTCGATTCGCCGAGGAGGCGGACCACGCGACGGAGCTGAACGGGAAGAAAATCGAGAAGCTAGAGCGGGTCGTCGAGAACCTCACGGAGGACCTGCGGCTTGTGAAATTGGCGATCAGCCGTCCAAAAAGCACCCGTGACAGCTCGCAACGAAGGATAGGTTCAGAAGGATGAATGAGCGGGAAAAGCGGGACCTTGCCTGGAAATTGGCCGATGGATCGCGTGTCTTCGACTTTGAGAAGGCCTTGGAGTTCGTGGATTACAGCCCGGCAGAGGCCGAAGAACTCATTCGCAATCGGGAGGAAAGGAAAAGGACTAGCGAAGAATTTGCTCGTTCCCGCGAACGACGACGCCAGGCCTTCATCGAAGACTTCGGATATGCCCCTCCCCGCGCCAGCTAAGCCGCGACCCGCTCGGGCGAGCCGTTGATGCTGCCGTTGAGGAGGTCGAGGATGACTCCCTCGCGGAGGCCGCCCTTGCCGATCTGGAGGGGCTGGCCGAGGAGGTCGGAGAGCTTCTCGAGGAGGAGGACGCCGGTGGGAAGGATGCGGACGCGGGTGGGGTCGAGCTCGAAGCGGCGGCCGACGTCGATGGCGGGGTCGCCGCAGAGAACGCGGATGCCGCGCTCCAGGGTCTCGTACTCGAGCACGGCGCCGACCAGGCGGCGCAGCGAGGTGGCCGAGCCGCCGACGGCGACGGCTTGGGCCGGGCGCTCGATCTCGACCCCCTCGAAGATGTCCTCGATGCGGTCGCGGGCGCGGCGGATTTCCGCCGCCGAGGGCGGATCGGAGGCGAGCAATTCCTCGGCGAGGTTGCCGGAGCCGACCGGCCAGGAACGGACGCTCTGGACGCCGTCGGGAACGGTGCCGAGGATCACCTCAGTCGAGCCGCCGCCGATGTCGACGACGCCGACCAGCCCGTCGGGAGCGTGACCGAGAGTCTTCGTGGCGCCGATAAAGGAAAGGCGACCCTCCTCCTCCTCGGGCAGCACCTCGATCGGAACGCCGGCGGCAGCGCCGATCGCCTCCGCCACTTCCTCGCAGTTGCGCGCATCGCGCACAGCCGCGGTGGCGACGGCGCGAATCTCGGTCGCCCCCATCTCCTGCGCCAGCCGCACCTGGGTGGCGACGACCTCGCCGACTTCCGCGACTTTCTCCGCCGAGATCCGCCCCTTCTTGTCAACCGCCTTGCCGATGCGCGTATAAGCCCGCTGCTCCATCACCTTCTTCAACTGCCCATCCACAGGCTCCGCCACAAGAAGCCGCGTCGTATTCGAACCAATATCTATCGCCGCATAAAGAGTCACAGACCCCACATCTTCCCAAGCCAGTCGGATCTGAACCGCGCCCAAGCCGTCTTATCCCGCCCGAGCCTCCCCCTTGACCGCGCCCGAGCCTTCGCCCATGTCCCGGCCCGAGTTCTCCCGGCAGGGGCCGAGCACGGCAGTTCGCGCGCGCAGGCCCCTGCCGGGAGCCCAGCCAACGGGAATCGACTCAGCGCACCTCGGGGCTAACCGGGGTGCGACGCATCCTCAAACTCCCGAAACAAGCCCGTGACCACAAAGGCAACCTGCTCGCCGATATCCACCGCATTGTCCCCCACCCGCTCGATCGCCCGCGCCGACAGCAGCATCGTCATCGCCCACTCCCGCGTGTCGGCGTCGTCGCCGATCTCCAACGCCAGGTGGAAGCACTCGCGGTTGAGCTCGTCGACGACGTCGTCGCGGCGGACCAGGTCCCGGGCCATCTCGACGTCGCGCTCCTCGAAGGCGCGCTTTGCCTGCGCGATCAGCGTCTTCGTCTGCGCCCCCATCTTCAGGATCAGCTCGACCATCCGCGGGTCCGCAGGCGCGTAGTTGCCGGTCAGCGGGAGCACCTTGCAGACGTTCACGCACTGGTCGCCCATCCGCTCGATGCTCTTCAGCACGTGCAGAAGGGCCGAGATCAGCCGCAGGTCGGTCGCCACCGGCGACTGCGTCGCCAGCAGCGTGATCAAGCTCTGGTGCACCTCCAGATAGCGGCCGTCGATGCGGTCGTCGTCGGCGATCACCACCTCGGCCAGCTCGACGTCATGGCGCTCGACCGCTTCCATCGTCCGGGTGAGCGCCGTGCTGACCATGTCGAGGCCGCCCAACGCGCTCGCCTCGAGCTTCTCGAGTTCCTCCTGGTAGTAGACGCGGACGCCCTGTGGCATCAGCCGACCTTCCCCGAGACGTAGTCCTCGGTGCGCTTGTCGCCGGGGTTGGTGAAGACCTTCTCGGTCGCGTCGTACTCGACCAGCCGGCCCCAGCGGTTGTGCTCCTCGGCGTCGAGCTCGACCATCAGGAACGCGGTGCGGTCGGAGACCCGCGCCGCCTGCTGCATGTTGTGAGTGACGATGACGATCGAGTAGCGCTCCTTCAGCTCGATCATCAGGTCCTCGATCTTGCCCGTCGAGATCGGGTCGAGAGCCGAGCAGGGCTCGTCCATCAGGATCACGTCCGGCTCGACCGCGATGCAGCGGGCGATGCAGAGCCGCTGCTGCTGGCCGCCGGAGAGGCCGAAGGCGTTGTCCTCGAGCCGGTCTTTGACCTCGTCCCAGAGGGCCGCCCCGCGCAGCGCTTTCTCGACGGTCTCGTCGAGGCCCTGCTTGCGGCCGAGGACCCGCGGGCCGAAGGCGACGTTGTCGTAGATCGACTTCGGGAACGGGTTCGGTTTCTGGAACACCATCCCGATCAGCTTGCGGACCTGGACCGGGTCGACCCTTTGGCCGTAAAGGTCCTCGCCGTGGTAGAGCAGCTCGCCGTGGACTTCGGCCGTCGGGATCAGGTCGTTCATCCGGTTGAGGCAGCGCAGCAGCGTGCTCTTGCCGCAGCCGGAAGGCCCGATCAGCGCCGTCACCTCCTTGTGGCCGATCTCCATCGAGATGTCCTTGACCGCGGAGACGCCGCCGTAGAGGACCTCGATGCCGTTCAGCTCGAAGACCTTCTCCTTTATCCGCGGGGGCGCCGCCTGTTGGAACTCGGGACGAACCGAGATCTTCGGCGTCTGCTCTTTCAACACCACTACCACCTTTGCTCATAGCGATTTCGCAGCCAGATCGCGAAGGAGTTCATCGCGAGCAGGACCACCAACATGACGAGGATTCCCGCCGCGGCCAGGGCCTGGAACTCCTCCTGGGGACGCAGCGCGTAGTTGAAGATCTGGACCGGCATCGCCGAGTAGCCGTCGGTCCCGAACGGGGTCGGGTCGAAGGTGACGAAGACCGTGGCGCCGACCAGGAGCAGCGGCGCGGTCTCCCCCAGCGCCCGCGAGACGGCGAGGATGACGCCGGTGGCGATGCCGGGGATCGAGGCCGGCAGGACCTGGGTGCGGATCGTCTGCCACTGCGTCGCGCCGAGCGCCAGCGAGCCCTGCCGGATCGAGTCCGGGACCGCCCGCAGCGCCTCGCGCGAGGCGATGATCACCATCGGCAGCACCAGCAGCGCCAGGGTCAGCGAGCCGGCGGCGAGGATGAAGCCGAGGTCGAGCGGCCCGCGGACGATGAAGGCGAGGCCGAGGATGCCGTAGATGATCGACGGCACCGCCGCCAGGTTCTGGATGTTGATCTCGACCAGCCGGTTCCACCAGCGCGAGTTGTCGGCGTACTCCTCGAGGTAGATCGCGGCGCCGATCCCGACCGGGACGACGAAGAGGATTACCCCGGCGACCAGCTGCAGCGAGCCGATGATCGCCGGCCGGTAACCCGCTTTCTCGGGAAAGGCGGTCGAGGGCGGATTGGTGAGGAGGTCGAGGCTGAGGGCCGAGGAGCCTTTGGCGAAGGCCTGGATCAGCAGCGCCAGCAGGCCGGCGAGGGCGATTCCCACTGCGAGCAGGAGCAGGCCGGCGAAGACGGTGTTGCGGATGACGTCGCCGCGGGGCTGGCTGCGCAGCATCGCCTCGGTCGTCGAGCGCGCCCCGGCGACGGCGAGGCGGTTGCGCTGCTCGGTTGCTCGCCCGGCCTCCATCACTCGTAGACCTCGCGGTAGCGGCGCACCAGGCGGATGCTGACCACGTTCATGACCAGCGTCATCGCGAAGAGGACGGTGCCGACCGCGAAGACGGATTTGTAGTCGACCGAGCCGGTGGAGATGTCGCCGGTCGCGGTGGTCGCGATGTAGGAGGTCATCGCCTGGATCGATTCGACCGGGTTGAGGGTGAGCTTCGGGGTCGAGCCGGCGGCGAGGACGACGATCATCGTCTCCCCGACAGCGCGGGAGATCGCCAGGACGATCGAGGCGACGATCCCCGAGAGCGCCGCCGGGAAGACCACTTTCGTCGCCACCTTGGCTTTGGTCGCCCCGAGCGCGTAGGCGCCTTCGTGCAGTCCGCGCGGCACCGCCCGCATCGCGTCATCGGACATCGAGGCGATGATCGGCACCACCATCAGCCCGATCCCGAGCCCGGCGGCGAGGGCCAGGAACGGCTTGCCCTCGGCGCCGCCGAGGAGGCCGTCGGGCCAGAGCGGGACGATGACCTCCGGGAGGATGAAGCTGACGGCGAAGAACCCGATCGCCACGGTGGGGATGCCGGCCAGGACCTCGAGCGCCGGCTTGACCGTCTTGCGGACCCGCGGCGAGGCGTACTCGCTGAGGTAGACCGCCGACCCAAGCCCGACCGGGATCGCGAACAGCATCCCCCAGAGGGTGACGTTGAGGGTGCCGGCGACGATCGAGAGGACGCCGAAGCTGGGGGGCTCGAACTGGGGCGTCCAGTCGACGCCGAAGAAGAATTCGTCCGCCGGGACGATTTCGAAGAAGCCGATCGTCGGCCCGATCAGGGAGATGACGATCGCGGTGGTGGTGAGGACCGAGAGCGCGGCGCAGAGAGCGAGCAACCACTTGATTGCCCGCTCCCCGTAGCGCTTGCTCTCGGCCTGCAGCACGGTCCTAGGCGCCGATCTTCGCGGCGGCCGCTTCGGATTCGGTCAGCTGCTCTTCGGTCAGCGGCACGAAGCCGAGCGATTCGGCGACCGAGCCGACGGTTTCGAGGTAGTAGGCGATGAAGGCCTTGACCTCGGGCTTCTGCAGCGCCTGCTCGCTCGGGTAGATGAAGAGCGGCCGGCTCAGCGGCGCGTAACTGCCGTCCTGCGCGGTTTCGACCGACGGCGGCACGCAGCCTTTGCCGTTGTCGACTTCGAGCGCTTTCAGGCTGCCTTCGTTCTCCGTGTAGAAGGAGAAGCCGGCGTAGCCCATACCGCCGGGAGAGCCCTCGACGCCTTTGACCGTGGCGTTGTCGTCCTCGCCGACGTTGTTGTAGTCCTTGCGGGTGACGCCCTCTTCGCCGTTGATCGATTCGGTGAAGTAGTCGAAGGTGCCCGAGTCGGTGCCGGGGCCGAACAGCGCCAGCTCCTCGTCG
>DATFOB010000053.1:0-48687 GCA_035266025.1 Solirubrobacterales bacterium
GCGCGCGGCTTCCTGGCCGGCCAGCGCCGCTTCGGCCTCTTCACCGCGCTGATCCTCTCCGAGTCGGTCTTCCGCACCCTCTTCGCAGTGCTGGTCGCGGTCAGCCTGCTCAGCGGCCAGTCCTGGGTCGCGGTCGGGATCGTCGCCGCGCCGAGCCTCTCGCTGATGGTGGTGCCGTTCGCCTTCATGCGGCGGGCGAAAAAGGAGCAGGAGCGGCGGCCAGAGGGGAGCGAAGCCGCCCCCGGACGCGAAGCGGAGGAGGCGGCGTCTGACGACTTCACGATGAAAGAGGGCGGCGGCTTCGCCGCGGCGGTCCTCGTGATCATGTTCAGCGAACAGGCCTTCCTCAACGCCGGCCCGCTGGTCACGCGCAGTCTCCAGGGCGCGGCCGCCGCCGGCTTCATCTTCAACGTGCTGATGATCGCCCGCGCCCCGCTGCAGCTCTTCCAGGCGGTCTCGACCAGCATCCTCCCCCACCTCACCAGCCTCCACACCTCGACCGCCCTCGACAGCGCGCGGGAATTCCACCGCTCGGTCCGCGGCGTCCTCCTCGGCGTCGCCGCCTTCGCCGCCTTCACCGCCGTCGTCGTCCTCGTCGCCGGCCCGCAGCTGATGCAGCTCGCCTTCAGCAGGAAGTTCGAGTACGACCGGCCAGGGCTGCTGCTGGTCACGCTCGGGATGGGCCTCTACCTCGGCTCGGTCACGCTCAACCAGGCCTGCCTAGCCCAGGGCCAGGTGCGGCGCGCCGCCGTCCGCTGGATCTCCTGCGCCAGCTTCTTCATCCTCTGGAACTTCCTGCCGATCGTCGGCAACGAGTTCCGGCGGGTCGAGATCGGCTTCGCGCTCACCGCCGGCGTCCTCTTCGCCCTGCTCTACCTCGTCTACCGCTACCCGCACGGGCGCGAGGAGGACATCCCGCGCGAGGGCTCGACCGAGGAACTCGAGCTGCGGCTCGCCTCGATCGACGAGAACACCTGAGGATTTGTTTGCACGAAGTGGGTTCGATTTACGCGAAGCGGTGATCTAGGGTCGCCGCGATGGGGCACCACGACGCCGAGCTGATCCTGATCGCCGGTGCCCTGCTGGGCGCGGGCATCATCGGGGCGCTGCTCGCCGACCGGGTGCGGGTGCCCGGGCTCCTGCTCTTCCTCGCCCTGGGAATGGTGGCCGGCTCGCAGGGGATCGGCGGCATCGAGTTCTCCAACATGGAGCTGGCGCGGACGCTGGGAACGATCGCGCTGATCCTGATCCTCTTCGAGGGCGGGCTGACCGCCGGCTGGTCGGAGATCCGGCCGGTGCTCGGCACGGCCGCCTCGTTGGCCACGATCGGTACCGTCCTCACCGCGGTCGTCGCCGGCCTCGCGGCAAAGCTGATCTTCGACATCGGCACCCTGGAAGGGATGATCGTCGGGGCGGCGATCGCGGCAACGGACTCGGCGGCGATCTTTGCCGTGCTGCGCCGCTCGACCCTGGAGAAGCGGCTGGCGCGCTCACTCGAGGGCGAGTCCGGGATGAACGACCCCGTCGCCCTGCTGCTGGTGATCGGGTTCATCGAATGGATCCAGGAGCCCGGCTATGGGCTGGCCGACATGGCCGGCCTGCTGGCCCTCAAACTCGCGGTCGGGATCGCCGTCGGCTACCTGATCGGTCGGCTTGCCGTGGCCGCGCTCAGCGCCGTGCGGCTACCGACCGATGGGATCTACCCGGTGGCGACGGTCGCGATCGCCGCCCTCGCCTACGGCGTCGCCGAGATCGCCCACGGCTCGGGCCTGCTCGCCACGTACCTTGCCGCGCTGGCGCTCGGTGGCGCCAACATCCCCGCCCGGCGCACCGTCGTCGCCTTCCATGAGGGGCTCGGCTGGGTCGCCCAGCTCGCCCTCTTCATCCTCCTCGGCCTCTTGGTCTTCCCCAGTCAGCTCGACGACGTGGCGCTGAAAGGGCTGGCGCTCTCCGCCGTGCTGATCCTCGTCGCCCGCCCTTTGGCGACCTTCGTGGCCACCGCCCTGGCGCCGCTCAACGTACGAGAGCGGTTGATGCTCGGCTGGGCCGGGCTGCGCGGCGCGACGCCGATCTGGCTTGCCACTTTCCCGGTCGTCGCGGGGATCGCCGGCGGCCAGGAAGAGTTCGCAATCGTCTTCTTCGTCGTCGTCACCTCGACCTTGGTCCAGGGAGCCAGCTTCGAGCCGCTGGCGACGCGACTGGGACTGACCACCGACGAGCCGGCGCTGCCCCGACGGCTGCTGGAGTCGGGTCGGATCCGGCGCATGGGCGGCGACGTCATCGCTTACCGGGTGCCAGAGGGAGCCGCGATCGCCGGGCACCGGGTGCGCGAACTAGAGTTGCCGCGCGAGGCGCTCGTCAACGTGATCGTCCGCGACGGAAACGCGATGCCCCCCCGAGGATCGACTGAGCTGCAGGAGGGCGACGAGCTGCACATCCTCGTCCGGAGCGAGCTGCGCGATGAGGTGGAGGGCCTAACGAGTCATTGGGCCAAAGGCCCGATCGGCAAGCCCGCCCCGCCCGCGTTGCCGCGACGGGGAGCCTCGCAGGTCTTCACGGTGCGCCCGGTACGCGGCGACGGCGAGCTCGGCGATGAGATCGACGGGGTCCCGGTCGTCCGCGTCATGCGCGACCGCAGCGAGCGGGGCGCCTATCTCGTCGCCCTCGCCGACGGACGCTACGCGGTACTGAGCTCGGGCCTGATCGCGATCGGCGGGCGCAGGGCGCTCGCCGGCTGGTGCGAGGGCCGCGCCGCGCGGGAGGACGTCGACGCCTCGGAGCGCGCCTGGTGGCAGGAGGTGACCGGTGCCCTGATCGCCCGCGGGCGCTCAGGCGGCCCCGGCCGCGTCGACGATCTCGGCGTAAGCGGCAGCGGGCTCGGCAGCTCCAAAGACGGCTGAGCCGGCGACGAAGAGCTGGGCCCCGGCAGCGGCGAGCGGCCCAGCGGTCTCCTTGTCGACGCCGCCGTCGACCTCGATCGGTGCGTTTCCGGCAAGGGGTGCAAGCCGCTCGAGCTTGTCGTAGGAGGTGTCCAGCAGCTTCTGTCCCCCCCAACCGGGGTTGATCGTCATACAGAGGACGAGGTCGGCGTAGGCGCGCAGCTCGGCGATGCCCTCGATCGGGGTGGCGGGGTTGATGGCAATGCCGGCGCCGCAACCGAGCTCCCGGATCGAGTGCAGGAGGCGGTTGGCGTGCGGGGTCGCCTCGTAATGGAAGGTGATCGAGTCGGCTCCCGCCTTGGCGAACTCCGGGATCTGCCGTTCGGGGTTCTCGATCATCAGGTGGACATCGACGACTCCGCCGGCGTCGTGAACTTGGTCGGCAATGCCGCTGAGGACAAGTGGCCCGATAGTGATCGGCGGGACGAAGTGGCCGTCCATGACGTCGAAGTGGATCACCCGGGCGCCCGCGTCCATCACCTCTGCAACCTGCGCCCCCAGCCGCCCCATGTCGGCGGAGAGGATCGACGGCGCTACCCGCCGCTCCGACAGCAGCTCACGCATCTGGTCGCTCACGGACGCAAACCTACCGATGGCCAGGGATAGCCAACGCCTAGGTCGTCTGCCCTCGCAGGGCCGCCACGGTTTCTGCCAACACACGAGCGACCCTTGAGCCTCGACGGGTGATGCCGATCTCCTCCATAAGTTCTCGTTCCAGTTCCTCCCCCGTGCGCAGTAGGCCGTCGGATTCGATCCACCTCGCTAGGGCGACGAGGTCATGCAGACGCCAGTCGGTGATCGCGGGTCCTCCCGAGGACATGGATGGCCTGGGTCCTCGGTCTCTCGTCGGAGGAGAACAGTCGGGACCGCCGTCGGGAGGCGCCGCGCGGCCTTCCTCTCCGTCCTCCTCACGCCGTGCCAACTCCGACTCGACCCGCGCCGCCAGACGCTGAGCAGCTACGGCAGGATCCCGGTACCAGTCCTGACTCCAGGTCGGGACGTACCTCCACCCCAAACGCTCCAATTGGTCGGGCCTGAGTCTGTCCCGGTCTCTGACCGACGGTCGTCGGGCATAAGCAGCCCCGTCGATCTCGATCGCCACCTTGGCGACGCCCTCGTCGGGACTGGCCACGGCAACGTCGATGCGGTCGGCGGACGAACCCACTAGCTCGAATGCTGGATACCCCATGTTGTCCAGGGACCGGGAGATGAGGGAGTGCAGCGCGGTCGATTCGATGGAAGCCGCACTCAGCTTCCCGGCATCGCCACCCCGCGCCGCGTATGCGAGGAAGGAGCGCAGGAGCCGCACCCCCTCTGCAGCCGAGCGGCTCAGATCGATGTCTTCGGCGTGAAATGACGAGACGACGATCATCCGTTGCTTCGCGCGGGTGACGGCGACATTAAGACGACGCTCGCCTCCTTTGTTGTTGAGCGGTCCAAACCGGTGGGGAAGGGAGCCGTCGGGAACCTTGCCGTAACCGACCGCGAGGATGATCGCGTCCCGCTCGTCACCCTGAACGCGCTCCAGATTCTTGACAAAGAAGCGCTCCTCCCTTCCTTCTTCAAAGAACGGCTCCAGGTCCGGGTGATTCGGCAGCTCGGCTAGCAGACCGGCTTCGATGGCTTCGGCGTGCCTACTTCCAAGAGCGATGACGCCGAGGCTCTCATGCGACCGCTCGCGTGCGTGCTCGAGCACTAGATCGACGACTCTTCGAACCTCAGCGTCAGGGCTGACCCGCGCCTCATCCGGCCCCGGCGGCTCGTTGACGAGCACGTGGGAGAGGACGTCGCCGTCAACCACACCGGGAAAGGTGGTGAGGCCGCTTTCGTAGATTTCCTGATTGGAGAACCCGATCAGCCTCTCGTCCCGACTGCGGTAATGCCAGCGCAGCATCTCGGTGTCGAAAAGGGTCATCAAGACATCCAGGAGCGACTCATAGTCGGCCAATTCCGTCGACTCTTCGTCTTCGTCCCGGGAACTTTCGCCGTCGGCGACGGCGGTTGCATCGAAGAACGCGGTCGGCGGCAACTGGTGGTTGTCCCCGGCCACAACGAGCTGCTTGCCGCGGATCATCGAGGTGAGGGCCTCGACTGGACGCACCTGACTCGCCTCGTCGAAGACCACCAGGTCGAAGTACGCCCGCTCTGAAGGGATCAGCTGCGAGACCATCAACGGGCTCATCACCCAGCACGGCCTCAGCGCCGTGACCACGTCTGGGGCCCGCAGGAAAAGCTCGCGCACGGGCAGGTGCCTGCGTTTGCGTTTGGCCTGTTCACGCACGAGCTGAGCCTGCTCGGGGTGTCGGTCTTGGACCTTGATCGCGGTCTCTGCTGCGATTCTCCTCACCCTCTGGGCGGTCGCCAGAACGTGTTGGCGATCAAGCTGCCTAAAGTCTTCGAGCACCTGATCGTGCCGCTCGCCGCGGAAGGCACTCAGCTCCTCGTTCTGGGGGAGCATCATCAGATGGTCGGCGACCGACTGCCACCAAACCTTCTCAAGCTCCTCCTTGGCTTCCACCAGCAGGTCCTGCTGATCTTCCAGTTCACCGAGAAAACTCGCGAGCTTGGCCGCAGCGAAAAGCTGACGCGCAGCGTGAATCGACGGCAAGATCATCACGGTGTCGATATCCGACCGCATGGCCGCTATTTCGGCGTCAAGCGCGTCAAAGGGAAGCGAGGCGAGGTCTCTTCCGGCAAGGGTCCCCAGGCGCTCGCAGGTCGCGACAAGGCGATTCAGGACCTCCTCCAGCGCGTCAAGCTCGTCGGGAGCAGCGGGTGGCCCGTCCGCGACCCCCAGGTCCCGCCACCTTTCGCGCAGGTCCCGGGCAGCGACGAGCTCCTCGAAGAGGAGGAAGGGCTCGGGTTCTTGGCCTTCCCGTAGGCAATCGCGCAAGCTACCGCGAGCAGACCGGTACCCACCCGAAGTGAGCCCGGCCACCAGTCGCGACACTGCCGAGCCCCGCAAGGGCTCCAGTGCCGTCACCATCGAGTCAAGCTCGACGTCGAAGATCGCCGGTTCAAAGGTCTCAGCGCGAGCGCGGGCCTGTCTCCATACGTCGACGGCCACTTTCGCCGAAGAAAGATCTTGCGGCACGGGGAGGCCGGTAGAGGCGGACGCCGTGGCGAGCTTGTCTCGGGCCGCTCCAAGCAGGTCACCGCCTTCCGCTACGAGTGCGACCGTCTCCCTTGCGAGGTCCGCCGACTCCACCCTCGCATCTCTCCATGGCGAGCCCTTCGTCCGCATCGAGAGGGCGTCGACCGCGAGGAGGTCCCGGAGCGCATCGGCCACCTCCGCCAATCGCTCTTCATCGATCGCCTCCAGGTCGGAGCCGCGCAGGCGACTGGTGGTCGAGGGGCGCCCCCTGGCCATCAGCTGTAGCTGCGCGTCGAAGACGGACACGTTCCATGGCCCGTGCGGCGAGTGGAGTTGCTCCGTATGGCGCTTCAACGCCTCCCGCGCGCGGACCAGCTGACCTTCCTCCGCTCCGCGCTGCACGCTTGCCGTTCTCCGCGCGGCTTCGAGCGAGACGTCGAGCTGTTCCGCCAGCCACTTTCGTGACTCGGCACCTCGATGCAGGTCGAGCACAAGGTCTCCCAGGTCGGCGACATTCAGACGTTTGGTCACCGCTTCTATCGCCGCGCGCTTCTCGGCTACGAAGAGAATTCTTTTTCCTTCTCCGATCGCGTGACAGATGAGGTTGGCGATCGTCTGGCTCTTCCCGGTTCCCGGAGGCCCCTTGAGAACGAGGCTTTCACCGCTGCTGGCTCGCGCAATCGCCAGGCTCTGGCTGGAGTCTGAATCCAGCACGTTGAACTCATCTGCCAAAGAATGGTCATCCACCGAGGGCGGGTCCTCAGCAGTCGGCCCTCCACGCGCGGCGGCCAAGGCCTCCCGCGCCTGCGCATCACCGGCCAGAGCCGCGACGACGTCGTGCGATGCGAGGGTCTCGATCGAGCCCTCTAGGTCTTTGACCATGGGCAGCTTGGCGTACCAAAAGTTGCCGAGGACGAAGCGATCGGCGATCGCCCAGTCGGGAACCGTCGCGCATTTTTGGCTCAGCCAGTCATAAGCGAGGTGTAGCTCCTCGGGGGTGTCGATCACTCCTTCCATGTCCGCGTGCTCATAGAGCTCGTGGTCGTCGATCTCGAGGTTGAATTCGACCCTCAAAACGTGCAGCAGGGTCGGGTTGACCTCGAGGTCGCCGGCCAGACTGAGATCGAAGTCCTGCTGGCTCGCGCCCCGTGCGCGGATCTCGAGCGGAACCAGGAGGACAGGAGCGGCCGGCGCTCTGCTTGCGCGATCGCTCCGCCAGGTCGCAACCCCACAGGCGAGGAACAGCGTCCGCACTCCTCGCTCTTCCTCGTAGGAGCGCGCGGTGCGGACTATCGCGCGCATTCGCCGGACCGCGTCTTCGAACGGAGTTAGTTTCGAGCCCGGTGCCTCCGGCAGCCGAGTTCTGGAGACTAGCTTCGAGAGGGCAACCCGTTTGCCGGCGACCAGCTGCATCAGTACATCCCGTGCGGCTGAATCAAAACCGAGGGTGCCGGTGCGGAGGTCCCTCATGTAGAGGAGGCGGTTTCGTGCCGTCAGGTCGATCAGCTCTGACTTCCAGTCCTCGACCGCACGTTCAATCTTCGTTCGGCGAGGGGAATCCGCCTGCGCCCCTGCAGTCCGAGGAGGCCCTGACGGCCCGGCGGTTTCGGTGGACGGTGCGAATTCCTCAACGTCGTCTGGGAGGCCGTCCTCCTCGGCGACCAGTCCCAGTTGACCGAAGGCGACCCCGAGCACCACACCTTGGCCGAACTCCGAATCCGATCCCCGTATTTCGGCGATGCAGGTCACCTCTCCGTTGAGGGAGGTCAACTCGGCGATGCGATCCGCCACCAGGGCCGCCAGCTCCCGCGGGAGGTGGCCGACGTGCCGCCCTTCGATCAGGACCTTCACCGCGTTGTGGTCGTACGGGTTCTCCCGATCGCATTCGAGAACGGCATCGAAGACACGGCCGACCCCTTGTCCCATGCGGGCCTCAGCGAGCTCCCGCAGAGCCGGACGATAGAAACTCTCACCGACTACCTGGATCTGGTCCGGTCCCCTGACGTCAATCGTCATCGCAGGATTTCTACACCTTTTGAAACTTTCGGAATACCAAAAGGTGGACGGTCGCTCTTCTCAAGCCTCCCGAAGCATCGATGAGCCGCAGGACTGGCATTCCATGTCGGCGGTGTGGCTCATCCGGGCGATCGTCTGGTGCTCGCCGCAGTTGGGGCACTGGGAGACGAGTTCGAAGCGGCTGAGGCAGTTGACGCAGCGCAGGCGGCCCGGCAGCTGGGTCGGGCGCAGCCACGGCTCCCCGCACTTCGGGCAGGCGGCGCGGTTCAGCGGATTGGAGTCCGCCGGGCTTGACTGGTCGGCTTCGCTCATCGGCTAATCATGCCTGGTCGTGCAGGCGTAGCGAGAACCAGCGCCCCGAGCAAAAGTTTCGCTACGCCGTTCTGGTTAGCCGGGCGATGAAGAAGCCGGTGGTGCGGTCGCGGTCGGGCCGCAGCTGCAGGCAGCGGCGCTCGCCTGGCGCGGCGAGCTCCGGGGCGCGGGCGCCGAGGTCATCGAGGTCGAGCGGCGGCGCCTCGCCCATCTGCGAGGCGCGGAGCAGGGCAGCGATCCGATCCTCGTTCTCGCGGCGGGAGATCGTGCAGGTCGAGTAGACGAGGGTGCCGCCCGGCCGCAGCGCCTTGGCCGCCGCGAGCAGCAGCCCGTCCTGGATCTCGGTCAGCCGCCCGATCGTCTTCGGCGACTTGCGCCAGCGCGCGTCCGGCCGCGAGGCGAGGGTGCCGAGGTCAGAGCAGGGGGCATCGAGGAGGACGCGGTCGAACCCTTCGGCCGGGCCCGCCTTGCGCGCGTCCTCCTCGAGCACGGTGATGCTGCGGAGGCCGAGGCGGGTCGCCTGGGCGGCGACTTCGCCGGCCCGGGCCGGGTCTAGCTCGACCGAGATGACGACGCCGCGGTCGCCCATCCGCTCGGCGATCTGCCCGGTCTTGATCCCCGGGCCGGCGCAGAGGTCGAGGACCTGCTCCTCCCCCTGCGGTTCGAGCACCTCTACCGCCGCCGCAGAGCCGCGGCTCTGCGGGGTCAGCTCGCCGGCGGCGATGGCCGCGGGGACCGCGTCACCGGTACGTCCCGCGATGACGATCGACTCGGGCGCGGCGAGCGGCCACGACGCCTCCGCCGGTTGCGCCTCCACCCCGGCCTCCCGCAGCCGCGTCAGCACCGCGTCGCGGTCATTGCGCAGGAGGTTGACCCGCATCGCCACCTCGGCCGGCTGGTTGCAGGCAGCGAGGGCCGTGCGCGCGGCGTCGGCGCCCAGCTCCTCCCACCACATCTCGGCCAGCCATTTCGGCACCGAATCGGCAACCGCGGCGCCGGCCGGGTCGGCATCGTTCTCCAGCAGTTGCGCGACCAGCCGCGCGCGCTCGCGGATCGCCCGGCGCAGGACGGCGTTGACGAAGCCCGAGGCATGGGCGGCGCCGCCCGCCTTGGTCAGCTCGACCGCCTGGTCGACGGCGGCGTGGTCGGGGGTGGCGTCGGCGAAGAGGAGCTCGTAGAGGCCGAGCCGCAGGGCCGCCAGCACCGGCGGGTCGAGCAATCGGGTCGAGCGTTTGGCGAGGCGTTCGATCGCGACGTCGCTGGTTCCGCGGCGCTGGACGGCGCCGTAGGAGAGGCGCTGGGCTTGGGCGCGGTTGCGGCCGGCGAGGCCGAGGCGGTCCGCCTCGGCGCGGAAGACGCGCTCGGTGAAGGCGTCGTCCTCGAAGGTGGCGCGGATCGTCGCGAAAGCGAGAGCGCGCGCCGGGGAGACGCGGCCGGAGGCGGCCGCCTCGCCGGCGCTCACGAGCCCGGCAGCGGGTGGCCGCGCAGGTAGGCGTCGGCGACCATCGCCTTGCCGCCGGGCGGCTGGACCAGCTCCAGCCGCAGCGCGCCCTCGCTCGTTCCGAGCAAGAGTGTGCCGTCGCGCTCTGCCAACTCGCCCGCCGCAAGCTGCGCCTCGGCCGCAGCGGCGACGCGCTTGACGCCGAGGCGTTCGCCATCCGGGAGCTCGAAGTAGGTGCCGACGTGCGGGTTGAGGGCACGGACCTTGGCCGCCAGCTCGACTGCCGGGCGCTCCGGGTCAAGGCGGCGCTCCTCTGACTCGATCTTCTCCGCGTAGGTGACGCCGACCTCGTCCTGCTCGGTGAACTCGAGCCCGCCTTCGGCCTGGAGGTCGAGGGCGCGGACGAGCAGCTCACCGCCGAGCTCGGCGAGGCGCGTCGAGAGGGACTCGAAGTCCTCCCCAGGCGAGATCGCCAGCTCCTCGCGGAGGGCGACGGGGCCCGAGTCGAGTCCCTCGGTGAGGCGCATGATGCAGACGCCGGTGCGCTCGTCCCCGGCCATGATCGCCCGCTCGATCGGGGCAGCGCCGCGCCAGCGCGGCAGCAGCGAAGGGTGCACGTTGAGGATCGGGAACTCGGAGAGCAGCGGCTCGCGGATCAGCTGGCCGAAGGCGCAGACAACCACCGCCTCGGGCTGCGCCGCCCGGATCCGCTCCAGCGCCGCCTCCTCGTTGACGTTCTCTGCCTGCAGCAGCTCCAGGTCAAGCTCCTGCGCGGCGAGGGCGGCGGGCGGCGGCTTCACCTTGCGGCCGCGGCCCTGGCGGCGGTCCGGCGGCGTCACCACCAGCGCCGGGCGATGCGGCGAGTTGGCCAGGCGCCGCAGAACGGTCGCGGCGAAGTCCGAGGTCCCGAGGTAGGCGGTCCTCACGCGTCGGTGCGAGGCTCGCGCAGCTCGCCCTCTTCGTCGATCTCTTCCTCAGAAGAGGGGCTGTAGCCGGTGCCCTCGCGCAGAGCCCGCAGTGCCGCCTTGCGCTGCTCGCGGACGGTGCGATCGAGGATCAGGACGCCGTCGAGGTGGTCGATCTCGTGCTGCAGCACCCGCGCCTCGAGGCCGGCGGCCTCGATCGCGATCGGCGCACCTTCGACGTCGCGGCCGCTGAAGCGCGCGTAGAGCGGGCGCTCGACGTCCATCGTCACCCGCGGCAGGCTGAGGCAGCCCTCCTCGGCGACGGCGATCTCGTCGGAGAGGTACTCGACCTCGGGGTTGATCAGTGCGGTCGGCTCGCTCTCCGGACCGGCCTGGAAGACCAGCAGCCGCCGCAGGGCGCCGAGCTGGGTCGCCGCGAGCCCGATCCCGAGGCCGTCCTGCATGATCCCGAACATCCGCTCGACCTCAGAGCGCAGCTCCGGCCCGAAGCTGGTGACGGGCGAGGCCTTGCTCTTGAGAACCGGGTCGCCGAACTGGACGACGTGCGCGAGCGCGGCTTCCCGCCGCTCCAGCATCTCGACTTCGAGCCGGTGCTCCTCGGCCTCGCGCTCCTCCGTCTTCACCTCGTCGCTCATCGGCCTGAGTCTAAATATCGCCACCGTTCTGATACTTCCTGCGTATGAGCAAGAGCCGACCGCGGATCGCGATCGCCACCTGCGCCGGGTACGAGGACCTGAAGGTCGACGACCGCCTGCTCCGCGAGGCACTGGAAGCGCGCGGGGCCGAGGCGCGGTCGGTCGTCTGGGACGAGGAGGGAACGCAGTGGGAGAGCTTCGACCTCTGCCTCGTCCGCTCGACCTGGGACTACCACGAGAAGCACGAGCAGTTCCTCGCCTGGACCCGAGAGGTCGCAGGCGCGACCACTCTCCACAACCCGCCCGACCTGATCGCCTGGAACAGCGAGAAGACCTACCTGCGGGAGTTGAGCGAGGCGGGCGTGCCGACGGTGCCGACCGTATGGGTGGATCGAGGGTCGAGCACCGACGTCGAGGCACTCCTCGGCCGCGAAGGCTGGGGGGAAGCGGTGATCAAGCCAGTCGTCGATCTGGGGGCGAAGAACCTGCGCCGGGTGCGGGCCGGGGAGGCCGGCGCCCAGGAGGCACTGACGACTGTCCTGACCCGCCACGACGCGATGGTCCAACCCTTCCTTCCCTCACTGGAAGAGCAAGGCGAGACCTCCCTCATCTACATCGACGGCAACTTCACCCACGCCGTCCGCAAGCGCCCGGCCGAGGGCGACTTCCGCGTCCAATCCATCTGGGGCGGCACCGTCGAGGCAACGACACCTAACGGCACCCAGCGTGAGGTCGCCGAACAAGCCCTCACCCAACTCGGCGATCTGCCCCCCTACGCCCGCGTCGACCTCGTCACCGACCTCAACGGCAACCCCGCCCTGATCGAGCTAGAGCTAATCGAGCCCAACCTCTATCTGAACACCCACCCGACCGCCTCCCCCCGCCTAGCGGACGCCGTCCTCCAGAAACTGTCGCAGGAGGGGCCGGTACCCCCTCTGACAAAGGCTCGAGAAGCCACGCCTGAACCATAAATCCGATCAGCTGCGCGACGGTCTTTGGCAGAGGGGGTGCCCGCCCCTCCCCCACCACCCCTACTGCGGGTCGATGTCGACGCCGATCGCGACGTCCTTCAGTGAGCGGTCCCCGACCTTCCGTTCGACGACCTCCCCCATCGCCGCAATCGTCCCCGACCGGTCCTCCGCCTTGATCAGGATCCGCCGCCGGTACCTGTTGCGCGCCCGGAACATCGGCGCCGGCCCCAGCAGCTCCGACCCCTTTGGCAACGCCAGCCGCAGATCCCGCGCCACCGCCCTCGCCGCCTCGTCCACCTTCCCCTCGTCTTCGGAGGCGAAGTTGACCCGCGCCAGGTGCGAGAAAGGCGGGTAGCGCAGCACCTCGCGTCGCTCCAGCTCCAGCTCGAGGAAGCCGGCGGAATCGTGGCGCGCCGCGTGCTCGATGCTGGCGGCGTTCGGAGCCAGCGTCTGCACGATCACCTCTCCCCCGGCCTCGCCGCGGCCGGAGCGGCCGGCGAGCTGGGCGACCATCGCGAAGGTGCGCTCCTCGGCGCGGAAGTCGGGGAAGCGCAGGGTCGCGTCGGCGTCGAGGATCGCGCTGAGGGTGACCTCGGGGAAGTCGTGGCCCTTGGCGACCATCTGGGTGCCGACGAGGACGGCGCTCGGCGCTTCGTCGAAGCGGGCGAGGATGCGGGCGTGGGCACCGCGTTCGGCGGCGGTGTCGGAGTCCAGCCGCAGCACCGGCATCGGCGCCAGCCGCTCGCGCAGCACCTCCTCGATCCGCTCGGTCCCGGCACCGGCCTGCGAGAGCGTCGTCGAGCCGCACTCCGGACAGGCGCGCGGCTGCGGCTCGGAGTGGGCGCAGTGGTGGCAGACGAGGCGGCCGCTGTGGCGGTGGACGATCAGGGAGACGTCGCAGTTGGGACAGCCCCAGTGGTGGCCGCAGGAGCGGCAGGTCAGCCAGGGCGCGAAGCCGCGGCGGTTGATCATCACGATCGCCTTGGCGCCGGCGGCGCGGACCCCTTCCAGCGCCTCCCAGGTCTCGGCGTGGACCGGGCCCGAGCGTGGGTCGGCCTCGCGCATGTCGACGAGCTGGACCGGCGGCATGCGGCGACCGTCGACCCGGCGCGGCAGCTCCAGGCGCGGCAGCTCCAACCAGCTCTCCGGCCGCGGGGTCGCGGTCCCGGCCACCACCACGGCGCCGGTGTCGGCGGCGCGTTTGCGGGCGACGGCGCGAGCGTCGTAGGTGGGGTCGCCCTCTTGCTTGTAGGAGGCGTCGTGCTCCTCGTCGATGACGATCAGTCCGAGGTCGCGGACGGGGGCGAAGACGGCCGAGCGGGGGCCGACGCAGACGCTGGCTTCGCCGCTGCGCAGGCGGCGCCACTCGTCGTAGCGCTCTCCCGCCGAAAGGGCGGAGTGGAGGACGGCGAAGCGATCGCCGAGACGGGCACGGAAGCGGGCGACGGCCTGCGGCGCCAACCCGATCTCGGGGACGAGGACGATCGCGCCCTTGCCGCGCTCGAGCGCCGCCTCGACCGCGGCCAGGTAGACCTCGGTCTTGCCGGAGCCGGTGACGCCGTGGAGCAGCATCTTGCGCTCGGAGCCGGCCTCGCCGTCGAGGACGGCGACGATCGCCGCGACCGCCTCGGCCTGCTCGGGCAATAGCTCGGGAGCGGCCGGGGCGCCGGACAGCCCGGGCTCGCCGGGAATCCGACGCACCGTGGCGCTGCGGGTGGAGACGAGGCCGCGTCCCTCCAGCCGACGCAGGGTCTGTCGGTCGGCGCCGACCGCCGTCGCAAGCTCGCCCGAGGACATCTCCCCCGCCCGCAGCGCCTCCAGCACCGCCCGCTGTTTGGCACCGAGGCGCCCACCGTCCTCGAGCGCCGCCTCACCCGCCGGGAGGATCGCCGCCCGCAGCTCGGTCTTCGTGCGCACGGTCCGCCCGGCGCTCCCCGTCCCAGTGCCCGGCGGCAGCACCAGCTGCAGGCCGCGCGAGGGCGTCGAGCAGTACTCGCGGGCGACCCAAAGTCCCAGGCGGACCAACTCCGGCGTCGCCCCCGCCTCGAGCGCCTCGATCGGCTCGGCAAGGCGCTCGGGCGGCAGCTCCGATGCCTCGGCGACCTCGACCACGACGCCGAGCAGCCGCCGCGGCCCGAATGGCACCCGGACGACGCTGCCGACGCCAACCTCCGCCATCGCCTCGGGGCGGCGGTAGTCGAAGGGACCGCGCAGAGCGCGGGCGGTGGTCAGCGGCTCGACCCGCAAAATTGCCATCGACCGAGGTTATGGGCGAGCGACGATGTCCCCGCGCAGAGTTCCCGCACTGTCGGCCGCTTCCGTTGCGCGGCCGCCGATTGAGGCCATATCCTGGCCCGCGTGACCCTCAACCTCCACCCCGGGGAGCACGTCCTCTTCGAGGGACATCCCTCCTGGCGGGCGATCCTCGGCTTCTACCTCAAAGGCGTTCTCGTCGCTGTGGTCCTGGGGATCATCGCCAACCTGATCGACGGCGGGGCGACGACCTTCATCGTCATCCTCGTCATCCTCGCGCTGACCCTGGTGATCGGGTTCGTCAAACGGGTGGCGACGACGTACACGATCACCGACCGGCGCCTCAACATCAAGCGCGGGATCATCTCCAAAGAGGTCCAGGAGACCCGGCTGGAGCGGGTCCAGAACGTCAACTACCGCCAAAGCGTCTACCAGCGCCTGATGCAGATTGGCGATGTCGACTTCGACACCGCCGCGACCGACGACTACAACTTCGTCTTCAACGGGGTTGCGAATCCGGGCGAGGTCGTCGAAGCGGTCGACAAAGCGACCGTGGTGGCGTCGGGCGGGACGCACGGGCTGGGCGAGGCCCAGCCGCCGGGACCCAGTTAGCCCTTCCGAGGTTGTCCTCGCCATAGCGAGGAAAAGTTCGGAGACGCAGTCGTCTCGCCCCCTACCCAGCCAGTTGTTCGCCCGTTTTCCGGCTGACGCCGGGACTACCAGCTACGCGGCGGCGGTCTCGGCGCCGGCGGCGGCGCGCAACGCGTCCGCTCGGTCGGTCTTCTCCCAGGTGAAGTCGTCGTTCTGGCGGCCGAAGTGGCCGTAGGCGGCGGTCTTCTGGAAGATCGGGCGGTGGAGGTCGAGGGACTCGCGGAAGGCGCCGGGGCGCATGTCGAACTCGCTCTCCACCAACCGGGAGATCTGGGAGTCGGGGAGCTTGCCGGTGCCGAAGGTCTCCACCATCAGGCTGACCGGGTGGGCGACGCCGATCGCGTAGGCGACCTGGACCTCGCAGCGCTGCGCGAGGCCGGCGGCGACGACGTTCTTCGCCACGTGACGGGCGGCGTAGGCGGCGGAGCGGTCGACCTTGGACGGGTCCTTGCCGGAGAATGCGCCGCCGCCGTGGCGGGCCATGCCCCCGTAGGTGTCGACGATGATCTTGCGGCCGGTGAGGCCGGCGTCGCCGACCGGGCCGCCGATCACGAACTTGCCGGTCGGATTGACGAGGAACTCGCCCTGCAGCTCGGCCTCGTCGAAGCGGCCGGGGACCTCGGCCTGGAGGACCGGGAGGACGATGTTCTCCCACAGCTCCGGCTTGATCTGGCTCTGGGAGTCGATGCCCTCGTCGTGCTGGGTCGAGATCAGAAGCTTTTCGACGGCGACGGGGCGGCCGTCGGCGTAGCGGACGGTGACCTGGGTCTTGCCGTCGGGGCCGAGGTAGCCCATCGAGCCGTCCTTACGCACCGCCGCCAGCCGTTCTGCCAGACGGTGGGCGATGTGGACCGGCATCGGCATCAGCGCCTCGGTCTCGTCGCTGGCGTAGCCGAACATCATTCCCTGGTCGCCGGCCCCGGCGACGTCGAGCTCGTCGTCGTCTGAGGGATCGACCCGGGTCTCGTAAGCCTGGTCGACGCCCTGTGCGATGTCAGGCGACTGCTCGTCGATCGAGACGATGACCGAAATGTGGTCGCAGTCGTAGCCGTAGCTGCCGCCCTGGTAGCCGATGGCCCGCACAGTGTCGCGGACGATGTCCGGGATGTTGAGATGGGCGCTGGTGGAGATCTCCCCCGAGACAACCGCCATCCCGGTGTTCACGAGCGTCTCGCAGGCGACGCGGCCGCCCGGGTCCTCGCGCATGATCGCGTCGAGGACGCCGTCGGAGATCTGGTCGGCGACCTTGTCCGGGTGGCCCTCGGTGACTGACTCCGACGTGAAGAGGTACTCGCCCTCGGCGAGCGGCTTGGAAGTAGGCATGCGGGGAAGCGTAGAGGAATTTTGTCCGGTGGCGGAGTTAATCGCCGTAGCGACGGCGACCGGATGCCGGGACGAAGTCGATGATCAGCGGGACGCCCTCCAGCTCGTAGGTCTCGCGCATCCGGTTCTCCAGGTAATAGGCCCAATCGCGGGTAATCAGCCGCCGGTCGTTGACCTGGATCGCGACCCGCGGCGGGCTCTCCCCCACCTGCGCGGCGTAGTAGAGCCGCAACCGCTTGTTGCGGCGGGACGGCGGCGGGTTCTTGGCGACGGTGTCGGCGAGGAAGCGGTTCAGCTCCGGCGTCGGCACCCGCTCGGCCGCCTTGTCGGCCAGCTGCAGGGCCCGCGGAAGCAGCGCGCCGACGTTGCGGCCATGCTTGGCCGAGACCGTGATCACGGCCGGGCGCAGCCGCAGTTTCCGCTCCACCCGGGCGCGGGCATCGTCGATGTCGGCCTCGCTGATGTCCCACTTGTTGAGTACCAGGAGGGTGGCGCAGCCGGCTTTCATCGCCAGCTCGGCCGCACGCAGGTCCTCGGCGGTGACCCCCTCGACGGCGTCGCAGACGACGATCGCGACGTCGGCGCGGTCCACCGCCCGTTCGGAGCGCAGCTGCGCGTAGTAATCGACCGTCCCCGCGACCTTGGAGCGTCGCCGCAGGCCGGCCGTATCGACCAGGACGACCGGGCGGCCGTCGACCTCGAGCCGGGTGTCGATCGCGTCGCGGGTGGTGCCGGCGATGTCGGAGACGATCACCCGGTCGGAGCCGAGGAAGGCGTTGACGAGCGAGGACTTGCCGACGTTGGGGCGGCCGATCACGGCAACGCGAACCGTTTCGTCGTCGTCGTCCTGCGGCTCCCGCTCCCCGAGGGCAACGACGATCGCGTCGAGGAGGTCGCCGGTGCCGAGGCCGTGGGTGGAGGAGACGGGAAGCGGGTCGCCGAGGCCGAGGGCGTGGAACTCGGCAGCGATCGCGTAATCGTCGGCGCGGTCGGCCTTGTTGACGACGGCGAGGACGGGGACCGGGGCACCGCGCAGCGTCTTCGCCAGCTCGGCGTCGCCGGCCCGAAGGCCGGCACGGCCGTCGACGACGAGCAGGATCGCATCGGCTTCAGAGATCGCCACCCGCGCCTGCGCCTGCACGTCGCGCGCCAGCTCGGCCTCGTCGCCGAGGTCGATGCCGCCGGTGTCGACGAGCTCGAAGGCGACCCCGTTCCATTCGGTCGCCAGCCGCTTGCGGTCGCGGGTGACGCCCGGCTCGGGCGAGGTGACGGCCTCGCTGCCGCCGACGAGGCGGTTGACGAGGGTGCTCTTGCCGACGTTGGGGAAGCCGACGACGGCGACGGTGGGAAGGCTCATGCCAGGCCCCGCTCCCGCGCCAGGGCGACGACCCGCGCGACGACCTCGTCGAGGCTCATCCCGGTCGTATCGAGCTCGACCGCATCGTCGGCGGCGCGCAGCGCCCCGTGCTCGCGCTCGGTATCCCGGGCATCGCGCCGGCGCTGCGCCTCCAGCACCGCCTCGACGTCCTCCCCGGTCTCGGCCGCCCGCCGTCGCGCCCGCTCCTCGTCGCTGGCGGTGAGGAAGATCTTCAGCGGCGCCTCGGGGCGGACGACGGTGCCGATGTCCCGTCCCTCAGCGACGTAGTCGGCCGCCTCGACCAGGTGGCGCTGGCGCGCGACCAGCGCGGCGCGCACCCGGGGATGGACGGAGACGCGGGATGAAACGCCGCTGACCTCCGGGGTGCGGATCTCGCCGCTGACGTCGCGCCCGCCGAGGAGGACGCGGGGGCCGTCGAAGCCGATCTCCAGCCCCTCGGCCAGCTCGCCCAGGGTCTCGCCGTCATCCACGTCGGCCCCATCCCACAGCGCCGCCAGCGCAACGCAGCGGTACATCGCCCCGGAGTCGAGGTAGGTAAAGCCGAGCTCGCCGGCGACGGCGCGCGCGACCGTTGACTTCCCGGCCCCGGCGGGCCCGTCGATCGCGATCACCATGACGGCAGCGTATTGACCGCGTCGTTTCCAGAGTTTTGGCCCCCATAGGAACCAAAAGTCTGGAAACGACGTCAGGGGGAGGTGAGGGAGGCCAGGTCCGCCTCGAAGCCGGGATAGCTGACGGCCGCGGCCTCCATGCCGTGGACCTCCACGCCCTCGCGGGAGGCGAGGCCGGCGACGGCGCCGAGCATCGCGATCCGGTGGTCGCCGTGGGAGTCGATCGAGCCGCCCCGCAGACCGCCGGAGCCCTCGATGACCATCCCATCCTCGGTCGCTTCGACGTGACCGCCGAGCGCGCGCAGCGCCGCCGTCACGGTCTCGATCCGGTCCGACTCCTTGCGGCGCAGCTCCTCGGCGTCGCGGATGACGGTGGTTCCTTCGGCAAAGCAGGCAGCGAGGGCGACCAGCGGCAGCTCGTCGATCGCCAGCGGGATCTCGGCGCCGCCGACCTCGGTGGCCGAAAGGGAGGGGGAGCGGACTCGCAACTGGGCGATCGCCTCGCCTCCGACCTCGTGCTCGTCTTCGAGCTCGATCTTCGCCCCCATCCGTTCGAGGATCGTCAGCAGACCGGTGCGGGTGGGATTGACGTTCACCTCGTTGAGGACGATGTCGCTTCCCTTGACCAGCGACGCCGCAACGACGAAGAAGGCGGCGGAGGAGATGTCGGCGGGAACCGGGATCGGCCCAGGCTCGAGGGACTCGGCGGGCCGCACCACGACCGCCTCGCCCACGCGCTCGAGCGGCGCGCCGGCCGCCACCAGCATCCGCTCCGTGTGGTCTCGGCTCGGAAACGGCTCCAGCACTCGCGTCTCGCCTCCCGCTAGCAACCCGGCAAAGAGCAGGCAGGACTTGACCTGGGCGCTGGCGATCGGCATCTCGTAGGTGGTCCCGTGCAGCGTCGTCCCTTGCACCTCGAGCGGCGGCAGGCGCTCCTCGCGGGCACTCAGGTTTGCGCCCATCCGACGCAGTGGGATCGTGATCCGGTCGACCGGGCGACGGCGGATCGACTCGTCGCCATCCAGCGTCCAGGCTCCACCCTCCTGACCGGCCAACCAGCCCGGCAGCAGGCGCAGCAGAGTCCCGGCGTTGCCGACGTCGATCGTCGCCGGCCGGGCGCCGCGCAAACCGACGCCGCGGATGCGCAGCCCGCCGGCGGGGTCGCCCCCGACGTCTGCGCCCAGCGCCTCGACCGCCGCCAGCGTCGAGCGGGTGTCGGCGGCGTCGAGGTAGCGCTCGATCGTCGTCTCCCCATCCCCCATCGCCGCGATCAATGCCGCCCGGTGGGAGATCGACTTGTCCGACGGCGGGCGCAGAGATCCGCGCAGGGGTCCGGCTGGGGCGAAGCGGGTTCGGCTCATGGCGCGACCCTAGTGGAGGCCCTACGACTCGTCGGCGCCGAGCACGCTGACCGTGTGACCGAGATCGCGGACGAGGCTCTCCGCCTTGCGCGCCTGCTCTTCGCCCCCCACCCAGAGGGAGACGGCGCCGGAGGTCATGTCTGGTGCCGGGTGCAGGGCCATGTCCTCGATGTTGACCCCTGCCTCTCCCAGCGCCAGCGCCAGCTCGGCGATCGTCCCGGGCTTGTTGGAGACGACGATTCGCAGCTCGCGCAGCGGTCCCGCCTCCGACTCTGCTTCGAGGATGCGGCGACGGGCCTCGCCGGCGGCGCCGTGCCAGGCCGCCAGGGCCTCTTGGTCACCGCTGCGGATCAACTCCGCTGCCTCACGCAGCCGCTCCGCCACCGAGTCGACCGACCCGGCGACGGCCCCGCGGTTGCTGGCGAAGATGTCGGCCCAGATCGCCGGGTTGGAGCCGGCGACGCGGGTCGCGTCGCGGAAGCTCGGGCCGACGTCGGGCAGCCGCTCGGAGCCCTCCGTCAGCGATTGCGCCGCCTCGGCAGCGAGGACGTTGGCGAGGACGTGCGGGAGGTGGCTGACCGTCGCCATCAGCTGGTCGTGACTGCGCGGGTCGATCGCCTGCGGCCGTGCCCCCAGACCCGTCACCGCCCGCTGCAGGCGGTCGTAGAGGAGGCCGCTGGAGCGCTCTGTCGGGGTCAGGTACCAGCGCGCGCCCTCGAAGAGGTCGGCGCGGGCGTTCTCGACTCCCGCGGTCTCGGCACCCGCGAGCGGGTGGCCGCCGATGAAGCGCTCGTCCTCGCCGAGCGCCGCGACCAGCTCCCCCTTGGTCGAGCCGACGTCGGTGACGACCGCCTCGGGGCCGCTCGCGGCCAGCGCGTCGCGCGCCTGCTCGCGCAGCGCCGCCACCGGACCGGCGCAGAAGACGAGGTCGGCCTCGGCGCAGGCCTCGACCAGGGAGCCGGCGCGGTCGATCGCCCCCAGCTCGACCGCCCGCTGCAGCCGCTCGGGGCTGCGCCCGCAGCCGATCACCTCGGCGTCGAGGCGCTGCCGCGCGGCCAGCCCGATCGAGCCTCCGATCAGGCCCACCCCGAGGACAGCGATTTTAAGGGGCTGAGTCATGGTCTCGGCCAGCATATGACGCGACCCAGGCGTTGCCAGGCAAGGACGCAGGGAGCCCGAATAGCAGCGCTATTTGGGCGACTGAGGACGCAGCATGGCGACGCCTGGGGCCGTCATATGCCTCATGAACCGCGGCGCGCCTCTACCGCGGAGGCGAACCGCTCCAGCGCGGAGGCGGTGTCCTCCCAATCGATGCAAGCGTCGGTGATCGACTGCCCGTAGGTCAGCTCCTCGCCCGGGACCAGGTTCTGGCGCCCCTCGACCAGGAACGACTCCAGCATCACGCCGACGATCGCCTTGTTGCCGTCGGCGACCTGGTCGGCGATGTCGCCGGCGGCGAAGAACTGCTTCTCGGGATCCTTGCCGCTGTTGTCGTGGGAGGCGTCGATGACGAGACGCTCGGGCAGCCCGGCGATGCCGAGGGTGACCAGCGCGTCTTCGACCTCGGGCGGGTAGTAGTTGGGCTCGCCGTGGCCGCCGCGGAGGATCAGGTGGCAGTCGGGGTTGCCGGTCGTGTGCAGGATCGCCGGCATGCCGGCGTCGTCGATCCCGGCGAAGGCGTGCGAGGCGGCCGCCGCCCGCACCGCGTCGACGGCGACCTGGATGTTGCCGTCGGTGCGGTTCTTGAACCCGATCGGCATCGAGAGGCCGGAGGCGAGCTGGCGGTGCGTCTGGCTCTCCGAGGTACGCGCCCCGATCGCCCCCCAGCCGACGCAGTCGGCGATGTACTGCGGCGTGATCGGGTCGAGGAACTCGCAGCCGATCGGCAGCCCGGTGTCGAGCACCTCCAGCAGCAGCTTGCGCGCAATCCGCAGGCCGGCGTTGACGTCGCCGCTTTCGTCCAGGTGCGGATCGTTGATCAGCCCCTTCCAGCCGGTCGTCGTCCGCGGCTTCTCGAAGTAGACGCGCATCACCACCAGCAGCTCCTCGCGCAGGTTCCGCGCCGTCGCGCTCAACTTCGTCGCGTACTCCATCGCCGCTTTCGGGTCGTGGACGCTGCAGGGCCCGACGACGACCATCAGCCGCGGGTCCTTCCCCTGCAGGACGTCGCGGACTTCTTCGCGGCCGCGAACTACCGCCTTACCCCGCTCCTCGCCAAGCGGCAGCTCCGCCAGCAACCGCTGCGGCGGTGCCAACTCGACGATTTTCGCGATCCGCTGATCGCGGACGCCATCTCTCTTCGCCCCCTCCATGCCAATGAACATTTTGCCTTCGCCTTTCTCCAAACCAGGTAAATCGTACTTTCTGGTCGCTGGCTGCCGAAAATCGTCGTCGCGCGCGCGACGTCGACTGCTGCCTGGCGCCCGGCCGGAAGATCTGGTCTTCGCACGGCGGTTGGCGCCGGGCCGAACGCCTAGCTAAATCGCCAATAGGTGAGGTAGCCGGGCGCGACGGCAGCTTCGTACGTAGCGATGCCCTTCGCGGATGTGGCTTTGTCCAACCTCACGTTGCTGAGGGTTGTATCACGGGCGCAGCTTTAGTCAAGTAATTCCGATAGGCCACGCAGGAAGCGCTCGTTCTCCTCCGCGGTCCCGTAGCTGACGCGGATGTGGCCGGGGCCGCCGAGGGCCTTGCCGGGCCGGACGGCGATCTCGCGCTCCGCGAGGCCGGCGAGGATCTCGGCCTCGTCGGCGTTGCCGAGATCGATCCAGGAGAAGTTGGCTTGGGACTCGGAGGTAGCGAGGCCGAGGCCCTGCAGCCCCTCCTCGACGGTGAGCCGCGCCGCGATCGTGCTCTCGACCCGGCGCAGGACGTCGTCCTGGTGCAGGATCGCCTCCGCGCCCGCCGCCTGGGCGAGGGCGTTGACGCTGAACGGCTGACGGACGGCGTCGACGGCGGCGCGGAACTTCGGCGAGCCGATCGCGTAACCGGTGCGGAGGCCGGCGAGGCCGTAGCACTTGCTGAAGGTGCGGAGGACGACGAGGTTCGGGAAGTCGGCGAGCAGATCGAGCGTCGCGTCGGGGTCGTCGTGGGTCTGGAACTCGATGTAGGCCTCGTCGAGGATCACGGTGACGTGGGTCGGGATCTGCTCGAGGAAGGCGGCGATCTCGGCGGCCGGGATGTGCGTCGCCGTCGGGTTGTTGGGGTTGCAGACGATCAGCAGCTGCGTCGCCGCCGTCACCTCGGCCGCCATCGCGTCGAGGTCGTGCACGTCGCCCGCGGCGAGCGGGACGCGGATCTCGCGGGCGCCGGTCAGCGCCGGCAGGTATGGGTACATCGAGAACGCCGGCCAGGCGTAGACGATCTCGGCCCCGGGCTCGCAGAGCGCCTCGGCGGCAGCGAGGAGGATCTCGCAGGAACCGTTGCCGACGGCGACGCGGCTGGGCTCGGTCTCGTAGCGCTCAGCAAGGCGCCGGCGCAGCAGGGTGGCATCGGGGTCGGGATAGCGATTCATCGCCGCCGCGGTCTGCTGGATCGCCTCGACCACCTTCGGGTGCGGCGGGAACGGCGACTCGTTCGAGGCGAGCTGGGCGATGTTGCCCGAGGCGATCGCCTCGGGCGCCTGTCCCGTCGGGACCCCCGCCTGGTAGCCCGGCATGCGGGCGAGCTTCTCCGCGAACGTGATCGTCATCCCGGCGATTGTGACGGAAGAGGAAGCGCCCTACTGGGCTGCTTCGAGGTCCGCACGTAGCTTCTGCGCCTCGCCGACGTAGACGTGAGCGGCCTCGTGCCCAGCCGGCGCGTAGAAGTGCAGCATCACCCGGATCACCCGCGGCATCGAGCCGGGAACGGGAATCTCGCGGCAGCACATCAGCGGCACCATTGTCAGCCCGAGGTCGCGAGCCGCCACCGCCGGAAACTCGGCATCGAGATCCTCCGTGGTCGTGAAGAGGCAGCTGACCATCGCCTCCGGCTCAAGCCCGTTGCGCTCGATCAGCCCCCGCATCAGCTCCTCGGTCGCAGAGAGGATCGCGGCCGGCTCATTGGCCTCGGCCTGGACAGCGCCGCGGACCGCGAAGAGGCGCTCCTGCGGACCCTCGTAACGCCCCCGCTCGATATCGCCGTTCTGGCTCACAGACCGCATCTTTCCAGAGGGACGGGGGGCGAAACCTCCAGCGGTGTGCCTTATGGACCCATGCGGTCCAAAAGGAACACCGATCGAGCGGGCAGGTTGACGAGGCTGGCTGCTGCCCAGCATGGGGTGGTGAGCCGGCGACAGCTCCGGACCCTGGGCCTCACGGATCGGGAAGTTGCTCGTGCTATCGAGAGCGGGCGACTGCACCGAGTGTTCCATGGGGTCTACGCGCTTGGCTACCCGAATATGAGCGATCAGGGGAGAGTGCGAGCTGCGGCGCTCGCCTGTGGCGGCGGTGCCGTCATCTCCCATCGAAGCGCCGGAGCGCTCCTCGGTCTGCTGGACAAGGGACCAACAGTCATCGACGTCATCGCACCTCCGGAGCGGGGACGCAAGGTCGACGGGATTCGCTTTCATCGCGTTCGCCCTCCGCGGCGGGACGAGCGTGGCACGGTTGACGGAATTCCCTGCACGAGCCCCTCGCGGACCCTGGTGGACCTCGCGGGCACCGTCGGCGACTGGACGCTGCGGAGCTGCTTCGAGCGGGCGGCGCAGCGGCGCATCCTCGATATCCCGGCGATCGAGGCGTCGATGGATCCCGGGCGGCGGGGGATGAAGTCGCTGCGCTCCCTCGCAGGCGAATGGCGACGCGCTGCGCCCGTCGCCAAGAAAGGCCGCCTCAAGAGCCCACTCGAGGCAAAGCTGTTGCCTCTGCTCCTCTCGCGCGACCTCCCTCCTCCGCTCCTCAATGCCCCGGTCCAGATCGCCAACGGCCGCATCGAGGTGGACTTCCTCTGGCCGGACCACCGCTTCGTCGTCGAGGCCGACAGCCGTGCCTTCCACTCCACCCCACTCGCCTTCGAGCGTGACCGCTGGCGCGATCGCGAACTCGTCCTCGCCGGCTACACCACCCTCCGCGTCACCCACCAGGAAGCCGAACATGAAGCCGCTGCTGTGTCGGACACCATCGCCAAGGCCTTGTCTCGCCTACGTCCTGAAAACGAATCCAAACGCGGTTGGCAAGGGGCCGCCTCACCCTCCCACCCGGCAAAGTAGGAGGGTGAGGCGGCCCCTAACGAGAGGCGTCTCGCAGCTCAGCAATCTCCCCGTCCGAGAGCCGCCGCGCCTTGCCCTCGGGCAGGTCGCCGAGAGACAGAGTCGCGAAGCTCACCCGACTCAGCGAGGTAACCCGGTTCTCCACCGCCTCCAGCATCCGCCGCACCTGGCGGTTGCGGCCTTCGCGCAGCGTGATCTCGATTTCGCGGCCGCCGAGGCGCTTCACCTTCGCGGACCCGGTCGGCCCGTCCCCGAGCTCGACCCCTTTGCGCAGCCGCTCCAGATCCCGGTCCGAGATCTGCTCGCGCAGCCGGACCCGGTACGTCTTCGGCACTTCGTACCGCGGATGAGTCAGCCGGTTCGCCAGCTCACCGTCGTTGGTCAGCAGCAGCAGGCCGGTGGAGTCCGCGTCGAGGCGCCCGACCGGATAGAGCCGCGCCTCCGTCCGCACCAGCTCGACCACCGCCGGCCGGCTGCCCGGCTCTCGCGCCGTCGAGACCACCCCCGCCGGCTTGTTCACCGCCCAGACCTCGCGCGCCTCAGCACCCACCCGGCTGCCGTTGACGCGGACATCGTCGCCATCGCCGACGTCGCGAGCCGGGTCCTTCACCACTTCGCCGCCGACGGTGACCAGCCCCTTGGCAACGATCTCCTCGGCCTTCCGCCTGGAAGCGACGCCCGCATGGGCGAGGAACTTCACCAACCTCACGAGAGGAGGGTCGAGGGGGGTCCCGGAGGAACCTCCCCAAATCTGTGACGGAGGGACCCCCCTCGACCCTCCCCCACCATCACTCTGATCTTTGTTCGCCCGCCTTCAGCAGGCGCTCGCGCAGCTCACGCTCGTCCTCGGGGCTCGGGTCGAACCTGGAGGGGTCGGGGAGCTGATCGAGGCTGCTGAGGCCGAAGAGGCGGTCGAAGAGCTCGGTCGTCTTGAAGATCGCGGCGCCGAACTGGGAGCGGCCCGACTCTTCGATCAGGCCGCGCTCGGCGAGGCTCGTCACGCCGGACTCGGAGCTGACGCCGCGGATGCGGGCGATCTCCGGCCGCGTCACCGGCTGCAGATAGGCGACGATCGCCAGCGTCTCGGCCTGCGCCTGGGTCAGCGGCGGCGTCCGCGGCTTTGCCAGCAGGCGTCGCGCCGCCTCCTCGCTGCCGGGATCGCTGGCGAGGCTGAAGCCGCCGGAGACCTCGCGCAGCACCACCCCGCGCTTGCCCTCGGCGAGGTCCTCGCGCAGCAGCTCGATCGCCTCCTCGATCTGACCCTCGCTCGCCTGCGTCGCCTCGGCCAGTTCCTGGGCCGAGACCGCCTGCGGGGAGAGGAAGAGCAGCGCCTCGACGGTGCGGGAGAGGTCGCTCATGCGCCCTTGTTCACTCCGGTCGGCGCGACCTTCTTGACCCGGATCGGGCCGAAGCACTCGCTCTGCTCCCAGGTGACCTCGCCCTTGCGGTAGAGCTCCAGCATCGCGAAGACAGTGACCGCCTGCGTCAGCCGGTCCTCGCCGCCGAACTCGTCGTCGAAGTCGAAGTCCTTGCGCCGCAGCAGCGCGTCGCGGACGGCCCGCAGCCGCCGTTCCAGCGAGACGGTGGGGCGGATGTGGCTGAGGTCGACGTCGGGAGGCTCGGTCAACAGGTCGCCGAGCGCCGCCCCGAGGGCGTCGGGATCGTAGACCGCGCTCGCCGCCTCGACCGCGACCCGTCGCAGCTCCGCCGGCAGCGGCGCCGAGCGGTAGAGGTAGCCGCGCTCGGACTCGAAGCGTTCCGCCAGCTCGACCGCGGCGTCGCGGTAGCGCCGGTACTCGAGCATCCGCGCGATCAGCTCCTCGACCGCCTCCTCGGGTTTCAGCTCGTCCAGCTCTTCCTCGGGGCCGGGGAGCATCAGCCGCGACTTCAGCTCCAGCAGGGCGGCGATGAGGACGAGGAACTCGGTCGCGACCTCCAGCTCCAGCTCGCCCTCGCGCTCGAGGTGCTCGACGTAGGCGACGACGACCTCGCCCAGCTGCAGATCGAGAAGGCTGATCTCCTCGCGCAGGACGACCGCCATCAGCAGGTCGAAGGGCCCGGCGAAGAGCTCGAGGTCGAGATCCAGATCGAGGTCGGCTATGGCCACTCGGAGGAGACTAGAGAGAGGCCCGGCCGAAGCCCATGCGCTCGCGAACCTCGACCAGCACCGGGGCAGCAAGCGCCCGTGCCTTCTCGGCGCCGGCGGCGAAGACCCGCTCCAGCTCCGCCTCGTCGGGACGCAGCGCCGCATAGCCCTCCCGCACGGGCGCCAAGTACTCGACGACCGCCTCGGCGACCGCCTTCTTGAAGTCGCCGTAGCCGGCGCCCTCGAACTCGCTTTCGACCTCGGCCTGGTCGCTGCCGCGGGCGACGGCGAGGATGTCGATCAGGTTGGTGACCCCAGGCTTCTCGGGACTGCGAACGATCTCCCGCCCCGAGTCGGTCACGGCGGAGCCGAACTTCTTGCGGATCGCGTCGGGGTCCTCGAGCACCAACACGGTCCCGTTGTGGGTGCCGCCGGTGGTCGACATCTTCCGCTCGGGCTCCTGCAGGTCCATGATCCGGGCGCCGACCTCGGGGACCAGCAGCTCGGGGACGACGAGGGTCTCGCCGAAGCGCTCGTTGAAGCGGCGGGCGATCTCCCGCATCAGCTCGACGTGCTGGCGCTGGTCGTCGCCGACCGGGACCTCGGTCGCGCGGTAGGCGAGGACGTCGGCGGCCATCAGCACCGGGTAATAGAAGAGCGCCGCCGAGGCCAGTTCGCGGTCCTTGCCGACCTTTTCCTTGAACTGGTGCATGCGGTTGAGGTCGCCGTGGGCGGTGACCGAGGAGAGCAGCCAGGTGAGTTCGGTGTGCTCGCGGACGTCGGACTGGCGGAAGAGGATGCAGCGCTCCGGGTCGAGCCCGGCGGCGAGGAGGGTCGCGGCGGTGTCGTAGATGCGCTCGCGCAGTTCGACCGGGTCGTAGGCGACCGAGATCGCATGCAGGTCGACGATGCAGAAGATCGCCGGCTCGCCACGGTCCTGCCCCTCGACGTACTGGCGGATCGCGCCGATGTAGTTGCCGAGGTGCTTGCGGCCGGTCGGCTGGATGCCGGAGAAGATGATCGGCTTCGACATCGTGCGGAGCCTATTGGGGGAGCCGGGACCGGTGACCCCTCGCCCGAACAAGTGGTGCCCTAATTAGGGCACCTTTGAGTACCCGCCCGTTCGAGGGGTCACCGGTCCCGGCTCAACACGGGTTCAGCCTCATGTCCGCACTCGCCAGCTTGGGCTGAGCCGCGGCTTGGGAGAGTTTCGATGCGTCGTTTCGGGTTCTGCACCCCGAGGCCGGCGACGATGCCGCCGAGGATCATCAGGATCCCGGCGATCGCGGTCCCTAGGCGGAAGGAGGAGGTCGAGGCGTCCTCGGCCGCCTGCACCACCCGGTCGGCTTCTGCGGCGGGGACCCCGTCCGCGGCCGGAACCGCAAGCGGCTTTTCCTTCGCTTCGACCACCGCGGCGTCGGCGCTCGCCGAGAGCGGCGCCGCGCCGAGCTGGTCGTCGAGCTTGGCCCCGAAGTTGGCGGAGATGACCGCTCCCAAGACCGCGATCGCGAGCAGCCCGGCGACGCGCGAGACGCCGTTATTGACGCCGGAGGCGATCCCGACCCGGTGTTCGTCGACCGAGTCGAGGACGGTCGCGGTCAGCGGCGCCACCGTCGCCGAAAGACCGACGCCGAAGACGAGCAGCCCGGGGAGGACGTCGACGAGGTAGTTCGAGTCGACGTCGACCATCATCAGCAGAAGCAGCCCGACGCCGCCGACGATCGGCCCCGCGGTCATCGGCAGCCGCGGCCCGGTGCCGGAAGCCATGCGCCCGAAGCGGGGCGAGAGGAAGAACATCAGGATCGAGATCGGGGTCGTCGCCAGCCCCGCCTCCAGGGGCGAGTAGCCGACCACCTGCTGCAGGTAGAGGCCGACGAAGAAGAGGCCGCCGATCAGGCCGGCGTAGGTCGAGAAGGTGGTCAGGTTGGTGACCCAGAAGTTGCGGATCCGGAAGAGACCGAGGGGCAGCATCGGGTGACGGGCGGTCGCCTCGCGGAGGATGAAGAGGCCGAAGCAGAGGACACCGACGAGCATCGAGCCCCAGACGACGGGGTCCTCCCAGCCGCGCCCGGGCTGCTCGATCAAGGCGAAGGTCGGGGCGCCGAGGCCGATGGCTGAGAGCACGATCCCGGACCAGTCGATGCCGAGGAAGGCGTCCTCGTCGCGGCTCTCCTCGACCGAGTGCAGCGTCAGCGCAACGGTGCCCGCGATCAGCGGGATGTTGACCCAGAAGATCGCCCGCCAAGAGGTGAAGCCGATCAAGGCGCCGCCGCCGGCCGGGCCGATCACGGTCGCGATCCCGGTCCAGGCCGTCCACATCCCCACCGCTTTGCCGCGGGCCTCCCCCTCGAAGGTCGAGGCGACGATCGCCAGCGAGCCCGGGACGAGCAGCGCCCCGGTGACCCCCTGCAGAGCCCGTGCCGCGATCAGCAGCTCCTCGGTCATCGCGATCGCGCAGAGGACAGAGGTGATGCCGAACCCGACCAGGCCGATGACGAAGATCCGCCGCCGGCCGAACTGGTCGCCGAGGCTGCCGCCGACGAGCAGCAGCGAGACCAGCGCCAGGGTGTAGGCCTCGACCACCCACTGCTGACCGGCGAGGCCGACGTCGAGCCCGTCGCTGATCGCCGGCAAGGCGACGTTGACCACGGTGCTGTCGAGGAAGACGACCGTCGAGCCGAGGATCGTCGCGATCAGAGTCAGGCGCTGCGAGCGAGACACGCGATGAGTCTAGGGACCTCTCGACCCCGCCCATGCGTATTCACTGCATGAAGACGACCTCGAGATGGACGCTGTTGGCGGCACTGCTGGCGCTGACCTGTTGCGCGAGCGCCGGGGCCAAGGGACTCGACACGATGCCCGCCCGCGACGGCGTCGCCCCCCCGTGGTCTCCCTACCGCTACATGACGATGACGCCGCGCCACCCGCAGGCCGAGGGACGAACGACGACGCTGGCGCGGATCAACCGCGCGGGCGGTGAGATCGACCGCTGGTGGTTCCTCCGCGGCAGCTGGATCGTCCCTCCGGTCGCCTACGACCTCAGCGGCGGCGGCCTCTCGGCCGACGGGGGAACCCTTGTCCTCGCCGCCTACCGCTACGCCTACCCGCGGCCGGACCGTTGGACGAGTCGGTTCGCGATCGTCGATACGCGGGTCTCGCAGGGCTACGACCCCGAAGACCCGCGGAAGGACAACCACCCGGTGCAGCGGTTCTCTCTCCGCGGTGACTACCGCCTCGCCGCCGTCTCCCCCGACGGTGCCATCGTTTACCTCTACCGACACCCGCGCGCCGGTCTGCCGTCGGTCAACGAAGTGCGCGCCTACGACGTGGCGAGCGGCCGACTGGAGCCGGAGCCGCTCTTCGACCCCCACGCTCAGCGGCGGCGAGTAGAAGGGCTTCCGATCACGGCGACGACCGACGCGGATGGTCGTTGGAGCTACACCCTCTTCGACGGCAACGGCAAGGTCCCGTACATCCAGGCCCTCGACGCCGCGCAGGGCCGCGTCATCACCGTCGCCCTCCCCCAGATCGCCGAGCGGCCGAACCCGTTCCTCCTCAACATGCAGTTGGGCAGCGGCGGCAACAAGATCTTCCTCAGCGCCGACTCGGCGGTGCAGGGGCAGCCGGGGACCGGGCCGCTGCTCTCGATCGACACCGAGACCTTCGCGGTGCGCCAACTTGGCAAGGGCTCGCTCGCCTTCATCCACGCGTTTCCCGGTCCCGGGATCCGCACCAAGACGATTGGCCACTCGACCGCGGGGCGGAGGATCGAACTGCGCCAGCTCGGTAGGCCGAAATGGAGCGGCGAGTTGCTCGTCTTCGGCTGCATTCATGGCGACGAGTGCGCCGCCAGCAAGATCCAACCGGTCTCCGCCTCCCTCACCGCAGGCTGCCCAGACCCGAGCTCCGACATCTACTTCATCCCAAATCTCGACCCGGACGGGACGACGGCCGGCTCGCGCCTCAACGCCCGCGGCGTCGACCTCAACCGCAACTTCCCCTCGGAGTGGAAGCGAATGGGGCGTCCCTTCGGCCCGCAGTACTCCGGCTCGCGTCCGTTCTCGGAGCCGGAAACGCGCTTTGCCGCGCAGGCGATCAGGGCGCTGCGGCCGGAGGCGACGATCTGGTTCCACCAGTACCGGGGCGAGCGGCCCTTCGTCCGCGCCTGGGGCCAGAGCATGGACGGCGCGCGGCATTTCGCCGCCCTCGCCCGAATGCCCTTCCGGGCGATGCGCTGGCCCGCCGGGACCGGTCCGAACTGGCAGAACCACAACTTCCAGGGCGCCGCCTTCGTCGTCGAGCTGCCGCGGGAAGCGGCGGAGCCGCAGATGCGGGAGCGGTTGAGCACGGCGATCGTGCGGATGGGCCGATGGGTGCGAGAAGATTGAGATGTCCGAAAGGGGTGGCGCTTGGGAAGTGAGAGCAGTGCGAACGAGCAGAAGCTCGTCCGCGAAGCCCAGGCCGGTTCGAGCGCGGCGATGGCCGAGCTCTACTCGCTGCACTGGCGGCGTGCCTACCGCGCCGCGTATCTCGTCGTGCACGACGCCGCCGCGGCCGAGGACGTCGCGCAGGACGCCTTCCTGGCCGCGGTCGATGCCCTCGACCGCTTCGACCGCCGCCGTCCCTTCGCTCCCTGGCTGCACCGGATCGTCGTCAACCGAGCGCTCGACTGGGCGCGGCGGGAGAGCCTGCGGCGGCGCGCCGCTCAGACCGAGTCGGTCTTCGAGCCGCTGCCGCCACCCGAGGAGATCGGGGGGGAGATGATCGCGGCGCTGAAGGAACTACCGGCCGAGCAGCGCGCGGTCGTCGTCCTCCGTCACCTGCTCGAGTACACGCCGGGCGAGATCGCCTCGATGCTCGACCTGCCGCGGGGGACGGTCAACTCGCGGCTGCGGCGCGGGCTCGACCGCCTGCGCGAGACGGCGGAGCCCGAAGCCGTCGGGGAGGAGCGGCGATGAGCCGCCACGACCCGCTCGACAAGGCGCTGCGCGAGCTGGCGATCCAGGTTCCGGACGACGCCGAGGCGCGGGGGCTGCGCGTGGTCGAGGCGGCTTACGCGGAGCGCGAAGGCCGCGAACGGGGCGGCCCGGAGAAGCGCTGGCCCCTCCCCCGCTTTGCGCTCGCCCTCGGCCTCTCGGCGCTGCTGGCGGTTCTAGTGCTCTCGCCGGCGGGCGCCGCCGTGCGCGGCTGGGTCGACGAGGTCATCACGCCGTCGACGCCGAAGCCCGAACCGACCCTCGGCGAAATACCAGGCGGTGGCCGCCTCCTGGTCCAGAGCGCGACCGGTCCCTGGGTCGTGCAGCCGGACGGCTCGCGCCGCCTGCTCGGCGACTACGAAGAGGCGACCTGGTCGCCGCGCGGCCTCTACGTCGCCGTTGCCGAGGGCCGGACCCTGAGCGCGGTCGAGCCCGACGGGACCCCACACTGGTCCCTCACCGCCGGCGCCAGGGTCTCCGACCCACGCTGGGCGCCCTCCGGCACCCGCATCGCCTACCGTTCCGGCAAGGCCGTGCGGGTGGTCGCCGGCGACGGTACCGAGGACCGGGTGGTCGCCGGGAGCAGCGCACCGATCGCCCCGGCCTGGTCGCCGCTGGGAGACCCCACCCTCGCCTATGTCTCCGGGGCCGGAGAGCTGCGGCTGGTCGACAGCGAGAGCCTGGTCGGCCTCGCCGCTGCGCCTGCGCTCGATGACCTCGCGGAGATCGAATGGGGCGCAAACGGAAAATCGATCCTCGAAGCCTCCCGCCAGGCGCTCCGCCTGCGGGAGGTGCAACCGCGCAAGCTGCCGCCTCGGCCCTCGGTCGAGGCCAGTCACTCGCTGCCGCTTCCGACTGGGGCGACTGTGGTCGACGCCGCGCTCGCGCCCGAGCGCGAGACCGTGGCCGCGGTGGTCACCAACTGGCGGGACCATGGCACCCGCAGCTCCGTCGTCCTCTACGGCCCCGGCGAGGCGAAGCCGCGACGCCTGCTGACCGTCCCCGGCAGCCTCGGCGAAGTCGCCTGGTCCCCAGACGGTCGCAGGCTCCTCGTCGCCTGGCCCGCCGTGAACGAGTGGCTCTTCCTCCCGATCGGTCGCGGCCGCGAAAGCGCAGTGGCGAACATCTCCCGCGCCTTCGCCCCCGGGCACCGCAACGCCTCCTTCCCCCGCGTCGACGGCTGGTGCTGCCGCCGATGACGTCGAGTCCGCGTGACATCGCCTATACGACGATTTAACGCGGACTCGCTCTAGAGCTCGCGCAGCTGCGCCGCCGGGGTGAAGAAGTTGCGATACGCCAAGAGGGTTGCGACGAGGGCGGAGATCGAGACGCTGCCGAGCAGGGTGTAGAGGAGGATCAGCTGCAGGCGGACGGCGTCGGTGGGGCTGGCGCCGGCGAGCAGCATCCCGACCATCGTCCCCGGGAAGAAGATCAGTCCCGTGGTCTTGGTCGAGTCGACGAGGGCGATCATCCCCGAGCGCAGCGCCCGGCGGACGGTCGGCGCCGCGGCTTCGCGAGCGGTGGCCCCGAGCGCGAGCGTCGCCTCGATCCGCGCCCGCGCGTCGGCCATCTCGTCGCCGAGGCGGTTGAGGGCGACGGCGCTCGCCGTCATCGCGTTGCCGATCACCATGCCGCCGACCGGGACCAGATAGCGCGGGGTCGGGTCGAAGATCCCCAGCGCGACGACGAGGCCGAGGGTGCTCGCGCCCGCAAGGGCGAGGGCGATCAGCAGCGGACCGAACGAGTTTGGGACCTTGTCGGCGCGGTGGCGGGCGGTGATCGCGCCGAAGAAGACCATCACCGCCAGCAGCGCCAGCACCAGCCAGATCGTGTCGACTTCGAAGATCAGCTTGATCGCGTAGCCGACCAGGGTCAGCTGGACGATCGAGCGGCCGGTGGCGACGACGATGTCGCGCTCGAGATCGGCGCTCTGCCAGCGGGAGATCGCCGCCGCCAGCGCCACCAGGACCAGCGAGGCGGCGACCTGCCAGAGCTCGACGTGGATCGAGGTCGTGCTCATGCCGGCATCTCCACCACGCGGTCGGCGAGCCGGCGCGCCTGCTCGGGGTCATGGCTGACCAGCACCAGCGAGAGGTTGGACTCGCTGCGCAGCCGCGCCAGCGTCGCCTCGACCGCATCGCGGGCGGCGTGGTCCAGCGCCGAGGTCGGCTCGTCGAGCAGGAGGACGGCGGGATGCTGGGCCAGCGCCCGCGCCAGCATCGCCCGCTGCTGCTCGCCGACCGAGAGCTTGGCGACGTCGCGCTCGGCGAAGCTCGGGTCGAGCCCGGCCCGCGCCAGAGTCTCCTCGACGTCGAGATCCTCTCCGGCGAGCTCCGCCGCGTAGCGAAGGTTCGACTCGACCGTGCCGTCCAGGAGCGCCGGCAGTTGCGGCACCAGCGAGACCTCGCGCCGCAGCGCCAGTGGCTCATAGGAGGAGAGCGGGCGGCCGCGGTAGGAGATTTCGCCGCGATCGGGGTCGGCGAGGCGGTTCAACAGCCGCAGCAGCGTCGACTTGCCGGCGCCGGAGGGGCCGACGATCGCCGTCGCGCCCTCGGGTATCCCGGCACTGAAGGCGTCGAGGACGGTGCGCCCGCCACGGTCGAGGCCGACGTTTTGCAACTCGAAGAGCATCGGGCGCAAGATAGTTGCCGAACCGCGCGGCTTATGTAGAAAGGACGAGTTCGGCTGAAAGAATCTGGGTAGAGGAACCTGCGTATGGCGAGAGCGATTTGGAGTGGAACCATCAGCTTCGGGCTACTGAACGTGCCCGTGCGCCTCTATAGCGCCGTCGCCCGCCGCAACATCGCCCTGCGGGAGATCCGCGACTCCGACAGCGCCCGGATCAAACACCGCCGCGTCGCCGAAGGGACCGACGAGGAGGTCCCCTACGAGAACATCGTCAAGGCGTATGAGCTCTCCCCCGGCCAGTACGTGCCGCTGAACAAAGACGAGATGTCCGCCCTGGCGCCGGAGAAGACGCGGGCGATCGACGTCCAGGACTTCGTCGACATCGAGGAAATCGACCCGATGTACTTCGACAGCCCCTACTACCTCGGCCCCTCCGAAGGCGCCGAGAAGGCCTACTCGCTGCTCGCGGCGGCGATGGAAAGCAGCGGCAAGGCCGCGATCTCCCGCTTCGTCTTCCGCAATAAAGAGCACCTGGCGGCGCTGCGCGCCTCCGACGGGGTGCTGACGCTGACGACGATGCGCTTCCACGACGAGGTCGTGCCGCCCGGGGAGCTCGACGTGCTGCCGGACAAGAAGCCGAAAGTCGCCAAACGCGAGCGCGAGATGGCCGAGCAGCTGATCGCCTCGCTGAGCACGGAATTCGAGCCCGACCAATACCGCGACGAGTACCGCGAGCAGCTGATGGCGCTGATCGAACAGAAGGCCGAAGGCAAAGAGATCGTCGCGCCCGAAGCCGAGGAACCGAAAGCGACCAAAGCCCCCGACCTGATGGCGGCGCTGGAGGAAAGCATCGCCGCGGTCAAAGGCGACGGCGCCGAAAAGCCGGCCAAAGCGAAAGCCAAGGCCGAATCCTCGAAGAAGAGCAAAGCGAAATCGAAAAGCTCTTCCGGCTCCAAAGCCAAGGCCAAAGCCTCCAAATAGGCTCCTAGGCCGTGGGCGAGACGCGGCAAGTCGAGGTCGAGGGCAAGGAGCTGAAGCTCAGCAACCTCGACAAGGTGATCTACCCGAAGACGGGGTTCACCAAGGGCGAGATGGTCGACTACTACGCCAAGGTGGCGCCGGCGATCGTCCCCCACCTCAGCGGCCGCGCGGTGACGCTGCGCCGCTTCCCGGAAGGGGTCGAGGACCTCGACGCCGCCTTCTTCGAGAAGCGCTGCCCGAAACACCGGCCGAAATGGGTGAAGACGGCGAAAGTGCAGGCGGGGCCCCGGGCGGGGGTGATCGAGTTCTGCGTCTGCGACAGCCTGCCGACGCTGGTTTGGATGGCGCAGCTGGCGGCACTTGAGCTGCATCCCTCGCTCTCGCTGAGCCGGGCGCCGAAACGACCGACCGTCGTCGCCTTCGACCTCGATCCCGGTCCGCCCGCCGACATCGTCGACTGCTCGCGGGTGGCGCTGCGACTGCGCGAGGTGCTGACCCAACTCGAGCTCGAGTCCTTCGTCAAGACCTCGGGCTCGAAGGGCATGCAGCTCTACGTCCCCCTCAACACCAAGACCACCTACGAGGAGACCCGCCCCTTCGCTCAGGCCCTGGCGCAGCTGATCGCTAAGCAGGACCCCGAGAACATCCTCGCGAAAATGGGCAAAAAGACCGACCGCAGCGGCAAGGTCTTCATCGACTGGTACCAGAACAACGAACGCAAAACGACGATCTCCGTCTACTCGCTGCGAGCCCGCGAACGGCCGACTTGCTCGACGCCGGTGACCTGGGACGAGGCGGAGGCGGTGGCGGAGTCAGGCGACGGCTCGAAGCTCGTCTTCGAGGCGAGCGACGTGCTGGAGCGGATCGAGGAGCGCGGCGACCTCTTCGCCCCGGTCTTGGAGCTCGAACAGCAGCTGCCGCAGATCTAAGTCGCCGCTCCTCCGCTTCGCGTCCGGGGCGGCTAAAACTGCTGGCGCACGACCGGCTGCCGCGTCGCCTTGACCTCGTCGAGGCGGCGGACCGGGGTCGTGTAGGGGGCGTTCTTCGCCAGCTCCGGGTCGGTCTCTGCCTCGGCGAGGATCTTCTCGATCGCCTCGGCGAAGGCGTCGAGGCTCTCCTTGGCCTCGGTCTCGGTCGGCTCGATCATCAGCGCCTCCTCGACGAGGAGCGGGAAGTAGACGGTCGGCGGGTGGAAGCCGAAGTCGAGCAGGCGCTTGGCCAGGTCGAGGGTGGCGAGGCCGAGATCGCGCTTCATCGGCTTGCCGGAGAGGACGAACTCGTGCATGCAATGGCGATCGAAGGCGATCGGCAGGCGCTCGCCGGCGCGACCCTCGGCGAGGCGCGCCTTCAGGTAGTTGGCGTTCAGCACCGCGGTCTCCGAGGCCTCTGCGAGACCGTCGCCGCCGAGGCTGAGGATGTAGGCGTAGGAGCGGACGAAGACGCCGAAGTTGCCCTGGAAGCCGCGCAGGCGGCCGATCGACTTCGGTCGCTCGAAGTCGAGGTCGAAGCCGGGTGCGTGGCCGTTGGAGCCCTCGCGGCGGACGACCTGCGGCCGCGGCAGGAAGGGCTCGATGCGGTCGGAGACCGCTATCGGGCCGGCCCCAGGACCGCCGCCGCCATGCGGCTGGCTGAAGGACTTGTGGAGGTTGACGTGGACGATGTCGAAGCCCATGTCGCCCGGGCGCGATTTCCCCATCACCGCGTTGAGGTTGGCGCCGTCGTAGTAGAGCGTCCCGCCCGCCTCGTGGATCAGGGAGGCGATCTCGGCGATGTTTTCGTCGAAGACGCCGAGCGTGTTCGGGTTGGTCAGCATCAGGCAGGCGACCTCGCCCTCGTTCTCGGCCAGCTTCGCCCGCAGGTCGCTCATCTCGACCCCACCGACCTCGTCGGTGGCGACTTTGACCACCTCGTAGCCGGCCATCGTCACCGAGGCAGGGTTAGTCCCGTGGGAGGTGTCCGGCGCCAGCACCTTGGTGCGCTCTTCGCCTCGATCGGCGTGGTAGGCGCGGGTCAACAGCAGGCCGGCAAGCTCGCCGTGGGAGCCGGCGCTGGGCTGGAGGCTGACGTGGGGCAAGCCGCAGATCTCGCTGAGGCTCTCCTGCAGCAGCCACATCAGCTCCAACGCCCCCTGGGCGCGGCGCGGGTCCTGCGCCGGGTGCAGGCGGGCGTGTCCTGGCAGCGCCGCGACCCGCTCGTTGAGGCGCGGGTTGTGCTTCATCGTGCAGGAGCCGAGCGGGTAGAAGCCAGAATCGAGGTCGAAGTTACGGCGCGATAGGCGGTTGTAGTGGCGGACGATCTCCGGCTCGGCGATCTCCGGCAGCCGCGGCGGCTCGGCCCGCAGCAGGTTCTCGGGGATCAGCTCGCCGAGCGGCTTCTCAGGCACTTCGGCCGCCGGCAAGGCGGCGGCGCGGCGACCGCGCTTCGACTTCTCGTAGATCGTCCGGGCGCGTTCGGCCTGCATCGGCGTCTCGGTCAGCGCCATCAGGCAGCCCCCCCGACTTGTGGTTCCTTAGTCGTGCCAGAGCCGACTAAGGAACCACGCTCTGCGCCTATGGCAGCGCCGAGCGCCTCGGCGAGCTCGTCGATCTGGGCCTTCGTCCGCCGCTCGGTGATCGCGATCAGCAAGCCGTCCTCGTACTCGGGGTACTCGCGGCCGAGCGGGTAGCCGCCGGCGATGCCGCGCTCGGCGACACGATCGAGGACCTTGTCGACCGGCGCCTCCAGCTGCACCGCGAACTCGCGTGCGACAGGCGCCTCGTGCAGTAGCTCGACCCCGCTCACCGCCGCCAGCCGCTCGCGCGCATACGCGGTCCGCTGGACCAGCAGCTCACCGAGCTCGCGGAAGCCCTCGCGGCCGAGCCAGGCGAGGTGGATCATCGCGCTCAGCGCGTTCAGCGCCTGGGCGGTGCAGATGTTGTTGGTCGCTTTCTCGCGGCGGATGTGCTGCTCGCGCGTCTGCAGCGCCAGGACGAAGCCTCGGCGGCCGTCGACGTCCTCGGTTTCGCCGGCTATCCGCCCCGGCATGCGACGGATCTGCGCCTCGGTCGCGCAGAAGAAGCCAAAGGATGGGCCCCCGAAATCCAGACGGTTGCCCAGCGGCTGGCCCTCGCCGAGGGCGATGTCGGCGCCGCACTCTCCCGGCGGCTTGAGGATCCCGAGCGTCATCGGGTCGCAGGCGACGACGAGCAACGCGTCGTGCTCCTTCGCCGCCGCCCCGAGCGCCTCGACATCCTCGACGGCGCCGAGGAAGTTCGGGCTCTGGAGGAAGACGGCGGCGGTCTCGCCGTCGACCGCCTCGGCCAGCGCCGCGGCGTCGGTAAGCCCGTCCTCGAGCCCGACCTCGACCACCTCGGCGCCGTAGCCCACCGAGTAGGTGCGGAGGGTCTCGCGGCTGTGCGGGTGGACGCCGCGGGAGACGACGAACTTGCGCCGTTTCGTCGCGGCCATCGCCAGATAGCCGGCGGAGGCGACTGAAGAGGGGCCCTCGTAGAGGCCGGCGCTGGAGACCGGCAGCGCGGTCAGCTCCGACATCGCGGTCTGGAACTCGAACATCACCTGCAGCCCGCCCTGGGAGATCTCCGGCTGGTAGGGCGTGTAGGGCGTCAGGAACTCGCTGCGCGAGGTGATCGCTTCGACGATCGCCGGAACGTAGTGGTCGTACATCCCCGCCCCGAGGAAGCTGACCTGCTCTTCGGCGTCGGCGTTGCGCCCCGCCAGCGCGGCCAGGCGCTCGTAGACCTCGGCCTCGGGCATCCCGTCGGGGAGCGCCAGCGGCCGACCGAGGCGCAGCGGCTCGGGGATCTGCTCGAAGAGCTGGTCGACCGAGGAGACGCCGATCGCATCCAGCATCTCCCGCCGGTCATCGGGGGTGGCGGAGGTGTAGCGAGTCACCCGGCTAAGGCTAGGGGACGAGGAGGGCGGGCTTGCGGCCTAGCGGTCCAGCATCTTGCGGTATTCCTGGACGCCTAGGAGCGTCTCCGCCTCCTCAGGCGCGGTGAGCCGGACCTTGACCAGCCAGCCCTCGCCGTAGGGGTCCTCGTTGACCTTCTCGGGACTGTCCTGCAGGACGTCGTTGACCTCGAGGATCTCGCCGGACAGCGGCGCGATCACGTCGGAGACCGCCTTTACCGACTCGACCTCGGCGTAGGAGGAGTCTTTCTGGACCGTCGCCCCGACCTCGGGCGGATCGAAGAAGACGACCTCGCCGAGCGAGTCCTGGGCGTACCAGGTGATTCCCATCGTCGCCTGATCGCCCTCGATCCGGGCCCAATCATGTTCCTCGTGGTAGCGCAGGTCCTCGGGGTAGGTGGCGTCGGCCAACTCAGCTCCTTTTCGCGTAGAGGGGCTTGGAAGCTATCCGGGCGAGGCGGCGCTTGCCGCGCACGTCGATCTCGATCTCGGTCCCGGCCTCCGCAAGGTCCGAGCTCACATAGGCCATCCCGGCCCCGACCTCGAGCGAGGGCGAGAAGGTGCCGCTGGTGACGACACCGACCTGCTCGTCGCCCCGGAGGATCGGATTGCCTTCGCGCGGGATCCCTTTGTCCTCGATCTTGAAGGCGATGAGCGTCTCCGCCGTCCCCTCGGCGCGGGCGCGGGCAATCGCCTCCGAGCCGATGAACCCCGTCGCCTCCTTGCAGCACCAGCCAAGGCCGGCTTCGATCGGGTTGCGCTCGGGCGTCAACTCGTTTCCGTGCAGCGGGAAGCAGACCTCGAGCCGCAGGGTGTCGCGAGCGCCGAGGCCGCAGGGGACGACGCCGGCGTCGAGCAACTCGGCCCAGATCGGCGCCGCGACCTCAGGGTCGATCAGCAGCTCAACCCCGTCCTCGCCGGTATAGCCGGTGCCGCAGGCAAGCGCCGGGCGGCGGCCGACGCGAACGTGGGAGACGCGGAAGCGCGGCGGCAGCTCGATCCCGAGCGCCGAGCCGAGCACCGCCCGCGCGTGCGGGCCCTGCACCGCGAGCATCGCGTAACGCTCGGCGACGTCGCGGACGATGACGTCGAACCCGCGGCTCTGGCGGCCGAGCCAGGCGAGATCGGACTCGTGGTTGGCGGCATTGGTGACGATCAGGAAGCGATCGCCACCCAGCCGGTAGACGAAGAGGTCGTCCAGCACCCCACCGTCCTCCTGGCAAAGACACGAGTACTGAGCCCCGCCAATCTCAATCTTGGCGACGTCGTGAGAGAGCACCCGCTGCAAAAAGGCAAGCGCACCGTGCCCCTCAACCTCCACCTCCCCCATATGCGACACGTCGAACATCCCCACATGCCGCCGCACCGCAGAATGCTCCTCCCGAATCCCCTCATAGGTAACGGGCATCTCCCATCCGGCAAAGGGAACGATCTTCGCCCCGAGCTCCTGATGCTGCTGGAAGAGAGGAGTACGCCGAGAGTCAGTCACGAATCCCAAAGCCTATTCGTGCGGGCCCCGACCTACTCTTTAAGAAACCCAGGCACGTCGATGTCGTCATCCGAAACCCGAAGTTTCCGAATATCCGTGTCCTCAGCAGAAACCCGCGGCCGGCTCTCATAGCGTCGCCGAACCCGCTGAGGAGACCGAGCCAAAAGCTCGAACCCCTCGAAGCCGGTAGCAATGACCGTGACCCGGACCTCGTCTTTCATCGACTGGTCGACGACGGAGCCGAAGATGATGTTGGCGTTGTCGTCGGCCTCAGCCTGGACCAACTGGGCGGCCTCGTTGACCTCGAAGAGGCCGAGGTCCTCGGGGCCGGTGATGTTCAGCAGCATCCCGGTCGCACCTTTGATCGACTCCTCGATCAGCGGCGAGGTGATCGCCGCCTTGGCGGCATCGAGGGCGCGGGCCTCACCCGAGGCCGAGCCGACGCCCATCAGGGCGGAGCCGGCGTCGCGCATGATCGTCCGCACGTCGGCGAAGTCGAGGTTGATCAGGCCGGGGATCGTGATCAGGTCGGTGATGCCCTGGACGCCCTGGCGGAGGATGTCATCTGCCTGGCGGAAGGCCTCGAGGACGCTGGTGCGGCGCTCGACGGCTTGCAGCAGCTTCTCGTTCGGGACGATGATCAGGGTGTCGACTTTGTTGCGCAGTTTCTCGATTCCCTCGAGCGCCTGCTGCATCCGTCGTTTGCCCTCGAACTCGAACGGTTTGGTGACCGCGCCGACGGTGAGGGCGCCGATCTCCTCCTTGGCGATCTCGGCAATTACGGGAGCCGAACCGGTACCGGTACCGCCACCCTCGCCTGCGGTGACGAAGACCATGTCGGCGCCCTTCAGCGCCTCCTTGATCTCGTCGCGGCTCTCCGCCGCCGCGCCGGCGCCGACCTCGGGGTTGCCCCCGGCGCCGAGGCCGCGGGTCAGCTCCTGGCCGATCGAAAGCTTGATGTCAGCGTCGCAAGCCTGCAGCGCCTGTGCATCCGTGTTGACGGCAACGAACTCAACGCCGCGAATTCCGGCGTCGATCATCCGGCTGACGGCATTGGTGCCACCGCCGCCTGCACCAACGACCTTGATTACGGCTAGGTAAGTGGATTCCATTTGAGTTGAGCCCTTGTTCCGTCCGAGCCTTTAGCAACACTCTAGGGTTCGAGCAGTTGCCCTAAGCACGGAAATTGCGCTCAACGTAGGGGATTCCGTCCCCTCTGTCAAACGCCCGGCAACCATCGTGCAGCATTGATATCTCGACCATAACTTGAGGGTTGAGCCACTCTCACCCTCAGGTCGAGACTTTTCGACGCCGCACTGCAAAGCCCTTTCCGCGGGCTTGAACCTGCTTCAGGGTGCAGGCGGAAGTTCGTATTCTTCGCCGTCGAAGGAGGGCCGGCCGGGCGATTGCAGGTCTACATAATCGAGGGCGGTGACAGACGGATCGGCAAGGATCGCCGCCGCCGCCCGCCACTTTCGCTGCGCCTGCGAGGCGTCGCCGAAGCGCAATTCGATCCCCGTGGTCAGTTCGACGCCCACCCCACTCTCGCCGTAATAGCTGCCGGCGACGTAAGGCCGCAGTTGGTCCGGGACAGCGGCGAGGACCCGCACCTGTTCCAGCGCGTGGCCGCGGACGCGGCCGCCTTTCGGGATCTCGTCCAAGGGCAGGCGCGGCAGTGGCGTCTCCTCCGGCAGTGGCAGCCAACGAACCACAGCGCCGCCGCCGGAGACCCCCACCGCTTCGTCACCTTCGCCGATCGTGGCGACCAGTTCCGGGACCGTGACGTGAGGGTCGGCCGAGCCGGCACGAACGACGAACCAGTAGACGCCCACCGCTACGACCAGCGCAGCGACGAGCACGACCAGGACCCGGTTTCGGCTCAAAGCTGCCACCCGTCCGGCCAGCGCACCTCGCCGAGGACCTGGACCTCCGGCTCGAGCTCGACCCCGAAGCGCTCGTGCACGCGGCGGCGGCCCTCAGCCATCAGCTCGAGAACGTCGGCGGTGGTGGCGTCGCGATCGTTCTCGACGAAATTGGCGTGCTTCTCGGAGAAACGAGCGCCGCCGTGTCGGAGGCCGCGGCAGCCGGCGGCCTCGAGCAGCTGCCCGGCTGAGCGCCCCCCCGCCCGCTCGTCCTCGGGGTTCTTGAAGGTCGAGCCGAAGGTCTTGATCCCCGAAGGCTGCGCCTCCCGCCGGCGCTCGCGCATGCTTGCCAGCGTCGCCTTGATCTCCTCCGGGTCGGCGGGCTCCAGCTGGAAGGAGGCGAGAGCGACGATCTCGCCCTCGCGCAGGTTCGAGTGGCGGTAGGTGAAGCCGAGTTGGTTCGGGCTGCGGCGCTCGCTGCCGGCGGCGGTGCAGACGTCGACCCACTCGAGCACCCGCGCCAGCTGGCCGCCGTAGGCGTTGGCGTTCATCCGTACCGCCCCGCCCGCGGTGCCGGGGATGTTGACGCCGAACTCGAGCCCCGCGAGGCCCCAATTGGCCGTTTTGGCCGCGGCGGATGGGAAGCGATAGCCACCGCCGCAAATGATCCGGTCCCCCTCCCGCGCGATCTCGGCAAGTTCTCCGTCCAGCTTCAGCGCCAGCCCGTGGAAGCCGTCGTCGGCGACCAGCAGGTTCGAGCCGGAGCCGATCACGCCGACCGGCACCCCCTCTTCGTCTGCCCAGCGCAGGGCGCCAACCAGATCTTCTTTGTTCCCGGGGCGGGCGAACCGATCGGCAGCGCCGCCGGTGCGGACGGTGGTCAGCCGCGCCAGGGGAAAGTCCCTTTCGAGCCACTCGGGCGCCGCGCTCACGTCACTGCCTCCGTGACCAGCTGCTCCCCGAGCCTGAAGATGTCCCCGGCGCCGATCGTCACCAGCACCGTTCCCTCGCCGTAGGTATGTGGATCTCCGTCGAGGCGCGCAGTGAGGGCGCGCTGGGCAAGCTCCGCCGTCGGCAGCCACCAGACCGGCCCGCCCCCCATCCTCTCCGCCGCCGCCTGGGCGACCTGGAGGCCGCTGACGCCCGCGAGATCGCCGACCGGTTCCTCCCGCGCCGGGTAGACGTCGAGGACGAAAGCCTCATCGGCGAGGGCGAGGGCGGCGCCGAACTCGGTGCCGAGCGCTTTCGTCCGCGAGTAGAGGTGGGGCTGGAAGACGGCGAGGAGGCGCGTCGGCCGCAGTTCGCGCAGGGCCGAGAGGGCCGCCCGCACCTCGGTTGGGTGGTGGGCGTAGTCGTCATAGATATGGACCGGCCCTCGTGACCCCTTCAGCTCGAGCCGGCGGTGCACGCCGCGGAAGCCCGCCAGCGCCGCGGCGGCGGGACCAGCCTCCAGCCCCGCCAGCTCAATCGCAGCCAGCGCGGCGCGAGCGTTGCGGCGGTTGTGCTCGCCGGGCACTGCCAGGTTCAGCTCCGCGGGGCCGGGGGAGCGACCGTCGAAGTGGGCTACCTCATCCCCCGCTCGCGACAGCCACTCCATCTCCTCGTCGCCCGGAACGACAAGCCCACGCGCGGGCCCGGCGAAGGCGACGAAAGCCTCGTGCAGCTCGGCCAGCGAGCCCCAGTGGGAGTGGTGATCCATCTCGACGTTGGTGACGACGGCGACCTCCGGCCGCAGCCGCAGGAAGCTGGCGTCGCTCTCGTCGGCCTCGGCGACCACCCACTCCCCCTCGCCCCAGCCGGCATTGGCGGTGCCGCCGTCGGGACCAAGCCCCGGCACCTCGCCGCCGACGAAGAAGGCGGGGTCGGAACCGACGGCGCGTAGTGCCCAGACGGTCATCGCCGTCGTCGTCGTCTTGCCGTGGGTGCCGGCGATCGCGATCAGCCGCTTCTCGGCGCAGAGCTCGGCGAGCAGCTGGCCACGATGAATCGGCTCGATACCGCGCTCGCGGGCAAGGGCGAGCTCGGGGTTGTCCTCGGCGATCGCGGTCGAGACGACCACCTCGGCACCATCGGGGAGGTTGGCGGCATCGTGGCCGACGGCGGGGTCGAGTCCGGCTTCGCGCAGCCGCCCCATATAAGAGGACTCGCTGCGATCGCTGCCGGTGACGGTGGCGCCAAGTCGCGCGCAGACGAGGGCGAGGCCGCTCATCCCGGCGCCGCCGATGCCGATGAAGTGCAGCCGTCGCCCGCTCCAATCGCTCACGCCGCCGCCTCCAGAACCTCGTCGGCGATCCGGCGCGCGGCATCGGGCTTCGCGAGCGAGCGGGCGGCCGCCGCCATCGCCTCGAGCCGAGCGTTGTCGGCGAGCACGGCCGCGACCTCGTCCCGCAGCCGCTGCGCATCCAGGTCGGCATCGGCGATCACGCTCGCTGCCCCACCCTTCCGCATCCACTCGGCGTTGGCGCTCTGGTGGTCGGCGGTCGCGTATGGGAAGGGAACGAGGATCGCCGGCCTGCCGACGGCGATCACCTCGAAGATCGAACCGCCGGAGCGGCCGAGGACGAGATCCGCCGCGGCGAGGGCATCCCCGAGGTTCGGCTCGTAAGAGAGCAGCGTGTAGCGCTCCCGCCGCGGCGCAGCCGCAAGCCGCGCCTCGATCTCCGCGAAGTCCCGCTTGCCGCTGATGTGGAGGACGTGGAAGTCACCCGGACGCAGTTGTCCCCGCATACCGGGGACAACTGCGTCCGGCTCCTCCGCGAAGGCCTCGACAGCGGCGAAGTTGATCGAGCGGGCACCCTGGCTACCGCCGACTACGAGCAGGCAGCGGGCGTCCTCGGCGATCCCGAACCGCTTCCGAGCCGACGCTCGGTCGCTTTCCAGCACGGCCTTCGGGACCGGCCGCCCGGTGACCAGATACCGCTCCCCCTCCCGGCCCTCGATCGGGAAGGCGAGGCAGACGCGCCGCGCCCGCCCGGCGAGCAGTCGGTTGGCGAGGCCGAGGTGACTGTCGGCCTCGGTGAGAACAAGCGGCGTCCCGGTCAGCGTCGCCGCCAGCCCCCCAGGCCCGGCGACGAAGCCGCCGCCGCCGACGACCACGTCGGCGCGACGCCGCCGCAGCACCTTGCGCGCAGCGCCCACCGCGGCTAGAGCCTCGACCCCGGCCCGGGCAGCCTTCAGCGGGTTGCGGCGGTCGATCCCGCGCACCTTGACGAGGTCGATCTCGTAGCCCGCAGGCGGCACCAGCTCGGCCTCGATCCGTCCCCGCGCGCCCAGGAAGCTGACTTCGGCGCCGCTAGCCCGAAGCTCGTCGGCGACCGCCATGGCGGGCACGACGTGCCCCGCGGTTCCCCCCGCCGCCACCACCACTCTTGGCTTTCCTCGCACCGTTTGCTCTGCTCCTTTCGCGCGCGGGCGAGCGCCCGCCATCGATGGCGCGCAGTTTGCCAGCGCCGGTGGGCGTTGCCCTGCGCGCCGAGGCGGCGGCGCCACCGCGGGCGACGTTGAGGATCAAGCCGACGGCGAAGAGGCTCGCCATCAGGCTGCTGTTGCCGTAGGAGACGAAGGGCAGCGGCACGCCGGTCAGCGGCGCCATCCCCATCACCGCGAAGAGGTTGATGATCGCCTGCACCAGGACCAGCGAGGTGAGGCCGGTAACCAGCAGCTTGCTGTAGACGTCCTTCGCCTTCTGCGCGGTTTTCAGCCCGGCGTAGCCGAACATCGCGAAGAGGCCGACGACGCCGGCGATCCCCACCAGCCCCAGCTCCTCGCCGATCACCGCGGTGATCATGTCGGTGTGGGCCTCGGGCAGGTAGAAGGCCTTCTGGACCCCGTTGCCGAGGCCCTCTCCGAAGATCCCGCCGCTGCCGAGGGCGATTTTCGCCTGGGCCGCCTGGAAGCCGGCGCCGGCGGCGTCGGCGCTCGGGTTGAGGAAGGAGGTGAGGCGGGCCATCCGGTAGGGCTCGACCACCGCCATCAGCAGCGCCAGGACCCCGATCACGAGGCCGATCTTGGCGAGGTCGGCGGGGCGTACCCCGGCGGCGATGAGGGTGGCGCCGACCGAGAAGGCGATCACCATCGTCGTCCCCATGTCCGGCTGCAGCATGATCAACAGGCTGGAGGCGCCGACGACGAGGAGGAAGGGCATGATCCCTTCCAGCGAGCGGACCCGCTTCGGCTTCTGGGCCAACAGGTCGGCTCCGTAGAGGATCAGCGCCACCTTCGCCAGCTCCGAGGGCTGGACCTGGAGGAAGCCGCCGCCGAGCCAGCGGGTCGCGCCGTTGACTTCGGTGCCGACGGCGAGCACGGCGAGGAGGAGGAAGATCGAGCCGGCGAGGAGGACCGGCGTCAGTTGGCGCACCGCGCGCAACCCATGGCGGGCCGTGAGGACCATGATCACCAGGCCGACGGCGCCGAAGAGCAGCGTCCGCTTCAGGTAGAAGGCGCTGTCGGAGAGGCCGCCGTCCTGGAGGATGCGGGTCGTCGAGCTAGCCGAGAAGACCATCACCGCCCCGAGCGCGAGCAGGCAGAGCGTCGCGGTCAGCAGCATGTTGTACTCGGGCGGCAGCGGACGGCTGCGCTTCTTGGGGCTCTTGCGGGGTTTCTTTGCCGCTTTCGCGCTCATCGCGCCAGCTCGCCGACGAGCTCGCGGAAGCTGTCGCCGCGCGCTTCGAAGTTCTCGAAGGCGTCGAAGCTGGCGCAGGCGGGCGAGAGGAGGACGACCTCGCCCGGCGCGCCCGCGCCGGCGGCGCGGCGCACAGCGTCCTCGAGGTCGGCGCAGCGGTGTAGCTCGACTCCGGCCTCGACGACCGGCGTCAGCTCCCGGGCCATGCGCTCGGCCGTCGCTCCGATCAGGTAGCAGGCACGGGCGCGCTCGGTCAAAGGCTCGACCAGCGGGCCGAAGGGCTCGTCCTTCTCGCTGCCGCCGAGGATCGCGTGGACACCGCTCTCGAAGGCGCGAATGCCGACGGCGGCGGAGGCGACGTTGGTCGCCTTCGAGTCGTTGACGAAGCGCACCCCGTCGATCTCCGCCACCGGCTCGAGTCGGTGCGGGACCCCGGCAAAGCTGCGCAGGCCCTCGCGGACGACATCGCGGTCGATCCCCATCGCCAGCGCCGCCGCCGCGGCGGCCATCGCGTTGGCGACGTTGTGCTCGCCGAAGAGCCCGAGCTCGGAGGTCGGCAGCAGCGGCTCGCCGTCGTAGAAGATCGTCCCTTCGGCAACCGCGACCTCGCACTCCGGCGAGGCGCCGACGCAGAAGGCGACGCGGCGGGCGCAACCGCCGAGGTCGGTTCCGGCGGCGAAGGGGTCGTCGGCGTTGTAGACGGCGACGTCGTCGTTGCCCTGGTTGGCGAAAATCCGCAGCTTCGCCGCCAGGTAGTGCTCGAGGTCGCCGTGGCGGTCGAGGTGGTCCGGCGCGAGGTTGAGGAAGACCGCGCACTCAGGGGCGAAGGCGACCGTGTCTTCGAGCTGGAAGCTCGAGCACTCGCAGACGATGGTCGCCTCGGGATCGACCTCTCCGACCAACCCGGCGAGCGCGGTGCCGACGTTGCCCGCCAGCGCGACCGGCTCGCCGGCGCTGCGGTAGAGGTGGCCGAGCAGCTCGACCGTAGTCGTCTTGCCGTTGGTCCCGGTGACGCCGACGAATCGGTTCGGCA
>DATFOB010000054.1:0-50025 GCA_035266025.1 Solirubrobacterales bacterium
GTGCAGCCCAGCTTCACGGTGACGACCGCAGGCGTCACCGGTCCGCGCGTTCCGGTCGGCGAGCCCGAGCCGATCCCAGCCGGCTGGCTCAACGGCACGGCGGCGCTGGCGGGCGGGATCATCAGCACCTCGAACGGGCCCGCGCCCCCGTTCGCGGCCACCTGGGACCTCTTCGAAATGACGGAAGACACGCCGGAGCCGTCCGACAACCCCCCGGTGATAACTCAGCCCACTCTTACTCCCGCTCCTACGCCTGTCACCCCGCGGGTCGCTTCCAACGTCTTCAGCTTCGGCAAGCCGATCCTGAACAAGAGGCGGGGGACCGCCATCCTGCCGATCACCGTCCCCGGCCCCGGGATTCTGACTCTCAGCGGCAAGGGCGTCGTCAGGCAGACCAAGACCCCGACCACGGCGGGGACCGTCAAATTGCCGATCAAGGCCAAGGGTGGGAAGAAGGCGCTCCTGGCGACCGGCAGGGTGAAGGTGGAAGCGAAGGTCACCTATGCCCCCTCCGGTGGTACGGCCGATAGCAAGACCAAGGCGTTGATCCTCAAGAGAGCGGACACGAAAAAGCCCCGCCGGAGCGGGGCTTCCCGTTAGAGCGGCTGAAGGGATTCGAACCCTCGACCTTCTGCATGGCAAGCAGACGCTCTAGCCAGCTGAGCTACAGCCGCACTGGAGGGCATTCTAGCTGTGGGGGCGTCGTCGGCGCGGTAGCCTGCTCCTGGGCAAGATGCTTTTCCGTCAGATCATCCACGAGGACCTGGGCTGCGCCTCCTATCTGGTCGCCGACCGGGAATCGGGGGTTGCGGTGGTGGTCGACCCGCAGTGGGACATCGCTCCCTACCGGCGGCTGGCGAGCCTGCACGGGGTGCGGATCGGGCACGTGCTCGAGACCCACAACCACGCCGACCACGTCTCCGGGCACGGGCGCCTTTGCCGCAGGACCGGGGCTACGGTGCACGTGCACGAAATGGCCGAGGCCGAGTACTCGCACGAGGCTTTCGCCGATGGCTGGAAGCTGGAGCTGGGGAACCTCCTCGTCGAGGCGATCCACACGCCCGGCCACCGGCCCGAGCACACCTGCTTCCTGCTCAGCGACAAGGGCCGCGGTGGCGACCCCTGGGCGCTCCTGACCGGGGACTCGCTCTTCATCGGCGATGTCGCCCGTCCCGACCTCGCGGTCGAGCCGCGGGAGGGCGCGGCGGACATGTTCCGCTCGCTGCACGAGCGGCTCCTGGTCCTGCCTGACGAGGTCGAGGTCTGGCCCGCTCACCTCGGCGGCTCGCTCTGCGGCGGCTCCGGGCTGGACCTCAAGTGCTCTTCGACGATCGGCTTTGAGCGCCGGCACAACCGCGCCCTCGCGATCGCCGACGAGGCTCAGTTCGTCGAGGACCAGGTCGGCTCCCTCGGCGACAAACCGCCGAACGTCGAGCGCATCGTCGGCCTCAACCGCGGGCCCCTGGTTGAGGACTTCGGCAACCCCGCGCCGCTCAGCCCCCACGAGGTGGAAGAGCTGGTCGAGCAGGGGGCGGTGGTGGTCGACGGCCGCACCAACGAGCAGTTCGACGAGGCCCACATCGAGGGCGCGATCAGCTCCTCCTCCTATGACACCGGCTTCGCGACCAAGGTCTCGCGGGTTGTCCCGGAGGGGAGCGACATCGTCATGGTCGCCGCCTCCAGCGGCGACGAGCGGCAGGCGGCGCAGCTGCTGGCGTCCGTCGGGCTTGCCGTTCGCGGCTACCTGGAGGGCGGGATGACTGCCTGGCGGACGGAGGAGCGACCTGTGCACAGGATCGAGCTGATCGACCCCGATGAGTTGGCGCGCCGCGTCGACGGCGCCTCTGGGCCCGTGATCCTCGACGTCCGCAATGCTGCCGAGTACGCCGGTGAGCACATCCCGGGCTCGCTCCACATTCCCTACGTCGACCTCGCCGGCCGCCTCGACGAGCTGCCGCGCGAGCGCCCGGTCGCCACCATCTGCCGTGGCGGCAAGCGCAGCGGCCTCGCCGCCTCGATCCTCCAGCGCGCCGGCTTTGAGGACGTCATCCACGTCGGCAAAGGGGTCGGGGTCTGGCGCGACGGCGGCCACCCGGTGGAGTCAGCTGCCGCCTCGCCTGTCAGCTAAGGGGCGATTCCGCCGCTTTTCTTACGACGACGCGCCCGCCAATGTCCCAACCCGATGGCCAACGCTCCCCCCGCGCCGAAGCCACTTGCGGCGAGTGGGAGGGACTCGGGGTGGGTGATCATCAAGGCCCAAAGGACGAACGAGCTCAGCACCGTCGTCCCTAATAGGACCGAGCGCTCCACGATCTCCAAGCGTGCCCGCGCTTCGCGCCGCTTTCGTTTCGAACGGGCGGCGAGGAAAAGCTCCCTGCGCTCCGCGAGCTCGACCTGCTCCGGCGTTTCCAGCGCGAGCCTTTTGTAGATCCTCGCCGGACGGCCCCGATCGGTCCTTCGAAGTAGGCAACCGCGACGGAGATGCTCCGTGTAGCTCGCCCCTTGCGTTGCTGGCATTTCGCTCATGCTGCTCGTCCTCCCTAGGGGGCGGGGCGTCCTCCCGCCCCATTAATCTTCCGTAATCTGTTCAGTAGCTCTGAAAGATCACGCCCGTACCTCATAATGGCGTCGCCCTTTACGATTGTCACATAATGTTTTGTCACAAACTGTCTCTTGAGCTGCGACAAAAAATAGGCCACTGCAACTTGTCGTGGTCGTCCGTTTTCTGATTAAGCTGTCCGACAATGTCATTTGCCGAAACTTTTTTTGACCTTAGGACGCGCCGCAGGATTCCCATGCGTCTGTTCCAGGAGCGGGTGAAAATCAACCCGTCCTATATCTATGCGATTGAGAAAGAGGGGCTGCTGCCAAGCTCCGAGAAGCTCGAGGCTCTCGCCTCTGTCTTCGTTGCCGTGGCCAAGGAACAGGGAGCGGCCCAGCCTGAGGATGATGCCCGGCTTCTCTTCCGCGAGAGGTTCGTAGACCGTCTCGGCTTCGATCCCGACCTCGCGGAGGTCCTCGTTAAGCTGCGCGCGCTAAACGCCGCTCAACGGGCGGACGTGATCGAACCGTTGAGCGACTCGATCGAGATCTTCTCGACTCTCGATACGCAGGAGCGTCGCGCCCTCGCGCGGCTGCTCAATCGACTCGTGGCCGCCTTGCAGACGGTCGAGGGGCGTGAGCGCAGGGAGATGGCGGGCGCTTTGCAGGCTGGCGCGGAGCAGGCGCTTACGGACTTTTTGAAGAGGCACTACGAGGCGGCCGACGAGGACCAACACCCGCCGGCAGGGGCCCCTCGCATTCCTGAGCCTCATAAGCCCGCTTCTGCCAGTTCCTAGGAGGGTCCGGGCCCCCGAGCGTAATTGGATCGAACCCACCCCCTGGGTTGCACTCACGCTATTTGCGAAAAATACGGGGTGCGAAAATCTTCATCTATTTCTTTGACTTCGGCCTGACATTTGTAAAGGACACCCGTTGAACTTGTGCACGTGCAACGGGCGTCGTGGTCGCTGACTGGTCGTCTACGGCGCCCGTTTCACTTGCACCTGGTGGGCGCCCTGAAAGAATCAACCGAATGGACGCCTCCCGCCCCTACGACCTCGTCCTTTTCGGCGCGACCGGTTTCACCGGTGGGCTGACCGCCGACTACCTGGCTGCGCGTCTCCCAGAGGGAAAACGCTGGGCCCTGGCCGGCCGTAACCGCGCCAAGCTCGACGCGGTCGTCGCCCGCCTGGCCGCCGCCAATCCTGGAGCCACGGCCCCCGCCGTCATCGAGGCCGACGCGGGCGATCGCAGCGCCATGCGCGAGGTGGCGGAGGCGACGCGGGTCGTCGTCACCACCGTCGGCCCTTATGCCCTTTACGGAGAGCCGCTCGTCGCCGCCTGCGCGGCCGCGGGGACCGACTACGCGGACCTCACCGGCGAGCCCGAGTTCGTCGACCGGATGTGGGTCGAGCACCACGCCGAGGCTGAGCGCACCGGCGCCCGGATCGTCCACTGCTGCGGCTTCGATTCGATCCCGCACGACCTCGGCGCCTACTTCACGGTCAAGCAGTTGCCCGAGGGGGTGCCGCTCACGGTCAACGGCTATGTCCGCAGCAACGCCAGCTTCTCCGGCGGCACCTACCACTCGGCGATCAACGGCTTCGGCCGCGCCCGCCAGACCCTCGCCGCCGCCAAGCAGCGGCGCAACCTCGAGCAGCGCCCGCAGGGCCGTGAGGTCCACTCGGCGCCGGCGCGCGTCCGCCACGACGCCGATCGCGGAGGCTGGATCGTGCCGCTGCCGACGATCGACGGCGCCATCATCCGTCGCTCCGCGGCTGCGCTCGATCGCTACGGCCCCGACTTCACCTACGGCCACAACATGGTCGCCAAGCGCCTGGCAACGGTTGCGGCGCTCGCTGCCGGGGTCAGCACCGGCTTCACCCTCGCGCAGCTGCCGCCGACCCGGAAGCTGCTGCTGAAGATGAAAGCTCCCGGCGAGGGGCCGACCGCGGAGAAACGCGAGAAGAGCTGGTTCAGGGTCGTCTTCGTCGGCGAGGGCGGCGGCAAGCGAGTCGTCACCGAGGTTCGCGGCGGCGACCCCGGGTACAGCGAGACCTCGAAGATGCTCGCCGAGTCCGGCCTCTGCCTAGCCTTCGACGAGCTGCCGCAGCGCTCCGGCCAGTTGACGACCGCGGTGGCGATGGGCGACCTTCTCCTCGAGCGCCTGCAGAAAGGCGGGATCAGCTTCGAGGTTGTCGAATCCTCGCCGGCCGGGTAGAGGTGCCGCCATGGATGACCAGCAAGTACTAGACCGCATCGACAAGCTCGTCACCGAAGAGGAGGATCTCCTCCATCGCCATGAGGGCGAGGGCCTCGACGACGACGAGCACGCCCGCCTCGACGAGCTCAAAGTCCAGCTCGACAAGGCCTGGGACTACCTCCGCCAGCGCCGCGCCCTGCGCCGTGCCGGCGATGACCCCGACGAGGCCAGCGTTCGCGACGGCGGCACCGTCGAGGACTACGAGCAGTAGCCGCAACCCAGGCGTCACCACCGCCCGCCCCGACCCTGTTCGCGCCGCTACCCTTCAACCGGCTCCCGGCGCCTTGGCGGAGTGGCTACGCAGCGGCCTGCAAAGCCGTTTACACCAGTTCGATTCTGGTAGGCGCCTTTCGCTCTGGCAAGCGAGATTTGGCTTTTTAGAGCGATTTGCGCGGCCTTTTCAGGCCGCTTCTTCTACCGGCTGATTCCGGTTGTTGCCGATTATCTGGATGTAAAACTGGCCCACGACTGGCCCACGGGTTCCCCTTCAATTCTCGGCTTTAGGCAATCGGTCGAGGCCCCGTCGGGGAAGATCCGGCGCAGGAGGAGCGAGGAATCGGTTCTTACAGGGAGGAGAGGACTGCGAGTCCGAAGGCAGTCAGCGAGATCTCCCTTGCCCCTGCGGAATCGAGTCCGGTTATCTCCGGTTGATTCCGGTCGTTTTGGTGGCGCACTGGCGCACCGCTGGCGCACCAGCCTTGGGCCCCGTCTTACCCCGATAGCGGCCTGACCCGCAAACAAGAAAGGCGCAAACTGCAGTCGAGCGGAAGCGTTTTTCCGCCGGTCCTTACGCAAACCTCCGAGAGTTCTCAAAGACCACCAAGCAGGAGGTTTCAACCGATGCTGCAGGAACCTACTGTCGAGAACGGCGGAACCGCCGTTCTCGACGCGACCGATGTCGATACCGCGATGCAGAGGCTTGACGACCTGCTCGACTTGAGCAACGTCAAGATGAAGCTAGCTGATGCCAAGGAGGGTCCCGGTCTGAATGCCGAGACCATCGAGTTGATGGAGGCCGAGTACCGGAAGTTCCTCGCCCTCCAGCTGATGCATCCGGGCGCCGTGATCGTCCCGTGCAAGATTGTGGATGAGATGTGGCACCGTCACATTCTCGACACGGCGGCGTACCGGGTGGACTGCCAGGCGATCTTCGGGCGCTTCCTCGACCACTTCCCGTACTTCGGGATGAGGGGAGAAGAGGACGCGCAGGCTCTCAACGACGCCTACGCGGACACCCTCTGGCGGTACCGAGATGCGTTTGGCGATCCTCCTGCCGAGACGTGGATCAGCAGCGACGCGGCGAAATGCGGCCGTACGGCGTGCAAGCCCCAGAAGTGCAGGTAGGCGCCCGACCGACTGGATCTTCGTGCAGCCCTCGTCCCTAGACGAGGGCTGCACATCCCGAGGCTCATGAACCTCCTACTCGCGATAGCGGCTGCTGAATGGGCATCGATCGGGAGTGCGGTGGTCGGATTAGCAGCGCTTAGCCTGTCGCTCTTCTCGATCTGGCATCAACGCCGGCGGCCATTTCTAGAAGCGCAAACCATTCATGACGTTGGGACCCATCTCACTGCCGTCGCCGTCCAAAACAATGGCAGCCGCTCCGCAAAAGCCCCCTGGGTGATGTTCGCCAGCAGGGACGGCAACCTCTCATATTGCTCCCACGTGAGCGCAGGATTTCTAGGCGCCGGAGAAGGTCGATACGTCCTCACGAATGCGCCTGGCCCGCTCGGGCCGGTGGCAGGAGTCGTCGGTTTCATCGATCCCCATGGGCGCCACGTCGTTCGCCCCATGAGTGGAGGGCGAAAAAAGGTCTTCAACGGGGGCACCTTTGAATCGATGTTCCGCGCCTTCTATCCAGAGGTCCAGCTAGGGCATCGAGTGGCCAAGGTGTCCGACGCTTCCCTCTCGTGATCTAACCGCTACTTCTCAACAGACACGGCGGCAGGGATCGTGCTGCGCGGACACCGGACAGCACCAGGCAACCCTGGAACTGTCCGGTCCGCACGATTGTTAGTTGTGGTGGAGGATGATCTTTTCCTTGGCGACGGAGGCCCGCACCATTTGGCGGCGGTGCCGGTCGGCCTCCTTGCGGTGTCCTGCATCGCGTGCGCGGCAGGCCAGATATCCGTGCTCCGCAATCTCTTTCTCGGCAGCTGCGATGCTCTGATTGCTTCGACCAACACGTCGTCAGATGCGTCGCGCTTGAGTCCGTTGAGGAGGGCCTCCTCCTCAACGTCGCGGCGGCAGTCACGGCAACAACGGATGAGAGGCGGCCGTTCCTCAGCGCCGTAATACAGGAACTCGTCGCCGCAGCGCATACACCATTTGGAGAACGGCATGTGGGGCTCGAGCCGATCAAGTGGCCGGCCTGGCTTCACCTCCACCGTGCTTTCGGAACCGGCCGGTGGCGCCCGTCGTGGGGCGCGGCAGGTGGCGCAGCTTTTCGTAGTTCAGCTTCGTCAAATGACGCTCCTTAGTCGGTTGATTGAGGACAGAAGCTCCTCAGCGTCAAGGGTTAGCCAACTCGCCGGACGGTACCGGCGTTCACCAGCCTGGCCTAGGCGAATCTGTAGACGAGTTGACAGAGGGCTAGCGGGCGCAAGGACGACCAGTCAGCACCCCCGCGCCCGCTAGCTCTCCCTCACCTCGTCGGAAGTCTCCAGCGGTAGAAGGTGCGAAGCGCAGGCTCGCGTCGAAGGTGGCGCTGCACTTCCCGCACCTGTCGGATCAGCACTAGCCCTTGGGTCTGAATCTGCCGGACCCGCTCTTGTTTGATGCCGAGTTCTTCGCCGACCTCTCTCAAAGAGTGGGCCTGGCCGTCCACCATCCCTGCCCGCATCCGCAAGATGTGGGCTGTTCGGTCATCCAGGTCCAACAGCTCACCTTCGCCGAAGGAATCGAGCGTGGTGCTAGGCAACTGTCTAACGGCACCGCAACGTGGAGACCGCACTCTAGGAAATGAGGGCATCTACTCTTGCGGGGCAAGACAGAAGAAGCGCTCGTTTGCTGCGGCGTCGGGAGGCGCGTTCACTTCTTCTAGGACCTCTGCATTCAGAAGGGTCACGCAGTGGTAGTTCATCTGCGCCTGGCTGGCTCGAACCTCGGTAGTCAGCCGCCGCATCCTTGCCGCCGAAAGTGGCCGGCGCTCTTGGCGCAACAATTCGATGATCGCCACCTTGGTCGGGTTGACGATCCGGGGGACGACGCGCTCCCAGTCGAACTCATCGACCCCCGGTGTCGTCAATGTGCCCCTCGCTCGATCGGCCAACGGCGAGTGACGATGTGGAGGCGTGCTGCCTTGGCGCCGAGGGACTGCCTTGGGGTGTGGGCGGAGGAAGTCATGGTGTGGAACTAGATGCCCGGGGTCGGGTTTCGCTTCATCAGGGCTTCACCCGTCCCCGGTGGATTCGGAGACGAACCGTGCGGTGGTCGGCTCGCTCTGAGTGGTTGAAGGTATTGGGCGCTTGTGGTTCGCGTCAATCAGATTTCGCAGGACGGCTATCGCTGCGGCAGCGGAACCCGAATCTTCCGCGCCCGCCTGAACGCGGCGAGGTTGACGATCATCGAGGTCGTCTCCTCCTTCGTGTCCACGACCCGCGCCAGAGATTCACACTGAATCTCGCGAAGCCTCTCCAGGTACTCGGTGCTGGCGTCTTCAACGTCCTCACGTCCCCTGGCGTCGAGGTCGTATAGGTCCCACGACAGGATCGACCGGGGAGTAGCGAGGTGCCCCTTGTGCAGCGCCGCCATTAGCTCGGCAGTGCCGGACTGGACGATCACGCCCGCGATCATCTGTAGCTCCCGTTCGGTCAGAGCTTCGGCCTGCTCCTTGGTGTATTCGGGCAGTTCGACCGCCCGATACCACCGGATCAGCTTTCCCTTGATGCTCCGCTGTTTAGCGATCTCGACGGAGCCGTCGTCCAGCATCTCAAGCAGGTGGTTGGACACCAGCTTGAGCTGAATCCCAGTCAGTTCCGAGATCTCGGTGGTCGTGTAGGCGGCTTCGTTCAGCAGGATCAGGATTTCCAGCCGCGTGTGATGGGCGAGGGCGTACTGAACTGCTTCCTCGACCTTCTTCCGTTCTTTCCGCGCGGCCTTCTTGTTCTTGCGTTTGTCTCTATGTCGCTCTATCGACTCGGGAACCATCGCACTCTCCTCTATCGCTGGACGAAAGCCGCCTACTCAGAAGGATTCGGAGCATAAAGACCTGCCCTGATGAGTGCTGCCGGGTACTCAGGAAAAAAAGGCAGGTCAGAAAACGCAGGATGCTCTAGCCGTCTTTAGCATTCGCACCTCCTCCCTCTAGCGAGCCGCGCTGGTGGGCCGACTGGGGAGAGGGGGTGAGGCAGATGAAGATGACCGCAGAGTCGTCCGCGGCCCCGGCCGCGATGATCTTCAAGGGGCACTAACCCCCCTTGAAATCAGGGGACCGCTCGCGGCCGGGATGGACAGCCGGGAGCGGTCCCTGTCTGTGTTAGAGATCGGGCTCGCCCGTTGTAGTCACCGAAGTTCCAGTCCATCTAGCTACCGAGCCATAGCCACCAGAAGCACCACCGAGATCTAGACGAGCCAGCCCATCGAGCAGTTCAGGTATCCGCCCATAACCTGGCCCACCCAGGGGCAGCGACCCGAGCAGCAAATGATGTCCCTCACTCCCCAACAGCAGAACCCCTTACGCACTATCACCCTCGGGTGATCCTTCTCAGATCGCTCCCGCCCTAGGTCAAAGTCTCCGGGGCACTTGCCCCCTCAGTCGGACAGACGGGGCGTGTGCCCCTCAGAAGGCATTTCTGCCTTGTGGCGAGGAAGACCGACCCCGTGCAGAAGGCCCCCTGCGGTGGCACTCATCGCATGGACCCGATGCGCGGAGCGGCCCCGCTGGACAGCAGGGGCATGGACACCACGACGGAGCGAGGGCGGCGCTGATGCTCTCGATCGGCAAGCTCGGCCGCGGCCAGGAGCGCTATTACCTCGGCAAAGTCGCAGAAGGCGCCGAGGACTACTACTCCGGCGAGGGCGAGGCAGAGGGCTACTGGCTCGGTGACGCCGCCGAGGACCTCGGCCTCCAGGGCAAGGTCGACCCCGGTCAGCTGGTCGGGATGCTGACCGGGATGAACCCGGCAACCGGCGAGCCGCTCGGCCTTCGGCACGTCTCCGGAAATGGGCCGGTCCCCGGCTTCGATCTCACCTTCTCAGCGCCGAAGTCGGCCTCGGTGCTGTGGGCGCTCGGCGGCCACCCGGTCGCCGCCGAGGTCAAAGCCGCCCACGCCCACGCCGTGGATTCCGCCCTCGGCTACCTGCAGCGCGAGGCCTGCTGGACCCGCCGCGGCAAAGGCGGGCGGGAGTTCGTGCACGGCTCGGGCTTCCTCGGCGCGGGCTATGTCCACCGCTCTTCCCGCGCCGGCGACATGCAGATCCACACCCACCTGCTGATCGCCAACGCGACCCAGGGGCCGGACGGGCGCTGGACCCGCCTCTACCACCCGGCGATCTACGAACACGCCAAAGCGGCCGGGTTCATCTACGAGGCCGACTTCCGCGAGGAGATGACCCGCCGCCTCGGTGTCCGCTGGGGCGAGGTGGAGAACGGCATCGCCGAGGTCGAGGGCTTCACCGCCGAGCAGCTGCGCCACTTCTCGACCCGCCGCGAAGAGATCCTCGAGGCGGCTGGCCCGGGCGCCTCGGCGCGCTCGCTCCAGGTCGCGACCCTCGCCACCCGCGAGGCCAAGGACCGCCACCTCACCACCGAGAGCCTGCGGGAGGTCTGGCGGGAGAAGGGAGAGGAGGTCGGGCTGACCCGGGAGTCGGTGCGCGCGGTCTGTGGCCGCGAGGCCGAGGTCTTCGACGGTCGCCTCGCGGTCGCCGAGGTCGAAGGCGCCCTCACCGCCCACGCCTCCCACTTCGACCGCCGCGACGTGATCCAGGCGGTCGGCAACTGCCTGCGCTCCGGCGCTCCGGGCCGGGAGGTCGAGGAACTCGCCGACGGGTTCCTCTCCACGGGCGAGGTGATCCGCATCGCCTCCTCGCCGCGAGGCGACCGCTACACCACCCGCGCGATCTGGGAGCTTGAGCGAAAGGCGCTTGCGACCGTCGAGCAGATGGCGGCTCAGGGCGACCACGCCATCGTCTCGGAGATCGTCGTCGGCCGCGTCGTCGCCGAGCGGCCGAGCCTGAAGCCCGATCAGCGGGCGATGGTCGAGCGGCTGCTTGCCGGAGGCGAGGGCGTTGTCGTCGTCATCGGCGAGGCCGGGAGCGGGAAGACCTACGCCGTCACCGCCGCCGCCCACGGCTGGGTGCACGACCGGACCGAGCTTCGGGTCGCGGCGCCGACCTGGCGCGCGGCCAACATCCTCCGTGCCGAAGGGCTGGAGGCGACCTCGGTAGCGCGGCTTCTAGCGCGGCTGGACCGCGCCGCCCGCAACGGTCGCCAAGGACTCGCCGACGGCTCCGTCCTCCTGGTCGACGAGGCCGGGATGGTCGATTCGCGAAACCTCGCGCGGCTGATCGACCACGCTCGCGAGGCCGAAGCCAAGCTCGTCCTGATCGGCGACCCCGCCCAGCTGGGGGAGATCGAGGCCGGGGGCCTCTTCGCCGCCATCGCCCAGCGCACCGACCCGATCGTCCTCGATGAAGTCATCCGCCACCGCCACGACCTCGACCGCGAGAGCGCGAAGGCGATCCGGGAGGGCGAAGGCCGCGAGGCTCTTGCCGCCTACTTCCAGGAGGGGCGGGTCTTTGTCTCGGCCGACGCGGCCGAGCGCCGCGAGGCGATGGTCCGGGACTGGTGGGAGAGCTTCCGGGCGGGCGAGGACTCGCTGATGATCGCGAAGACCAACCGCGAGGTGGCGGCGCTGAACGCGGCGGCGCGAGACCGGATGCGGGCTGCGGAACGCCTCGGCGCTGAGGAGATCGAGGTCGGCGAGGCGCGCTTCGCTGCCGGCGATCAGGTCATCACCCGGATCAACGACCAGAAGCTGAACATCTATAACCGCGAGCGCTGGCTCGTGGCGGAGGTTGACCGGGAGTCCGGAGCCGTGGAGTTAGTCGGAATCGACACCCGCGGGCGGGTGTGTGTCGATTCCGACTACTTGGGGCGCTTGAGGGAGAGGGACGGAGGGCCTGCCCTTGAACACGGCTATGCGGCAACCACCTACCAGGCCCAGGGGGCGACGGTGGACCGCGCCTACGTGGCGGTCGATCCCTCAATGGACCGCCAGGAGTTCTACGTCGCGGCCTCCCGCAGCCGCGAGGAGACCTACATATATGCGACCCCCGAGGTCCAGATCGACCGCGAGGAGTTCGCGCCGCGCGACCCCTACCTGCGCCACGGTCTCGATCACATCGCCGAAGCCGCCGAGCGCGACGGCGCCCAGGTCGCGGCGCACGACGCGGCGCTGCGCGCGGAGATTGGCGGGCTCTCGACCCCCGAGCTCGTCTCCCGCCTGCGCGAGCTTCGCTCCGAGGCTGGGGCCGAGCGCCAGAACCAGCATGCCCACCGGACAGTCGAGGAGGAGTTTGAGCGCGAGACCGGTTTCCTAGACCACATCGAGCGCGCCAGGCCCGAGGGGGGACACGAGGAGCGCTTCACCGAGATCCAGGAGGAAGCCGTACGAGGCCGGATCGAGGAGCTGCGGGCCAAGCAGGCCGAGCTTGCCGAGGTCAGCCATGAGGCCCGGGCCAAGGCTGCTGTCGCCGAGCATGTCCTCTCTGAGCGCGAGCGCCTCGCCGCGACGGCGGCCCGCGTCTCCCCGCCCGACTACATCACCCGCGAGCTTGGCGAGCGGCCGAGCGATCCGAGCAAAGCGGCGACCTGGGACCGGGCCGTCAACGGGATCGAGAGCTACCGCCTGCAGAACGGCGTCGTGGACAGAGACAACGCACTCGGGGCGGTGCCGAAGGACCGCAGCGCCCAGCGACAGCAGCGCCAGGTCCGGGAGTCCATCGAGAGGACCCAGCGGCAGCTTCAGCTACAGAGGCAGCGACAGCGCGCGGTGGAGCGCAGCGCCGAGATGGGGATCGGGCTTTGAGATGGCGAAGAAGCTGCCGGCATCCATCCCTCGCATCGCTCTAACTCCGCCCGAGGCCGCAGCGGCGATCGGCGTCGGCCCCGACTACTTCGATCAGTACGTGGCCCCGCATCTCCGCCTGATCCGTCGCGGCCGCAAGCGCCTCGTGCCAGTCGGCGAGCTTGAACGGTGGGTGGCGGAGAACGCCGAGGAGCCGATGATGGAGCAGCTGCGATGAGGGTTCCCCGGCGACCGATTCCGGAGGTAAGGTGCGACCTACATAAGTGGGGCCGCGTGCTGAAGACACCGGCCCCGTGGCGACCGGCTCAGTTGGCACTAGGCCGGACGCGCGGGACAGGCTACTGCCGGACGCCCTCACGCCTTCGACACATGGCTCGGAAGACCGAGCCCAAAATCAACACCAGGAGGTGAGCCGCATGGCGGCGATCAATAAGCGGCACTCGAGGAGCTGTCCGGCGAGGCGTGGGAAGCGCTGTAGTTGCAACGGGGGTTATCGCGCCGAGGTCTACTCGCCGAGGGACAAGAAGAAGATCCGCAAGACCTTCACTCATAAGGCACATGCGCGGTCTTGGGCTGCCGAAGTGAAACGCGGAGTCGATCTCGGAACCCTCCGCGCCCCGACGAAACGAACCCTTGACGAAGCTGCTGCCGCGTGGCTGGCGGGAGCCGAGACCGGGACGGTCCGCAACCGTTCCGGCAACCGCTACAAGCCCGCGACCCTGCGCGGGTACCGACAGGCGCTTGAGGATCACGTCCTCCCGCTACTTGGCGGCCGGAAGATGAACGCGATCACGACCGCCGACCTGCAAGCCCTAGTTGATCGATGGAGCGCCGAGGTTCAATCGCCCTCCACGATCCGCAACTCGATCAAGCCCTTGCAGGCGATCTACCGCCGCGCTCGGGCTCGTGAAGGTCTCACGGTCAACCCAACTCGCGATCTGGAACTGCCCGCCCCGAGCCCGAAGGAGGTTGAGATCGTCGCTCCCGAGGTCGCCGCGCGGCTGCTCGACGTGATGCCCGTAGAGGATCGCGCCTTATGGGCCACCGCCCTCTATGCGGGCCTGCGCTATGGCGAGCTTCGCGCCCTCCGCTGGTCGGCGGTTGACCTCGCTGCCGGTGCCATCCGAGTATCGGAGTCCTGGGACCCGAAGGAGGGCAAGATCGCGCCAAAGACCAAGAACTCGCAGCGAACGACGCCGCTACCGGGTCTTCTTCGCGACCACCTGATGGAGCATCGGATCGCGGCGGGCGAGCCTCCCGTCGACGCCCTTGTCTTCGGGGGTAAGAGCGGCAAGCCGTTCCAGGCCGCGACGCTCTACCGGCGAGCGGATCGGGCATGGGAGGCTCAGGCATTGGGTCAGCTGCGTTTGCACCAGGCCCGCCATACCTACGCCTCGTTCATGATCGCGGCCGGGGTCAACGCCAAGGCGCTGTCGTCGTTCATGGGTCATTCCTCGATCAAGGTCACGTTTGATCTTTACGGGCACCTTATGCCGGGAACGGAGCAAGAGGCCGCAGGATTGTTGGATGAGTACCTCGGCAGCGCATTGCGAAGGGCAAAAGGGCTCGTCCGCGCGATTTAAAGCGTGGGCTGCGTGACGCTGTCTCGGTCATTCGGCAAGTTTGCGTAGCCACACAGTGACGCGCTTGCTGATGGCTTGGGCACATTGCTCCCGAAGATCTACGAGGCTCAGACCAAAGACGCCGTTGAGAACCGAGAAAGTCGCGACGATAAACACGGCAAAGGACACGATTCCTGGAAGAAACGCCCTGACAGAACTTGGCATCAGGGCGTCTGATGCGAAAAAGGTGGCAATAGCGAGGAAGAGAGCAGCAGCAACGAAGAGGATCTGAGCGGCCTTTGAACCGATAGCTGCTGCCCTCAGGGTGATGCTGTCTTCCCGTTCACGCTGGCGTTCAGCCACCTTCCTCTCTACCACAGCTCGTTTGGCCTCCTCCTGTTCACGGGCACTTCGCTCGGTCGCCAGTAACTCCTGATCCCGTTCAGTTCGCGCCGCGCTATTTGCCCGCTCTGCTTCGAGTTCTTGGCGGAGCTCGGCGGTGATCTCGGAACGAGCCGCTTGCAGGATTTCGGGAACGTTGCCCTCGGTAAAGACATCCGGATTACCAAGGGTCTTGGTAAGGAGCGCGCGTCGCGCCTCGATCGAGTAGCGGAGAATGTGGAACTCCTCGTTTGACACCTCGCCCTGCTCACGAAGATGCGCAATCTGATGGGTGTATTTGAGCCACAGCTCTTCTGGCGGATTGAGGGCGGCGAAGCTATCGGCAATAACTTGCATCCTCGGGAGGTCGGGGGCCGCGGTTGGGAGCTTCAGCCACGCAATCCACGTCAACTCGTGAGCGTGGATTACAGGACCTACGCCCCCCCGATTGCCACTCTTGCGAAAAAAGACAGAGGCAGTGCGGACTAGTGAGCCGTTAGTGGTTACGAGGACCGCGCCGCAATTCTCCAACGAGTGGGTCGATCCACCACGGCGCAGTCGGGTGATAGCGGCGAGAGAATCAATATCTCGATGCCTCGCTTCGTCGCGCTGTTCGGGCAGTGCCTCCTTCAGCGCCTGTTCGAGGCCGGTCTCGTCGATGCCAAGTCGCTTCTTGTAGCTCGGTTTGGCAACTACCTCTATCCCCAGAGCAGAGAGCTTGATCGGCACTTTGGCGATGAAGTCCTCCACATCGCTTGCGGCCCACCCTTCGCTTCGTAGGAATTCTGCTGGCGGCGGTAGCGGCAGTTGGCTTCCGGGTGCCAACGCGCGCGCGTTGTAGTCGAGGATGGCCAAAAGCTCATCTCGGCTGTGCTCAAACATGCGCAGACGCACACTCTGTTTTTCGAGCAAAGCGAGTAGCTCTTTTGCCGGCTCGCCGGCCTCTCGGGTTGCAAACCCGATCGCCCGCAAGACGAAGCTGGTATCGAGATAGAACTTCGTCTTGTCGAATTTCCGCTGAGCTCCTTCAAAGGTCCCAGGGAGATAGAGGACGTCGGCCAGCATGCTGCCCTTCACGAGCGTGACTAGGAACTCAAAGGCATCGGGATTGGACTCCGATACGTCGACGACGAATGAGTTGACGATCAGCTCAGAATGATCGACGGGCGTCGCTGCGTCGATCGCGGTACCGTCAACGGCTGCGGCGAGGATTGCCGAGCTCCGATTGGGGAGAAAGGCGAGCAGAGCTCGTTCGGCTTCGCTGGCATCCCAGTCCATGTCGTATTTCTCGCGAGCGAAGTGCGCCAGCTCCTTGAGTAGCGCGCCCTGTTGCCGTGACACTTGCGCTCGTACCGCCCCGAGGTTGAGATCCGCGAGCTTGTCTTGGCATCGACGGTAAATGCCACGGCGCTTTTCTATATAACCCCCGCGACATGCCCGATGGAGGATCGTGTTGAGCGCGCCTTGAGGGATCTTCAAGGCAAACTGGGCTACGACGCCCTGCTGGACCTCAGCAAGGGAGATCTCGTCATGAGGTGCCTCGCGGATTACCTGGGCAACGAATGGCACGAAGTTCGAGATGTAGTCGCGATCTGCGTCGTGGTTGACCTTGAGAATGGCAAGGCTGACCAGTGCAGATTCTTGAGTGGCTTCGAGCGCAGGCACAGAAAATCGATATTACTGACGGGTACGGCGGTGGAATCTCTTCGGTTAGGAAGGCGCTACGCCTTCGGGAGGATCAGTAGCGCCACTGGCCCGTTTACTGGCCCACGCTCGGGCAGACCCGCTCTAGAAAGCGGAAAATCGGCATATGTACCGGCCTGCAAAGCCGTTTACACCAGTTCGATTCTGGTAGGCGCCTTTCGATTCTCGGCGGCGCAGAACGTGGATGCAACAATGTGCCGGCGATGAAACCGCAAGCTCCCAGTGTCACTACTAGGAAGGGCCCTAAGAAACCCGACATGAAGTCGGGGCTGCCGGGCACGCCGGAGGAGCAGCGTCGCGATCTTCGCGCGGCGATGAAGAAGCATGAGGAGACGCTGCGCCGCTTGGCGCAGTAGCTGCCGCTCGACAGGTGGCCGAAGTCTTCTACGTCACGTTCGGCGATTACTGCCGAATTGCAGCTGAGGTGCTTGGAACGACCCCTGAGCAGGTTGCTCGGTTGCCTCGCATTTCTCTGGCCGACTCGGCCCTTGCAGCTCCTCGCGCTGGCTTCGGCGACCAAGACCCTTATCCGAGGCTGATCGAGAAAGCTGCGGTGTTGGTCGAGCACTTGAGTCGGAACCACCCGCTTCCAGATGGGAACAAGCGCTGCGCCTTCCTTGCCGTCGAGCGGTTCTTGAGCGCCAACGGGCGACCGATTCATACTCCCGACGCGGATACCGACGTTCCGATGGTGGAGCGGATCGCCGCTGGTGAGGCGACTCCTGACGAGATCGTGGCCTGGCTAGAGCGGCAGACCGCCCCGGCGGCTGAATGATCCAGCCACTTCGCCTGTAGGCGCGTTCTTTAGCTCCGGCGCGAGCCGGGCTCCCCGGCTCGCTTCTCCTCGCTGCGCTGAGCGCTAGAAGACGCGGCGGAACAGGTAGATCGCGAGCAGAATGAGGATGATGATGATCAGGATCGTGATGATGCTCATTGGTCTCCTCTGGGTCGGGAATAGGGTTGCTCGGCCAGTCATCCCCCGTAGGGCTGGCGCTCAAACTTCCTGATCTATCTGATAGCTCTCGGCGAGCTCCGAGAGTGCCTCTAGGGAGATATTTAGCGCCTCGGCGATGCGGCGCACGTCTCCCCAGCTGGGATCGCGGCGGCCGCTCTCGATTTCGGCGACGAGTGAGGGAGGGAGATCGGCTTGCTCGGCGAGGGCAGCCTGGGGGAGCTTCGCCTTCTTGCGCAGCTCGTGGACCGCTCTGGCCAGACCTCGTTGGCCTTCGGATGGTGGGGGCCCGCTAGGCACCGACCGAGAGTCTCTCGCGTCTAGCGGACCTTCAGCGGCGCGATGGCGCTGCTGGCGTCCCCGATCGCGACTAGGCGGAGAAGACCCGGGCGCTGCGCGGGCAGCGTCAGCTTCAAGTTCGTCTTGCCGGGCTTCACCTTCTTGGTCCCCAGCTTCTTTACCCGCCGCCATTCGCTGCCGCTGCGGCGCTGAAGCTCGAAGCTGACCTCGTCCCGGGTGGCCTGGAGCGTGATCGTCAGCGTGACTTTCGCTCGCTTGCCGGCTCGCAGCTTCGCCGGGTTGGCGCGCAGCTGGCTGAGGTAGGGAACCGGCGTCGCTTGTGGGAGGACGCCGATGGGACTGACGGCACCCGTCTCCGGGGAGGCGGCGTTCGGGTCGACGTAGTGCGGCGCGTTGAAGGTCTCGTCGGGGACTCCGGCCATCGCGTAGATCGCCGCACCCTCTTCGAGGGAGGTGTCGTCGGAGATCCGCCAGATCGCGTCCTGTGCGCCAGGCGTCTCCACCAGCGCCGTTGGCTGCAGCTGCGCCGCCACTTCCAGCACCCGCTGCAGGTACTTCATCGCCGGCTCCGGCTGCGCGCCCGCCGACCCGAGGACGTCGAAGCCCTGTCCCTCGCTCGGGACGTGGTGGCGGAGGTCGATGCAGTAGGCGACGAGGCCGTCGGCGTGCCCGGGCTTCCCAGGCGAGACGGTCAGCTCGAAAGGTGCTCCGACGGCGAGGTTCTGGGCGCTGCCGTCCTTGTTGAGGAGGACGTCGCCGGGCTTCGCTTCGATCGTCAGCTTGTTCTTGCCGATCAGGGCGAACTTGTTGAGGTCGGCCTTGGTCAGCTTCTCCTTGCCCCCGAAGACGTCGCCCATGATGTCGTTCTCGTGGCCGGGGGTCGGCTTGGTTCCCGCCTTCCCCTTGCTGTAGTCGATGCCCTTGCTCTTCGCCCAGGCTTCGACCTGGGCGGGGTCGGCGATGTCGACGCCGTCGGGGATCGGGACGTCCTTCTTGCCGATCCGGAAGACCTGGACATACTGATCCTCGAGGCCCGCCAGGTGCAGCGCCTCGTGGGTCCAGATCTGGCGATCGCCGACTGCACCGCGGCCGCTCGGCCATTCGCCGCTCTGCGGCTGGGTCATCGGGTTGCCGTCGGGTTCTCCCGCCTCGCCGCGGAAGTCGGAGTCGCTGGTCAGCTGCGCCTGGTGGAAGCAGGGGGAGGGCAAGGCACCGGGCGCCCGTTCGCGGGCGACGATGTCGAACTTGACCTTGGTGCCGTCCGAGGCGGTGCGTTCCGGCAGGTTGCCCTCGATCGACTTCTCGACTTCGGCGGCGGTCGGGCCGCCCGGGAAGCCGCTGAACTCGATGTCGATCTGGACCGTCACCGGGACGGCTGCTGGCTTCCAGGTGGCGTCGACCGCGACCGCGTCGCCGTTGTAGCTGCCCTTCGAGGTGAGCTTGACGGCGCCGAGCTTTGCGGCGTCCGAGAGCGAAACGCGCTTGGAGATCGTCGTCGGCCCCTGGCCGGGGGGGCAGGGCGCAGTAGTCGGCCCGGCAGCCGCGATCGGAACGGCAACGAGGGACACCAACGCCACCAGCAGGAGACAGAAAAGAGCTGAAGAAGGGGGCCGGCGGCGCACGGCGGCCACAGTACTCGGCCAGCAGAAGCTGTCAAGGCGCCGTGGAACCTACGTCTGCCGGCACCCGGGGACACCTTGTGTACCGATGCAGATCTTTCGTAATCTCGAAGGGTGACCGAGCACTCGGCAGAGGCTGAGAACTCGAAGGAACAGGAGGCTGACCGAAGTGCGGTCCGGCTCTCACGCCTATATCTCGACGCCGTGCGGGCGGCCGACGCCCCCGGCGCCTTCCGCATCGCCGCCGGCGCCCTCGCCAGCGGGATGACGATCCCGGAGCTCTACCAGCGCGTGATCGCCCCAGCGATGCACGAGGTCGGCGAGCTGTGGTCGAAGGGAGCACTGACGGTCGCCGACGAGCACCTGGCGACCTCGCTCACCCACAGGGTCCTCGCCGCCCTGCGGCCCCCGGTCTGGGTAGGGGTGGGGAGCGAAGACGACTCCAGCGTCTCCAAGGGCCGTGTGATCCTCGCCGCGGTGGAGGGGGAGCAGCACGTCTTAGGTCTGCGCATGGCCGCCGACGTCTTAGAGGACGCCGGCTTCGAAACGATCTACCTGGGTGCCGACGTCCCGGTCGGCGCCCTCCTGCAGGCGCTCGATTCGCTCGCCCCGGACCTGCTTGCGCTCTCGGCGACGATGCCCGAGCTGGCCCCCGAGCTGGACCAGATCGCCGCCGCTGTTCGACGCGCTCACCCGCACCTCGGCTTGCTCGTCGGCGGCCAGGCAGCGCCCCCCCGGGTTGTCGGAGGGACGCTGGTCCGCGACCTCGAGGTTCTCCCCGCGGCGGTCCCCGGCTGACCTAGGTGTGGTTGGGGCCGTCGTCCGCGCCCCCGCCACCGTTGTCGTCTCCACCGCCGCCGCCTTGCGGCTCGACCTGCTTCGCGAGCAGGCCGTTGTCGGTGCGCAGATAGTCGACCTCGACCTGCATCCCTTTGCGGAGGGCGCCGAAGCCGGCGATCCGCTCGAACTCGGTGGTGCCGTCGACCTTGATCCGGAGCCGGTTGCCATTCTGGGTCCTGATCTTGAAGGTGCGGTTGTCGCCGTTCTTCGAAACCACGGTTCCGTCGACGTGCCGCAGCGCTGCCTGCGCAGGCGCGGCAATGAGGCCGGTTGCGAGCGCTCCGGCGAGCGCCATCGTCACGAGTAGAGCTGCGCGTTTCTTGAACATCGTGTCCCTGCCTTTCCGTTGCTGGAAGTCCCTTTCGCCGCCATACGGAGAGCTGGTTCCCGAAGTTCAGATCGCTTAGACGGCGCCACGGCGGGTAGTCGGGGCGTGCCACCAGTCACCGAACGGAAACCAGGGAACCAGGAGGAGAACATGCCTGAGAGGACGAGAGAACGCACGGTCGATGACCGTGACACCGTCGATCGCCGGGCCGGCGAAGGCAACGGGGTGCGCGACGGAGACCGGGCGCGCGACGACCGCGATGTCAATCGCCGGGACGCGGCGGCGGGGCCGGCTGTCGTCCACGAGCGCCAGCGCGACGAGTACGGCGGCTTCAACATCGGCGCTGCCTTCTTCGGCTGGATGGTCGCGGTCGGGATTGCGGTCCTGCTGACGGCCCTGCTCAGCGCCGCGGGGGCGGCGATCGGCCTCACCGAACTGAGCGAAGGCGAGGCGGAATCGAACGCCGAGACGATCAGCATCATCGGCGGCATCCTCCTCATCGCGGTGCTGGCGATCAGCTATTACGCCGGCGGCTACGTGGCCGGACGGATGTCCCGCTTCGACGGCGGCCGTCAGGGTCTGGGCGTATGGCTATTCGGCTTGATCGCGACGGTGGTCCTGGCAGTGCTGGGCGCCATCGCCGGCTCCGAATACAACCTGTTCTCGCAGCTGAACCTGCCGCGGATCCCGATCGACGAAGGCTCGCTCGCGGGTGGTGCGGCCATTGCACTCATCCTCGTCCTGGTCGCTACCGCGATCGCTGCGATCGCGGGCGGCAAGGTGGGGGAGCGCTACCACCGCAAGGTCGATCGCGCCGGGTACGAGCCGCGTCGTCGGGAGGCCTAGCTCCTGGGTCGCTGCCAATTGGGCCTCAGGTAGGCCTCGTCGAAGCCTGCCTTGAGGATGTTGCGATAGCTCGCCGAAGGCCGGTCCGGCACCCGCTCTCCCGTCTCCACCAGAAGGGTGCGGTAGCCGGCCTCGGCGGCGTCGACTATGCGTCTGCGTAGGAGCGCGGTCTGGCAGCCGCGCCCGCGCGCGTCCTCGAGGGTGGCGCCGATACCGAGCTCGGCGATGCCGTCTTCGATCACCATCGCCCCGCAGCCACACGCCTCGCCGTCGACGCGGGCGACGTAGCAGCGCCAGCCGTCCCGCCCCGGCAGGTGAGCGAAGAGCTCCGCGCCCCAGACGGGCATCCCGAAGCCGAGGGCGGCAATGGTTCCGAACGGCTCCTGGTCGGGCGACGTCACCTCGACGACCTCGACGCCGTCGGGCGTCGGGAAGCGCGGCGGGTGCGGATCGCGGACGAACTTCATCCAGGCATAGGTCGGCTCGAATCCCTGCTCCCGCAGCCACTCCTCCGCTGCCGCGGTCCCGGGAAGGCCGGGGGTGACCGAGACGTAAGGAGTCGATCGCTCCTCGGCCCAGGCGACTGCCGCTTCGAGATCCGAGCGCTCTGGAGCCTCGGCGGCGCCGAGCACCAGGTTCAGCATCCCGACCTGCCCCAGCTCGCGGGCGACCGTCACCTGGATCGGGCCGAACGCGCGCACCTCGACGCCGCGCTCAGCTGCGACCTCGGCCGGAACCGACTCCCAGGTCTCGCGCCAGAAGCGGCGATCCACGCGGTCGAGCTTCGCCGAGTCGTAGGCGACTCCGTTCTTCGTCGTGCCGGTGGCCATCGGGTGGGAGCATAGGCTGCGGTGATGAGCGAGCGCGAAGCTGCCGACGGGGTGCCCGCCGACCAGGTGATCGTCCTCTTCGGCGCCAGCGGCGACCTGGCGAAGCGCAAGCTGCTGCCGGGGATGTTCCACCTGATGCGGGTAGGGCTGATGCCGGAGCGGTTCCGGATCATCGGCGCCGCCCGCAAGCCGCTCGGCGACGAGGAGTTCCGGGCGCTGGCGCGGGAGTCGGTTGCGGGCTCCGGCCGTGAAAGCGAGGAGTCGGAGGATTGGGAGCGGTTCTCCGAGGCGCTGCGTTTCGCCGCCGTCGGCGAGGGATTCGGTGAGCTCGAGGGGGCGATCGGCGAGGCCCGTGAGGAACTGGGTGAGGAGGCCGAGGTGCTCTTCTATCTCTCGCTGCCGCCGCAGGCCGCATCGGGGGCGGTCGAGCAGATCGGCGAGCTCGGGCTCGGCCGCAGCGCCCGGGTGATCACCGAGAAGCCGTTCGGGACCGACCTCGCCTCCGCCCGCAGCCTCAACCGCAAGCTCCACTCGGTCTTCGCCGAGGAGTGCATCTTCCGCATCGACCACTACCTGGGGCGCGAGGCGGTCCAGAACCTGCTGGCGCTGCGCTTTGCCAACGGGATGTTCGAGCCGGTCTGGAACCGCAACCACATCGACCACGTCCAGATCGACATCCCGGAGACGCTCTCGATCGAGATGCGCGGCTCCTTCTACGAGGAAACGGGCGCCTTCCGCGACATGATCGTCACCCACCTGTTCCAGGTTCTCGGCTTCGTCGCGATGGAGCCGCCGACCTCGCTGGAGCCGAAACCGCTGGGGATCGAGCGCGAGAAGGTGTTCGCGGCGATGCCGCCGCTGCGCCCGGAGAACATCGTCCGCGGGCAGTACGAGGGCTACCGCGAGGAGGACGGAGTAGCCGCCGACTCCGACACCGAGACCTTCGTCGCCGTCAAGGCCTTCGTTGACAACTGGCGCTGGGAGGGCGTGCCGTTCTACCTGCGCTCGGGCAAGCGGCTGGGGGAGAGCCGGCACCTGCTGACGATCGCCTACGCGCAGCCGCCGCGGCGGATGTTTCCGCTCGACTGCGACCAAGTCGCCGAGTCCTTCGGTCACGACCACCTCACCTTCGAGCTCGGCGACCCGGGAAGCATCTCCGCCTCCTTCCTCGCCAAGGTGCCGGGGCCGCGGATCCAGCTCGGCGAGGCCCACATGCGCTTCAACTACGCCGACACCTTCGGCGGCTCGGACGAGGCGCTCGACCCCTACGAGCGGCTGATCCACGACGTCATGGTCGGCGACCGCACCCTCTTCACCAGCTCCGAGGCGATCGAGCGCCTCTGGGAGGTCTCCGAGCCGGTCCTCCGCGAGCCACTTGCGGCGATCCCCTACGAGCCCGGCTCCTGGGGGCCGCGAGAGATCGACGACCTGATCGCGCCCCGCCGCTGGCACCTGCCGAACGAGCACGTCTAGGGGAACGGAAAAGGGCCCCGTCCGGGGCCCTTTATCTCCGAAGGACGTACCACCAGAGAGGTCTAAGTCGCTGGCTCGTCGGTCCTCAAACTCTGCAAGCTCGCCCTAAGAACACCGGTCATTGCGGAAAGTTGCATCAATTGCATCGACCGTTGCAAGACAACCTTTAGCCGCCGGCCGCCGATCTCCTGCCCATTGCTAGATTCCGCAACCCCGGGCGTATAGCTCAGTTGGGAGAGCGCCGCCTCGACAAGGCGGAGGTCACTGGTTCGAGCCCAGTTACGCCCACTCAGGCAGCCGCACTCTGTGGGGCGCCGGCGCCGGCAGGGCTTCGAGGATGCTTGCCGGCAGGCGGGTACTCGCCTCCCAGACCTCGATTGCGACGAGGTCATGGCTAGCCCGGTCGTAATCCTTGACACCCCCAGGAACACGCCCGCTGACAACATCGCTCGATTGCCCGGTCGGGAACCATGCGATATCGGCGTCTCGGTCGTAGTAGGCAAACATGCTTTCAAGGGTAGGGGTTCCCCATGGGCTGCCTACAGGGGGGTTCTTTTACTCGGATAGGGTCGCGCAATCGGACCTTTGTGCGCCCGACTCGTTGTCTTGGTTGCCACGGCTGCCGTCTTCTCGCTGGTCTCCGCAGGATCGGCCTGGGCGGTCGATTACGACTGCGCAGACTTCGCCACCCAGGAGGAAGCGCAGGAATATTTGCTCCCTGGCGATCCCTACGGCCTCGACGCCGACAACGACGGCGTCGCCTGCGAGGACCTGCCTTCGGGCGGGAGTGGAGGGGGAGGAGGAGGCGGCGGGTCGGCCGAACCGCCCCCGCCGCCCGAACCACCGAAGCTGGGAAAGGGTGCTGCCAAGCGGGCAGCGTGGGCGAAGGCACAGCATTTCGACAGCCTGCACGCGAACGTCAGCGGCGTCGCTTTCAGCGGGTGCAACCGCCGATCGAAGTACAAGGTGGTGTGCAGCTTCTACACCGAGGGAAGCACGTCCAGCATCGAAACCCGCTGCAATCTGAGGGCAATCGTGCAGGGCGAAGGGAGCATCGCGTCGGCGCGCCTGCGTCCGAGCTGCCGTCGCGAGCAGATCCTCACCTTCCCTCGGGCGGAAGCAGCGATGGAAGCGGAAGGCAAGTTCATCGCCGAAAAGCCGGTGCGGCTGACTGGGCTCACGCGCCAGAGCCGCACCAGCATCGTCGGCGAAGCGATATGGACGCGGACGACCACCGAGCGCGAACGCTGCTCGGTCGAACTGGTGGCGGTCCTGCTCAACTCGGGTGAAGTCGAAGTGCGCTCTCGCTACCTCGAATGCCTCCCGACCTGAGCTCGGCTCCTCAGACGCCCGCCGGCAGTTTCACCTGGGTCAGGCGCAGGCTGTTGCCCGACGGGTCGCGGAAGCCGCAGTCGATTCCATAGGGGCGCTCTTCGGGCGTCTCGGTGAACTCGACGCCGCGGGCCTTGAGCTGCTCGTAGTCGCCCTGGCAGTCGTCGGTGGTGAGGAAGACGGTGCCGGAGAAGCCCTTGGCCATCAGCTCCTCGACCTGCCGGGTCGTCTGCTCGTCCATCACCGGCGGGCCGGGGATCGCCATCAGGACGACGGCCATGTCCTCCTGGTCGGGCGGGCTGACGGTGAGCCAGCGGAAATCACCCATCTCCGGCAGGGTGACGTCGGAGCGGACCTCGAAGCCGAGTTTCTCGGTGTAGAAGGCGAGGGCCTCGTCCTGGTCGTGGACCCAGAGCTGTGCGGTTGAAATCTTCATGGTTCTCCTTGGTCGGGACTGTTGGAGGCGATGCTAGGTCTGGTGCTGCGGGCTGTCTTCTCGAATCGTGCGGTGTTGGGGGCGGCCGTAGGCGCGGACGACGCAGGCCGGGACGACGGCGTGGGCTGAGGCGGGCGCTCCGGCCGCCCGGTACTCGGTGGGCGTCATCCCGTACATGCGCTTGAAGCTGGTCGTGAAGGAGCCGACGCCCTGCAGTCCGACCTCGAGGCAGATCTCGGCAACGGAGTGGTCGGTGTTGCGCAGTAGCGCCGCCGCCCGCTCCAGCCGTCGCGTCAGCAGGTAGACGTAGGGGGACTCGCCGAAGGTGCGGCGGAACTCGCGGCTGAAGTGCGCCTTCGAGAGCCCGGCGGCACGAGCGAGGTCCTCGACCTCCAGCGGCTCGGTATAGCTGGAGTCGGCCAGGTCCTTGGCCCGGAGCAGGTGGCGGGCGGGAGGTACGAAAGCCACGAACTCAGTCTAGGCTCGCGGTCTCGTGATCGGGACTTACGCAGCCGTGCTGGCGATCTGCGCGGCCTCGCTGGCGATCGGGCAGGCGGCGATCGGGCTCTGCGGCGGGCGGCGCTGGTCCTGGCTGGCGCCGGCAATCGGGTTGGCGCTGCTGTCCGCGGTGTGCTGGGGGACGGTGCGGCTGCCGGGGGACGGGCTGATCTCGGCGGTCGTCGTTCTGGTGCTGGTTGTGGCGGCGGTGGCTTATCTATGTGGGCACGTGGAGGGGGGAGGAATGGCGCTGCGAGTTGGCTGGCCGGTCACTCTCGGTGCGCTCCTGGCCGCCTCGCTCCCATTCGCCGTCGATGGCCATTTCGGGATCCTCGGCACGAGCTTCAACCCCGACATGTCCCAGCATCTGCTGGCGGCGGATCGGCTGGCCGACGGACAGGTCTCGCAGCTGCTGAACCAGGGCTATCCGCTCGGCCCGCACTCGATCGTTGTCGCTCTCAACAGGGGCCTCGGGGTGGGATTGGTCCAGGGCTTCAGCGGTCTTACGGTCGCCGTGGCGGTTCTTGTCTGCCTGACTACGCTTGCGGCCTTCGCCGAGCTGCCCGCGCTCCCTCGAACTGCGGGGGCGCTGCTGGTCGGTCTTGCATATGTCGTCGCCTCCTACTTCGCCCAGGGCGCCTTCAAGGAGACGATGCAGGCGCTGTTCCTGCTGGCCTTCGTTCTCGCCCTGAGAGAGGCCGATCGAACTTGGGTGGGCCTGCCACTCCGTTACCTCCCCGCGGCGCTGATCGCGATCGGCTCCATCTACACCTACAGCTTCCCGGGCCTGATCTGGCTGGGCGGAGCCTTCGTCTTATGGCTCGTTCTAGACAAAGCCCGTCACGCCGCGGGTGGCACGGTAGGGGGGACCCCCCCTGAGGAAGCTTTAGCTACCGGAAAGGGGGGTGGGTCCCCTGCCGTGACAGGACCCGCGGCCCGAGCGCTAGGTCTTGCGGCAGCTGTTTTCGTAGTTCTAGCCCTGCCCGAGCTCCCCCGCATGCTCGACTTCCACAGCTTCGAGACCTTCGACCCCAACGGGCCCGGGCTCGGCAACCTCTTCGGCCAGATCTCGCCGTTCGAGGTGTTCGGGGTTTGGCCCTCGGGCGACTTCAGGCTGGCGCCGGGTGACGGGGCCGTGCCGGCGCTCGCCTATTACCTCGGGATCGCCTTCGCGCTCTCGCTCTTTCTCTACGGCTTGGTCTGGCTCTGGAAGCGCCGCGAGAACGCGATCCTCGCCGGCGTCGCCGCGGCCGCGCTCGCCTATGTCGCCGCCCGCGTCGTCGGAACGCCCTACACGGCCGCGAAGGCGATCGAGATCGCTGCGCCCCTCGTCGCCTTGACGATCCTCCTGCCGCTGCTGACCGAGGCGTGTCGAGTTAGTGGACCCATAGGCCACAAACTCGACACGCGCCGGCTCTGGGCGCCTGTCGCGGCCGCGCTCTTCATCGCCGTTGCGGGTATTTGCTCGCTCCTTGCCCTCGCCAACGCTCCCGTCGGCCCGACCTCCTACTCCTCGTCCCTCAGCGAGTACCGCAAGCTGGTCGGCGAAGGGCCGACCGTCGTCTACGCCTCGCCGCAGCTGCTCGAGGAGGAACACGGGGAACCGTTCCTCGCCTGGGAACTGCGCGGCGGCCGCGTTTGCATCAAGTCGACCGAGGAACCCGAGGTGCCGCCGGGGGTGCGGTTCGCGATCTGGGACGAAGGCGACTGGACCCTGAAACGGATCAGCGACCCGGCTCCCGGTAGGAGCCCCTGCCCGCTCGTCGCCGAACGGCAGGCGCGGCAGGGGCCCGCTCGGTAGCAACATCGCGGAGCGTTAATCGGTAAGCAGCGCTCTACCGGTGCACGTACCATTGCCACGCATGGAGGCCGCGACCGAGAAGACCACCTTCACCCTGCCTGACGGCAAGCCGCTGGAGCTGCCGACCGGGGCGACGGGTGCCGACGCGGCGGCCGCGATCGGCCCCGGGCTCGCCAAGGCAGCGCTGGCGATCAAGGTCAACGGCGAGCTGTGCGACCTCGCGGCGCCTTTGCCCGCCGACGGCGGCGAGGTGGCGATCCTCACCGATCGCGACCCCGAGGCGCTGGAGCTGATCCGCCACGACGCCGCCCACGTGATGGCCGAGGCGGTGGTGGACCTCTATCCCGGCACCAAGGTGACGATCGGGCCGCCGATCGAGAACGGCTTCTACTACGACTTCGAGTTCCCGGCCGGGACCAAGATCACCGAGGAGGACCTGCCGAAGATCGAGGCGGCGATGCAGGAGCACATCGACGCCGACGAGGAGTTCTCCCGCCGCGACGTCCCCGTCTCCGAGGCGATCGAGCTCTTCCGCGGCGAGGACCAGGGCTTCAAGGTCGAGCTGATCGAGGACCTCGTCCGCGACGAAGGTGTGGAGACGGTCTCGCTCTACCGCAACGGCCCCTTCGAGGACCTCTGCCGCGGCCCGCACGGCCCCTCGACCTCCCGCATCAAGGCGATCAAGCTGAGCTCGGTCGCCGGCGCCTACTGGCGTGGCGATGAGCAGCGCGAGAGCCTGACCCGCATCTACGGCACCGCCTTCTTCTCGAAGAAGGACCTCGAGCAGCACCTCGAGCGCCTCGAGCAGGCCAAGGAACGCGACCACCGCCGGCTCGGCCCCCAGCTCGGCCTTTTCATGCTGCGCAAGGAGGCGCCGGGGATGCCGTTCTGGCTGCCGAACGGGACGACGATGCTGCGGACGATCGAGACAGAGGTCCGCGACCAGCTGCGCAAGCGCGGCTACCAGGAGATCGCGACGCCGCAGGTGATGGACGAGAGCCTCTGGCACCGCTCCGGGCACTGGGACAACTACAAGGACGACATGTACTTCATGGAGGACGACGACCGCCGCTATGCGCTGCGGCCGATGAACTGCCCCGGCGCCTGCCTCGTCTACTCCGCGGACCGCCACTCCTACCGTGAGCTGCCGCTGCGCCTGGCCGAGTTCGGCCGCGTCTCCCGCAACGAGCGCGAGGGCGTCCTCCACGGCCTACTCCGGGTCCGCGCCTTCACCCAGGACGACGCCCACGTCTACTGCACCGAGGAGCAGATCCCGGCCGAGGTCGCCTCGATCTGCGAGGCGATCGACGAGCTCTATGGCGGCTTCGGCTTCGAGGACGTCCACGTCGAGCTCTCGACCCGGCCGGAGAAGTCGATGGGGTCAGAGGAGCAGTGGGCCAAGGCCGAGGCGGCGCTGGCCGAGGCGCTTGAGAGCCAGGACCGGGAGTACACGCTCAATCCCGGCGACGGCGCCTTCTACGGGCCGAAGATCGATTTCCACATCACCGACGCCCTCGGCCGCTCCTGGCAGTGCGGCACCTGCCAGCTCGACTTCCAGATGCCCGAGCGTTTCGACCTCTATTACACCGGTGCCGATGACCAGGCCCATCGTCCGGTGATGATCCACCGCGCCCTGCTCGGCTCGATGGAGCGCTTCGCCGGGATCCTGATCGAGCACTACGCAGGCCGCTTTCCGACCTGGCTGGCGCCGGTGCAGGCGATCGTCCTGCCGATCTCCGACCGCCACAACGACTACGGCCGCGAGGCCCATGATCGGCTCCGCGACCTCGGCGTCCGCGTCGCCATGGACGACCGCTCGGAGTCGATCGGGAAGAAGATCCGCGACTCCTCGACGATCGGCTTCTACCCCTACATGCTGGTGGTCGGCGACCGCGAGGCGGAGAACGGCGCCGTCGCCGTCCGCTCCCGCGAGGATGGCGATCTGGGGGAGATGTCGATGGTCGATTTCGCCGCTCGCGTCGAGTCCGAGATGGAGCAGCGCTGAGGGCGGCGTTTACGCGCGGCCGTTCTGTCTCTATACTGCGCGAACTTGATCGCTGGCACGCAAAATCACCGCCGCCGCTGAGCGCCCGATGCCGGCTTACCGTTTCGTCCTCTTGAAGTCCCCTCTTTCATAGTGCCGGTCCCGCGTAGGTTCGATCGGCGCCCACCAGAGCGCGACACCACCCGGATCAACGAGCGGATCCGGGTTCCGCAGGTGCGCCTGATCGGCGCCGACGGCGAGCAGCTCGGGATCGTCGAGATCAACGACGCCCTCAAACGCGCCCAGGAGGCCGAACTCGACCTGGTCGAGGTCGCCCCCGGATCGAAGCCGCCGGTGACCCGTCTGCTCGACTACTCGAAGTACAAGTACGAGCAGGAGCAGAAGCAGAAGCAGGCGCGCAAGCACCAGCAGCAGGTCAACATCCGCGAAATCAAGCTGCGGCCGAAGATCGCGACCCACGACTACGAGACCAAGAAGGGCCACGTCGAACGGTTCCTCAAGCATCGCGACAAGGTCAAGGTGACGATCATGTTCCGTGGTCGCGAGCAGGCTCACCCCGAGCGTGGGCGGGCTCTGCTGAAAAAGCTCTTCGATGATCTCGGCGGGATCGCCGTGATCGAGTCGGCGCCGCTGCAGGAAGGTCGCAACATGAGCATGCTGCTCGGCCCCAGCAAAGAGGTGGAGAAGCTCACCGACGTCGGTCAGGCGAGCGACGAGACTCCGGCTGAGACCGACGCACCTGCCGAGACCAAGGCCCCCGCAGCCGACGCGCCCGCCGAGACCGAGGCACCGGCTGAGACCGAGGATGAGGCGCCCGCAGCCGACGCCCCCGCCGAGGCCGACGCGCCCGCAGCCGACGCGCCCCCCGAGGATGAGGCCGCGGCCGACGGCGACGCCGCAGCCGCCGAGTCCTGACGCGCATCCGGAATTGAGCCCACCCCGCTGGGCAGGAAGTCGGATGTGGTGATCCTCGACGTTCTCATCTACGCTCCGGCTGCGTGACCCTTTACGACTTCCTCTTCGCCTAACGGTCCGGTTCAGGCGAAGATCACGTCGGCGATCCGCTCGGCGGCGCGCCCGTCCCACAGCGGCGGCGGCCCCGGGGGCGTCTGCCGTCCCTCGGCGAGTAGCGCTGGGATGCGTGCAATCGCCGCCGGGTCGAGGCCGAGCAGGGTGTTGGTGCCGGAGGTGACGGTGACCGGCCGCTCGGTGTTGTCGCGGAGCGTGAAGCAGGGGATGCCGAGGTAGGTCGTCTCCTCCTGGATGCCGCCGGAGTCGGTGAGGACGGCGCGGGCGTCGGCGATCAGGCTGAGGAAGTCGAGGTACCCGAGCGGGTCGGTGAGGTGGAGCCCGGGAGCGTCGGGCTCGAGGCCCTCCATCATCTTCCGGGTCCGCGGGTGGACCGGGAAGAGGACCGGGGTCTCGCGCGCCAGGGCCGCGAGCTGGGAGACGGTCTCGGCAAGGAGTGGGCCGTCGACGAGGGCGGGACGGTGGAGGGTGACCAGCAGGTAGGAGCCGGGCTCGGCTCCCAGCCGCGCCGCCGCGCCGGCCGCCCGGAAGCGCCCTTCCAGCGCCACCAGGGTGTCGATCATCGTGTTGCCGACCATGTGCATGCGCTCGTCCGGGATCCCTTCGGCGCGCAGGTTTGTGACCGCCTCCGGGCTGTGGAGGAAGAGCCACTCGGAGAAGCGGTCGGCGACGATCCGATTCACCTCCTCGGGCATCGTCATGTCGAAGCTGCGCAGGCCGGACTCGATGTGGGCGACCGGGATCCCCATCTTCACCGCGGTCAGCGCCGCCGCCAGGGTCGAGTTGACGTCGCCGGGGGCCATCACCAGGTCGGGCCCCTCGTCGGCCAGGACCGGCTCGAGCCGGTCCATCGTCCGCGCCGTTTGCGCCGCGTGGCTGCCGGAGCCGACCTCGAGCATGTAGTCGGGCGCCGGTACCCCCAGCTCAGAGAGGAAGACCTCGGACATCAGCCGGTCGTAGTGCTGGCCGGTGTGGACGATCGTGTGGCCGCCCTCGGGGTGCCGCGCGCGCAAGGCGCCGATCACCGGCGCCGTCTTGACGAAGTTGGGCCGCGTCCCGACCACGTAGAGGATCCGCATCGCGGCGCCAGCGTATCCGCGGCCGTACGACAGAAAAGCCACGGACAGACCACGCCTATGCCACAGAAAACGAACAGGCGTGCCTGTCTGCTTCAATAGCGGACCCGATGCCGAAGATGAAAACCCATTCCGGCGCCAAGAAGCGCTTCAAGAAGACCGCCACCGGCAAACTCCGTGGCCGTCGCGCTTTCTCCAGCCACATCCTCGAGAAAAAGTCGCCGAAGCGGAAGCGGAAGATGGCGAAGCCGGTCGAGATAGCGCCGAGCGACCAGAAGAAAGTGCGGACCCTGCTCGGAGGCGGCAAGTGAGCCGCGTCAAGCGCAGTGTCCACGCGCGCAAGAAGCGCCGTAAGGTGCTGAAGGAAGCGAAGGGCTACTTCGGCCGCAAGCATTCCTCCTACCGCTTCGCCAAAGAGCAGGTGCAGCGGTCGGGGATGTACGCCTACCGCGACCGGCGCAACAAAAAGCGCACCTTCCGCCGCCTCTGGATCACCCGCATCAACGCCGCTGCGCGGCTCGAGGGCATGAGCTACTCGGAACTGATCCACGGCCTCAACAAAGCCGAGGTCGAGGTGAACCGGAAGATGCTGGCCGATATCGCCGTCCACGACCGCGACGCCTTCCGCCGATTCGTGGAGCTAGCCCGGGAGGGTGCGGCCGCCTGAGGTCGCACTGACATTCCTTTCTCCCGGGCGGGCCGAATTTCGGCCCGCTTTTTCGTTCCAGGAGAAGAAACGAGCGACAAGAAGAACATCACGGCCAACAGAACCCGATGATCGAGAGCCCCCAAAACGAGAAGCTGAAGCTGGTCCGCAAGCTGCGCGACCGCAAGCACCGCGAGCGCGAGGGGCTGTTCGCGACCGAGGGCGAGGACTTGCTCGCGGCGGGGTTGGCGAGTGGGGCGGAGCCGAACTTCGTGCTCGTCGCGGCGGGGTCGGCGCTAGATGGTGAAGAGGTCGATCCCGAGCTCCTGGGCGACGTCTCGACGCTCGGTTCGGGCACGCGCGCAATCGCGATCTGGCCGATTCGCGGCAGTCGAACGCATTTGTCCCCGCATACCGGGGACAAATGCGTTCAGACCTGTCTTTACCTGCACGGGGTTGGGGATCCCGGAAACGTTGGGACGATCGTTCGCACTGCCGACGCGCTTATCGAGGGACCGGTCGTGCTGGGACCCGATTGCGCCGACGCCTTCTCGCCGAAGGCGGTGCGGGCAAGCATGGGATCGATCTTCTCTCGGCCGCCCGTCAAGGCCGATCTCGACGCAACCCCTGAGCCCCGTGTCGCTTTAGTCGCCCAGGGGGGGGAAGAACTCGACACGCTCGCGGGGGCCGCGACCGTCTGTCTCGGCGCCGAGCGCGACGGGCTTCCCGACGAGGTCGTCGCGCAGTGCGACCACACGGTCACGATCCCGCTCCGGCCCGGCGGTCCCGACTCCCTCAACGTTGCCGCGGCGGCTGCGATCGCCGCCCAGCGGCTATCTTCGCTCGCGATGACGGAGGCCCGGCCCGATGCTTGAGCGGATCGAGGAGATCAGGGGCGAGGCCTCGGCCGCGATCGGCGCTGCCGGCTCCAGCGCCGAGCTGGAGGAGCTGCGGGTCCGCTACCTCGGCCGCAAAGCCGAGCTGACGAGTGTCCTGCGCGGGATCGCCGAGCTGCCGCCGGAGGAACGGGGCCGGGTCGGCGGCGCCGCAAACCGCACCCGCAAGGAGCTGGAGGCGCTGCTCGAGCAGACCGCCGAGCGGCTCAGCGCCTCCGAGCTCGAGCAGCAGCTCGTCTCAGACCGGATCGACGTCACCCTGCCCGGGGCGCCGCCGCGCCCGGTCGGCCACCCGCACCTGATCGCCCGCACCACGCGGCTGATCGAGGACACGATGGTCGGCCTCGGCTACCACGTCGCCGAAGGGCCGGAGATCGAGCACGACTACTACAACTTCACCGCGCTGAACCACCCGCCGGGCCACCCGGCGCGGATGCTCCAGGACACCTTCTACGTGCAGTCGCACCCCGACGTGCTGCTGCGCACCCACACCTCGCCGATGCAGGTGCGCTCGATGGAGGCGAAGCCGCCGCCGATCTTCGTCGTCGTCCCCGGCAAGGTCTACCGGCGCGACTCCGACGCCACCCACAGCCCGATGTTCCACCAGGTCGAGGGGCTGGCGATCGGCGAAGGGCTGACCCTCGCCGACCTGCAGGGGACGCTGCTGGCGATGTGCCGGGCGCTCTTCGGCGCCGAGCGCGAGCTGCGCCTGCGGCCGCACTTCTTCCCCTTCACCGAGCCCAGCGTCGAGGTCGACGTCTCCTGCTTCCAGTGCGGCGGCAGCGGCGAGCTCGCCGGCGGCGAACGCTGCAACCTCTGCAAGGGCCAGGGCTGGATCGAGATCCTCGGCGCCGGCATGGTCGACCCCAACGTCCTCGGCTTCGTCGAGGGCCACGGCTACGACGCCGAGCGGGTCCAGGGCTTCGCCTTCGGGATCGGGGTCGAGCGGGTGGCGATGTTGCGCCACGGCATCCCGGACCTGCGGCGCTTCTTCGACAACGACGTGCGGATGCTGGAGCAGTTCGGATGAGGTGGTGGGTATGAGAGTGCCGCTTTCATGGCTGCGCGAGTACTGCGACCCGGGGATGGACCCGGCCGCGCTCGCCGACCGCCTGGTGATGACCGGGACCGAGGTCGAGCGGATCGACACGCTGGGACCGGAGTCCGGTGACGGCTTTGTAGTGGGCAGGGTGCTCGAGCGCGAGCAGCACCCGAATGCCGACCGCCTCAGCGTCTGCCGGGTCGACACGGGGGAGGGCGAGCGGACGATCGTCTGCGGCGCCCCCAACGTCGACGCCGGCCAGACGGTGGCCGTCGTCCTGCCCGGGGCGACGATGCCCGGCGGGATGAAGATTCGCAAGGCGAAGCTGCGGGGCGTTCCCTCCGAAGGGATGATCCTCTCCGCCGCCGAGCTCGAAATCGCCGAGGAGGCGGACGGGATCATGGTCCTCGACAACGGCCCTGCCCCGGGCACGCTGCTCTCCGAGGTGCTGCCGCTGGCCGAGTCGGTGCTGGAGATCGAGGTGACCCCGAACCGGACCGACTGCTTCGGCGTCCACGGCGTCGCCCGCGAGGTCCACGCGATCACCGGAGCCACGCTGGCGCCCGAGCCCTGGGCGGAGGACGCGCCGGCCGAAGGGGAGGGGGAGGCCTCCGACTACGCCTCGGTCCGGGTCGACGTCCCCGAGCTCTGCCCGCGCTTTACCGCCCGCGTCTTCACCGACGTCACCATCGCCCCATCGCCGGCATGGCTGCAGGCGCGGCTGACGGCGGCCGGCCAGCGGCCGATCAACAACGTCGTCGACATCACCAACTACGTGATGCTGCTGACCGCGCAGCCCCTGCATGCCTTCGACCTCGACAAGGTCCCCGGCGGCGAGCTGATCGTCCGCACCGCGGAGGACGGCGAGAAGATGACGACGCTCGATGACGTCGAGCGCAGCTTCGACGGCGAGACCGTCCTCGTCTGCGACCGCGAGGGCCCCTCGGGGATCGCCGGGATCATGGGTGGCCAGCGCTCCGAGGTCGGCGACCAGACCACCCGCGTCCTACTCGAGGTTGCCTGCTGGAACGGAACCAACATCCTTCGCACCTCGCGGATGCTTGGGCTGCGTTCCGAGGCCTCCTCGCGCTTCGAGAAGCAGCTGCACCCGGACCTCTGCATGCGGGCGCAGGGGATCGCTTCCCGGCTCCTGGTCGAGCTCTGCGGCGCGAAGATGGTGCCGGGAACGATCGACGTCGCCGCGGAGGACCCCGAGCCGCGCAGGCTGCAGTTGCGGGCGAGCAGGGTCGAGGGCCTACTGGGGATGACGATCTCCCAGGACGAGCAGAAGACCTACCTGGAGCGGCTCGGCTTCGGGGCGAGCGCCGACGGCGAGGACCTCGAGGTCGTCGTCCCGCCCGACCGCCACTACGACGTCACCCGCGAAGTCGACCTGATCGAGGAGGTGGCGCGGGTCCACGGCATCGACGAGCACCTGCCGACGACGCTGCCGGCGACCGGCACCGAGGTCGGCGGCCTCAGCCGCGCGCAGCGGCTGCGGCGGCGGGCCGAGGACGGCTTACGCGATCTCGGCTTCGACCAGGTCGTCGGCTGGAGCTTCACCGACCCCGGCGAGGCGGAGCGGCTGCGCATCCCGTCCGACGATCCACGGGCGAATCCGGTCCTTCTCGCCAACCCGCTCTCCGAGGAGCAGTCGGCGATGCGGACGACCCTGCTCGGCTCGCTGCTCGACGTCGCCGCCCGCAACGACGCCCGCGGCGCGAGCGATCTAGCCTTCTTCGAATCGGCCCGCGTCTACCTCCAGGGGGCGAATCAGGTTGAGAAGGTCGACCCGCTGGCAGGACACTTCGCGGGCGACCAGCCGGCGCCGTTCTCCGAGCCGCACCGGTTTGCGGCGCTCGCGGCCGGGTCACTGAGCGAGCGCTCGTGGCGGGGCGGTGGCGAGGCCGCCGACTTCTTCGCGCTCAAGGGAGCGCTGGAAGCGCTGGCGCGGCAGCTCGGCGTCGAGCTCTCATTCGCGCCCGCAGAGCAGCCGTTCCTGCACCCGGGCCGCTCCGCTGCGGTCTCGATCGACGGCGGCGCCATCGGCTGGCTCGGCGAGGTGCACCCGCTGGTCTGCCGGGCCTGGGACCTCGACGCCGCCGTCGCTTTCGAAATCGAGGCGTCTCCGCTCCTTGCGGCGGCGACCCTTGGAGAAGAGGCTTACGAAGAGGCGACGGAGTTCCCGGCAGTGCGTCAAGACCTTGCGGTGGTAGTGCCCGAGGAGCTTCCTGCCAGCGAGGTCACCGCAACGATTCGGGCCGCCGCGGACGAGTACCTCCACTCGATCGAGATCTTTGACATCTACCGCGGTGACCAGGTCGGCAAGGGGGCGAAGAGTCTCGCCATGAATCTCGAGTTTTGCTCGGGCGAGCGCACCCTCACCGACGAGGAGGTCGCCGGCCTGCGCGAGGCGATCAAGGCGAAGCTGGACGAGATCGGGGGGACGCTGCGTGAATAAGCGCGTGCTGGTCGCCGGCGCCTCCGGCTTCACGGGGGCGCTCGCGGCCCAGATCGTCCACGACCACCCGAGCCTGGAGCTCGTCGCCGCGACCTCGCGCAGCGACGCCGGCAAGCGATTGGGTGAGCTCTACCCGCGCTACAGGGCGCCGATCGAGCTGACCGAGCTCGACCTCGGGAACCTGCCCGACGTCGACGCGGCGATCGTCGCCTACCCGCACGGCGCCGCCGCCCCGACCGACGCTGCCCTGCGCGAGCAGGGGATCCTTGTCGTCGACCTCTCGGCCGACTTCCGGCTGCGCGACATCGAGACCTACCAGCGCTGGTACGGCGACCACGGCGCCCCCGACCTCTTCGGCACCGGCGTCTACGGGCTGACCGAGATCTACCGCGAGGAGCTGCGCGAGGCAAAGCTCTGCGCCACCCCCGGCTGCTACCCGACCGCGAGCGTGCTGGCGCTTGCACCGCTGGCCGAACAGGGCCTGCTCTCCGAGGTCTTCGTCGCCGCGATGCAGGGCACCTCGGGCTACGGCCGCGCCAGCGACGACCTCGTCCACTTCTCGAACATGACCGAGAACGCCTTCCCCTACAAGACCGAGGGGCACCGGCACCGGCCGGAGATCGAGCAGGAGCTGGCGGCGCTCGGCAGCCCGGCGCCGGTCACCTTCGTCCCGCACCTGCTGCCGCTCGACCAGGGGGAGCTCGCGACCTGCTTCGCGACCCTCTCCGAGGCGACCTCAAAGGAGGCGATCCGCGCCCTCTATGAGCAGCGCTACGCCGACGAGCCCTTCGTCCACCTCCTCGACGGCCCGCCGAACCTGCGCGCTGTCCGCGACACCAACGAGTGCCACGTCTACGTCACGGTTGAGGAGCGGGGGAGGGTGATGGCCTTCTCGGCGATCGACAACATCTGGAAGGGCGCCGCGAGCCAGGGCGTGCAGAACCTCAACCTGATGCTGGGGCTGGACGAGACGGAGGGGCTCCTATGACGTCGGAAGCGGACGCGAAGCCGAGCATGCCGACGACTGACGGTTTCTTCAGATCTCGGTGGGTCGACGCCCCCGACGGAGTCGAGGAGCTCGACCCGAACCAGCTCGCGCCCGGCTTCCGCGCCGGTGGCGCCCACTGCGGTCTCAAGGGCGGCGGCCGCACCGACGTCGGCCTCGTCGTCTGTGACGCCGAGGAGGTCAGCTCGGCCCTGCTGCTGACCCGCAACGCCTCCGCCGCGGCGCCGATCCGGGTCTGCCGCGAGCGCTGTGACGCGGGCGGCATCCGCGCCGCCGTCGTCAACAGCGGCAACGCCAATGCCGAGACCGGCGAGCAGGGCTTCGCCGACGCGCTGGCGATGTCCACCGTCGCCGCCGAGCAGCTGGGGCTGGAGCAGCCGCAGGTCGCCGTCGCCGAGACCGGGACGATCGGCGTGCCGCTGCCCGTCGACGCCGTTCTCGTCGGCATCGCCGAAGCGGCGAAGACGCTCGCGCCCGACGGCGGCAGCGCCTTCTCCGACGCGATCCTCACCACCGACCGTTGGCCCAAGCACTGCACCCTGCGCGCCGGCGGCGTGACGCTTTCCGCCCAGGCGAAGGGGGCCGGGATGATCGAGCCGAACATGGCGACGATGCTCTGCTTCGTCCAGACCGACGCTGTCGTCGAGGGTGCCGACGCGCACCTGCGCGCCGCCGTCGATGCCTCCTTCAACCGGATCACCGTCGACGGCCAGATGAGCACCAACGACACCGTCCTGCTGCAAGCGTCTGGCGCCTCCGGGCAGCCGCTCCCCGAGGGCCTATTGGAGGCGGTGTTGATTCAGCTGGCGATCGAGATCGTCCGCGACGGCGAGGGCGCGGTCCGCACCGGCCGGATCGAGGTGACCGAGGCGGCGACGCAGGCCGAGGCCGAGCGGGTCGCCCGGGCGATCGCCAACTCGCCGCTGGTGAAGACGGCGCTCTTCGGCCGCGACCCCAATTGGGGCCGGATCGCCCAGGCCGCAGGCGCCGCGCTCGCCGGTGAGGAGCTGCCGGAGCTGGGCGCCGAGAACATCGACGCCGACGAGCTCGGCGCCGACGTCGAGGAGGCCGAGATCGGCCTGCGGCTCGGCCGCGGCGAGCACAACGCCCACGTCTGGTTCTCGGACCTCGGCTATGAGTACGTGAAGCTGAACGCGGAATACACGACGTGAGCAACGACATCAACACGCCTCAGAGCAACAGCGTCGGCGCCCACGACAGCAGCGTCGCCACCCTCCTCGAGGCGCTCCCGTACATCCGCGAGTTCCACGGGCGCACGGTGGTGATCAAGTACGGCGGCGCCGCGATGCTCGACGAGGAGCTGCGGGAAGCCTTCGCCGCCGACGTCGTCCTCCTCAAGTACGTCGGCCTCAACCCGGTGATCGTCCACGGCGGCGGTCCCGAGATCACCCGCTACATGGAGAAACTCGACCTCGAGGTCCGCTTCCACGAGGGCTTGCGTGTCTCCGACGCAGAGACCGTCGAGGTGGCGCAGATGGTCCTCGCCGGCAAGCTCAACTCGGAAATCGTCCAGCGCCTCAACCGCCACGGTCAGGCCGCGGTCGGCCTCTCCGGCGAGGACGGGAACCTCTTTGAGGTGGCCCCGGTCGCCAACGCCGAGCAGGTCGGCTTCGTCGGCTCGATCGAGCGGGTCGACGTCGACGTCCTCAACCACATCGCCGCCGACTACATCCCGGTGATCGCCTCCTCGGCCTCCGACCGCAGCGGCCAGTCCTACAACGTCAACGCCGACGAGGCCGCCGGCAAGGTCGCGGCCGCGCTCGGAGCCCACAAGGCGATCTTTCTCACCGACGTCGTCGGCTGGCTCGAGGACCCGAGCGACGAAAGCTCGCGGATCTCCCGCGCGACGGTCGCCGAAGTCGACGAGAAACTGTCGAACCTGGAAGGCGGGATGCGGCCGAAGCTGCAGGCATGTGCCGACGCGATCCGCGGCGGCGCCCAGTCGGCCCACATCATCGACGGCCGCGCGCCCCACAGCCTCCTGTTGGAGCTCTTTACCGACGCCGGCATCGGCACCATGGTCACTCCATGAGCGACGTCGCCGAGGGGATCGGCCTGGGGGAGACGCAGGCGCTCGACGAGCGCTACCTGATGCGCACCTACAAACGGGCGCCGGTCGACTTCGTCCGCGGCGAGGGGCCGCTGCTGTGGGACGCCGAGGGCAAGCGCTACCTCGACTTCCTCACCGGGATCTCGGTCTGCTCGGTCGGCCATTGCCATCCCGACGTCGTCAAGGCGGTGCGGGAGCAGTCCCAGCGGCTGATGCACGTCTCCAACCTCTTCTACACCGAGCCGATGGCGCAGCTGGCAGAGCGGCTCTCAGAGTCGAGCCTCGGCGGCCGCGTCTTCTTCGCCAACTCCGGCACCGAGGCGAACGAGTGCGCGATCAAGATCGCCCGCAAGCACGCCCACGCCCGCGGGGTCGCGACCCCCGAGATCGTCAGCTTCGAGAGCGACTTCCACGGCCGCACCTACGGTGCCCTCGCCGCCACCCCGGCACTGGCGGCAAACGAGGCGCTGGGGCCGATGCTGCCGGGCTTCCGGGCGGTCCCGCGCAACGACGCCACTGCTCTGCGCGAGGCGGTGGGAGAGAACACCGCCGCCGTCCTGATCGAGCCGATCCAGGGCGAGTCCGGCGTCTTTCCGATCGACACCGACGCGCTGCTGGCTGCCCGCCAAGCCTGCGATGAGGTCGGCGCGCTGCTGATCTTCGACGAGATCCAGACCGGGATCGGGCGCACCGGCTCACTCTGGGCTTATGAGCAGACGCCGGTCCGACCCGACGTCCTCACCAGCGCCAAGGGGCTGGGCGGCGGCTTCCCGATCGGGGCCTGCATCACCGGCTCCGCCGCCGCCGACGTGCTCGAGCCGGGCGACCACGGCTCGACCTTCGCCGCCGGTCCCGTCGCGACTGCCGCGGCGTCGGCGGTGCTGGCGATCGTCGACGACCCGGCGCTGCTCCGGCGCGTTCGTGAGCTTGGCGCCTACCTCTGCGAGCGCCTCGATGGCCTGGATGGCGTGCGGGAGACCCGTGGCCGCGGGCTGATGGTCGGAGTCGGCCTCGAGGAGGGGATCGACGCCGCCGCCGTCACCGCCGACCTGCTCGAGCGCGGCCTCGTCGTCAACGCTCCCCGCCCGGACACGCTCCGCCTGCTGCCGCCGCTGCTGATCGATTCCGACCATGTCGACCAAGCGGTCAACCTGATCGGTGAATCGCTTCTAGGGTTCGCATCGCGATGAGCCGCCGCGGCAAGCCCAGCGACATCTCCAAGCAGCAGCGCGCCCTGCGCACCGACACCGCCGAGCGGCTGGAGGCGATCGTCGAGGCCGCCGAGCGCGCGGCACAGAGCGTCATCGACGACGCCGAAGCGCAGGCGCGCCGCTACCTCGCCCAGGCCCAGGCGGACGCCGGTCGTGCGAGCGCGGGGCGGATCGGCGAGCTCTCGGAGCTGATCGACAGCCTGCTCGGCCAGGCGATCTCGTTGCGACGGGAGGCCGAGCGCCTGCAGGAGACCTTGGAAGCGGCCAGGTTGCGGATCGACGGGGAGGAGGCGCCCGCGCCGGCGCCTGAATCTGCGCCGCGTGAGCCGCAGCCCCGCACCGAGGAGGTTTCCGAGGCCCCTCGACTGCGGGCGGTCTCGCCACCGGAGGTCCCTGCCGTGGTTCCCGGCCCCGATGCCCGCCGCAGCGATCCTGCCGGCGCCCGGCTTCTGGCCACGCAGCTCGCCGTTTCCGGCAGCAGCAGAGAGGAGATCGCCGAGCGACTGCGAAACGGTTTCGAGATCGAGGACGCCGACGGGATTCTCAACGCGATCCTGGGACCGGAGGATTAAGGCTGATGCATGAGGACCCGACGCGCCTGATGGGACCCGAAGACCGCGGCCCGGGGGGCCATGGACCCGACGGCGACCGCCCCCACGGCAACATGCGACTGCTGGTTGCCGGCCTTATCGCGGTCATCGTCGGCCTCCTGATCGCGGTGATCGTGATCGCCAACGGCGACGACAGCGGCGAGACCACCACCTCGAGCATCGAAACGACCTCGACGATGCCGACGACGACCGAAAGCTCGACCACGACGACGACGGAATCGACGGCGACGACGACCGAAGAAGAACCGACGGTCGAAGAAGACGAAAAAGCGCCCGAAGAAGAAGAACCGGAAGAAGAAGTGCCGCCGGTCGAAGACGAAGAGGGCGGCTCGGGCGGGCTCGAAGCTCCCTAGAAGTCCCGATCTCGGGCGGCGTGCGAGACTTTCGCCCCCGTGACACCTCAGCCCCAGCCCACCGCCACCTACGAGGCGGACCCCGCCAACGTCCATCGCGTCCTCCTGCTCTATTCGGGCGGGCTCGACACGAGCGTGATGCTGAAGTGGATCCAGGACAACTACGAAGCCGAAGTCGTCTGCCTCACCGTCAACCTCGGCCAGCCCGGGGAGGACTACGAGGTGATCGAAAAGAAGGCGCTGCAGCTGGGGGCGGTCGAGTGCCACGTCGTCGACGCGCGGGAGCGCTTCGCCGCCGAGTTCGTCGCCCCGGCGATCAAGGCCAACGCCATCTACGGCAACGGCTACCCGCTCTTCACGGCCCTCGGCCGGCCGCTGATCGCCCAGCTCGCGGTTGAGTACGCGCGCCAGTCCAGCTGCGACACGATCGCCCACGGCTGCACCGGCAAGGGCAACGACCAGGTCCGAATCGAGGCGACGGTGGCGACGCTGGCGCCGGAGCTGAAGACGATCGCGCCGGTCCGCACCTGGGCGATGGGCCGCGACGAGGAGATCGCCTACGCGCGGGAGAACGGAATCCCGGTCAAGGGCGGAACCGAGGTCGCGCCCTATTCAATTGACGACAACCTGTGGGGGCGGTCGTCGGAGGGACGCTGGATCGAGGATCTCGAGCGCGCCCCCGAGGACGACGTCTTCCAGCTGGTGACGCGCCCCGAGGAGGCGCCCGACGAGCCGGAGACGGTGACGCTCGGCTTCGAGCGCGGCCTCCCGGTCTCCCTCAACGGCGAGCGCCTCGAGCTCGTGGATCTTCTGGAAAGGGCGGCCGAGATCGGCTGCCGCCACGGCGTCGGCATCGTCGACCACATCGAGGACCGGATCGTCGGCCTCAAGGTCCGCGACATCTACGAGGTGCCGGCGGCGGCGATCGTCCTCAGCGCCCACGAGGAGCTCGAGCGCCTGGTCGGGACGATCCACCAGAACCAGTTCAAGCCGGCGCTGGACCAGAAGTGGGGCTACCTCGTCTACGCGGGCCTCTGGTGGGAGCCGCTGCGCTCAGACCTCGACGCCTACATGGAGGCGGTCAACTCCCAGGTGACCGGAGAGATCGGGCTGCGGCTCTACAAAGGCAGCGTCCGCGTCGTCACCCGCTCCTCACCGAACGCCGTCTACGACGCCAGCCTGGCCGGCTTCGCCGAGTCCGGCGGCCTCTTCAAGCAGACCGCCTCTCCCGGCTTCATCGAGCTCTGGTCGTTGCAGTCGCGGATGGCGCACCACCTTCGCCAGCGGGGGGAGGGCTGATGTACAACCGCCTCGGCAAAGCGTCGGTCAAGTTCGCCTTCCGCTACCTGAGCCGCCGCTACCGTCGCGAGGCGCGGATCGGCCTCGGGGTCGCGGGTGTGGCCGCGGCGGCGCTCGTCGCCTACCTGGCGACGCGCGAAGTCCCCGAAGGCTGACAGGCCGCCCGCAAGTTCGCTTGCGGGTTATCGTCGACTTGCAGGGGCTTCCAGGCCGCCTCGCTAGCCTCGGCCTTCGTCGTGCGGCCGCTTCAGCTGAATAGAGATCTAGGTCGGATCTGCGTTGCAGCGCTGCTCTGCGTGCTGCTCGCGGGCCTGGCTGTGGCCGTCGGCAGCGCCGGCGCGACCGAAGCCGAGCAGCTGGAATCGAAGCTGGCGTCGGCTCGCGACGAGGCGAGCTCGCTCGCCTCAAAGCTGCAGGCGACGACGGCCGAACTGGGGAGCGCCGAAGCCGAAGCGAAGGACGCGGCGGTCGAAGAGGAAGAGCTGACGACGCTGCTGGCGCAGGGGCGCGCACGCGCCGCCGAGCTGGCGCGAAAGCTGGAGGCGACCCAGCGCCAGCTTGCGCGGGAGAAGGCGCGGCTGCGCCGCTCGCGCGACGTCCTCGCAGCGCGGCTCGTCGCGATCTACGAGAGCGGCACTCCGAGCACCGCCGACCTCGTCTTCGGCTCCGGCGACTACGACGACTTCGTCGCCCAGAGCGACTACCTGCGGGCGATCTCCGAAGCCGACAGCGCCCTCGCCGACCGGGTAGCCGAAGTGAGGGCTGCGGTCCATCGCCAGGTGCTGCGCGTCGCCGACCTGCGCTCCGAAGCGGTCGCCTACGACGAACGGCTGGAAGCGGCCCGCGCCGAAATCGCCGAAGTCCGCGCCGCCGCCGAGGCCGCGGCGCCCCGGCTGGAATCGCTGAGCGCGAGCCGCGAAGCCTCGCTGGCGACGCTGAAATCCGACATCGCCGAGTGGGTCGACGAGATCCAGCGGGCCCGCCTCGCCGAATCGGAAGCCGAGGCCGAAGAAGAAGTCGGCCGCTGGCTCGGCGGCCCCTACTCGATCCCGACCTACATCGTGATGTGCGAGTCGGGGGGCAACTACAGCGCCGTAAATCCCTCCAGCGGGGCGGGTGGCGCCTACCAGATCCTCCCCTCGACCTGGGAACTGTACGGCGGCCAGGGCGAACCGCAGAACGCCCCGAAGGCCGAACAGGACCGGATCGCCGCCGAAATCTGGGCTGATTCCGGAACCAGCGCCTGGGTTTGCGGGTAAAGGGCAGACCCAACCCACCGGATCAACGCACCGGATCAGCACGGAAGTAGCGCGAAAGCGTCACCGGACCCCACGGTTCCGACAGGCCGATTTGGCATGCTCGATCCCGCCCGTGAGCAATCCCGCTGCCGTACATCTGCATGCCCATAGCGAGTACTCGCTGCTCGACGGCGCCTGCAAGATCGACGCGATGGCAGCGCGGGCCGCGGAGCTCGGCCAGCCCGCCCTCGGCCTCACCGACCACGGCGTCATGAACGGCGCGGTCGACCTCTACAAGGCCTGCAAGAAGCACGGGATCAAACCGATCGTCGGCCTCGAGGCCTACCTCGTCGAGGATCGCCACGCGATCAAGGAACAGACTCGCTACGAGCGCAACCACCTGACCCTGCTGGCCGAATCGGACCAGGGCTTCTCGAACCTGGTCAAGCTCACCTCTGCCGGCTTCCTCGAGGGCTTCTCCCGCGGCAAGGCCAACGTCGACATGGACCTCCTGGCCAAGCACAGCGAGGGCGTTATCGTCCTCACCGGCTGCCTGCAGTCGCGCTTCTGCCGCCGCCTGATCGAAGAGCGCAACGACGACGCCCGCGCCCACCTCGACGACCTGATCCAGGCCTTCGGCCCCGAGCAGGTCTATTTCGAGGTGCAGAAGAACGGGATCGAAGAGCAGGACAAGGCGAATCAGGGGATCGTCCGCTTCGCCCGCGAGCTGAACCGGCCGCTGGTCGGGACCGCCGATGTCCACTACCTGCGGCGCGAGGACTTCGACAACCACGCGGCGCTGCTCTGCGTGCAGACGAAGTCGACGCTGCAGATGCCGAAGATGAGCTTCGACACGAACGAGTTCTACATCAAGGACAACGCGGAAATGGCCGACTCCTTCGCCGAGTGGCCCGATGCGGTGCCGACGACGCTGGAGATCGCCGAGCGCTGCGAGATCGAGATCGAGCTCGGGAAGTTGCTGCTGCCGCGATACCCGACCCCCGACGGCGAGGAGCCGGGAGCGATGCTGCGGCGAATCGCGATGGAGGGGCTGCGCGCCCGCTACGGCGACCCGCCGCCGGCCGAGGCGGTCGAGCGGCTCGAGTTCGAGCTCGGGGTGATCGAGGAGATGGGCTTTGAGTCCTACTTCCTGATCGTCTGGGACTTCGTCAGCTACGCGAAGCAGAACGGGATCGCGGTCGGCCCGGGCCGCGGCTCGGCCGCCGGCTCGATCGTCTCCTACTGCCTGCGGATAACCGACCTCGACCCGCTCGCCGAAGGGCTGATGTTCGAGCGCTTCCTCAACCCCGGCCGCAAATCGATGCCGGACATCGACATCGACTTCTCGGTCCGCGGCCGCGAGCGGATGATCCGCTACGTCGGCGACAAATACGGCCGCGAGTCCGTCGCCCAGATCATCACCTTCGGCAAGATGGCGCCCCGCGCCGCCACCCGCGACGCCGCCCGCGTGCTCGGCTTCGACTACGCCACCGGCGACCGGCTGGCGAAGCAGATCCCCGAGCCGATCATGGGCCGCAGCCCGTCCTTCGAGGAATGCCTGAAGAGCGGCCAGGAGCTGCGCAAGACCTACGACTCCGATCCCGACGCGAAGAAGGTCCTCGACGTCGCCCAGGGCCTCGAGGGGATCATCCGCAACAACTCGATTCACGCCGCCGCCGTCGTCATCGCCGATCGGCCGCTGCACGAGATCGTCCCCCTGCAGCTGGCCGAGGACAAGACCGCCCCGGCGCCGCCCCCCGCCAACGGGAACGGCAACGGCAACGGATCCGGCAAACCCGAGCGCCAGTACAAGATCGTCACCCAGTACTCGATGAACCCGATCGAGGAAATGGGCTTGCTGAAGATGGACTTCCTCGGCCTCCGCAACCTCGACGTGATCGAGGACGCGATCGACATCATCGAGCGCTCGCGCGGCGAGCGGGTCGACATGGAGCAGATCCCGATCGACGACGCGAAGACCTACGGGATGCTCGCCGCCGGCGACTCGACCGGGGTCTTCCAGTTCGAGTCGGAGGGGATGCGGGATGCGCTGCGGCGAGTGGGCCCGACCGAGTTCGCCGACATCGTCGCCCTCGGCGCCCTCTACCGGCCCGGCGCGATGGCCTACATCCCTACCTACGCGAAAGGGAAGAAAGACCCCTCCTCGGTCCGCTACCCGGACCCGCGCCTGCAGGCGATCACCCAGGAGACCCACGGCTGTGTCATCTACCAGGAGCAGCTGATGCAGATCGCCCGCCAGATGGCCGGCTTCTCGGGTGCCGAGGCGGACGACCTGCGCAAGGCGATCGGCAAGAAGAAGCGCGACCTGATGGCGACGATGAAGGACAAATTCATGGAAGGCCTGGCCGGGTCCGGGACCGACCGGAAAGTCGCCCAGGACCTCTGGAAGCTGAACGAAGCCGCCGCCGACTACTCCTTCAACAAGTCCCACGCCGCTTGTTACGGGCTGATCTCCTACCGCACCGCCTACCTCAAGGCCAACTACCCGGCCGAGTACATGGCGGCGGTGATCTCCTCGGTGATGAACACCAAAGACAAGGTCCCGTTCTTCGTCAACCGCTGCGCGGAGATGGGGATCGAAGTGCTGCCGCCCGACGTCAACTCCTCCGGCCACAGCTTCGTCGTCTCCGAGAACGCGATCCGCTTCGGCCTCGATGCGGTCAAGAACGTCGGCCACGCGGCGGTGGAGGCGATCCTCCGCGCCCGCGAGGAGCAACCGATCGAGTCGATCTGGGACTTCTGCGAGCGGGTCGACAGCCGCGCCGTGAACAAACGGGCAATCGAATGCCTGGTCAAGTGCGGCGCCCTCGACTCAACCGGCGATAGCCGCAAAGGCATGCTGGAAACGCTGCCGGCGGCGCAGTCGGCGGGACAGAAGGCGCAGGCTGACGCGCAGCTCGGCCAGGGCTCGATCTTTGACTTCGGCGAAGAGACCGGGGGCGGGGAAGCGCAGTCGCAGGCCCATCACCGCCCGCCGATCCCCGGCGCCGAGTTCGACCGGGCCGAGATGCTCTCGATGGAGAAGGAGACCCTCGGGACCTACCTTTCCTCGCACCCGCTGACCGAAGTCGGGCCGGCGCTGCGTGCCCGGGTCGACTGCGGCATCGCGCAGCTGGCGAGCAAGCCCGACGGCGCTTGGGTGACGGTCGGCGGCATCGTCGTCGACTGCAAGAAGATCCGCACCAAGAGCGGCAACCAGATGATGTTCGCGACCCTCGACGACGTCGAGGGCCAGGTCGAGATGCTCGTCTTCAAGGCCGACCAGGCCGAGAGCGCCTCGATCATCGAGCCCGACGCGATCGTCCTCGTCCGCGGCCGCCTCGACCACAAGGACCGCGGCGAGACGAAGCTGGTCGTGCAGGAGGCGCAGCGCTTCGAACCCGATGAGGCGGAGATCGCGAAGGCGGCGAAGCTGGCCCCGGTCGCGACGGCGGCGCCGGCGGGCCCGTTCGAGGTGCCGATAGACCTCGCCCGCTGGAACGACGAGCTCTGCGAGGAAGTGAAGGCGGTGCTCGAGCATCACGCAGGCGACGCCGAGGTCTACCTCGTCGTCGGCGAGCGGCGCTTCAAGGTCGGAGAGGGGTACCGAGTGAAGCCGTCCGGAATGCTTCGCACCGAGTTGGACCACGTCCTCAACTCGACCGCTATCGCTGCTTGAGGTCCTCAAACCGCTTGGTTCCGCGCTCCGGCATCCCTAAGCTTTTCGAATGACCGCTACGCGCACCACGGTCGGCGAGTGCCGCCAGTGCCGCTCCTTCTGCGACAAGATGGTCGAGCCGCGCGGCTGCATCGAGCTCGGCTGCCGCTACCTCTACAGCTACGTCGACCGCCTCAGCGGCCAGCAATACGTCGGCTGCATGCAGGAGGTCTACGGGGCGGAGATCGAGCTCAGCGCGGTGCTGGAGAAGGGCGGCTTCGGCGGCGTCAAGATGACCGGCGAACCGCTGCCCCATTGCCAGTTCTCGGTCGAGCAGGCCTACGAGGGCGAAGGCGGCTCCTACGGCTGCGTCAACAAGCGCTTCTTCGACTGCTCAGACGAGGGCAGCGAGGGCCTGCGCGCCTTCGACCTCCGCGACATCTGAGCCGTTCCCAGACGAGACGGCGCGATCTCGTCGCCTTTTCGTGACACGACATCGTTCTATGTAGAATTCGCCGCCATGGCTGATTCCTCCGTCGCCGACGTCGACGCGCAAGCACTGCTCGACGAGGCCAACTCCACGTCCGACGCTCAGGGCGAGCCGAAGTTCACGCTCGAGCTCAACCAGGACCAGAAGGACATCCGCGAGTGGGTGCACGGCTTCGCCGAGGGCGTCGTCCGTCCCGCCGCCGAGGAGTGGGACGAGCGCGAGGAAACGCCGTGGCCGGTGATCCAGGAGGCCGCCAAGATCGGCCTCTACAGCTTCGAAGCCGTCGGCCAGTTCTGGGCTGATGAGACCGGCCTGACGCTGCCGATCGCCAACGAGGAGCTCTTCTGGGGCGACGCCGGCATCGGCATGGCGATCATGGGCACCACCCTCGCGGTCGCAGCGATCTTCGGGCAGGGAACCCCGGAGCAGATGGGGGAGTGGATCCCCCAGTGCTACGGCGACGCGGACGATGTCAAGCTCGGCGCCTTCTGTGCTTCGGAGCCGGACGCCGGGTCAGACGTCTCCGGCATCCGCACCAGCGCCAAATACGACGAGGCGAAGGACGAATGGGTCCTCAACGGCCAGAAGGCCTGGGCGACCAACGGCGGCATCGCCAACGTCCACGTCGTCATCGCCACGGTCGACCGTGAGCTCGGCTCGCGCGGCCACGCCGCTTTCGTCATCCCGCCGAACACGCCGGGCTGCGAGCAGGGCGCCAAGGTGAAGAAGCACGGCCTCCGCGCCTCCCACACCGCCGACGTCCACCTCGATGACTGCCGCGTCCCGGGCTCCTGCCTGCTGGGCGGCAAAGAGAAGCTCGACGAACGGCTCGCCCGCGTCCGCGAGGGCAAAAAGGCGAAGTCGCAGGCCGCGATGCAGACCTTCGAGGCGAGCCGGCCGACCGTCGGCGCGCAGGCGCTCGGGATCGCCCGGGCCGCCTACGAGTACGCCCTCGACTACGCCAAAGAGCGCGAACAGTTCGGCCGCAAGATCGTCGAGAACCAGTCGATCGCCTTCGACCTGGCCAACATGAAGCTCGAGATCGACGCCGCCCGCCTGCTCGTCTGGCGCGCCGCCTGGATGGGCCGCCAGGGCCACAAATTCGAAAACGCCGAGGGCTCGATGTCGAAGCTCAAGGCCGGCGAGGTCGCCGTCTGGGTGACCGAGCGGGCGATCCAGATCCTCGGCGGCAACGGC
>DATFOB010000055.1:0-12960 GCA_035266025.1 Solirubrobacterales bacterium
CGGCGTCCGCGCCACCTTCGAGGCCCGCGGCTACACCGCCTGGGACCCGACCAGCCCCGCCTTCATCCTCGAGAACCCGAACGGGGCGCTGCTCTGCATCCCGACCGCGTTCGCCTCCTGGACCGGCGAGGCGCTCGACGCGAAGATCCCGCTGCTGCGCTCGATGGACGCGCTCTCGCGCTCGGCGATCAAAGCGCTCCGCCTGCTCGGTGACGAGCAGAGCCAGCGTGTCTTCACCACCGTCGGCCCCGAGCAGGAGTACTTCCTGATCGACGAGCAGTACTTCTTCGAGCGGCCGGATCTGATCGCGACCGGGCGAACCCTCTTCGGCGCCAAGCCGCCGAAGGGCCACGAGCTCGACGACCACTACTTCGGCTCGATCCCGGAGCGCGTGCTCGCCTTCATGCTCGACTCCGAGCTGGAGATGCGCAAGCTCGGAATCCCGGTCAAGACCCGCCACAACGAGGTGGCGCCGGCGCAGTACGAGATCGCGCCGATCTTCGAGAACTCCAACGTCGGCTCCGACCACCAGCAGTTGCTGATGCAGACGCTGGAGAGCGTCGCCCGCCGCTACGGGCTCGTCTGCCTCCTGCACGAGAAGCCGTTTGCCGGCGTCAACGGCTCCGGCAAGCACAACAACTGGTCGATGGGCACCGACACCGGCTTCAACTTGCTCGACCCGGGCGCGACGCCAGCCGACAACATCCACTTCCTGTTCTTCTGCACCGCGGTGATCCAGGCGGTCAACAAGCACCAGGGGCTGCTGCGCGCCTCGGTCGCCAACATCGGCCAGGACCACCGCCTTGGAGCCAACGAGGCGCCGCCGGCGATCATCTCGATCTTCCTCGGCGCCGAGCTGGAAAAAGCGTTCGAGGCGATCTCGACCGGGCTCGGCGACCCCGATACGCCGGCCTCCTACCTCGACCTCGGGGCGACGGTGCTGCCGCCGCTGCCGATGCACGGCGGCGACCGCAACCGGACCTCGCCGTTCGCCTTCACCGGCAACAAATTCGAGTTCCGGGCGCTGGGATCGAGCATGTCGCTCGGCTTCCCGAACACCGTCCTCAACACGATCGCGGCGGAGGCGATCGACGAGCTCGCCGGCAAGCTGGAGGCGAAGCTGAACGGCGGCGAGCAGATGCCGCAGGCGGTTATGGAGGTCGTCAAAGAGAGCTATCTCGCCAACAAACAGGTCTGCTTCAGCGGCGACAACTACTCCGAGGAGTGGCATCAGGAGGCCGAGCGGCGGGGGCTCAAGAACCTGCGCACGACGCCGGACGCGCTCCCGGAGGTCCTCGCTGGCAGCACCGTGCAGGCATTCGAGAACTACCACGTGCTCTCGAAAGCGGAGCTCGAGTCCCGCTACGAGGTCTGGGTCGAGCAGTACTGGCTCCGCGCCAACATCGAGGCGGAGACGGCTTATTCGATTGCGAAGACGATGATCCTGCCGGCCGCCCTGCGCTACCTCGCCCTGATCGGCGAGTCCGGCGTCTCGGCGATCGAGGGCGAGGTCCGCGGCCTCGTCGACGAGCTGGTCGCCGGCCTCGGCGAGCTGGAAGCCGCCAACGTCGACCCCGGCCTCGAGGGTCTGGAGATGGCACTGCACGCCCGCGACAAGCAACTGGCAGCGATGGACAGCGTCCGCGAGGCGGCCGACAAGCTCGAGCGCGTTGTCGCCGACGAGCTCTGGCCGCTGCCGAAGTACGAGGAGATGCTGTTCATCAAGTAGGGCGTTGGGGCGAGGGCTGGGTGACCCCCTCCAGACACATCTCGCTATGGCTCGATGTTGAGTGTCTGGAGGGGGTCACCCAGCCCTCGCCTTGTGGAGTGTTAGCGGTGCTGCAACAGCGCCAGCCGCTTTTCGACCGTCAACGGCAGCTGGCCTTCTTCGGTGTAGGTGAGCTGCAGGGTCAGCTGGGCGCGGCCTTTGTTGTGGAGGCGGGTGCGGATTTTTTGGCCGAAGCGGGTCTTGCCTGGCCAAAGCTTGAGGCGCCAGTTGAAGGAGCCTCCGCGGGATGGCGGCGGTTCTGGGCCCTTGTTCACCCTCCAGCCGATCCCCGGGGGGCTCACGGCGAGGTCGCCCCGCTCGGGGACGCTGATGTGGAGGACGGCGGATCCGTCCTTGCGGTTGTGCGCGGCTTTCCCGATGTAGAAGGGCCGCGACGGCAGAGGCAGCGGGGGCGGCGAGGGGCGCGCGTCGACCGCGACGCTCGTCGCGTTGAACTTCTGCGTCGGGATCCAGGACTTGTTCACATCGCTGCCGTCGGTGGCGGCGCGACCGATGGTCGAGTAGCTCATCCCTTCCGGCGTGTTCATCCAGTAGACGTGCCCGGAGTCGACCGCGATCCCGCCGACGTGGTCCAGTCCACCGATGAAGTCGGGCTCGACTCCGGTGCCATCGGCGAGACGGGCGCGGCCGATCGCGCGGTCACCGCTCCAGTAGAGATGGGTCGAATCGGCGGCCAATCCAGGACCGGCTGGGATGGTTTTGACGAATGCGTCCTTGACTTCGGTGCCGTCGAGGCGGGCGCGGCCGATTTCGTTGAAGGTGACCCAGTACAGGTAGCGATCGTCGACCGCCACCTCGGAGGGTTCTCTCAGGCCGGTGATGAAGCTGTCCTCGCGCGCCGATCCGTCAAGCGCCGCCCGGCCGATTGAGCCGCCCCCGCGGTTCACCCAGTAGACGTGGCTGCCGTCGACGGCGATCCCGCCTGGACTGTTGAGGCCGGAGACGATCTGGGTGGGAACAGCCGGTCCTTCCAGGTTGACCCTCCAGATCCCGAACCATTCGCACCAGTAGAGGTGGGTGGCGGTCACCGCGACGTCGCAGGTCGGCCCGCGCATGCCCCGGAACAGGAGGTATTTCGGGTTCGGGTTGCTGCCGTCCAGGTCGGCGGCGCCGAGGGTTCCTGGTTCGTCCCAGTACACGGCGGCCGGAGCGGCAGGCACGACCAGCAGCGCGATCGTCGCCAGCAGCCCGATCACATAGAGCGCGCTTCGTCCCATGGCTCTACTACGAGGCCCCTGCCGCTTCGTCACATGGAAAAGAATCGCAGAGAACTCAGGGGTGCGGCGAGACCCGCATCCGCAGCCCGCCCTTCGGCGAGAGCGTCGGCATCTGGCGGATCGTCATCGTGCGGCCGGGGAGGGCGTCGATCCGCAGGCGCTGCAGCAGCTTCGTCGCCACCAGCTTCACCTCGGTCTGGCCGAAGCGCTTGCCGATGCAGATGCGCGAGCCGCCGCCGAAGGGGACGTAGGCGCCGCGCGGCAGCGCCGCCTTGCGCTCGCGGGTGAAGCGCTCGGGGATAAAGGCCTCCGGCTCGGGAAAGACCTCGGGCAGGCGATGGCTGGCCCAGGAGCAGTAGTTGACGTAGGCACCGCGGGGCACCGTGTAGCCCCCGAATTCGTATTCCCGGATCGCCCGGCGCGGTCCGATCCAGGCGGGCGGGTAGAGCCGCAGGACCTCGTCGAGGACCGCCTCCAGGTAGGGCATCTCCTTTTCCAGCTGCAGCGGCGTCGGGCTCTCGCCGTTCAGGACCTGGTCCTGCTCCTGGTGCAGGCGCCGCGTCACCTCCGGGTGGCGCGCCAGCTCATGCAGCATGAAGGTCAGGGTCGAGGTCGAGGTGTCGTGGCCGGCGAACATCAGCGTCATCACCTGGTCGCGGATCTCGCGGTCGCTGAACTCCTCCCCGCCGGCGCCTCGAGCGCCGCAGAGGAGGCTGAGGATGTCGTGGCGGCCGGGGTCCGGGGCGGCGCGGCGGCGGGCGATCTCGCCGAAGACGATCTCGTCGAGGACTGCGCGGAAGGAGACGAGCTTGCGCCAGGGCGAGCCCGGCCCGCGCAGCAGCCGCAGGCCGAAGTCGATCCCGTAGTAGCCGAGCGCGCGCTCGAAGTGCTCGGCCGCGGCGGCGCCCTTGCCGGCCTCGTCCGGGTCGAGCCCCAGGAGCGCCCGCATCGCGATCCGCATCGCCAGCGTCCGCATCCACTCGTAGATGTCGACGACCTCGTCGCGGGGGAGCGCGTCGATCGCCCGGTCGGCCTCGACCGTCATCGCCTCGGTCGCGGCCGCGACCTGCTCGCGGTGGAAGGCGGGCATCATGATCGCGCGGGCGCGGTCGTGGTAGTCCTCGTCGACGGTCAGCAGGCCGTCGCCGAGCAGGGGGATCAGGTCACCGAAGCTCGACTCGCGCCAGTGGAAGTTCTCCGGGTGTCCGACGGTGACGAAGTGGTTGGCCTCCGGCCCGAGCATGAAGACGACCCGCGAGTGCAGCAGCCGCAGGCTGAAGATCGGGCCGAACTCTTCGTAGGCGCCGAGCAGCAGCGGCAGCGGATCGTGGGCGATCTGGTGGGTGCGGACCCAGCTGAAGTCGGTGCGGCCGGGCGGGAACTTCCCCCTCCCCCGCCACTCGTCGACGAAGTCCCTGACCACCCGGCGCGCCGGGTTGCCGGACATCTCCGGCGGGCGCGCGACCGGCGAGGTGATGTCAGCCGTTGCCATCCCCGGTGATCGTAACTGGCTAGCTGGCCAGTTTCAGTTCAACCGGGCTGCTGCTACTCGTTTGCTTCGCCCGGCGGGCCGCCGTTGCCTTGGTCCTCCGCGTGCTGGGTAGGTGGATTGGCGTCCGGAGCCCACGGATTGGCTATGTCGATCCCGGTCGGAGTTGGAGCCGGGATCGAGATCCCATGCTCCTCGAGCGTGCCGGGGTCAGGCACCTTAGGCAGCGGTTCCACCGGTCTCCTGCTCATCGGTTCCGATGGTACCTGCTGGTTCAGCTTCATATTCAGCGAACGCCACGCTCGCCACGGCCTCCGCAGCTATGAAAACCCCACTGCTGTTGGGAACCTCTTTTAATCTGCCTTCCAGGATCAGGAGCTGTGCGTCAAGAACCAAGCCTCGTCCGTCGGCCTGAAAGTCGGCGCTTCCCCCCTCCGCCATCACGCCGTAGACATCTCCCCCTTCGCGAAGTCGAACGTGGACGACCTGCGGCTTGGCCATCCGATTCATCCGCTGCAGCAGCCGATCCCATGCGAAGGCGAAAGAGAATGCCCTTATGGCTAAATCGCCGAATCTGCCGTAGCGCCGCGGCGTGCCCCTGCGCGCAATTTCGACGCGGAAGGCGACGCGCACCCCCAACCAGAGCAGTGCTCGCAGCGTGACTCCCAGAGCCACGCTCGCGACCAGAAGACGCCAGGAGAGAGCGATATATGCCTGAACCTGGGCTTCTCCACCCTTCTCCGATGCATCGAGCACTGCGGCCAACCGGTCATCGGCTTCAAGGCAAACCACCGCCAGGCCCCAGACGAGAAGACTCAAGATGAGGTAGCTGCCTACCGCTCCGGCTCCTCCTCGCTCTCGAAGTTGAGGCCGGCCGTACTCCAGAAACTCGAGCACGATGATCCCTGGAATCGCCCCCAGGGCGAAGGTCGCCACCGCCTCAAAGCTTCCCGCCATCCGGCAACCCTTCTCGATTTGAGGTCACAGATGGTGCGTCAGATGCAAACTTCTTCGAAATTCTCGCAGTCGAAACTGCACCTTCCAGCGCCTAAACCGAGGTGGCGGCGAGCTGGCCGCAGGCGGCGTCGATGTCGCGGCCGCGGGTGAGGCGGACGGTGGCGGTGACGCGGTGCTCGGCGAGGATCGCTCGGAAGCGCTCGATCCGCCCCGGCGAGGAGCCGTCGTAGGCGCCGGTCGGGTTGTAGGGGATGAGGTTGACCTTGTAGCCGCGGGGGTCGAGCAGCTCGGCCAGTTCGCGGGCGTGCTCGGGGTGGTCGTTGATGCCGTCGAGCATCACGTACTCGACGAAGACCTTGCGGCGGCGGGTGGCGCGATAGCGCTCGCAGGCGGCGAGGACCTCGGCGATCGGGTAGCGCTCGTTCACCGGCATGATCTGCGAGCGCAGGCCGTCGTTGGGCGCGTGCAGGGAGAGGGCGAGGCTGACCGGCATCTCGCACTCGGCGAGGCGGTAGATCCCCGGCACCCAGCCGACGGTCGAGATCGCGGTGCGACGGTGGGTGACGCCGAGGTCGGGCAGCCGCTCGCAGGCGGCGAGGACGTTGTCGATGTTCATCGTCGGCTCGCCCATCCCCATGAAGACGACGTGGTCGATGTCTTCGCTGCGGCGGAAGTGGAGCGCCTGGTCGAGGATCTCGTCGACCTCGAGGTTGCGGCCGAACTTCATCTGCCCGGTGGCGCAGAAGCTGCAGGTGAGCGGGCAGCCCGACTGCGAGGAGACGCAGACCGAGCGGCGACCGTCCCGGTAGCGCATCAGCACCGCCTCGATCGGCCGCCCGTCGGCGGTGTGGAAGAGGGTCTTGACAGTCCCGTCGTCCGACTTCGCCTCGGTGGCGACGGTCAGGGTCGAAAGCGGCACCGTCTGCGCGAGCCGCTCCCGCAGCCCCGCCGGCAAGTTCGTCATCTCCTCATAGGAGCGCGCCCCGCGCGCCACCCACTCCCACACCTGTTTGGTGCGGTACGGAGGCTCACCCGCCGCGGCAAGCGTCGTCGTCAGCAGCTCACGATCCACGCCGTCGAGTGTAGGGAGCGTCACTCGTGGATCTTCTCGCCCCGCTCGAGCATGCCGACGAACTTGCGCAGGCGCCGCTCCCGCGTCTCCGGCTTCTTCGCCTCGTCGAGGCGATAGAGGATCGCGTAGCGGTTGGCGCCGTCGAGGGAGGCGAAGAACTTGGCTGCGGCCGGATTGGCATCGAGCTCGACCTGTAGATCCGGCGGCACCTTGGCTGATCCCTGGCCCTCATACGCGGCCTCCCAGCGGCCGTCCGCCTTCGCCGCCTCAACCTGGGCGAGGCCGGCCGGTCGCATCCGCTCCGTCTCGATCAACGCTTCCGCCTTCTCACGGTTGATCTTCGACCAGCGGCCGCGAGGACGGCGCGGCGTGAAGCGCTGCAGGAAGTGGGTCTCGTCCAAGCCCCGCTTCTGGCTGTCGATCCAGCCGAAGCAGAGCGCCACCTCCAAGGCCTCGCCGTAGGTGACGCTGGGCTCCGGCGCTCCCTTCTTCGCGATCTTCAGCCAGACGCCGTCGGCGGACTCGTGGTTCTCATCCAGCCAGTCCTCCAGCTCTGCAGGTCCGGAGAAGAGGTGGACCGGGAGCTCGTCGTAGGGAGAGTCCACGTTTAGTCGATCAACCCCCGCAACTCTGCAGTCAAATTCTCCTCAAGCTCCTTGATCGTGGCGTAATGAAGGCACTTCTGTCCCTGCACGTCGAACTTCGGCTTGGTGTCCTGATGGTGGACGAGGACAGTGGGAACGTTCGCCGCCCAGGCAAACCCCACCTCGAGGTAGACGTTCGGATTTGCGTCGGTGAGATCGGCCACCAGCAAAGTGGCCGAACGAATTCTCTCTTTCATCCGATCGAGGACGTCGCCGGTGAATTTCGCCTGGTCGATCCGTTCGCAGAGCAGGCCGGAGGCCCGAACCGACGGTGCGATGCCGTAGTGGAAGACGTCTCCGAACTGCTGGGCGAAGGGCATCGCCACGAACGCGTGGTCATGTTCTGCGGTCGCGGCCGACGAGACTCCTCCCACCATCTCAACGATTTTCCGGTCGGTGGGGACCCGGACGCCCGCCGAGGGCCCGCCATCCATCGTCTCCGCCAGACGCCTGCGGAGCCGGTCCGCCCGACCGACGTCCGCCTCCACAATCAAGACGCGCTCGAGCGAGGCTGAGACCGTTTCCAAATCGAATGCGTCCAACAGGCCCGCTATCTCCGCGTCGAAACAGGCGATCTCGTCAAGCCCGAACCCGGCGCCATGCAGGGTTAGCGCCACCTCTCTTGCGTCCGGAATCTCGGCGCCGACCACGGCCATCGCCCGACGAGCGAAAAGCCTGATCTCCGCATAGCCGAAGTCGACAAGAGCAGGGACTCCCAGGAACACAACCTTCCTCGCAACAAGGCCAGGCGGGCCGTCGACGATCACCTGACCACCAGGGCCGAGACTCATGTTCAGATCGAGGCCGAGGACCTTCTTGGCGGCGGCATCGACTCCGAGCGACGTTTGCGCATGCTTCAGAACCAGCGCGTCGGCATGGAAGCGCAGCACATCATCGGTCACCACTTCGATCTCGATGCTCTGGGGCATCGACTGGTACCTAATCAAATTTCGAAGGTTCCTTAGTTACAACCCCGCCGCGTCAGCCAGCAAGTCCACCTGGGCCGGGTCGTTGGAGCTCGGGAAGAGGAAGAGCTCCTGACAGCCGGCGCCCTCGAAGGCGGCGAGGTACTGCTGGATGGTCTCCGGGGTCTTGGCGGCGGACTCGGCGATGAAGTCGGCGACGTCCTCCCCGAGCCAGGCGTAGTAGTCGGTGAGGTAGGCGCTGGCGTCCTCCTCGGCGCGGTCGCCGAGGGAGAAATAGGCGAGAGCGGCGTTTTGCGGCTGCTCGCCGCGGCCGGATTGGGACCAGACCTGCTCAAACGCTTGCCGCCACTCGGCGAACTGGTCCGGCGGCGCCCCCGCCGCGATCCAGCCGTCCCCGAAGCGGGCAGCGCGCTCGAACGACGCCTCGACCGAGCCGCCGACCAGGATCCGCGGGTCTGAGTGATGGTCCGGCCCGACCTCCTCCCCCTCCCATACCTCCTTGATCCGCTCCAACATCGCGTCGAGGTCCCTGCCTCGCGTGCTGGTGTCGACCCCGGTCACCTCGTAGTCGTCCTCGCGGCCACCGAGCCCGATCCCGAGCGTCATCCGGCCGCCGGAGATCACGTGGACGCTGTAAGCCTGCTTGGCGAGGACCACCGGGTTGACCCGCAGCGGCCCCAGCAAGACGGTGGTCGCAAGCCCGATCCGCTCGGTTACCGCCGCCGCGGCGGCAAGCGCGGTGAGCGGCTCGAGGTTGGGATAGGCGACGCGGTCGATCGTGCCGAGGCTGGAGAAGCCCCGCGCCTCGGCCCGGCGCGCCCACTCGGTCAGCTGCTCTCCACTCGTACCGGGCACGGCGTTGGGAAGACCGATCGCGACGTCCATCTGAGGCTCCTTCTGACGGGGCTGGGTACGAAGACCGTACCTACCCGGTTTCGCCGGGCAGCTCCGCCAGCAGTGCGTCGATCGCTTCGCGCGCGTAGTCGAAGACGGCCTCGCGGCCGCTCAACCGGTATCGCGAATTCGCCCCCATCACCAGCGAGTAGAGCTCGAAGGCGAAGCGCTCGGGGTTCTCGACGCCGGCGACCTCTGCCTGGCGCTCGAGCTCCCCCGTCCAGGCATCCAGCGAGGCGGAGATCGCGTCGCGGACCGGCCCGGGACGATCGTCGTACTCAGCCGAGGTAGCGGCCCAGAAGCAGCCGCCGGAGTAGTCCTTGAGCTGGTCGAGGTAGCGCTCCGCCATCGCCCGCAGTCGCGGCCCCCCGTCGGGCAACGCCAGAGCGGGATCGATGACGCGGGCGCGAAACCGTTCCGCGGCGGCGCCGACCGTCGCCAGTTGCAGCTCCTGCTTGGAGCCGAAGTGGGCGAAAAGCCCGCTCTTGCTCATCTGCAGCTCGGTGGCGAGGCGACCGATCGTCAACCCCTCGAGCCCCTCGGCCGAGGCGAGGTCGACCGCGCGCTCGAGGATCGAGGCGCGGGTGGCAGAGCCCTTCTCGGTGACGGGAGTCACAGACACACGATATAAAAAAGCACGAACGTTCGTTTGAAGCGGTCGGCACGACCGGCAACCAGACAGGTGGAGGAATTGAGATGAGCGACTACGCAGTGAAGAAGATCGACGAGATGGAGGCGATCTTCCTTGGCGGCTACAAGCGGGCACGGGCGGAGCTGGGCGTGACCGCCTTCGGCTTGCAGGTGATCGACCTGCCGCCGAACTACCCCGACTACCCCGACCACGACCACACTGAGGAAGGCCAGGAGGAGGTCTTCATGGCGCTCCGCGGCGGCGGCGAGATCGAGATCGAGGGCGAGCGCTTTCCGCTCGATCCCGAGCACATGGTCCGGGTCGCGCCGGCGAAGAAGCGGAAGGTGTGGCCCGGCGCCGAGGGGATGCGGATGGTCGTGATCGGCGGCGTTCCCGGCGGCGTCTACGAAGCACCGGATCGCAGCAAGCTCGGCGAACCGGACCCGATGCGCGCCTGACCGAGGGATAGGCTGGGGGCGTGATGCGGCGCGTCTCGTCCCTGGTCGTCCTCGTCTTCCTCGCCGCGCTCGTCCTGCCGGTGGCGGTTCCGGCCGCCCAGACCGAGACGGAGGACGGCGACGCGATCGTCGTCATCTCCGGCGACGTAACCGTTCCTCGGGGCCAGACCGTCGACGGCGTCTTCATCGTCAGCGGCGACCTGAAGCTGCTCGGGCACGTGGACGGGGACGTCGTTTTGGCCTCCGGCGACGCCCTCGTCAGCGGCAGGATCGACGGCAGCCTCGTCACCATCGGTGGCCAGGCCCGGCTGCTTCCGAGGGCGTTCATCAAGGGCAACGTTCACTACGGCGACGAGCGACCGATCGTCGCCGGCGCGGCGATCGTCCGCGGCGACGTCTCCAAGGAGAACGGGTTCGACTCGGTCGACTTCCTCCCCTTCATCAGCGTCTTCCTCTTCTGGCTCGCCGCCGGCATCTCGATGGCGATCCTGGGCGTGCTGCTGCTGCTGATCGCGCCGCGTGCGGCCGAGGCAATCGCGGCGCGCTCGCGCGAGCGCATCGGCCCGGTGATCGGGATCGGGTTCGCGGTCGCGATCGCGCTGCCGATCGCCGCGGCGATCGCGGCGGTCACCCTGGTCGGGCTGCCCCTCGCCTTCATCGTCCTCCTCGCCTTGCTGCCGCTGGCCGCGCTCGCCTACGTCGCCTCGGCCTACGCCCTCGGGCGGCGCCTCGTGAAGGAGCCGAAAGGCCGGATCTGGGCCTTTCTGGCGGGGCTGGCGGTGCTACGGGTGCTCGCCCTGGTGCCGATCCTCGGCTTCATCGCCGGCCTCGCCGCCGTGATCTTCGGCCTCGGCCTGATCGGGGCGGCTATCGGGGCGGCTCGGGAGCGGCCGGAGCCGGCTCCCAACCCGGGCACCTGAGCACCGGCAACCCCGGGTAGCGCGGGTAGGCGGGGTCGGTCCGCGAGCGCTCACAGAGCGAGAAGACCGAGCCGCGGGTGTTCGGCACCAGCCGCTGGTGGCGGCAGCTGTCGCAGAGCCCTGCGGCTGGAGGCGGAGTCATCGCCCCGAACTTAGATCCTCTCGGCGCAAACTGCGACCTCGGAGAGGGTGGGTCCCGCCTTCGAGGGGCCTAGCCTTGGTGGGTGATGAGATCGGCAACCCTCTTCGACGCAGACGCGGCCTCCTACAGCGGCACGGTCGAGGTCATCGGCGTCATCTACAAGGCCGAGGACGACGGCTACGCGGTGCTCGAGGTCCAGGAGACCGAGTCCGGCGAAGGCTTCGCGCTGGTCGGGCCGGTCGCCCACTTGGAGAGCGGTGACCGGGCCGAAGTCAGCGGCGACTGGCAGACCCACAGCCGTTACGGCCGGCAGCTGCGGGCGCAGGGGGCGCTGCCGCTCGACCCGGCTGACCGCGACGGCCAGATCGCCTACCTGAGCAGTCTGCGCCACATCGGACAGAAGCGGGCGGAGCGGCTTTGCGACGAGTACGGCGAGGAGGTGCTGCAGGCGATCGCCGCCGACCCGCAGCGGGTCTTCAGCTCCCTTCGCGGGGTCAGCGGCGACCAGGCCGCCGCGGCTACCCAGTCCTGGTTCGCCAGCAGGGCGATCCGCGACCTCCACGTCCAGCTCGCCCCCCACGGCCTCGCCCACCTGGCGGCGCCGATCCATGCCCGCTACGGCGAGCGCGCGACGACGATCCTGCACGAGGACCCCTACCGGCTGACCGAGGTGCCGGGGGTCGGTTTTGCCCGCGCCGACAAAATCGCGCTTGCCGCCGACATGGCGCCCGAGTCTGACAAACGGGCGCAGGCCGCCGCCCTCTACGCCTTGATCGAGGCCGAGCAGCAGGGCAACAGCTACCTGCCGCTGGACGAGCTGAGTCGGCGCACGGCACGGCTGATCGGACTCGTGCCGGACCCCGACGTGCTCGTGCAGGCGCGAGGGGTGGTCGTCGACGAGGGCCGGATCTACCGCGAAGGGACCCATGCCAGCGAGCTCGCCGTGGCGGCGACGCTGGCCAGCCGCGCCGCCGCTCCCCCCCACCTCGACCACGACCCGGGCGAAGAGCCGCGCGACGGCCTCACCGACGAGCAGTGGGCCGCGGTGCGAGGCGCCTTCGCGGCGCGGGTCTCCGTCCTCACCGGCGGCCCGGGAGTCGGCAAGACCAAATGCACGAAGGAGATCGTCGCCGAGGCGGAAGCCGCCAACGCGACTATCGCCCTCTGCGCCCCGACCGGACGGGCGGCGCGGCGGCTGGAGGAAGCCACCGGGCACGAGGCGCAGACGATCCACCGGCTGCTCGAGTGGATGCCCGGACGCGAACCGGCCTTCCGTCCCGGCAAGCCCCTCCCCGCCGACCTCGTGATCGTCGACGAGTCCTCGATGCTGAACCTCCGCCTTGCCGAGGTCCTGCTCGGAGGCGTGGCCGAGAGCACCCACGTCGTCTTCGTCGGCGATGCCGACCAGCTGCCCCCGATCGGCGCCGGCAAGCCCTTCGAGGACCTGATCGCCTCCGGTGCCGCCCCGGTGGTACGGCTGACCCAGATCTTCCGGCAGGCGGCGCGGTCGATGATCACCACCGCCGCGCACGAGATCAACCACGGCCGCCCACCCCACCTCGAGCCGGGGCCCGACCAGGAACGTGACTTCTTCTTCATCGAGCGGGCGAGCCCCGAGCGGGCCCTGGAGACGGTTGTGGAGGTGGTTGCCGAGCGGGCGCCGGCCAGCTTCGGGGTTGACCCGATCCGCGACGTCCAGGTGCTGGCGCCGATGTACAGGGGGCCGGCGGGGATCGACGCCCTCAACGAGCGGCTCCAGGCAGAGCTCAATCCCGACGGCAAGCCCGCCCTCGGCGAGCGCTTCCGGATCGGCGACCGCCT
>DATFOB010000056.1:0-13805 GCA_035266025.1 Solirubrobacterales bacterium
GGATCTTCGCCCAGCTCGCGTCCCAGCGCGAGGCGGCGCTGAACGAGGTGACGAAACGGTGCCTGCGCTGGCGCGACGCCACGCTGGAGGTGCTGGATGAGAGCGCCGCCGACCTCGCGCTCTCCGAGGAGACGCTGGCGAGCGCGCGGGCGATGGTCCAGCGCAGCCTCGACGTCACCCTGGTGCGGATGTGCCAGTCCTTCGAGGACGAGCGCCAGCGCGCCCAAGACGAACTGACGAGCCGCGAGAAGGAACTCGTCTTCCTCGCCACCCACGACGCGCTCACCGGGCTGCCGAACCGGACCCTGATCCTCGACCGGATCGAACAGACCCTGACCCGGGCCCGCCACAAGCAGGAACCGGTGGCTGCCCTCTTCGTCGACCTCGACAACTTCAAGGCGATCAACGACTCACTCGGTCACGCGACCGGCGACGAACTGCTTTGCGCTGTCGCGGAACGGCTCGAGGGCGTGATCCGGGAGACCGACGCCCTCGGCCGGATGGGCGGCGACGAGTTCGTCGTCGTCGCCGACGGCCTCTCCCTGGCGGCGGGGCCCGAGCTGATCGCCGAGCGCCTCCTGGAAGCGTTCTCCGAGCCGTTCGCGCTCGGCGCCGACGGCGAGTGCCTGGTGCACGCGAAGGCGAGCATCGGCATCGCCACCGGCGATCGGACCTCCGCCGAAGAGCTGCTGCGCGACGCCGACATCGCCATGTACCGATCGAAGTGGAGCGGCAAGGGCCGCTTCCTCGTCTTCGAGTCCGGGATGGAGGAGGAGGTCCAGTCCCGTCTCGAAATCGAGATGGATCTGCAGAGCGCCCTCGACGACGGTGAGTTTTTCCTCCTCTACCAGCCGACCTTCGACCTGCGGACGATGACCCCCACTGGCGTAGAGGCGTTGATCCGCTGGCGTCGGCCGGGACGCGGTGTCGTCGAGCCGGAGGACTTCATCCCGCTGCTCGAGGAGTCGAGGCTGATCGTCGACGTCGGCGCCTGGGTGTTGAAGGAGGCTTGCATGCAGGCCGCGGACTGGCAGTTGGAAGGGCGGCCTCTGGAGCTTTCGGTCAACGTCTCGGCGCTGCAGCTGGATACCGACGACCTGATCGACGACGTCAGGGACGCCCTCGAGCTGAGCGGCCTGAAGCCGGAGGCCCTGACGATCGAGATCACCGAGACGGCGCTGATGACCGACGCCAAGGAAACCGCCCGACGCCTGAACGAGCTGAAGGCATTGGGGATCAGGATCGCCGTCGACGACTTCGGCACCGGCTACTCGTCGCTGTCTCACCTGCGCCAGTTCCCGGTTGACGTCTTGAAGATCGATCGCTCCTTCGTCTCCCAGCTGGCCGAGGGCGGCGAGGGCGAGATCCTCCTCCACACCCTCCTTCAGCTCGGCAAAGCGCTGGAGATCGAGACCACGGCGGAGGGGATCGAACGCCCGCAGGACCTCTCGCTGATCCGCGAGAAAAAGTGCGACAACGGCCAGGGGTTCCTCTTCACCCGGCCGCTCTCCGCCCAGGACGCCGAATCGTTCTTCCAGCAGTGGTCGCCGCAACGGCGCTTCGAGCTTCGCAACGAGCGCCCGGGCGACGATAGGGTCATGGTCGATGAACCGTTGGGGCCTGACTCTGCCGCTGCCGGGGCTGACGCTCGCTGACCACGAGGACCTGGTCCGAGGCGCCGAGGCCGCCGGTTACACCGACCTTTGGACGGGCGAGACCGCCGGCCCCGACGGCTTCACGCCGCTGGCGCTGAGCGCCGCCTGGACCGAGCGGGCGCGGCTCGGCACCGGGATCGTCGGCGTCTTCCAGCGCGGGCCGGCGCTGCTGGCGCAACAGGCGGCGGCGCTTGCCGATGCCTCCGAGGGACGGTTCGTGCTCGGCATCGGCTCCTCCTCGGACCGCATTGTCGAAGGCTGGAACCAGATCCCCTTCGAGCGGCCGCTGAGCAAGGTTCGTGAGACGCTTGAGTTTCTCCGGCCGGCCCTGGCGGGCGAGCGGACGGAGACCGGCTTCAAGCTGGAAACGGCCCCCCAGCACGAGGTGCCGGTCGTGCTGGCGGCGCTGCGCGGCAAGATGCTGCAACTGGCGGTCGAGCAAGCCGCCGGCGCCTTCACCAACTTCCTCCCCCTGGCGGGGCTGCCGAAGGTGACGGCGCAGTTGCAGGGAGCACCGACGGGGTTCGAGCTGCTCTGCCGCTTCTTCTGCATCCCCGGCGAGCGCGAGCAGGTCGAGCCGCTCGCCCGCTTCATGTTCTCCTCCTACATCACCGTTCCGGTCTACGCCAACTTCTACCGCTGGCTCGGCTACGGCGAGGAGATCGCGCCGATGGTCGCGGCCTGGGAGGCCGGCGACCGCCAGGCCGCCGCGGCAGCGGCACCCTGGGAGCTGATCGAGGAGATGTTCATCTTCGGCTCCCCCGAGCAGATGAAGGAGCGCCTCGACGCCTTTGTGGAGGGCGGCATAACCCTCCCGATCCTCACCCCGATCGTGACCCCGGACAAGCTGGCGGAAACGATCGAGGCGCTGGCGCCTGCCTAGACAGAGCGCTTCGATAGGGAGGGAATCGGTGGGGGTCCCTGGGAGCACCTCCGCAGCGTGAACTGACTGCCTTGGGCTGGCGCCTCTTACCGCTTTGGCGCTGCTCCATGCCAAGTACCCAGGGACCCCCACCGACTCCCCCTGGCATCGAGCTCAGCAAGACGACCGAGGTGCGACAGCTTCTTAAGAAAAGTGGGTCTTCACCAGTCGTTTCAAGTTCCGTGGTTCCTTAGTCCGCCCATAGACGACCAAGGAACCACAACTTCGCTGCGGCTTGCAGGGGCGGCGGGTGGGGGTCCCTGGGTACTTGGCATGGAGCCGAGCGTTGCGGCCTGAGGCGACAGCTGACTTCTCTCCAACTCGGCGGAGGTGCTCCCAGGGACCCCCACCCGTCGCCCCGCTACCTATTCCGTTTGAAGCTTCGTCGCCTCTTCCGCCAACCGCGCATAAGCATCCGGGCGCCTCGTGGTGAGAAACGGGAAGAGCTCAAGCCAGTCTCGGCGCTGGTCGAGGTCGAGGTCGGCTACCAGGACTGCCGGTTCGTCGCGGGGGGCTTGGGCGAGGATGCGGCCGTAGGGGTCCGAGATGAAGCTGGAGCCGTAGAAGGTGAGAGGCGGCTCAGTGCCGATCCGGTTGACGGCGACCATGAAGACGCCGTTGGCGATTCCGTTGCCGACGATCACGTGTTGCCAGAGCGGCTGGGTGTCGAAGTCCGGATGGTCGGGCTCGGAGCCGATCGCGGTCGGGTAGACGAGGACGTCGGCGCCCTCGAGGCTGTAGGCGCGGGCGACCTCCGGGAACCACTGGTCCCAGCAGGTCGGCAGGCCGAGGCTGACCTCGCCGAGGGCGACCAGCGGGAAGGCTTGGGCGTCGCCTGGGCCGGGGCGGAAGTAGCGGTCCTCGTGGTAGCCGGCGGTGACCGGGATGTGGAGCTTGCGGGTGCGGGCGACGAGCTCGCCGGCGGGCGAGACGACGATCGCGGTGTTGAAGCCGAGGCCGTCCTCGGCGTCGGCGCGCTCGTAGAGGGAGGCGTGGATGTGGACGCGGTTGGCTGCGGCCATTCGAGTCGCGAACTCGAAGGTGCGGCCGCCCGGTAGCTCCTCGGGCTCGGCGCCGGCGGCTTCGGGGCCGGCAGGATCGACGGCGAAGTAGCGGCTCAGGGTCAGCTCCTGCAGGCAAACCAGCTGCGCCCCCTCCGCGGCTGCGAGGCGGATCCCCTCCCCCAGTGCCGCCTCATGCTCCTCGGCCTCCGGGTGCCAGCGGTGCTGCACGGCGGCGATCCGGAACGGCGGCCGGCTCGGCGGGCGGGTGCGGGCCGGCGACTCCGGTGGCTGCTCGGCACGGATCAGGAGGATCTCGTCCACTGGTTCAAGATAGAGGGCGGTGAGCGTGACCCTGAAAACGACGCCGGCCGAAGACGGCTTCAGGATGCCGGCCGAGTTCGAGCCCCATGCGGGTTGCTGGATGGCCTGGCCCGAAAGGCCCGACAACTGGCGCCTCGGCGCGAAGCCGGCGCAGGAGGCCTACGCCGCCGTGGCGGCGGCGATCGCCGAGTCCGAGCCGGTGACGATGGCGGTCTCCGACGCCCAGTTCGAGAACTGCCGGGCGCTGCTGCCGCCGACGGTGCGGGTCGTCGAGATCTCCAGCGACGACGCCTGGATCCGGGACCACGGGCCGACCTTCGTGGTAGGCGCCGGCGAGCGCCGGGGAGTCGACTGGCACTTCAACGCCTGGGGCGGGACGGACGGCGGCCTCTACTTCCCCTGGGACCGCGACGAACGGGTCGCGGCGAAGGTGCTGGAGGTCGAAGGCGACGATCGGTACCGCGCCCCGATTGTCCTTGAGGGCGGCGCGATCCACGTTGACGGTGCGGGGACGGTGCTGACGACGGAAGAGTGCCTCCTCAACCCCAACCGCAACCCCGAGCTTTCGAGGGAGCAGATCGAGCGGGTGCTGCTGGACTACCTCGGCGCCGAGAAGGTGGTCTGGCTCGGCGCCGGCGTCTTCGAAGACGAGACGGACGGCCACGTCGACAACCTCGCCTGCTTCGCCGGGCCGGGGAAGGTGCTGCTGACCTGGACCGACGACGAGGAAGATCCCCAGCACGCGATCTCCCGAGACACGCGCGAGCGGCTCGAAGCCGCTACCGATGCGCACGGGCGCTCCTTTGAGGTCGTGCTCCTCCCCTCCCCCGGCCCGCTGCAGGTCTCAGCCGAGGAGGCCGAGGGCGTCGATGTCGCGGAGGGGACGCAACCGCGCCGAGCCGGCAACCGCATGGCCGCCTCCTACGTCAACTTCTACCTCGGCAACTCGCGGATCGTCATGCCCCTGCTCGACCCGCGCCACGACGAGGAGGCGGCGGCGATCCTGCGCCGCACTTTCCCCGGCCGTGAGGTGGTCGGCGTGCCGGCGCGCGAGATCCTCCTCGGCGGCGGCAACATCCACTGCATCACCCAACAGGTGCCGGCGGTCCCGGCGCGGAGCTAGGCGACGCCGGCGAGGCTGAGGGCGTAGTCGCCGGCCTCGTCGGTGAACCAGCCGCGCAGCTCGAGGCCGGCGCCGGCGTAGACGGATTCGAGCCGCTCGCGGCTGAACTTGGTCGAGATCTCGGTCCGCATCTCCTCGTCGGAGGCGAAAGAGACGTCGAGGTCGAGGCCCTCGAGACGGACCTCCTGGTCCGCGAGCGACCGCAGCCGGATGTCCATCCGCTCGGCCTCGGCGTCATAGCGGGCGACGTGCTCGAAGGCGTCGAGGTCGAAGTCGGCGCCGAACTCCTCGTTGAGGACGGCGAGGACGTTCTTGTTGAACTCGGCGGTGATGCCGGCGCTGTCGTCGTAGGCAGCCTCGAGGCGCGCCCGGCTCTTGATCAGGTCAGTGCCGAGGAGCAGGTGGTCGTTCGGCCCGAGGAGGGCCGCGATCCGCTCGAGGAAGTCCTGCCGCGGACGCGGGTAGAGGTTGCCGATCGTGCCGCCGAGGAAGGCGATCATCCGCCGGTCGGTGCCATGCGGGATCCGCTCCAGGTGCTGCTCGAAGTCGCAGACGAGGCCGTGCACGTTCAGCCCCGGGTACTCGTCGACCAGCTCGGCGGCGGTGCGGTGGGTGATCTCTTCGGAGATGTCGACCGGGACGTAGGTGTGGAGGCTGTCGCGGTCCCGCATCGCGCTCAGCAGGTGGCGGGTCTTCGCCGCCGAGCCGGAGCCGAGCTCGGTCAGGGTGCTGGGGCGGCCGGCTGCGTCGAGGATCTCCCCCGCGCAGTGCTGGAGGATCTCCCTCTCGGCCCGGGTCGGGTAGTACTCGGGCAGCTCGGTGATCTGCTCGAAGAGGCGCGACCCGCGCTCGTCGTAGAAGTACTTCGGCGCCAGCTCCTTCGGGTAGTCGCAGAGCCCGGCGCGGACGTCGCGCGCCATCCTCGCTGCGGCGTCGGCGTCGAGGTGGACGTCGATCGCGATCGTCATGCGTCCCTCGCGAGCCGGATACCGGAGAAGATCTGGCTGCGCTGCGGCAGGTCCCAGTTGCGGAAGCTCGGCCGGACGACGCGCGGGTGGGTGGCCCAGGAGCTGCCGCGCAGGACCTTGTGCTCGTCGCCGAAGAAGACCTCGGAGTACTCGCGGTATGGGAAGGCCTCGAAGCCCGGGTAGGCGAGGAAGTCCGAAGAGGTCCATTCCCAGCCGTGGCCGAGGCCGTCGAGCTGCGGGCGCGCCGCCTCCCACTCGAACTCGGTCGGCAGCCGCTTGCCCGCCCAGCGGGCGAAGGCGTCGGCCTGTTGCCAGGAGACGTGGATGACGGGATCGGCGGGTTCGATCGGCTCGCTGCGGGCGCGGGCGGTGTCGATCCAGCCCTCACCGTCACGATCCCAATACAGCGGCGGCTCCGCGCCCGTGTCCTCCATGAAGGAGATGTACGCGCCGTTGCTGACAGGGGTTCGATCGATCTCGAAGGCAGCGAGCCCGACCGCGTGCCGCGGTCGCTCGTTGTCGTAGGCGAACCCGCGAGCCGGAGCCCCGATCTCCCACTCCCCCGCTGCGATCGCGACCGTCTCGCCCGCCCCGGACGCACTTGTCCCCGGTATGCGGGGAGAACTGCGTTCGGCCTCGATGGTCGGCGGCAGCTCATAGCCCTCGACGAGCTGGAGCAGTTGCAGCATCGTCTCGTTGTGTTGCAGCTCGTGGGCGAGCAACATCTCGTAGACGAACCCGTCCCGGAGCAGCGGGTCATCGACATCGGCGTCGATCTCCACGGCGTCGAGCACATCGAGCGTGCGCTCGCGGACGTCGGCCATATAGGAGCGCAGCTCCGCGTCGCGGAGGATCGGCAGCTCGCCCCGGACCTTGCGCGGGTTCTCGATCGCGTCGTAGAAGCGGCCGAGGTCGCCATGCAGTGGCTCCCTCCCGCCGATCGTCTGCACCAGCCAGAGCTCCTCGAAGTTGGCGATGTGCCCGAGGTCCCAGGCCAGCGGGCTGAGAATCGGCGAGTAAACGGTGTTCAGCTGCTCGTCGTCGAGCGGTGTGACCAGCGCCAGGGTCCGCTCCCGCGCCTCGGCAAGGGCTTCCGCGATCGCTGCCTTCGACTGAGGGAGAACGTCGGCCGGGATCAACCGACCCTACACACCTACTTTTACTGGTGGGGGAACAATCAACTGGTCCCTCGGGCCTCCGGATCGAGCCATACTTGCTTCAGCCACGGCGGCGAGACGGCGAACTCGAAGCCGCCGGCGGCGGCGATCGGCTCGAGCGGGACGAGGTGGACCCGCCGATCTGGAGTGAAGCGATCGACCTCGGTGAAGGCGAAGGCGTTGCCGGCGTGGCTGCCGCCGGAGACGAGGAGCAGGTGAGTTGCTTCGCCCCAACCGTCGTGGGAAACGAGGCCGGCGTCGGAGGCCCAGTTGCCGGAGTTCCGCTCGTAGTTGTAGCCGTGGTGGGAGGACGCGCGCTCTTCGGCGGTGCCGTCGGGGTTGAGGCGGAACTGGACGGACTCCCAGTCGTCGCGGTGGTAGCCCTTCTTCCCCGCCACCGGGACGCCGCGGAGCGTCGCCGAATCGGCGTAGTAGGTCCAAAATTGCAAGTACAGCCTGCCGGCGCGCTCATCCGAGCAGTCGGCGCCGTCCGCTTCGGTCTGCTCGATCGCGGCGGCGCGGCAGTCGACCACGTGGACGAAGGCGGTGACAGGCAATCCCGTGTCCGTCTGATGAACGAGTCCGCCCCCGGAGGCGTCACCGCACTCGCTGCTGCGGCAGCTGCGGAAGTCGACCGGGACCGCGCGGGAACCGTGCTCGAAGGCGAGCACCGGCATGAACCTCCGTACGAGCCGGCCAACGTCGCTGCCGTAAGCGGCGATCAGCGCCGGCTCGTCGCCACAGCCGTCGGCCAGCGAGGCCGCGCAGAGGAGCCGGTCGGCGAGCGCCCTCGCCAGCGGCGCTCCCGGCACCCGCGCGCCGGCGGCGACCAACCCCAGCATCGCGACCGAGACGAGCAGCACCAGCCCGACCCACTCGACCGTCCCCTGCCCCCGCTCCGACCGCATGGTTCGAAGCTAGGGAGCAAATTCCTACGCGTGGGTGCCTAGAGTGCCGACTTCGTGCCGATTTCGCGAAGACTCCGAGGATTGGCCGCCCTGGCCGTCCTTCTCTCCTGCGGCGGGGCAACTGAAGTCAGCGCGGCCTCCCGGCACCTGATCGGCCACTCCGTCCACGGCCGCCCGATCGTCCTCTTCACCAGCGCACCGGCTGACCCACAACTGAGGATGCTGGTCGTCGGCGACCTCCACGGCGACGAGGCGGCCGGGATGCGGATAACGCGCCGGTTGATCGCCGCCCCTCACCCAGCCGGGACCGAATTGATGGTCGTGCCGACGATCAACCCCGATGGTCTCGCTGCCGGCACGAGAGGCAACGCCCGCGGGGTCGACTTCCCCTTCGACTGGCAGCCACTCTCCGGTGGCGAATACTCCGGCACCGGCCCGCTCTCGGAGCCCGAATCACGTGCCGCCTACCGGCTCATCCTCCGCACCAGGCCCGACTTGACGATCTGGTTCCACCAGCCCTTCGACCTAGTCGACCGCCCTGCAGGCAACCCCTTCGCCCCCCGCCGCTTCTCGCAACTGATCGGCCTCCCCCTGATCCGTCTCCGCGGCCCCTACCCCGGCAGCGCCACCCGCTGGCAGAACCACCGCTTCCCCCAGAGCAGCGCCTTAGTCGTCGAGCTGCCCCGGCGGGTCACTCCCTCTCTCATCAGGCGAGGCACCGCAGCTGTCCGAACCTTGGCATCAGAACTGGCCAGCCCCGCCCTCTCCCGGGGGGTGGCACTGTAGGGGGGACCTCCCCTGAGGAAGCTTTAGCTACCGGAAGGGGAGGTGGGTCCCCTGCAGTGACAGGACCCGCCGGGCCAACACGGCCGGTCCCTGAACCTTTTAAAGGTTGTTGATCTCGGAGGCGATCTCAGCCGCTGCCGCTTTGGCGTCGGCGAAGAGCATCGAGGTGTTCGGTTCGTAGAAGAGGTCGTTGTCGATGCCGGCGAATCCGGGGCTGAGGGAGCGCTTGATCACGATCACCTCTTGGGCCTCGGAGACTTCGATGATCGGCATCCCGGCTATCGGGGAGTCGGGGTCGTTCTTCGCCGCCGGATTGGTGACGTCGTTTGCGCCGACGACCACGGCGACGTCGGTCCGCGACATCTCCGGGTTGATCTCCTCCATCTCCTTCAGGTTCTCGTAGGCGACGTCGGCCTCGGCGAGGAGCACGTTCATGTGGCCCGGCATGCGGCCGGCGACCGGGTGGATCGCGTAGTTGACCGTCACCCCGCGCTTTTCCAGCTCATCGGCGACCTCCTTGATCGCGTGCTGGGCCTGGGCGACGGCGAGGCCGTAGCCGGGGACGATCACGACCGTGTCGGCGTAGGCGAGCTTGATCGCCGCGTCCTGGGCGCCGATCGAGACGTGGGGCTTTTCCTCGCCCGTGCCGCCACCGCCGCTCGATGGCGCGCCGCCGAAGCCGGAGAAGAGGATGTTGGAGACCGAGCGGTTCATCGCCGTCGCCATCTCCAGGGTGAGGATCGTTCCCGAGGAACCGACCAGGGTGCCGGCGACGATCAGGGCGACGTTGTCCAGCGCAAAGCCGGCCGCCGCGGCGGAGAGGCCGGTGAAGGCGTTCAGCAGCGAGATCACGACCGGCATGTCGGCGCCGCCGATCGGCAGGACGACGAGGTTGCCGAGGATCGCCGCGAGGACCAGCAAGAGGATGAAGAGGCCCTGCGAGGGGGACTCGTGGTCGACCGCGAGGATGACGCAGATGGCGACGATCGCGATCAGCAGGACGGCGTTGATCACCTGCTGTCCCGGCGCCGCGATCGGCCGGGTCGGGATCAGGTCCTGGAGCTTGGCGAAGGCGATGTTCGAGCCCCAGAAGGAGACCGAGCCGACGACGCCGGCGAAGATGACCGGGATCAGCTCGTCGAGCGGGAAGTCCTCGCCGAACGAGATCCCGTGGCGGATCTCCGACCAGGCGATCAGGGCGACGGCGCCGCCGCCGACGCCGTTGTAGAGGGCGACCATCTGCGGCATCTCGGTCATCTGCACGCGGATCGAGGCGATGACGCCGACCGCGGTGCCGATCCCGAGGCCGAGGAAGATCAGACCCCAGTTGCCCATCCCGTCGAGCAACAGGGTGGTGACTATGGCGACGGCCATGCCGACGGCGGCGATCAGGTTGCCGCGCTTGGCCGTGGTCGGGTGGGTGCCCTGTTTGATCCCGATGATGAAGAGCGAGAAGGCGACGATGTAGAGGGCGGTTGCCGCGTCGCCGCCCGGCTGGAAAACGGCCTGCACCATCAGGAGCCGCCCTTTCCGTCAGAGCTGGCCTTCCCGTCAGAGCTGGCCTTCGGTTTCGGCTTCCTCGCGAACATGCCGAGCATGCGGTCGGTGACCATGAAGCCACCGACGATGTTGATCGCGCCGAAGGCGACGGCGATCGTCCCGATCAGGTACTCGAGCCCGTCGTCGGCGTAGCCGAGGACGATCAGGCCGCCGAGCATGACGATGCCGTGGATCGCGTTGGTCTGCGACATCAGTGGCGTGTGCAGGGTCGTCGGCACCTTCGAGATCACCTCGAAGCCGACGAAGACGGCGAGGACGAAGATCGTGATCTCGGTCATCAGGCTCATTGCTACTTCGCTGCCCTCTCGTTTTTGACTTCGCCGTTCTGGGTGATGCAGGCGGCCGCGATGATGTCGTCCTCGAAGTCGACCTTGGCCTCGCCCTCCTCGGTGACGATCAGGCCGAGCAGGTTCTCGAGGTTCTTGGCGTAGAGCTGGGAGGCCGGCGCCGGCATCTCCGAGGGGAGGTTGCGGGAGCCGATGACTTTGACCCCGCCCTCGACAACGGTCCGGCCCGCCTCGGTCAGCTCGCAGTTGCCGCCGGTCTCGGCGGCGAGGTCGACGATCACCGAACCCGGGGCCATGTTGCGGACGCCCTCGGCGGTGATCAGGAGCGGCGCCGGGCGACCCGGGATCGCGGCGGTGGTGACGATGATGTCCTGTTTCGCCGCGTTCTCGGCGAGGGCATCGCGCACCTGCGCGTTCTCCTCGTCGGTCAGCGGGCGGGCGTATCCGCCCTCGCCCTCGGCGTCGGGGATGAAGTCCAGTTCCAGCGGCCGGCCGCCGAGCGAGGCGATCTGCTCCCAGGCGGCGCGGCGGATGTCGAAGCCAGTGACGATCGCGCCGAGGCGCTTGGCGGTGGCGACCGCCTGCAGGCCGGCAACGCCGGCGCCGAGGACGAGGACCTTGGCCGGCGGCACGGTGCCGGCGGCGGTGGTCATCATCCCGAAGAAGCGGCCGGACTCGCGGGCGCCGATCAGGGTGGCGGCGTACCCGGCGGCGGCCGCCTGCGAGGAGAGCGCGTCCATCGCCTGGGCGCGGGTCGTGCGCGGGATCGCCTCCATCGCGAAGGCGGTGACGCCGGCGCTGGCCAGAGCTTTGTTCGTGTCCGCCGCGACCCAGGGGTTGAGGTGGGAGATGAAGAGCTGGTTGCCGTTCAGCTTCGAGATGTCCTCGGCGCTGGGGACGGCGACGTGGAGGACGATGTCGGCGCCCCAGGCGGCGTCGGCGGCGCCGACCGTGGCTCCCGCCTCCTGGTAGGCGGCGTCGGTGTGGCCGGCGGCCTCCCCAGCCCCGGACTCGACGACGACGTCGACCTTCTCGTTCTTCTTCAACGATTTGACGACATCGGGAATCAGCGCGACGCGGCGCTCCCCCTCGGCGGTCTCTTTCGGCACTCCGATCTTCATGGCGCGGCGCGGGAGGATATGCGATCAGGCCAGGAGGGTGTCTGGAGCCCTGCCGTTCAGGCAGATACGCCGGCTAGCGCAGCCAGCCGCTCCAGCGTGTGCTGCTGCTGATCGCGCTCGACGTGCACCGGGGAGCAGATCAGGCGGTCGATGCCGGCGCCGCGGAAGCGCTCGATCCGCTCGGCGACCTCGGCCTCGGTCCCGACCAGCGAAGTCGCCTCGACGATCTCGTCCGGCATCGCCTCGAAGGCACCGGCGCGGTCGCCGTCCTGGAAGCGCTGCTGGACCTCGTCGGCGACCTCGCCGAAGCCGAACCGGTGGGCGAGGTCGACGTAGAAGTTGGTTTTGCGGCTGCCCATGCCGCCGAAGTAGAGGACGAGGCCGGCCTTGACGACGTTCTTCGCCGCCTCGAGATCGCCGTCGATCGCCACCTGCAGCGAAGGGCTGACCTCGAGGTCGGACCGCTGGCGGCCGCCTTTGGCGAAGCCCGCCTCCAGGTGCTCGCCCCAGGTCGCCTCAAAGGCGTCGACGCTGAAGAAGATCGGGATCCAGCCGTCGCAGATCTCCGCCGCCATCTCCACCGATTTGCGCCCGATCGCGCCGACGAAGACGGGGATCTCGTTGCGCAGCGGGTGGAAGTTCAGCTTCAGCGGCTTGCCCTCGCCGCCGGGCAGCGGCAGCGTGTAGTGCTCGCCCTGGTGGTTGACCGGGCCTTCGCGGGCGATGATCTCCCGCACCACTTCGATGTACTCGCGGGTCCGCCCCCAGGGCTTCGCGTATGGCACTCCGTACCAGCCCTCGGAGACCTGCGGGCCGGAGGGGCCGAAGCCGAAGAGGAAGCGGCCGCCGCTCAGCTTGTCGATCGTCGCTCCGGCCATCGCCGCCGCCGCGGGCGGTCGCGCCGGCACCTGCATGATCGCCGCGCCGAGGTTGATCCTCTCGGTTCGCGCCGCCAGCCAGGCCAGCACGCTGACCACGTCGGAGCCGTAGGACTCGGCAGCCCAGACCGACTCGTAGCCGAGGCCCTCGGCGGCGAGGACGACTTCCGCCGCCTCCTCACCAGCCGGTCCGATGCCCCAGTAGCCGAGGTTGAGTCCGAGCTTCAGGCCCATGCCCCTCCCACCCTATTGAATAGGGGGTCATGGGCAATGGGCAACCAGCCGCCGAGCAGGGCCTCTCCAGCAGCGAGGCGGCGGCGCGCCTGCGCAAGCTGGGGTCGCCGCCGGAGAGCTCCTCGCGCTCGACCTCGAGCATCGTCGCCGGCAACGTCTTCACCCTCTTCAACCTGATCATCGGCGCCTTCTTCGTCCTCGACCTCGGGCTCGGGCTCTGGGCCGACGCGCTCTTCGGCGTGATCGCCGTCGTCAACTCCTCCATCGGGATCCGCCAGGAGCTGAAGGCGAAGGCGACGCTGGAAGAGCTGGCGGTGCTGGTGGCGCCCCGGGCCGAGGTCGTGCGCGACGGCTCCCCGGTCGAGCTGATCGCGACCGAGGTTGTGCCCGGCGACGTGATCCAGGTCAGGCCCGGCGACCAGCTGGTCGCCGACGGAGAGGTGATCGCCTCGCGCGGGATGACGCTCGACGAGTCGCTGCTGACCGGCGAGTCCGACGGGATCCAGAAGGGCGAAGGAGATCGCGTCCTCTCCGGCTCTTTCTGCGTCTCCGGGTCCGGGCACTACGTCGTCGACGCTGTGCGCGAGGAGAGCTACGCCGGCCGCCTCGCCGGCGAGGCGAAGACCTTCCGCCACCCGCCCTCGCCGCTGCAGGAGGAGGTCAACCGGGTGATCCTCGCCTCCACCTGCGTGATGCTGCCGCTGGCAGCCGTCCTCATCTTCAGCCTCAAGCTCCACGAGGTCCCGCTGCAGGAGGCGGCGCAGACGGCCACCGCCGGGCTCGTCACCCTGATTCCCGAGGGGCTGGTGCTGCTGATGAGCGTCACCTTCGCGGTCGCGGCGATGCGGCTGGCCAAACGCGACACGCTCGTCCAGCAGATC
>DATFOB010000057.1:0-91117 GCA_035266025.1 Solirubrobacterales bacterium
GGCGGTGAGCGGCGGCAGGAGGGCCGTCGCCTGCCTGGCGATCCTCGCCGACAAGGACGCGGCGGCGATGATCTCGGCGCTTGCCCCGGCCCTCGACCGAGCCCTCTGCACCGAGCTGCCGGCGGCCGCTCTGGAAGGTCACGGCCGCCCCGGCGCCCGCTCGCACCCTGCCTCGGCGCTGGTCGCCCTCTGCGAGGAAGCGGGCCTGCAAGCCGAGCCCGAGCCGGATCTCGCAGCTGCCCTGGAGCGGGCGCGCTCGCTGGGGCTGGAGCCTCCCGAAGGCGTTGTTCTCGTCGCCGGTTCCCATTATGCAATCGCCCCGGCGCGGGCGATCCTCGGAGCTTGACTATGCGAGGATTCGGCCATGGATCGCCCCCGCAGCGCCGGTGCCGAACTGCTCTCGATGATGGGGCTGGTCGCCGCCGTGGTGGCGATCGTGATCCTGGTCTTCTTCGGGGTCGGTTACCTGTTCGGAAGGCTCTTCCTCTAGGGAACAGGGTTAACGTCGGCAACGGCGAAGTAGACTGCCGCCCCGCGGCGCCCGCAACCACTCCCATTGCCTATGCCCCTAGCGATCTTCGGCATCACCAACGACGGCCTCAATCTGGTCGCGACCCTCTTCCTGCTGATGCTGGTTGTGCTTTGGCTGGCGCTGATCGTCTACACCTACCTCGACGCCCGCCGACGTATCTCCGACCCCTTCTTGGTCGCCTGCGCAACCGTCGCCTCATTCTTCCCCTTCATCGGCACCGCCGTCTACGCGATCGTCCGTCCGCCGGAGTACCTGGAGGACGCGCACGAGCGCGAGCTGGAGATCAAAGCCGCGGAGCTGCGGGTGCGCCAGCTCGAGGACCAGTCCTGCCCCAACTGCGAGTACCCGATCGAGAAAAGCTACCTGCGCTGCCCCAACTGCCAGCGCCGGCTCAAGGACCCTTGCCCGACCTGCGGCAAGCCGGTCGATCCGCGCTGGGGCCTCTGCCCCTTCTGCGAGACGAGCCTCGGCGGTGGCAGCGAGCCGCCGCGCCGCAAACGTAGAGACCCCGAAGAGCGCCAGGCGCAACCACAGCCGCAACGGCAAGCGCAGCCGCGCCGCAGGAAAGCGCCGCCGGAGGCCGACCAAGGGGCACAGCCAACCCAAGAGCAAAGGAGCCCCCGCCGTGAGCCGGACGCTGATCCTCGTCAAGCCTGACGCCTTCGAACGCGCCCTCACCGGAGAGGTGATCGCCCGCTTCGAGCGGAAGGGGCTGCGGATCGCCGCTCTGAAGACGATGCGCGCCGATGAGTCGATCGCCAATCAGCACTATGCCGAGCACACCGACAAGCCGTTCTTCGGTGAGCTCGTCTCCTTCATCACCGGCGGCACCCTGGTCGCGATGGTGCTCGAGGGGCCCGAAGCGGTGAAGGCGGCGCGCCAGCTGATCGGCGCCACCAACCCGGTCGAGGCCGCGCCCGGCTCGATCCGCGGCGACTTCGCCCTTGAGGTGACCTTCAACATGGTCCACGGCTCCGATGCGGACGAGTCGGCTGAGCGTGAGATCGGGATCTGGTTCCCAGAGCTGTCCTGAGGGTCACGCTTGCATCTGGGTCTCCTCAGCGGCGGGAGATCCTGCAGAAGCTTGGGTTGGAGTTCGACGTCGTCGTTCCTGGCGTGGAGGAGCTGACGAGTGGGGATCCCGAACAGCTTGTTCGCTTGAACGCGCTCCGTAAGGCGGGGGCGCTAAGGGAGGGAGGCATGCCTGCGCGCGCCAAAAACGTGCTCGGCATGCCTCCCTCCCCACCGGAGCGGGTTGTGATTGCTTGCGATACGGACGTGGTTCTGGATGACGTCGTGCTTGGTAAGCCGGCGGGGCCGTCCGAGGCCCGGGGATATTTGGACCGGATGAGTGGCAGGGCTCATACGGTTATGAGTGGGCTGGTGGTGGTTGCTGATGGGGAGGAGCGGGTTGGGGTTGAGAGGACGACGGTGGTGTTCAAGCCGCTTTCTAAGGCTGAAAAGGAGCGCTACGTTCGGTTTGGGGAGTGGGAGGGGCGGTCCGGGGGGTATGCGATTCAGACGCTTGGGTCGAGCCTGGTGGAGCGGGTTGAGGGGAGTGTCTCCAACGTGGTCGGGCTGCCGGTGGGGCTGCTGGCCGAGCTGGCGCCGGAGTTGTTCGAGCGCGCCTAGGCGGGGCTTACAAAACGCTAAGACGCGTTTGCAATCATCGTCCCTGCTCCTGCAAGGACTGGAGCACTGTCCGGGCGAGGAGTGCCAGGCGCCCTGCAAGCTGGCAGAGTCGCCATTGAGGTGCGTGGCGAACAACGAAGCCCGGCCCTGGTGATTGCCACCCCATGCGAACGAACTTAGGTCTTAAACGTGTATCGAAAGCAAGTACGCCGCCGTAGGGCGGTGCTGGCGCTGCTGATAGTCGGTTCCTTTGCCCTGCTCACGATTACCTACCAGCAGGGCAACGACGGCATGCAGCGCGGCGTCGCCACCATCTTCAGCCCCGTCGTCTCGGTTGCCGACCGTGCTTTGAAGCCGGCGCGGGACCTCGTCAACTGGTTCGACGAGACCTTCGACGCCAAGGGGCGCAACGAGCATCTCCACTCCGAACTGGAAGTCGCGCGCAAGCAGGCGGTCGGGGCGAAGGCGGCGCTGGCCGAAAACGATCAGCTGCGGAAACTGCTCGAGCTCGATAACAGCGGTGCGATCCCCGGCGGTTACACCCCCGTCACCGGCCGCGTGGTCTCACGCTCTCCGACCGTCTGGTTCTCCGACGTGACGATCGACATCGGTTCCGGCGACGGCGTCGGGGTCGACGATCCGGTCGTCAATGGCGACGGCCTCGTCGGCACCGTCGCCGCGGTGACCGGCGGCACGGCGCGGGTGACGTTGATCGTCGACCACTCCAGCGGGGTCACCGCCAAGCTCGTCCCGAGCGGGTCCCAAGGACTGATGAAGCCTTCGGTCGGCGACCCCGAAGATCTCATCCTCGACTTCCTCGACAGCGAAAAGTTGGTCGGCAAAGGCCAGTCGGTCGTCACCTCTGGCTGGCGTGCGATCGGCTACGAATCCGGCTACCCACCGAACCTGCCGATCGGGGAAGTCGTCGAAGCTCCGCTAGTCGACCAGGAGGCCCTGCAGCAGGTGCACATCAAGCCCTACGCCGACCTCCGCAACCTCGACCTGGTCCAGGTCCTGACCGGAGGCTCTCGCGGGTGATCCTCACCCCGAACATCCTCGCCCGCCTGGTGGCGATCGTCATCGGCGGCGTGATCCTGCAGCTGACCTTCTTCTCCAAGGTCGCGCTCTTCCACGTCAGCCCCGACCTGCTGCCGGCGCTGATCGTCGTCCTCGGGCTGCTCGGCGGCTCCCTGACCGGCGCCGTCTGCGGCTTCTCCGCCGGGTTCCTGCTCGACTGCCTGCTGATCGTGCCGCTCGGCGGCGGCTCCCTCGTCCTCCTTGCGACCGGCTACCTCGCAGGCCTCTTCCGCGAGCGCTTCGAGATCCACAGCCCGCTGGTGCCGCCGCTCCTTTGCATGGGCGGAACCCTGTTCGCTGAACTCGGCTTCGGCGCGGTCGTGCTGATGCTCGGGATCGACGCCCCGGTCAGCACGCTGGTCATCCGCGACATGCTGCTGAAGAGCATCTTCGCCTTCTTCGGCGGCTGGGCGATCTACATCGGCGTCAGGCGGGCGCTGCGCCCGGCCCTGGTCGAGGAGCCGGCGCTGCGGCGCAATCGCCGCCCGACCGTGTTGGGAACCTAGGACCATGTATCTGCGCAACGACTCGCAACCCCAGGGCAGCCGCCTCTCGCTGCGGGTGGCGGTCGCCGGCGGCATCGGCGTCGTCCTCTTCGCGGTTCTCTTCTTCCGGCTCTGGAACCTGCAGGTGCTCTCCGGCGACGAATATCTGGCCGAGGCGCAGAACAACCGCACCCGCGAGATCAAAGTGATCGCCCCGCGCGGCGACATCCTCGATCGCAACGGCGACATCCTTGTCGACAACCGGACCAGCCTGGCGCTGCAGCTCAACACCTCGAAACTGCCCGAGGACCCGGCCGAGGAAAAGGCCGAGCTGGTGCGGCTGGGGGAGATGGCGCACATGTCCCTGCGCAAGGTGCGCCGGACGATCGCCGAGGAGGAAGAAGTCGCTGCCGGCGCCCCGGTGACGCTGCGGCGCGACGTCGGCTTCGAGCTGATCGCCTATGTCGAAGAGAACCAGGAGGAGTTCCCCGGTGTCACCGTCGAGCGGGTCTTCGTCCGCCACTACCCCGACGGCACCCGCGCCGCCCACGTGGTCGGCAGCGTCGGCGAGATCGATAAGGATGAGCTGAAGGAACCTGAGTTCAAGGGGTTGGAACCCGGCGATGAAGTCGGCAAAGCCGGCGTCGAGTACAGCTACGACAAGTTCCTCCGCGGCGACCCGGGCCACACCCGGATCCAGGTCAACGCGCTGGGGGAGCCGACCCCGGGGGGACAGCTTGTCTCCGAACCCCCGACGCCGGGGAGCAACCTGAAGCTGACGATCGACGGTGACGTCCAAGCTGCCGGCGAAGGCGGGCTCGGCGCCCGGGGGCTGCCGGGGGCGTTCATCTCGATGAACATCGACAACGGCGAAATCCTCGCGATGGGCTCAAACCCGACCTTCGACCCGAGCGAACTGATCGAACCGAGCCAGGCACAGGTCAACCAGCTCTACCGCGACCCGGTCCTGGCGCCGCTTGTCAACCGGGCGACCGAAAGCGCTTACCCCACGGGCTCGATCTTCAAGATCATCACCGCCCTGGCGGCGCTGGAAAACGGCCAGATCACCCCCGACACGGTGGTCCAGGACAACGGCCTGATCGAAGTCGGCACCCAGAAATTCGAAAACGCCGGCGGCGTCGCCCATGGCGCGGTCGAACTGCGCCGCGCCCTGCAGGTCTCATCTGACGTCTACTTCTACCTGCTCGGCCTCGACATGTGGAAGACCAACGAGCTGCAGGAATGGGCGCACAAGCTCGGGATCGGCCGGCCGGCGGGGCTCGACCTGCCGGAGGAAGGCGAATCGCTGCTGCCGGACAAGGAGTGGCGCAACCAGCTCTATGCCGAAGGATTGACCGATCGCCCCTGGTCGGCCGGCGACAACATCCAGCTCGCGACCGGGCAGGGGGACCTGCAGACCAACCCGCTGCAGATGGCGCTCGGCTACGCGGCCCTCGGCAACGGCGGCAAGATCCCGGCCCCGCACGTGGGCCTGGAAGTCGAGGACGCGGCGGGGCGGGTGCTGAAGGAATTCGAGTTCGAGCCGCAGCGAAAGATCCACATCGACCCCGGCTACCGCACTGCGATCCTCGAAGGGCTGCACGCCGCCGCGCAGGAAGGCGACGGCACCGCCGCCGGCGTCTTCGGCGGCTTCCCGATCGAGATCGCGGGCAAGACCGGAACTGCGCAACGACCCGGCCACGGCGACCAATCCTGGTTCGCGGCGCTCTCTCCGTACCCCAACCCGCGTATCGTGACTATTGCCACCGTCGAGGAAGGCGGCTTCGGAGCTGAATCCGCCGCCCCCGTAGTCCTCGACATCCTCGAAGCGATCTACGACAAACAGGCTTCGGAAGTCGGCACCGCCGGTGGAGCTGAATGAACACCTACGCAACCCGAACCAGGAACTCGCGGCCGGAGCCGTTCGCGGTCCACGTCGGCCTCGGCGAGCGCCTCGGCCTCGCCCACATGGACTGGCCGCTGACGATCGCCGCCGTCGCCCTGATCGCCTTCAGCGTCTTCACTCTCGGGCAGGCGACGCAGAACGACGTCCCCGGCGATCCCAACTACTTCCTCGAGCGGCAGGCGATCTACGCCCTGCTCGGGATCGTCGGGATGGTCGTCCTTACCCGCATCGACTACTCGCGCTTTCGCGAGCTGCGGGTCGGTATCTACACCTTCCTCTGCGCCACCGTCACCCTCGTCTTCTTCTTCGGCTTCGCCGCCCGCGGCTCCCGGCGCGCCTTCGAACTTCCCTTCTTCAGCTTCCAGCCATCGGAGCTCGGCAAGCTCCTGCTTGTGCTTGCGCTTGCCGGGTTCGTGATCGATGGCGCCAGGCGCGGCTCGGAGATCCAGCGCAGCGTGCGCTACCTCTGCCTCGGCCTTGCACCGGCCGGCCTCGTCTTCCTGCAACCCGACCTCGGCACCTCCTTGGTGTACGTGGTCGCCACCCTTGCCGTCATGTACTTCGGAGGCGTCCCTTGGACGCACTTCGCGGTCATCGGCGGCGCGCTTGTCGCCCTGGTCGCGCTGGTCCTGGTCGTCGCTCCGGCGGTCGGGACCCCGATCCTCAAGGGGTATCAGGAGGAGAGGCTGACGTCTTTCCTCAACCCCGATGAGCATCAAAACGGTGCGGGCTACCAGCAGAACCAATCAGTGATCGCCACCGGCGCCGGTCAGTTGACCGGCCGTGGCGACAAAGCCACCCAGACGCGGCTCGACTTCGTCCCAGAGCGGCACACCGACTTCATCTTCGCGGTGATCGGTGAGCGCTACGGGTTCATGGGAGCCGCATTCGTCCTATCCCTTTACGCCCTGCTCTTCTGGCGGGCGCTGCGGATAACGACGCTCTCGAAGAACTCATACGGAACCCTGGTGGCCGGCGGTATCGCCGTCGCGCTGCTGTTCCAGACCTTCGTCAACGTGGGGATGAACCTCGGAATCATGCCGATTACCGGGATCCCCCTGCCGTTGATGAGCTACGGAGGGTCCTCCGTGCTCGCTACTTTTCTGGCGATCGGAGTTCTTCAGAGCATCAACGTCCAAGCGCATCTCAGCCAGAAGGGAAGGTTCGCCTGGTGATCTCTGGAATGAGATCCGGCGATGCGTACCTAACCGAACTGAGCTGAACAACAAATGAAAAAAACGATTTTGGTCTCCGCCGAGCGTGGCGAGACCCGAGTGGCCGTCCTCGAGGCAAAGCAGAAGGGCGGCAAACGCGATGTGGCCGAGCTCTACATAGAGCGCCGCGGCCGTCGCTCGATCGTCGGCAACATCTACAAGGGGAAGGTCGACAACGTCCTTCCCGGCATGGAGGCCGCCTTCGTCGACATCGGCCTCGAGCGAAACGGCTTCCTCCACGTCGACGAGATCGTCCTCGAGAACGGGGAACAGGCTCCGAAGCGCGGTCGCGGCAGCGGCCGCCGCATCAACGAGCTGATCAAGCCGGGCCAGGAGATCCTCGTCGCCGTCGTCAAGGACCCGCTGAAGACGAAGGGCGCGAGGCTCTCGATGAACCTCTCGATCGCCGGCCGCTACCTCGTCTACGCGCCGCAGGGGAGCGGGGTAGGCGTCAGCCGCCGGCTCGCCGACAAAGAGCGCGACCGCCTGCGCAAGATGGTCGACCGCACCTACAAAGGCCCGGGCGGGCTGATCGTCCGCACCGCCGCCCACGGGGCGAAAAAAGCCGACTTCGTGCGGGAGATCGGCTACCTGCAGAAGCTGAACGAGGTGCTGGTGCGGCGATCCGAGTCGACGAAGGCGCCGTCGCTGGTCTTCCAGGAGGCCGACCTCTCGGTCCGCGTCCTGCGCGACATCTTCCTCAACGAGTTCGAAAAAGCGGTGATCGACTCGCCGAAGCAGTTCGAGCGGGTGACGAGCTTCTTCCAGCGCACCGCTCCCGAGCTGGTCGGCGGGGTGGAGCTGTACGAGGGCACGAAGCCGCTGTTCGACAAATGGAAGGTCAACGAGGCGATCGAGTCGACGCTGAACCGGCGCGTCGATCTGCCCTCCGGCGGCTACCTGATCATCGACTACACCGAGGCGCTGACGGTGATCGACGTCAACAGCGGCTCCTTCACCGGCCGCGGCAAAGGCGGCCTCGAGGAGACGATCACCAAAGTCAACACCGAGGCGGCCGAGGAGGCGGTGCGGCAGCTGCGACTGCGCGATATCGGCGGCATCATCGTCGTCGACTTCATCGACATGGCCCGGGCCAGCAACCGGGACAAAGTCCTGAAGACGATGCGCAAAGCGCTCGACACCGACAAGTCGAAGAGCTACGTCGTCGAGGTCTCGCCCCTGGGGCTGGTCGAGATGACCCGCCAGAACGTCACCGACGGGGTGCGGGAGATCCTCACCGCCCCCTGCCCGACCTGTCACGGCGAGGGGGTCGTCCTCTCGGCCGAGACGGTGGCGCTGGAAGGGCTGACGAGGATGCGAGACATCGCCGCCGAGAAGAGGGACGCCGAGGCGTTCCTGCTCCGCGTCAACCCGAAAGTCGCCCACGAGCTGACCGATGCCGACAGCGGCTTGGCCGAGCTCGAGGAGGAAACGGGGAAGCGGTTCCACTTCGAGGGCGGCGAGGCGCTGCCGATCGACACCTTCGAGCTGATCGAGTCCGGCAGCCGGACGGAGATCGAGGAGCGGGCGCTGCCGTTCAAAGTCGGCGAGGAGGTGCTGGTCAAGATCGACGAGCCCCACATGTACAACGCCGACGACGCGGTTGCGCGGATCGACTCCTACATCGTCAGCGTCACCGGCGGCGGTCGCTTCGTCGGCGAGCGCAAGCTGGTGCGGATCGACGAGGTCGAGCGCTCGGCGGCGATCGCCTCGCTGCTGGGGGGCGATTCCCCCGCCAATGGTTCCGGTGGAGGCGAGGAAAACGGCTCCCAGCTAGAATCCTCCGCCTCTTCGCGCAAACGCAGTCGTGGCCGCAGGGGCGGCCGTGGACGATCTGGCGCCAAACAAGGCAGCAAGGACGAATGAGCACTTACGCAGTCATAGAGAGCGGTGGCAAGCAGTACAAAGTCGAGGAGGGCTCGTCCCTGCTCGTCGACAGGCTGGACGCGAAGGAGGGGGACAAAATCAACCTCCGCCCGGTCCTCTTCCGCGGCGACGAGGTCCTCGCCGGCGGCAAAGACCTGGAGAAAGTCAAAGTCGAGGCGAAAGTCACCGAGCACCTGCGCGGGCCCAAGATCAAAGTCTTCAAATACAAGGCGAAGAAGGGCTACCGCCGCCGTGCCGGTCACCGCTCCGAGCTGACCAGGCTCGAGGTCACGGCGTTGAAAGGCGCCAAAGCCAAAGCGAAAAAAGCCGAGAAAGAGGAGGCCTAGGCATGGCGCATAAGAAAGGCCTCGGCTCCAGCCGCAACGGCCGCGAATCGAACCCGAACATGCTCGGCGTCAAGGTCTTCGCCGGCCAGCGCGTCAGCGGCGGCGAGATCATCGTCCGCCAGCGCGGCACCCGCTTCTGGCCCGGCGACGGCGTCGGCATCGGCCGCGACCACACGATCTTCGCGACCCGCGAAGGCGTCGTCGAGTTCAAGCCGTCCCGCAAGGGGCGCATGATCTCGGTTCTGCAGGACTAACCCCAAGGAGAGTTGATGAGTCTCGTCTCTGAGCGCGGGGACCGTAGGCGTTTTGCCACGGCCTCGGTGATTGCCCTTGCCCTGATCGCCCTGTTCGCAGCAGTCTCGACCCGCGCACAGGCGGCCGAAACTGTCTACTGGGACAACTATCGCGCGGACCCCGCTTCGGTCTCGTTTTCGGGATTGGATGGCAACGGCGGTGGTGCGCTGAACCTCACCGGGATTACCCTCGACAGCCCGGAAGGGATGGCCTTCGACTCGGCAACCGGCAGGCTCTACATCGCCAGCAGCGAAGGTGGGACCGCTAAAAAAGGCGAGATCGTCTTTGCCAATATCGACGGCAGCGGCGCCGGCGTGCTGAACACGAGCGGCGCAGAAGTCAACGCCCCCTACGGCGTGGCGGTCGATCCCGGCAGCCGGATGATCTACTGGGCCAATGCCAGCGGCGGGGTCGGAGACAAAGGCACGATCGCCTACGCAAGGCTTGACGGCAGCGGCGGTGGCAACCTCAACACCTCCGGCGTCGAGGTTGACGATCCCTACCGCGTCGCGATCGACCCGGCTGGCGGCCGGATCTACTGGGGGAATTTCGGCGACACCCCCTCGATCGGATACGCGAACCTGAACAACACCGGCGGTGGCGGCACGCTCGCACTGCCCAAAGAAGCGAAAACCCTCTACGGCTTGGCTGTCGACTCAGCCGCCGGCCGCGTCTACTGGTTGGACAGCAGCAAAGGGGACCAGCAGCTCCTGTTCGTGAATGTCAACGGCAGCGGCGGCGGCGAAGTAAACCTCGCCGGGGCGCTGCTGCTGGGCGGATACGGGCTCAGTATCGATACCTCGATCGGCAGGCTCTACTGGGCCAACTACGGCGAAGCGACGAGCGTTTCCGAGGCGATCGGCTTCGTCAACCTCGCCGGCGGCGGTGGCTCGATCACCCCGACGAGCGCGCCCGTGAACGGCGCTCAGGACCCCGTAATCATCAAGAGCCCGACGGGGACCGGCGTTCCGCCAATCAGCCGCAACGCGAAGGACCGCGCGGCCCTGGGTTGCTCGGAAGGCAGCTGGGCCCCCGACCTGGCGGGCTCGTTCTTCTATCAGGCGCCAGTCGGGTTCGCCTATCAGTGGACTCGGGACGGCACCGCCGTCCCCGGCGCGACTGCCAACGCCTTCACGGCGACCAAGCCCGGCAGCTACGCCTGCGTGGTGACTGCCTCGAATTCGCAGGGCTCGACGGCCCAGACCAGCGCCACGGCCAACGTCAAGGCCGCGAAGATCAAGCTGACGACCAAGAAGAAGGCCAAAGCCGACGCCGGTGATCTCGTCACCTTCAAGGTCAAGGCGGTCAACCAGGGCGATCTGGCAGCGAAGAAGAACGCGAAGCTCTGCGTGAAGCTGCCGAATGCCGCCAAGGACGACTTGAAGGCGCCGAAGTGCAAGAAGCTAGGTCTCAAAGGTCGGGGGAAGAAGACGCTGACGCTGAAGATCAAGGTGAAGCCGGCCGCCGACGAGGGCATCGACAAGCTGACCTTCCAGGTCAAGGGCAGCGCCGGCAAGGCGGCGAAGAGCAAGATCGTCGTTCGGTAGAGCTCCCCGAGGGAGGGCGGAAGCCCTCCCTCGGGTTGTGTCCCATTTCCGTCACGAAGTCGGCGCGCAATTTTTACGATGCGCGTACAAAACATTGCATTTGATTCGCTAGCCTGGCACCATGGCGATGATGGCAAAGGAAGTTTGGACCGACGAGCGCCTCGATGACCTCAACCAAAAGGTCGATGCGGGCTTCAAGGAGACGCGGGAGGAATTCCGAGCGGTCCGCGGCGAGATGAAAGGCGAATTCCAGGCGATCCGCGTGGAGATGAAGAGCGAATTCCAGGCGGTCCGCGGCGAGATGAAAGGCGAATTTCAGGCTGTTCGTTCGGAGTTAGGCGGCCAAATCGCGGCGCTGCACCGGACCACGTTCCAGCTCTTCGCTGGAATGATCGTCACGCTTGTCCTCGGATTCGGAGGAATGGTCGTCACGCTCATCGTCCAGCCCTGAGTCCCGAACTGCTCTCTCCATGTACGACAAGGCGAAAATATGGGTTGAGGGCGGCGCCGGCGGCAACGGCTCGATCTCGTTCCGCCGCGAGGCGCACGTTCCTCGCGGTGGGCCGGACGGCGGCGACGGCGGCCATGGCGGCGACGTCGTGCTCGTCTGCGATTCGTCGCGGCGCGACCTGGGGGCGCTGAGGGGGAGCAAGCACTTTCGGGCGCAGCGGGGGCGGCATGGGGAAGGGTCAAACCGACAGGGGGCGCGGGGGGAGGATCGTGAGATCCCGGTGCCGCCCGGCACCCAAGCGGCGGCGGTCGACGGCAGCGCTATCGACCTCGTGGCCGCTGGGCAGCGGGCGGTGGTCGCCCGCGGGGGCCGCGGCGGGCACGGGAATCGACGCTTCACCAGCTCGACTAGGCAAGCGCCCCGCTTTGCCGAGAAAGGGACGGCGGCCGAAGCCGACTGGATCGAGCTGCGGCTGAAACTGCTTGCCGACGTCGGCCTGGTGGGCCTCCCGAACGCCGGCAAGTCCTCACTGCTCGGGCGGCTGACGCGGGCAGCGCCGAAAGTCGCCGACTACCCGTTCACGACGCTCTCGCCGGTTCTGGGGACGATCGAGGGCGAGGACCGCCAGGCGATCGTCGCCGACATCCCCGGACTGATCGAAGGCGCCGCGGCGGGGGCCGGCCTCGGCCACGAGTTCCTCGCCCACGTCGAGCGCTGCTCGATGCTGGTCCACCTCGTCGACGTCGCCCCGATCGAAGGTGACCCAGTCGCCGACTACGAAACCGTCCGCAGCGAGCTTGCGGCGCATGGAGCCGGCCTTGAGGCGCTGCCGGAGCTGGTTCTCCTCAGCAAGCGCGACCTGCTTCCGGCGGAGGACGTCGAGGCGGCGGTGGCGGAGTGGCGGCAGCGGGTCGGGGAGCGGGCGCTGGGTGTGCTCGCTGTCTCCTCGGCGACGGGGGAGGGGCTGGACGAGCTGAGGGGGCGGATCCTCGCCCAGCTGTCAGAGCTAGAGCCGCCATCGGCGACGCCCGGGGCCGGGGCAGACAACGGCGAATTCGAGGCCGAGCACCGGGTCTACCGGCCCGCGGGCGAGGGCGGCTACTGGGTCGAGCGCGAGGCCGACGGCGGCTTCCGCATCCTCGGCCGCGGCGTCGAGATGCTGTTCGAACGCCACGACACCAAAAACGAAGAAGCGCTCGCTTACCTGGAGCAGCGCCTGAAGGAGATGGGCGTCCTCGCCGCCCTCGATCGCGCAGGCTTCGAGCCCGGCGACGACGTGAGGGTCGGCGACCACGAGTTCGAGCTGCATGTCTAGGCATAAATATGTCTAGATGATATGTTTTGACATATGAGAACTACGGTTCGACTCGATGATGCTCTCATCAAGAAGGCAAAGGTGCATGCGGCGGAGCAGGGCATCACCTTCACGCAACTACTTGACGAATCGCTCCGCGAGCGCCTGGCCACGCGGCCGCGAGAGATGAGCGTGGAGCCTTTTCAGCTCACCACCTACGGGACGGGCGGGGTCCGGCCGGGAGTGGATCTGGACGACAACCGCGGCACTAGGGAATTGATAGACCAGGATTTCCCCAGGTGATTCTGGCCGACGTCAACGTGCTCGTCTACGCCCATCGTGAGGACCTCCCTCAGCATGATCGCTACTCCACTTGGCTCGGTAAGGAGGTCAGATCGGGCCGTGGCTATGCCCTCTGTGACGCGAGCCTCACGGGCTTTCTCCGGATTATCACCAACGGCCGCATCTTCGATGAACCCACGCCTCTGAAGGTGGCCCTCCAAGCAATCGAAGATTTGCGAGCACAGCCGGGGGCGATCCACTTGAGTCCCGGTTCGAGACACTGGGCCCTCTTCACGGACCTGTGCTCGGCCATAGGGGCGCGGGGCAACGACATCCCCGACGCACACCTCGCTGCCCTGGCGATCGACTCCGGGAGCGAGCTTGTTACCGCCGATCGCGGGTTCGGCCGGTTCCCAGGGCTGCGCTGGTCCTGCCCGGTATGACCGCCTAATCGAGGCTGGAGAGGCCGGCGGCGACGGCGAAGCCGAGGACGGTGACGAGGCCGGCTCGGCGACCGGCGTCTTTGCGGGCGTCGGGAATCATCGAGTCGATCAGCATCACCAGCAGGGCGCCGGCGGCGAAGCCGTCGATCGCCGCCTTGGCGTCGCCGCTGACCGCGTCGGCAAGCAGGTAGCCAGCGAGGCTCGCGAGCGCGCAGATCGCCGCGACCAGGAGCCAGAGCCGGAGGATGCGCTCGCGGGGTTTGCCCTGCTTTGCCATGTCGTCGGACGAGCCGAGCGCCTCGGGCAGGTTGGAGACGAAGATCGCGACCAGGAGCGAGACCCCGACCCCGCCGCCGGCCGCGATGTCGATCCCCAGCACGAGCTGCTCGGGGATGCCGTCGAGGAAGGCGCCGAGTGCCAGTGCGGTGCCGCTCCCGTCTCCCTCCATCCGGCCTTTGCGGCCGCGGCCGGTCGAGTGCCTGCGGGCGATCAGGCCGTCGAGGACGAAATAGGTGACAGCGCCGACGCCGAGCCCGATGCCGGTGATCGGCGCACCGCCCACCTCGATCCCCTCGGCCGCGAGCTCGAAGCTGACGGCGCTGATCAGCGCCCCGGCGCCGAAAGCGAGGACGTAGCCGACCTGCCGCATCGACCAGTCGCGGACGAAGCTGAGGGCGGCGCCGATGACGAGGGAGCTTGCGGCGAGCGCGCCCCAACCGATTGCAGACCCCATCTCGGCTACTTTCACGGCCATGACCCTGGTCGTCAAGCTCGGATCCTCGATCGTCGCCGCCGATGACGGCGAGCTGCGCACGGACGTCCTCGATTCCGTCTGCGAGCAGGTCGCGCAGCTCGAGCAGGGCGGGGAGCGCGTGGTGATGGTCACCTCCGGCGCAATCGCCCGCGGGATGCGGCTGCTGGAGATGCCGGTGCGGCCGCGGGCAATGGACGAGCTGCAGGCCTCCTCGGCGGTGGGGCAGGGTGACCTCTTCCGCGCTTACGAGAGTCGCCTCTCCGGCCACGGAACCCGCGCCGCGCAGGTGTTGCTGACGGCCGCCGACATCGGCGCTCGCACCAACTACCTGAACGCCCGCCAGACCCTTCGTCGGCTGCTCGAGTGGGGGGTGGTCCCGGTCGTCAACGAGAACGACACCACCGCCACCGACGAGATCAGCTTCGGCGACAACGACTTCCTCGCCGCCCAGGTGGCGCTGCTGCTCGACGCGCGGCTGCTGGTCCTGCTGACCAACGTCGATGGTCTCCTCTCCGGGGACCCGCGAACCGACCCGGAGGCGGAGCTGATCGCTGAGGTCAACGACTTCGCCAGGATCGACAAGCTCGAGATCGGCGACCGCACTTCTGTCTTCGGCTCCGGCGGCATGCGCAGCAAGGTGGCGGCGGCGGAGATGGCGAGCGAGGCCGGAATACCGGCGGTGATCTGCAATGGGACGCGCGGCGGCACCCTGCTCACGGCGGCCGGGGGAGAGGCGTGCGGCACCCGCTTTGCTGCCGGCAAGGGCCGGACCTCCAGCTTCAAGCTCTGGCTCAAGTACGCGAAGCCGGCGCGGGGGCGGCTGATCGTCGACACCGGCGCCGCCCGCGTCCTCCGCGAGAGCGGGTCCAGCCTGCTGCCAGTAGGAATCGCCGCCGTTGAGGGCAGCTTCGAGGCCGGCGACGCGATCGACGTCGCCGGCGACGGCGAGACGATCGGCAAAGGCATCACCGACTACTCCTCCCGCGAGCTGCAGCGGGTAATCGGGATGCAGAGTGCCCAGGTGCGCGAGCTGCTGCCGCACGCTGCCGACGAGGTCGTCCATCGCGACCGCTTCGTCCTCCTCTAGCCCCCAGCTACCCTTTGCGGATGGCTGTGACCGAGACCACCGTCGCCGAGAGCTGCGCTGCTGCCAAGCGCGCGGCCCGACAGCTTGCCACCGCTTCGACCGCGAAGAACGCGGCGCTGGAGGCGACGGCGCGGCTGCTGGAAGAGCGCAGCGAAAGCATCCTTGAGGCGAACGCCGGCGACCTCGCCGACGAGCGCGCCGCCGGCCTCACCGAGGCGCTGCGGGACCGGCTACGGCTGACGCCGGAGCGGGTGTCGGCAATGGCCGAGGGCGTGCGGGTCGTCGCCGCGCTCGATGACCCGGTCGGCGAGGAGCTGGAACGGAAAACGCTTGAGAGCGGCCTCGACCTGCGCAAGGTGCGGGTGCCGCTGGGGGTCGTCGCCGTCGTTTACGAGGCGCGCCCGAACGTGACCGTCGATTGCGCGGCGCTGACGATCAAGAGCGGCAACGCGATCGTCCTTCGCGGCTCCAGTTACGCCGAGCGCTCGAACGCGGCGCTGGCGGCTGTCGTCCGCGAGGCGCTCGCAGAGGCGGGGCTGCCGGAGGACGCGGTCCTCTCGCTTGGCGGCGGTGGCCACGAGGAGCTGGCCGAGCTGGCGACGCAGGAGGGACTGGTCGACCTGTTGATCCCGCGCGGCGGCGAAGGCCTGAAGGCTGCGATCAAGAAGGTGGCGACGGTGCCGGTGATGTACGCGGCGGCCGGCAACTGCCACGTTTACGTCCACGCCGACGCCGATCCCGAGATGGCACGCCGGATCGCCGTCAACGCCAAGGTGCAGCGGCCGGGTGTCTGCAACGCCGCCGAGACGCTGCTGATCGACGCTGCGATCGCCGATCGCTTCGCCCCGGCCGTGCTCGCCGATCTTGCCGCCGCGGGGGTCGAGCTGGTGGGGGACGAGCGGGTTCGAGCCGCCGCCGGCGCCGTCGCGGTGGGGGAGGCGAGCCACGAGGACTGGGACAACGAGTACCTCGGCCTGAAGATGGCGGTTGCCGTCGTCGACTCGGTCTCCGACGCAGTCGACCACGTCAACGCGCACGGCACCGGCCACTCGGAGGCGATCGTCACCTCCTCCGAGGAGGCCGCCGACGCCTTTGCCAGCGGCGTCGATGCCGCCGCCGTTTACGTCAATGCCTCGACCCGCTTCACCGACGGCTTCGAGTACGGGATGGGGGCGGAGATCGGCAACTCGACCCAGAAGCTGCACGCCCGCGGCCCGATCGGGATGCGGGAGCTGACCACCTTCAAGTACGTGGCCCACGGCGACGGCCAGATACGTGAGTGAGCGCGATGGCGCGGCAATCGGCGTGCTGGGGTCTGCGTTCAACCCTCCGCACCTCGGACACCTCGCGCTCGCCCAGGAGGCGGCCTGGCAGCTCGGGCTCGAAGAGGTGATCCTGGTTCCGACCGGCAATGCACCGCACAAGCGGATCGCCGAGGACCCCGGCCGCGAGGTGCGGATGGAGATGACGGAGCTGGCGGCAGCGGACGACGACCGCTTCTCGGTCTCGGCCCTGGAGGTCGAGCGCGAGGGGCCGTCCTACACGTATGAGACCTTGGAGGCGCTTGCAGATGAACGGGCCGACAGGGAGCTGGTGTTCGTGATGGGGGCGGATGCTGCGGTTGGCCTGGAGAGCTGGCGGCAGCCGGAGCGGGCTGTCGAGCTGGCGAGCATCGCCGTGGCCCGGCGGGCAGGTGTCTCCGACGCCGAGGTGGCGGCGACGATGCGCAGCCTCGGTTGCGAGGGACGGGCGACGATGCTGGAGATGCCGCAGTTCGGGGTCTCTTCCTCTGCCGTGCGGGAGCGCGCGGGACAGGGGCGGCCGCTGCGCTACCTCGTCCCCGACGCCGTCGCGGAGCTGATCGAAGAGAGGGGGATCTACCGATGAACCAGGCGCAGTCCGAGGAGCTGGCGCGCCGCTTGGCCTCGATCGCCGATTCGAAAAAAGCCGAGGACCTGGTCGTGCTCGGAATGCGCGAGCTGGTCGCCTACACCGACTTCCTCGTCATCTGCACGGCTCGCAACGAGCGCCAGGCTCGGGCGATCGTCGACGAGGTGCGGGTGCAGGTGAAGCGCGACGCCGGCCTGCTGCCGGGCGGAGTCGACGGCGGCGGCGAAGCGGGGTGGACGATCCTCGACTACCTCGACTGCGTTCTCCACGTCTTCACCCCGGAGGCGCGGGAGCGCTACGGGCTCGAGGAGCTGTGGCGCGACGCGCCGCGGCTGGAGCTCGATCTCGAGGCGCCGGAAGCGCCCGAAGCCGCCAGCGCGTAGGTCAGCACATAAGCCAGTGCACAAATACCGTCCGAGGGCCGAATTACGGTGCCGGTCCATGAATGGGTTCAAGCGGGCGCTGCTTGGGTATCGGCGCGGGGAGGTGGAGGATGCGATCTCGATGCGCGACGCGCGCATCCTCGGTCTGCAGCTGAACACCGACGCGCAGCGCGAGACGATCGCCGAGCTGGAACGGGAGAGCACGACGCTCTCCGGGATGGTGCTCGAGCGGGAGCGGGAGATCCGACTCCTCGACGAGCGCCTGCGCGAGGCGAACGAGTGCCACGACCGCAGCATCGCCTCGCTCGACGCGATCACCGTCCGCCTCGAGGAACTGGAGGCGCAGGCCCGCGGCCAGGCGACCCGGATCCGGATGAAAGCTCTGCGCGAGGCGGTCGAGGTGAGCAAGAAGGTGCAGGCGCTGACCGACGCCGAAACGGCTGTCGGTACGGACTCGACGGAGGCTGCAGTTGGCGAGAGCCCGCAGGCCGGCCGGGTCAAGCTCGAGATCGGCCCCCTCGGCGACTTTTCCCAGCTCGTCGGCTTCGAGGACGCGATGGGGCAGATCGGCGCCTCAGAGATTTCGGTCGAGCGCTTCTCCGAGGGCCGGGCGACGCTCTCGATGAACCTCGACCAGTCCGTCGACCTGCTGCGAGAGCTGGAAGAGCTTTCCAGCCTTGACTTCAGGGTTCGCCACAACGCCCCGGACAACCTCATCCTCGACGTCGACGAGGATGCGGGCCCCGAGCAACGCGCCGCCTGAGCTGTAAGAACGGCGGCCCTCGCCACGGAGATAGAGGCAGCGGATGCTGCTTCTTCACTCCACACGGCTAAAATGGGCAGAGCACCAACTCGGGGCTGTAGCTCAGCTGGAAGAGCGCATCGCTGGCAGCGATGAGGTCAGGGGTTCGAGCCCCCTCAGCTCCACTTGGAAGCCTCCCTTCGCGAAGGGAGGCTTTCTTTTTGCCTGCCCAGGGGGCGTAATCGGCCGTACCCGAACGCGCATGTCGCGGGTTCCTTCGCTCAGCTTGAGTTCGCCTCTATGGACCTGGCGGCGGCCGGCCAATTCCCTGCGCTAGATGCCGCGCCGCGATGACCCCCAAGTCGGACTCGGGAAGGCGATCCGCGCCCTCCGCACCGAAGGTGAGCTGAGTCAGGAGACGCTCGGACACCGGGCCGAAATCCACCCCACCTGGATCTCCCACATCGAGTCGGGCCGGATCAACCCGACCTGGGGCAACGTGCGGCGGATCGCCAAGGGGCTCAGCGTCGAGCTGGCGCAACTGGCGGCGCTCGCCGAAGACTTCGAGCGCAAGCTCGGCGAAGCCTGACCTGAAAGATCCCGCGCCGGCTCAAATCGGGCCTTCGATCTGCCGATGGATCGACTACCGATGAGCGCGGCGAACCAGCATGTCTTCAGCCACGGCATGCGAGACACGCGCGCCACGCTCGAGATGTGGAGCGCGCGCCCCTGGCACGTGCTCGGCGCCTGGACCGCGCTCAGCCTGGCGATCGCGCTGGCGCTGCTGGCCGCGACCTGGGTCGTCGCCGGGCTCCTCACTCCCGACCTGACGCCGGTCCACATCGCCGGCCTCACCTACTCCTCGCAGCCCGACGACCTGCTGCCGATCCTCTGGCGCAACTCGCTCGTCCTCGCGCTCCACGGCACCGCCTGCATCGCCGGCTTCATCGCCGGCGCCTCGATGCCGATCGCGGCCGCGGAACGCACCGGCCTCAGCCGCTGGATCCACGTCAAGGCCGGCGAGTTCGCGATCCTCTTCGTCTGCGCCGTAACCCTCTTCTCGCTCTCCACGCAGGCGCTCTACCTCGGCTTCCAGGGCTCGACGATCGCCTACCAGTTGCAGATCACCCGCTTCGAGCTGATCCTCAGCGTCCTCCCGCACGCGCTGCCGGAGCTGACCGCGCTCTTCCTCCCGCTCGCCGCCTGGCTGATCGCCAGCCGCCGCGGCGAGTGGAACCAGCTCCTCGCCGCCACCTTCATCACTGTCCTGCTGGCAATCCCGGTGCTGCTGGCGGCGGCGACGATCGAGGTCTACGTCTGGCCGCAGATCCTCGAAGTGCTCTCGCCGGGGCTGCGCCCGCTCACCTTTTAGGGGTGGCCTGACGCGCCGCCGTACCCGGCCCTCGTAAGATCGCGCCTTCATGGCGGGTTACGAGCCGAAAGCGATCGAGCAGAAGTGGCAGGCGGTCTGGGCCGAGGAGAAGACCTGGGAGGTCGCCAATCCGGGCCGGCCCGGCTTCGACGAGGAGAAGCCGAAGTCCTACGTGCTGGAGATGCTGCCCTACCCGTCGGGAGAGCCCCACGTCGGCCACCTCAAGTGCTATGCGGTCGGCGACGCGATCGCCCACTTCCGCCGCCGTCAGGGCTTCCAGGTGATCCACCCGATGGGCTACGACTCCTTCGGGCTGCCGGCCGAGAACAACGCGATCAAAACCGGCGAGCCGCCGCGGGTTGCAACCGAGCGCTCGATCGCCTCCTTCCAGCGCCAGTTCCGCGAGTGGGGGATCTCGATCGACTGGTCCCGCGAGCTCGCCACCCACACGCCGGAGTACTACCGCTGGACCCAATGGATTTTCCTGCAGCTGTTCGCGCGCGGCCTCGCCTATCGAACTGAGGCTCCGGTCCAGTGGTGCCCGAAAGACGCCACGGTGCTGGCCAACGAGCAGGTCGTCGACGGTCGCTGCGAGCGCTGCGGGACCGAGGTGATCCAGCGCAACCTCGAGCAGTGGTTCTTCCGCATCACCGAGTACGCCGACCGCCTGCTGGAGGACTTCGAGCTGCTCGAGTCCTGGCCCGAGCACGTGATCGCGATGCAGCGCAACTGGATCGGTCGCTCAGAGGGGGCGGAGGTGGTCTTCCGCTGCGAGGAGGTCGACCTCGATTTCCCCGTCTTCACCACCCGTCCCGACACCCTCTTCGGCGCCACCTTCTTCGTCCTCGCACCTGAGCACCCGGAGCTGGAGCGTCTGGTCGCGGGCACGCCGGCCGAGGAGGCGGTGCGCGAGTACGTCAATCGCGTCGGCCGCGAGTCGGCCGAGGAGCGGGGGGCGGAGGACCGCGAGAAGACGGGGGTGCCGCTGGGCCGCTCGGTCGTCAACCCGGTCAACGGCGAGGAGATCCCGATGTTCGTCGCCGACTACGTGCTGATGGAGTACGGAACCGGGGCGATCATGGCGGTGCCGGGACACGACTCGCGCGACTACGAATTCGCCCAGAAGTTCGGGCTGCCGGTGGAGCGGGTGATCGAGGGCGAAGACGCCGAGCAGGCGCGCGACGAGGAGGGCTTGCCGTACTCCGGGGACGGGCCGATGACCGGCTCCGGCCGCTTCGACGGTCGCAACAACCGCGAGGCCTATGGAGAGATCGTCGCCTGGTTGAAGTCTGAGGGGCGTGGGGAGACCGCCGTCAACTACCGCCTACGCGACTGGCTGGTCTCCCGTCAGCGCTACTGGGGGGCGCCGATCCCGGTCGTCTACTGCGACGAGTGCGGGATCGTGCCGGTTCCCGCCGAGCAGCTGCCGGTCGAGCTGCCGGAGATCGAGGATTACGCGCCGCAGGGCAAGAGCCCGCTGGCGGCGGCCGAGGACTGGGTCGCGACGGAGTGCCCGCGCTGCGGCGGCGCCGCCCGTCGCGAGACCGACACGATGGACACCTTCGTCGACTCCTCCTGGTACTTCCTCCGCTACCTCGACGCGCAGAACGCCGAGGCGGCCTGGGACCGCGCCGCGAGCGACTACTGGATGCCGGTCGGCCAGTACATCGGCGGCGTCGAGCACGCGATCCTGCACCTGATGTACGCGCGCTTTTTCACCAAGGCGCTGGCCGACCTCGGCCACCTCGGGGTGCAGGAGCCGTTCGCCAACCTCTTCACCCAGGGGATGATCACCCGCGACGGGGCGAAGATGTCGAAGTCGAAGGGCAACACGGTCAGCCCCGGCGACTACGTCGAGCGCTACGGCGCCGACACCGCCCGCACCTACGTCTGCTTCATGGGCCCGCCCGAGCGCGGCGGCGACTGGACCGACGAGGGTGTGGAGGGCGTCAACCGCTTCCTCTCGCGGCTCTGGCGGCTCTGCGAGGAGGTCGAGGCGCGGACCGAGCCGGGGGAGCCGACGGGCGCGGGCGAGGCGAGGGATCTGCTGGCGAAGGCGCACTGGGCGATCGAGAAGGTGACGCGGGACTTCCAGCGTGGCTTCCAGTTCAACACGGCGATCTCGGCGGTGATGGAGCTCGTCAACGACGCCTACCGACTCAAGGACGGCCTTTACGGGACCTCAGAGGGTGACGCGGCGGTGAGATTCGCGACCGCGACCGCGGGGTCGCTGATCTTCCCCTTCGCGCCGCACCTGGGGAGCGAGGTCTACGAGCGGCTGGCCGGTGGCCGGGCCTGGGAGCAACCGTGGCCGCAGGCGGACCCGGATCTGCTCGTCAGCGACACCGTGACGCTCGTCGTCCAGGTCAACGGCAAGCTGCGCGACCGGATCGAGGCGCCGGCCGAGGCGCCGAAAGAGGAGTTGCTGCGGCTGGCGCGAGAAAGCGAGAAGGTCGCCAAGCATCTCGACGGCCAGCAAATAGTCAAGGAAATTGTAGTTCCGGGCAAGCTGGTCAACCTGGTGGTCCGCTAGCGCCCTCCGCGGGTGACTGTCGTTCTGCTAGAAAGCCGCGGAATGCTGGTTCGGAGAATGGAAGACGCGGCGGTGGAGGAGTGGCACCGCCTCCGCGCCCACGTGCTGATGGACGCGGGCGAAATGGGAGCGCGCAACCTCTCCGTCACCTGGGTGACGGTGCCCGGTGGGGCGAAGCAGACGCTGCACTCCTCCGGCGAGGCCGAGCAGGCCTACGTCGTCGTCCGCGGCAGTGGCACGATGTCGGTTGCCGGCGATACCCAGGAGGTGGCCGAAGGCGACCTGATCCTCGTCCCACCCGCGACCGAGCACTCGATCGGCAACGAAGGCAACGACGAGCTCGTCTGCGTCTCGATCCAGTCGCCGCCAGTCGCCGCCGCTGAGCTGTACAGCGACCAGCTTGCCGAGGTAGCCGGCTACGACGACGACGACGATTACTAAGTCGCCCGTCCGTCACATCTTCTCCTGAGAGCATTTTGATTTAGCGCGCCACCTGTGCGCCCGGCCGGTTCACGATCGGCGTGTGCCGGAGATGAGTCGGAGTCAGATGGTCGTCTACGCGGCGGTGGTGGTGGCGCTGCTGCTGGTCGGGGCGCGGGCGATCCGGGGCGAGGAGGCGGCTGAGCCTTCGTTTGCCGCCGCCTCGGGTGGAGGGAAGGAAGCGAGCTTCTCGGTCGGCGGTTCCGGTGGCGACCTGGTCGTCCACGTTGCAGGGGCAGTGCGGCGCCCGGGCGTCTACACGATGCCGGCGGGAAGCCGGGTCGACGATGCCGTCAGCCGCGCCGGTGGGGCGGCGCCGAAGGCTGAGCTGGAAGCGATCAACCTCGCCGCTCGCCTCGCCGACGGGCAGCAGGTGGTGGTGCCCGAGCGGGTTCGCGGCGGAGGTGCCGTGACGACGGCGGCCGGGGGCGAAGAAGGTCCGATCAGCCTCGGCACGGCGACCGTCGAGCAGCTGGAAGAGATCGAGGGGATCGGGCCGGTGACCGCGGGCGACATCGTCGAGTTCCGCGACGAACACGGCGGTCTCTCCTCGGTCGACCAGCTCGACCAGGTGCCCGGCATCGGCCCGGCGACGATGGAGTCGCTGCGGACGCGGCTGCAGCCCTGAGTCTTCGTGAGGCGCCTGCCGCTGCCGCTCCTGCTCGGCATCGCCCTGCTGACCCTGGTTGCGATCGGCCAGAGCAGCGAGATCCGCGAGCGGGCCGCGGCGGGGCTCGGCCAGGGGATGCCATCGCGGGAGGCGGCGCTGGCGCGCGGCTTCGTGCTCGGCGAGGACGAGGAGATCGACGAGGGGACGAAGGAAGACTTCCGGCGCGCCGGCCTTAGCCACCTGCTCGCCGTCAGCGGCCAGAACGTGACCCTGCTGGCGCTCCTGGCGATGCCGGTTCTCGGCGCGCTTGGGATACCGCTGCGACTGCGCCTCTTCTGGGTCCTCGGCCTGATCGCGGTCTACGTCCCGGTCGCGGGCGCCGGTCCGTCGATCCAGCGGGCGGGGGTGATGGGGGCGTTGGGACTCTTGGCGACGCTAGCCGGTCGCCGCAGCTCGCGGTTCTACGCGCTGGTCGTGGCGGCAGCGCTGACGCTGGCGATCGACCCCGGCATCGCCTCCGATATCGGCTGGCAGCTCAGCTTCGCCGCTGTCCTTGGGATCCTGCTCCTGGCGGCGCCGCTGGCGCGGGCGGTCTCTTCACGAATCGGATCGGGCTCCTGGCGCCGCGCCCTCGCCGAGGGGATCGCGATGACGATCGCCGCCACGCTGGCGACGGCGCCGCTGATCGCCTTCCACTTCGAAACCCTCTCGACGACCACTCTGGTCGCCAACGTTCTCGCGCTTCCGGCGGTGGCGCCGGCGATGTGGCTCGGCATGTGCGCTGCCGGGTTGGCGCAAGTGCCGGGGGTGCCGCTCGAGCCTCTGAACGGGCTCAACGCGCTGCTCCTCGCTTACGTCGCTCAGGTCGCCTCCTGGTGCGCCGCGCCGGATTGGGCCGAGCTCGAGGTCCACCTCGACGGCAAGGGCCTGGCCGCTGCCTACCTCGCGCTCGGTCTCGCGATCCTGGTCTGTCGCCGTTGGCCGCGGCCGACCCTGGCCCTTGCCGCCGCCGCGGGCGCCCTCTGGCTGCCGCTGCCGAGCGGGATCGGGCAGAGCGGCGCCATAGCGGCGCCAGAGCACGGTTTGCGGGTCGAGGTGCTCGACGTCGGCCAAGGCGACGCGATCCTCCTCCAGCCCGCCGCGGCGCCGGCGGTGCTCGTCGACGGCGGGCCGCCGGGTGCGGGACTCGAACGCAAGCTCGAGCAGGCCGGGGTGGAGCGCCTCGGCGCGGTTGTGGTCACCCACGACCAGTCCGACCACGCCGGCGGGATCGAAGAGCTGCTCGGGGCGATGCCGGTCGAGCGCCTGCTGATCGCGCGCGCCGGCCGCGGGTTGGCGGCTCGGGCAAGGGCCGCAGGGGCGGCGGTGGAACGCGTCGCGGCGGGGCGGGAGATGCGAAGCGGCGCTCTCCGGCTGCAGGTCCTCTGGCCGCCGCCGGATCTGGCGACGGCTCCCGGGGTCGCCGTGGATCCGAACCAGCTGGCGCTCGTGATCGAGGCGCGCTGGGGCGAGTTCTCGATGCTGCTGACCGCCGATGCCGAGGCTGAGGCGGTGCCGCTCGACCCAGGCCCGGTCGACGTTCTCAAGGTCGCGCACCACGGCAGCGACGACGCCGGCCTGGCCGCCTTGCTCGTGCGCACGCGGCCACAGCTGGCGGTGATCTCGGTCGGCGAGGGCAACTCCTACGGTCACCCCACCGCCGCGACGCTGGCGACTCTGAGGCGGTACCGGGTGCCGACTCTCCGCACCGACGAGGACGGCACCGTGGTCATCGACGTCGAGCGGCACTCATTTCACTTGGACGGATGATCGAATCGAAACTTGAGGAAGCCAATCCAATCGCTCGCGCGCCCTGCTCACGTGTCGATGCACGAACTGGTGCGGTCGAACTCAAAGATCAGGTTTTCGCGGGCATTCCACTTGCCCAGCCTTGCCGGCACCGGTTTGCCGGAACGGATGCGCACCACCGCCTTCGCCTTCCTCGGCCTGACCGCGGCCGCCGGCTTGGCCCTGGTCGCGATCTTTGCTCAGATCAGCTTCCACGTGCTCTCGCCGGCGCCGTTGCCGAGCGAGCCGGTGAGGGGTGGTGCGGTCGCCGAGGCGGTGGCGCTTGATCACAGCCCAACCGCTTTCGTCCCGGCGGGGTCGCGTCAGGGCTCTGACGGCGAGGCCGACCGCGGCGCAGGCGCTTCCTCGGGCAGTCCTGGCCCAGGCACCGGCGACTCCGCACCCGACGGAGCACCGGCACCGGCGGCCCCCGCTCCAAGCGGAGGAGGTGTCGGCACGCAACCGGCTGCGACTCCCACTCCTAAGCCAGCTCCCGCTGCCGCCGGTTCGTCCCCGAGTGCCGCACCGGCACCGGATTCAACGGCGGTCAGCGATCCCGCCCCCGGTTCCTCGGGCTCGGCGCCCAAACCTGCACCCACTCCGGCTCGTCCAGCCTCGCCGGAGCCGGCGGCCCCCGCGGCCCCCGGCAGCTCCTCCTCCAGTGCCGCCGCCGCTCATGCCAGCGACCGCGGGGTCGAAGCCTCGTCGAAGTCCTCGGCGACGGTTGAATCCCCGCCTGCGGCCACCAGCTCCACCCCGACGCCGAGGACGACGACCAGCTCGGACAGCAGCAACGGCAAAGCCCTCGGGCACGCGAAGTAACCCGCCCGTCGGCAGAGCCGGGGCGATATCTAGACTCGGCCGATGGCCGAGGAGATGCAATCGCTGTACCTGATCGCCGGCAGCGACACGGCGAAAATCGACGCCACGCGAGCCCGGCTGCGGGCCAGGGCCGAACGCGAGGGCGGCGCCGCGGCGCTCGAGGTGTTCGAGCCGGGCGAGGGCAGGGGGATGCCGGATCACGAGGCGCTACTGGGGGCGATTCCAGCGATGTCACTGATGGATTCGCGCCGCTACCTCCTCGCCGACGGCATCGAGCGCTGGCGCGATAAGCAGCTGGAGCCGGTCGCCGCCGCCCTGGCGGAGCTGCCGCCGGACCTGACCCTGGTCCTGATCTGCCGCGACAAACCGGCGGCGAAGCTGATGAAAGCGGTCAAAGCAGCGAGTGGGGAGGTGCACGAATTCGAGGCGCCGAAGGCGCGGGACATGCCGCGGGTCCTGGTTGCCGAGGCGCAACGGCTTGGTCTGCGCCTGGAGCCGGCAGCGGCGCGGATGCTGGTCGACCGCATGGGGGCGAACCCGGTCCGGCTCCGCAATGAGCTCGAGCGCTTGGCCCTGTGGGCGGGAGAGGGGGGCAGCGTCACCTCGGCAGACCTCGAAGAGATGATCACCGATACCTCCGAAGCCGCCGTCTGGTCCCTCTCGGACGCGTTGATCGAAGGTGACACCGCGGCTGCATTGCGGATCGGTGAGCGGTTGATCGGCCAGGGTGAGAACGTCACCGGGCTGATCTACGGCCTTGCCTCGCGCCTGCGCAGCGCCTGCACGGCGGCCGCGCAGTTGGAGGAGGGGATCCCGCCGAAGCAGGTCGAGTCGAAGCTGAAAATGCACCCCTACGCGGCCAGGCAGCTGGTCAGGCGCCTGGATGGAACCGACCTCGCCAGCCTGCGCACGGCGATGGAGACCCTCGCTGACCTCGAGCTCTGGTGCCGCGGCGGCGCCGACTACGGCGACGACTTGGCGCTGACGATCGCCTTGCGGCGGGCCGCTTCCGGGGCCGCGTAACCAAGCAGATCAAGGACGCAGGGAGCGTGGCGTGCTCCGCACGCGAGCGACCGAGGACGCAGAGATGCGCCGGTTAGGCGGCCCCGGCAGGCGCGGCTTAGGAAGCCGAACCGGAGGCGATGCGGGCGGCTTTCGCCTTCTTGCGCGCGCCCGTGTTCCTGTGCAATGCGCCCTTCTGGATCGCCTTGTCGATCTTCGAGACGAGGGTGCGCTGCTCGGTGGCGACGTTGTCGGCGTTGCCTGCCTCCACCGCGCTTTCCAGGCGGCGGAAGTGGGTCTTCACAGAGCTGGTCAGCAGACGGTTCTCCGTCCGCTCACGCTCGCTGCGCAGTATCCGCTTCTTCTGTGAGGCTATGTTGGCCATGTCAAGTTCCCGGGCAGGCGCCTTGCCGGCTCCGGGCGGCCGCCGACTATAGCGATTGAGACGAAGATTGGAGACGCCCAAGGCGCCTGACACCCCGAACCCCGACGAGCGGGCCATCAACGCCGAGGAGGCAGAGATGGGCTCGGATGTCGGCGTCCGCGAGGCGGAGGGGTTCGACCCCCGTGAGGAATTCGGGGCCGAGCCGGCGCCCGGCAAGCAGGCGGGGCGCCTGGCACGCTCGACCGCCTTCTTCTCGATCGCCACCGCCGCATCGCGCGTCGCCGGCCTCGCTCGCGAAGTCGTCGCCGCCGGCTACTACGGGATCAGCGGCCCGATGTCGGCCTTCACGATCGCCTTCCAGGTCCCGAACCTGATCCGGGCGTTGTTCGCCGACGCCGCCCTGCAGCCGGCTTTCGTCCCCGTCTTCACCGAATTGCTCGGCAAGAAGGACTACAAAGAGGCGTTCCGACTCGCCTCGACGATGCTGCTGCTGGTGACGATGGTGCTGGGGGCGATCACGGCCCTCTTCGTCCTCCTGGCGCCGGTGCTGATGCCGCTCTTCGCGCCGGGCTTCGAGGGGGAGATCCTCGACCTCACCGTCTCGCTCTCCCAGGTGCTGTTCCCGATCCTCGTCCTGCTCGGGGTCAGCGGCATCGTCGTCGGCATCCTCAACAGCTACGACCGCTTCGGCGCCTTCGCGATCTCGCCGCTGTTTTGGAACCTGACGATCATCCTCGTCCTCGTCGTGCTGGAGCCGATGTTCGAGGGACAGGATCGGATCTACGCCTACGCGATCGGCATCCTCGTCGGCACCGCGGTGCAGCTGTTGATCCCGGCGTGGGACTTGCGCAACACGCCGTTCCGGTTCAAGTTCAGCTTCGACTGGCGCAACCCGGGGGTACGCCGGGTCCTTGTCCTGATGCTGCCGGTGACGATCAGCCTCGGCCTGATCAACTTCAACCTGCTGATCAACAGCTTCTTCGGCAGCCTCGTCTCCGAAGAGGCTCCGGCGGCGATCGACAAAGCCTTCCGCATCTACCAGCTGCCGCAGGGGATCTTCTCGGTGGCGATCGCGACGGTGCTGTTCCCGACCCTGGCGCGCTTCGCCAGCGCCGGCGCGATCGACGACCTGCGCTCGACGATGGCGAACGGGATGCGGCAGATCCTCTTCGTCCTGGTGCCGGCGGCGGCGGCGATCCTCGTCCTCGCCGACCCGATGATCAGGCTGATCTACGAGCGCGGGGCGTTCGACGCACACGAAACCGAAGTCGTGGCGACGGCGCTCTTCTGGTTTGCCTTCTCGTTGCCGACCAACGGCCTCTTCCTGCTCCTCACGCGCACTTTCTTCAGTCTCCAAAAGCCCTGGATCCCGACCTGGATCTCGGCCGCCAACCTCGCCGTCACCGCGATCGCCGCGTTGGCCCTCTACCACCTCGGGGTCGGCGGCATCGTCGCCTCGACGGCGCTTGCCACGGCGGCCAGCGTCGTCGCTCAGGGCGTGATCCTGCGGCGCATCCTCGATGGCCTCGAGATGGGGCGCCTGATCTCGGCTGCGGTACGGATCTCGATCGCTGCCGCTGCTTTGGCGGCGATCAGCTGGATCGTCTGGGACGTCCTCGACGAACTACTCGGGCGCGGGCTCCTGGGACAGACCGCTTCGATGGGAGGCGGCCTGGCGGCGGGCCTCGCCGTCTACCTCTCGGTGGCGAAACTACTCCGCGTCGCCGAGCTCGAGCAGATGAGCCGCCTGCTGCTGCGGCGGGGCCGCTAGCGGCGGATGCTCGGACCGGGGCGGTACCTGCTGGGCGTTCTCGAGGTCCTGCTGCTGGGCGGGTTCGCCTGGCTGGGCGGCAACTCCGTGCGGAGATGGCTGCTGCCGCGGTTCGAGGGTGCTCCGGCCTGCCTGGCGAGCGCGGTGGTAGCGCTGGCGTTGTTGATCTGGGGGGCGGAGTTGCTGGGGACCTTCGGCTGGTGGGACCCGGTTCCCTACTTGGTGCTCGTCGCCGGGGTCGCGCTCGCCCTCTGGAAGTTCCTGGCGCGGCCCGAGGGGGAGGGGGGTCATCCGCACCCTACTCAGCAGGTAAGGGTGCGGATGACCCCCCTCCCGACGTTGGTCGCGTTTCTTGTTGCTGCGATTGCCGTCATCAATTTCGCTCTGGAAGCCAAAGGGAAGCTCTCGACGGGGATGACCGGGTTCGATAGCACCTGGTACCACGGGCCGTTCGCGGCGGGGTTCTTCCAGACGGGAAATACGTGGGACCTGCACTTCATCGCGCCCCAGTTCTTGGCTTGGTTCTACCCCGCCAATGCCGAAATCTTCCATGCGGCCGGGATGCTGGCCTTCGGCCGGGACGTGTTGTCGCCGCTGCTGAACATCGGCTGGTTCGTCGGCTGCCTGGTGGCCTGCTGGTGCATCGGGCGGCCGTATCGGGTGGGGCCGTGGTCGCTGGCCCTGGGTGCGATCGCGCTCAGTGTGCCGGCGCTGGCGGACCAGGCGGGGGAGGCGAGGAACGACATCGTCGGGATCTTCTTCCTGCTGAGCGCGGTGGCAATAGCGCTCAACGCATCGGGGGGTTCGGCGGCCGAACGCACTTCTCCCCGCATACCGGGGACAACTGCGTTCGGCCCGTATTTCGTGGTCGGCCTGTGTGCAGGGCTGGCGGCGGGGACGAAGCTCAACTTCCTGCTGCCGGCCGCAGTGCTGGTGCTGGGCATGGGCCTTGTCGCGCCTCGCGGCTTAAAAGGCCGCGCTGCAGGGCTAGGAAGCCTGGCCGCCCTTGCCGGCGGCGGCTACTGGTACCTGCGCAACCTCGCCCACAGCGGCAACCCGCTGCCCTGGATCCAACACCTCGGCCCGATCGACCTCCCCGCCCCCGAGCAGGCCCTCGGTGGCCGCGAAGCCCACTCCGTTCTCGGCTACCTCAGCGATGGCAGCGTCTGGTCGGACTGGTTCCTCCCCGGCCTCCACGACGGCCTCTGGCTCCTCTGGCCGCTCCTGCTCGCAGCCGCGCTGGCGGGCCTGATCCTGGCGACCCTCCAGTTCCGTGGTTCCTTAGTCCGGATATACACGACTAAGGAACCACGGAACGATCTGACGCTGGCGGTGGCGGGCGCCGTCGGGTTGGCGACCGCGCTGGCCTGGCTGGTTGCGCCGACGTCGGCGTCGGGACCAGAGGGGATGCCGCGCGGGTTCGAGTCCGGCCTCCGCTACCTCGCCCCAGCCCTCCTGCTCGGCCTCGCGCTGCTGCCGACGACCCCCCGCATCAGGGCGTGGTTGAGCTTTGTTCCGGATAGCGAGACAAAGCTCAACCACACCCGCAGGGGAGGGGGCCGGTGGGGAGTTGCGGCCGGGGCGGTAGCGCTCCTGCTTGCGGTTGCCGCCGGCTATCCCGTCCAGCGCCACTACTTGGAGGGGCGTTACCAGGACCCGAGCTTTACGTCGGCGCCGGGGCTGAATGCGGCTTTCGCCTGGGCACGGGATATCTCCGACGCGCGCATCGCCACCACCAGCACGCGCCAGTACCCGCTCTTCGGCACCGACCTCTCCAACCACGTCCAGTACCTCGGCATCGAGCAGCCCCACGGCGGCTTCGAGGCGCCAACCACCTGCGAGCAGTACCTCCAGCTCCTCAGCGAGGGCGAGTACGACTACGCAGTAGCCACCCGCGACCGCCTGGAAGCAAACAAGCCTCCGTACCCACCAGTGGCCAAGTGGATCGAGAGCATGGGCGGTCAGGCGGTCCTGGAAAAGCCCCCCACGGTCGTCCTCAAACTGCCAAACAACTTCGGTCCCTCGCGGTGTAGTTGATCCGCCTCTCGCGCGGGTGGCGGGGGCGCAGGGGATGCCGAGCATCCTGCGCAGGCATCCCCTAACAGCCCCCGACGGGCCCCGCGCGCCCAGCGCCCCCGTCCCTCATACTCATCCCCCGCCCATGGACCACATCCGCAACTTCTCGATCATCGCCCACATCGACCACGGCAAGTCGACCCTGGCCGACCGCATCCTCGAGCTCACCGGCGCCGTCGACCCGAAGAAAATGCAGGCGCAGCTGCTCGACTCGATGGACCTCGAGCGCGAGCGCGGGATCACGATCAAGGCGCAGGCGGTGCGGGTCGAGTACACCGCGAAAAGCGGTGAGGCCTACCACCTGCACCTGATCGACACGCCCGGCCACGTCGACTTCTCCTACGAGGTCTCGCGCAGCCTTGCAGCCTGCGAGGGCGCCCTGCTGGTCGTCGACGCGGCCCAGGGCGTCGAGGCGCAGACCGTCGCCAACACCTACCTGGCGATCGAGAACGGGCTCGAGCTGATTCCCGTGATCAACAAGGTCGACCTGCCCGGCGCCGAGCCCGAGCGGGTCGCGCAGGAGATCGCCGACCTGCTCGGCGGCGACCCCGAGGAAGCACTGCCGATCTCAGCCAAGACCGGCGAGGGCGTGCTCGAGGTGCTGGAGGCGATCGTCGAGCGGATTCCGCCGCCCCGGGGCAAACCTGAGGCGCCGACGCGCGCGCTCATCTTCGACTCCGAGTTCGACCCCTACCGCGGCGTCATCGCCTACGTGCGGATGGTCGACGGCTCCTTCAAGAAGCACGGCCCGATCCTGGCGATGCAGAACGGGACCGAAGCCGACATCGACGACATCGGTTTCTTCCGCCCGACGATGATCGGGGTGCAGGGGATGGACGCGGGCGACGTCGGCTACCTGATCACCGGGATCAAGGACGTGACCAAGCTGCGGGTCGGCGACACCCTCACCTCGAAGGGGAATCCCGCGGCGGAGCCGCTCGAGGGCTACCGCGAGGTGCGGCCGATGGTCTTCTGCGGCCTCTTCCCGATCGACACCGACCGCTACGAAGACCTCCGCGACGCGCTCGAGAAGCTCTCGCTGAACGACGCCGCCCTCTCCTGGGAGCCGGAGACCTCCGAGGCGCTCGGCTTCGGCTTCCGCTGCGGTTTCCTCGGCCTCCTCCACATGGAGATCGTGCGCGAGCGGCTGGAGCGCGAGTACGACCTCGACCTGCTGGCGACGACGCCGAACGTGCGCTACGAGGTCAACCTCACCAACGGCGAGCACAAGGAGGTCCACAGCCCGACCGAGCTGCCCGACCCGGGCACGATCGAGACGATCGAAGAGCCCTACATCCGCGCCACGATCATCTGCCCGAAGGAGCAGGTCGGCGCCGTGATGGAGCTCTGCCAGCAGCGCCGCGGCACCCACGTCGACATGCACTTCCTCAGCCCGCAGCGGGTGCAGATCCGCTACGACCTGCCGCTGGCCGAAATCGTCCTCGACTTCTTCGACCTGCTGAAGAGCTCGACCCGCGGCTACGCCTCGCTCGACTATGAGCCGATCGGCAACCAAGTTTCCGACCTCGTCAAAGTCGACATCCTCCTCGCCGGGGACAAGGTCGACGCGCTCTCGATCATCGTCTTCCGAGACTTCGCCTACGACCAGGGCAAGCGCCTGGTCGCCCGGCTGCGGAAGACGATCCCCCGCCAGATGTTCGACGTCCCGGTCCAGGCCGCGGTCGGCTCCAACATCCTCGCCCGCGAGACCGTCAAGGCCCTGCGCAAGGACGTCACCGCGAAGCTCTACGGCGGCGACGTCACCCGCAAGAACAAGCTGCTGAAGAAGCAGAAAGCGGGCAAGAAGCGGATGAAGGCGGTGGGCCGGGTGGAAGTGCCGCAGGAGGCCTTCCTCGCGGTGCTTGAGATCGACGAGTAGGTGCCTGGCCAGGCTGCCAGTTAGAGTCCCGGCCCATGGCACTCAAGACCGATGCGGTAGGCAAGGAATGGCCCGGGAGCACCTACCAGGTGGGCCGGGAGAAGATCAAGGAGTACGCGAATGCGCTGGGGATCGACAACCCGGTCCACTTCGACGTCGAGGCGGCCCGCGCCGCCGGCTTCCGCGACGTCGTCGCGCCGCCGATGTTCGCCGTCGTCTACAGCAGCCCGGCGGTGGCGCCGGCGATCCTCGACCCTGAGGTGGAGCTCAACTTCGCGGCGATGGTCCACGGCGGCCAGGCCTTCGAGTGGGACGAGCCCGCCTGCTCGGGCGACGAGATCACGACCGCCACCAAGTGCCTCTCGATCGAGGAGAAGGACGGCAAGGGCTTCTACGTATTTGAGACCAACAGCGTCAACCAGGACGGGGCCCAGGTCGCCCGCGGCACCTGGACGCTGATCGTCAGGGGGGTATGAAGATGACTTTGAACGCAGGCGAGCAGATCCCGGAGCTGCGGGTCACCCCGGACAAGTACCTGCCGCACCGCTACGCCGGTGCCTCGGGTGACTTCAACCCGATCCACATCGACGACGAGTTCGCCAAAGCCGTCGGGCTGCCGCGCAACATCCTCCACGGTCTCTATTCGATGGGCCTGGTGGCGAAAGCCAACGCGGCGCTCGCCGACGGCGACCCACGGGCGCTGAAGCGCCTCTCGGTGCAGATGCGCGGGATGGGCGTCCCCGAGCAGGAGATCGTCGTCACCGGAACCGTTAAATCGGTCGAGGGCGACCGCCTCGTCGTCGATACCGTCGCTACTCAGGGCGAGACGGCGCTGATCAAGAATGCTGAGGCCGAGCTCGAGTTGTAAGCGGTAGGGAGGGGTCGAGGGGACCCCCTCCAGACACATCTCGCTATGGCTCGATGTTGAGTGTCTGGAGGAGGTCCCCTCGACCCCTCTGCGATGCGCTTTGGTGATTCCTAAGATGTACGGATGCTTTCCGAGCGCCAAGAGCTGATTCTTCGTTTGGTCGTCGAGGGGTATCTCGAGTGCGGACGGCCTGTGCCTTCTAAGGAGGTTGCCGAGCGGCCCGGGGTCGGGTGGGGGCCCTCGACTGTCCGCTCCGAGCTGGCGGCGCTGGAGGCGGCCGGGTACCTGACCCATCCGCATACCTCCGCCGGCCGCGTCCCCACCGACACCGGCTACCGCCGCTACGTCGACGCGATGCTGGCGAGCGGACGCGTCCCGGCTGAGCCGGGGGTCGAGCTGGAGCTCTCGCGGCTGCGCCGCGAGGTTGACGAGGCGATGCGGGAGACCACCACCGCCCTGGCCCAGGTCACCGACCTGGTCGCGATGGCGACGCCGCCGCAGGCGAGCCTGACGGCGACGATCCATCGAGTCGAGGTGCTGCGCCTGCGCCCCAACGAGGTCGTCGTGATCGCGATCGCTTCGACCGGTGACGTCACCCGCCGTGTCTTCGCCTTCGACCGCGCGGTCGACAGCGGCTTGGTCGAGTGGGCTTCGAGCTACCTGAACGAGAGGCTCTCCGGGCTCGGGGTGGGCGCGCGGATGATCGCGACCCGCCTGCGGGACCCTGAGCTGAGCGGACTCGAGGCCGACTTCGTCGCCACCCTCGGCGCCACTTTCACCGACCTCGTCGCCGACGGGGGAGGCCAGCTCTACCTCGAGGGCACTTCGCGCCTGCTTTCCGACGCCCACCGACCGGACCTGCCGCGGGCCGACCAGCTGATGACGGCGCTCGAGCGCCGCGCCGACGTGCTGGAGATGCTGCGCTCCTCGCTCGACGAGCGCTCCGTCTTTTTCTGGATCGGCGGCGAGAACCCGCAGCCGGAGTTGCGCTCGGTCAGCATCGTCGGCGCCAACTACGGGCTCGGCCACCGCAACCTCGGCGCCGTCGGCGTTGTCGGACCGCTGCGGATGGACTACGCGCTGGCGATCGCATCGGTCCGCCACGCCGCGCGCGAGCTCTCCACCTACTTCGAGTCCGTCTACTCCGACTAGCCCATGCCGCGCGACTACTACGAGGTCCTGGGTGTCTCCCGGGAGGCGAACGAGACCGAGATCAAGAAAGCGTTCCGGCGCCTCGCCCGCGAGCTGCACCCGGACGTCAACCAGGCGCCGGACGCGGAGGAGCGATTCAAGGAGGCGGCCGAGGCCTACGAGGTGCTCTCGGACGCCGAGCGCCGCCGCACCTACGACGCCTATGGCCATGAGGGCCTGCGCTCGGGTGGCTTCGACCCCGGGGCGGGATTCGGCTCGATCGACGACATCCTCCAGGCCTTCTTCGGCGGCGGCGGCGGCTTCGGCTTCGGCGGCGGCCGCCGCGCGGGGGGCGGGGACGTCGGCGTCTCGATCGAGGTCGAGCTCGCCGACGTCGCCACCGACACCCGTCGCGAGATCACCTACGACGTCGTCGGCTCCTGCGAGAACTGCCACGGCAACGGTGCCGAGCCGGGGACGCCGATCACCACCTGCGAGCGCTGCGGCGGCGCCGGCGAGCTGCGCCAAGTGGCCCGCACTCCCTTCGGGCAGATGGTCCGCAGCACCGCCTGCGACGTCTGCGGCGGGGCGGGGAAAGTCGCGCAGACGCCGTGCGAGGTTTGCGGTGGCAGCGGCCGCACGCGCCAGGGCCGGACCAGCATGATCGACATCCCGGCCGGGATCGAAGACGGGCAGCGGATGCGAATCTCCGGCGCCGGTCATGCGGGTGAGGCGGGCGCCCCCGCCGGCGACCTCTACGTCGAGGTCCGGGTGGCAGAGGACGAGCGGTTCGAGCGCGACGGCCCGGACCTGATCAGCATCGTCTCGCTCCCGGCGACCGAGGCGATGCTGGGGACGACGGTTACGGTGCCGACGCTTGACGGCGAGCAGGAGGTCGAGGTCGAGCCGGGGACGCAGCCGGGGACCGAAAAGGTCCTGCGCGGCGCCGGCCTGCCGCGCCTCAACAGCAGCCGCAGGGGAAGCCAGCGGGTGATCCTCGAGGTCTTCGTCCCGACCAACCTCGACGAGGACCAGCGCGAGATCGCCGAACGGCTCGACGAGAGCCTCGGGGAGGAGAACCTCAACCCCCGGCACGGCGAGGGCCTCTTCAGCCGCCTGCGGCGAGCTTTCGGTTGAGATTCCTGTTGAGGGCCGCTTGATCCGCCTCGCGGTCCGCTGCGCCCCCGAGCAGGCCGACCTCGTCCTCGCCGAGTTGACGGTGCTGGCGCCGAACGGGGTCGAGGAGGAGCGCGGGCCGGGTTATGTCGAGTACGCGATCTACGGGGGCGAGGGGGAGCTGCCGGAGCTGGGTGAGCTCGACGCCGCAATCGCCGGCGGCCGGGTCGAGGTCAGCTCCACCGAGATCCCAGACGACTGGGCCGATCGTTGGCGTGACTTCCACAAGCCGCTCCTGGTCGCCGACCGTCTCTGGCTCCGCCCTTCGTGGGAGCCGCCGCGGGAGGGCACGATCGACATCGTCGTCGACCCGGGACAGGCCTTCGGCACCGGCGCCCACCCGACCACCCGCCTCTGCTTGGGATACCTCTGCGAGCTGGAGCGAGCAGGGGAAGCCAGCGGCGAATTGGTCGATCTGGGCACTGGCTCCGGAGTCCTCGCCATCGCGGCGTCGAAACTGGGCTGGGCTCCGGTCCGCGGCTACGACCACGAGGCTGCAGCCATAGAAGCCGCGGCGGCCAACGCCGTGGGGAACGACGTCGATCTCAACCTGCGGCGTGCCAACCTGCGCGAACACCTCCCCGAACTGGCACCAACCGTGGTGGCGAACATGACGGCGCCGATCCTTCTGGCCGTGGCTGAGTTGATGGGGCGGCGCGGGCGGGAGCCGGGGGAGGGGTCGGCGGACAACAGCGGGGAGGGTCCGGCGACCCCTCCCCCGGCTCCCGCGACGGTCGTCTGCTCTGGGTTGCTGCCGGGCGAGGTAGACGCGGTGGCTGCCGCGTTCGGCGTTGTGGGACTGGGTGAGGTGGATCGCCGCGAGGACGGCGATTGGGCCGCCCTCCTACTCCGTCGTAGCTGAAAGATAGGGTTCCGGCCGATGGTCCTGGCGAACATCTCCGACTACAGCGTGGGGCTGTTCCTCCACATCCTGGCTGTGGTCCTGACTTTCGGGCCCACCTTCGGATACGGCTTCCTCTTCTCGGTGCTGCCGAAGTACCCACGGGCGGCGCCAGGGCTGATCAGAGGGATCCAGAAGATCGACCACTACCTGATCACCCCTGGCTTGATCGTGATCCTTCTTGCCGGCATCTATCTGTTGGTGGAAGGCCCCTGGGAGAGCAGTGAACCCTTCATCGCCGTCGGCTTCGTCGCGATCATCGCCTTGTTCGGGCTCCAGCACGGATTCTTCCGGCCTCAGGAGGCGAAGGCCAGAGAGCTCGCCGAACGAGACCTGAAGAGTGGAGACACCCTGAGCGCCGAGTTCGAAGAGGTCTCGCGGCGCCTCGGCACCGTCGGCCCGATCGCCGGGCTGATCGTCGTCGTGACGATCTTCTTCATGACCGTCAAGCCCTGAGGCTCTGGCCGGCGCGGTTCCACAGCTCAGCTCGGCGCAACCGATCGGCATGTTCGATTCGGGCGTCGGCGGCCTCACGGTCCTCCATGAGTGCCTGGTTTCGCTGCCGCAGGAGGACTTCGTCTACCTCGGGGACACGGCGATGTTCCCCTACGGAGACAAGGACCCCGATCAGCTGCGGAAGCGGATTCGGCGGATTTCCGAGATGCTGCTGGACCGCGGCGCCAAGCTGCTGGTGATCGCCTGCAACACCGCGACTTCGGTCGGCACCGATGTGACCCGGGAAGTCGCGGCGGAGCGCGGGGTGGAGGTGGTGCCCGTGGTCGAGCCGCAGGCGGAGATCGCCGCCGCGATCACCGCCAACGCTCGGGTCGGAGTTTTGGCGACCCCGAACACTGTGGCGAGTGGCGCCTATCGCCACACCTTGGAAGCGATCGGCCGTGGTCTCGACGTGATCGAGGTAGCCGCTCCGGATCTCGCTCCCTTCATCCAGGAGGGGTCGCTCTTCGACGAGGAGACGATGACGATGGCGCGCTCCTACTGCCGCCCTCTGCTGGAGGCCGAAGTCGACACCCTGATCCTCGGCTGCACGCACTATCCGCTGGTTGCACCGATGCTGCAGAGGATCCTCGGCCGCGACGTCCGGCTGGTCAGCGGCGGGCACGCGGTCGCCGCCGCGGTCCAGCGCACCCTCGAGGCCTCCGGCCTCGCCCGTGAGGCGCGTGGTGAGGGCAGCTACGACTTCCTTTGCACCGGCGACTGCGATGCCTTTCACGCGATCGGCACCCGCTTCCTGCAGATGCCGTTGGGCGAGGTCGAGCAGGTCCAAGTCTGAGATCTGCGGGAAAGTCGGTTTGAACTTGGCGCTTTCTGCGCGCCACGCGTGCGTCGAGGTCGGGCACGATGCGCCCATGCCCACTCTTACCTCCGGCAATACCGTATATACTCCTCCCGTGGCCAAGGTGATGATCTCCATTCCCGACAAGCTCCTCGAGCGTCTCGACCTCCGCGCGAAGGAGGTGGGGAACTCCCGCAGCGGTCTGCTGCAGAGCCTCGCCGAACGCGAGCTCGAGGACCAGGAGCAGGGTCGGCGGCAAGAAGTGAAGCGGCTGATGAGGGAGATCGAGAGCACCTTCACCGAGGACGAGCCCTACTTCGACGTGGCGCAGCTGATCCGTGAAGATCGGGATTCGAGATGAGCCTTTTGGTCGATGCGAGCGTCTGGGGAAACTTGGCCGAGCCAGGAGATCGGTTCCATCGGGATAGCAGGGATCTCCTGATCGACTCGAACGCAACCCTCGCCGCGCTGGACTTGACCCTCTACGAGCTGGCTAATGCGGTGGGGGTGAAGATGGGCCAGCCAAAGCGGGCTCATTGGCTCTCGGAGCTCGTAGAGGCTCGCTGCGCTGAGCGACTCGTTCGAGTTGACCCTCGTCTTGTCGCGGCTGCGGTCGACGTCGCCGCTGAGCACGCTCTCACCGCCTACGACGCCGCTTACGTGGCCGCGGCCAGGCAGAACGGCTGGCAGCTCGTCAGCCTCGACGTTCGCGACCTCGTCTCCAAGGGCCTCGCCGTCACTCCCGACGCCGCCGTTTACCCTTAGGCGATGCCCGTTCTCGAACAGGTCCAAGACGACGTCAAGACGGCGATGAAAGCACGCGACCGCGAGCGTGCCGGCGCCCTCCGGATGATCGTCGACGTGCTCCAGAAGGACGCGAAGTTGGGCGATGGCGACGAGGTCGCCGTGCTGCAGCGCGAGCGCAAGAAGCGGGTCGAGGCGGCGGAGGCCTACGAGAATGCCGGTCGCGCCGAGCAGGCGGCGGCCGAGCGTTTTGAGGCGGAGCTGATTGAGGGCTACCTGCCGCAGCAGCTCTCCGACGAGGAGCTGGCGGAGATTGTCGCCGCGGCGGTCGCGGAGACCGGGGCCAGCGAGCAGCGACAGATGGGCCAGGTGATGTCGGCGGTGATGCCGAAGGTCGGCGGCCGTGCCGACGGCAAGCGGGTCAGCGCCGCCGTGCGCGAGAAGCTGGGTGCCTGAGTTCTGTGGCCCGTCGTCAGCTGACCCTCGACAACAACGTCGCCGCCGAGCTGGCCGGCTCCGAAGACAGCGTGCTCCGCGCTCTGCGCGGGCGGCTCGACGCCGACCTGCACCTGCGGGGCAACGTGCTGACTCTGGAGGGCGACGCCGATGACGTCGCCGCGGCGGCAACCGTGGTCGACGAGATGGTCGAGCTGATTGAGCAGGGTCACGACGTCGCCCCTGGCACGATCGAAGCGGTGACCGGCGCGCTCGAGGCCGATGAGAGCCCGGCGGAGATCCTCGACGATGTCGTCTGGCGCCACCGCAACACGAAAGTGGCGCCGAAGACGCTGAACCAGAAGCGCTACGTCGACTCGATCCGACGCCATACGATCACCTTCGGGATCGGGCCGGCAGGCACCGGCAAGACCTTCCTCGCGGTGGCGATGGCTGCCGCGGCGCTGACCGAACGCAAGGTGCAGCGGATCATCCTTACCCGCCCCGCGGTCGAGGCGGGGGAGCGGCTTGGCTTCCTGCCCGGCGACATCCAGGCCAAGGTGGACCCCTACCTACGCCCGCTCTTCGACGCCCTCTTCGACATGCTCGACCCCGATCGGGTCAACGGCTACTTCGAGCGCAACGTGATCGAGGTGGCGCCGCTGGCGTTCATGCGCGGCCGGACCCTCAACGACTCCTTCGTGATCCTCGACGAGGCTCAGAACACGAGCCCCGAGCAGATGAAGATGTTCCTTACCCGGCTTGGCTTCAACTCGCGAATGGTCGTAACCGGCGACGTCACCCAGATCGACCTGCCGACCGACCAGCGCTCCGGCCTGATTGCCGTCAGCGACATCCTCAGCGATGTCCAGGACATCTCCTTCGTCCGCTTCGGCGGCGAGGACGTGGTCCGCCACAAGTTGGTGCAGCGGATCGTCGCCGCCTACGACGAGCACGGCCGCGAGCAGGGCGCTCGCACCGAACACGGGCCGACGCCGCGTTCGTGAGCGTCGACCTGGCCGACGTCCCCGCCGAGCTCCGCAGCGCCGTCGCCGCCGCGCTGGAGGCCGCCGGTGTCGAGGAGGGCCACCTCGGAATTGAGATTGTGGACGCCGAGCGCATCCAGGAGCTGAACCGCGAGCACCGCGGCAAGAACACGCCGACCGACGTCCTCGCCTTCCCGATCGACGAAATGGGGCCGGTGGCGGGGCCGCGGGAGCTCGGTGACGTCGCGATCTGCCCCGAGCACTGCTCCGACGTGACCGAGGCCGCCGTCCACGGCGCGCTTCATCTCTGCGGCTTCGACCACGAAACCGACGAGGGCGAGATGCTGGCGCTGCAGGCGCGGGTTCTGGCGGGGCTGCGATGACCCGCTCCGGCTTCGTCGGCCTCGCCGGCCGCCCCAACGTCGGCAAGTCGACCCTGGTCAACTCCCTCGTCGGCTCCCACGTCGCGATCGTCTCCAGCCGGCCGCAGACGACCCGGCGGGCGATCCGCGGTGTTGCTACGGACACCGAGAAGGAGCTGCAGCTGATCCTCGTCGACCTGCCGGGCGTGCAGCGGCCGCGCGACGTCCTCACCAAGCGGATGCAGGGGCGGGTCGAGCGCGAGCTCGCCGACTCCGACGTCGTCCTCCTCGTGATCAACGGCGAGGAGGGGGTAGGTCCAGGGGACCGCTTCATCGTCCGGGCGCTGCTCGGGGCCGGCACCGGGGTGCCGGTCCTCTGCGCCGTCAACAAGGCCGACCGGCTCGGTCCCAACGAGCTGGTGCCGGTGCTGGCCGAGGCCGCCGAGCTGGGGGGGATCGACGCGGTCTTCCCGATCAGCGCCCGTACCGGCGAGGGGCTGCTGCCGCTGCTGGACCGGCTCGCCGAGCTCATCCCCGAGGGGCCGTACATGTATCCGCCAGAGGACAGCAGCGACCAGTCGAGCGAGCTGCTGCTGGCGGAGCTGATCCGCGAGCAGGTGCTCAACCGCACCCGCCAGGAGATCCCGCACTCGGTTGAGGTCTCGGTGCTGGAGGTCGAGCCGCGCGAGGACGGGCTGATCACCGTGAAGGCTGAGATCTGGGCCGAGACCGAGTCCCAGAAGGGGATCCTGATCGGCAAGGCGGGGGCGAAGATCGGCGAGATCGGCGTCGCCGCCCGGCGCTCGCTGGAGCGCGAGCTGGGCTCGCAGGTCCACCTTGACCTCACCGTCCGCGTGCGCCGCAATTGGCGCCGCGACGAAGACCTGCTCGACCGCCTCGGCATCGAGTAGGGACCCGGCGTTTACGATTCCCCCGATGTTCGCCGAAATCGAATTCGATCAGCAGGGCCTCGTGCCCTGCGTCGTCCAGGACTTCGCCAGCGGCGAGGTGCTGATGCTCGCCTACATGAGCGGCCAGTCGCTGGAGATGACGCTGGAGACCGGCGACCTCCACTTCCACAGCCGTTCGCGGGACGAACTGTGGAGGAAAGGGGAAACCTCCGGCAACTTCATGCACCTGCGCCAGCTCCGCTACGACTGCGATGGCGACGCCCTCGTGGCCCTGGTCGACCCGGCCGGCCCCGCCTGCCACACCGGCGAGCGCAGCTGCTTCTACCGCGAGGTTCTCGGCTCGGCTTCACCGCGAAAGGACGCTCCCGCTGCTCCCGGCGAGCCCTTCCCGGTCACCTTCGAAGCGCTCTCGGCCCTGGAGCGGACGATCCGCCACCGGGCGCTGCAGCGCCCCGACGGCAGCTACACCGTGACCTTGCTCGACGACCGCGAGCTGATCGGCGAGAAGGTCGAGGAGGAGGCGGAGGAGGTCGTCCGCGCCGCCCGCGAAGAGACCGACGAGCGGGTGGTCGAAGAGGCCGCCGACGTTCTCTACCACCTCAGCGTGTTGCTGGCCTCACGCGGGATTCCGCAGGCGAAGGTAATGGAAGTGCTGAATGCGCGTAGCGGCTAGCGGGTCACGAGTGCGAGCGACCGGCGTGGGCGAACTGCAACTGGAGCCGAGCCTCGAGGAGGCGCGGGAGCTGGCGGCCAAGGGCAACGTCGTACCGGTCCGGGCGCGGCTCGTCGACGACTGCGAGACCCCGGTCTCGGCCTTCCTCAAGCTGCGCGCCGGCGAGCCGGAGGGGGCGCCCTGTTTCCTGCTCGAGTCCGCCGAGCAGGGACAGGTGGGGCGCTACTCGTTCGTCGGCCTGCGGCCGCGGGCGCTGCTGCGCTGGGGCAACGGTGTCCTCTCCGAGTGGAGCGGGACCGCAGGGTCGAGCGGCGAGCCGAGTCATACCGAACCGGCGCCCGATCCCTATGGGGCGGTCGCCGAGCGCCTGAAGCGCTACGAGCCGGCGCCGGTACCGGGGCTGCCACCGTTTGCCGGCGGCGCCGTCGGCTTCTTCGCCTATGACCTGGTGCGCACGGTGGAGCCGCTCGGCGAGCCGAATCCCGACCAGCTCGGCCTGCCTGACATGGCGCTGATGGTGACCGACGCGATGGTGATCTTCGACCACCTGCGCCACGAGCTGACGATTCTCGCCTGCGCCTTCGTCGAGGAGGACGGCGGGGTGGATGAGGCCTACGAACGGGCGGCGCAGACAATCGCCGAGATGCGCCAACGGCTGCGGGGGCCAGTGCCCGCCCCGGCGACGCCCTCGGTCGTCGAGGCACCGGAGTTCGAGTCGAACATGAGTCGCGAGCAGTTCGAAGCGATGGTTTCCCGGATCATCGAGTACGTCCACGCCGGCGACGCCTTCCAGGTCGTCCCCTCGCAGCGGTTCTCGGCGCCGGCGCCGGTCGAGGCGTTCTCGGTCTATCGCGGCCTCCGTGCCGTCAACCCGTCGCCGTACATGTACTTCCTCGAGTTCGGCGACTTCCAGATCGCCGGAGCCTCGCCGGAGCCGCTGGTCAAGGTCGAGGGGCGCCGGGTCTCCAGTCGGCCGATCGCCGGGACCTCGCCGCGTGGGCACAGCGAGGACGAGGACCGCCGCCTCGCCGAGCGCTTGATCAACGACCCGAAGGAGCGGGCCGAGCACGTGATGCTGGTCGATCTCGGCCGCAACGACCTCGGTCGCGTCTGCGAGTACGGCAGCGTCGAGGTCGACGAGCTGATGGTGGTTGAGACCTACTCGCACGTCCTCCATATCGTCAGCCAGGTCTCCGGCAGGCTGAAAGAGGGGGTGAGCGCGATGGACGTGATGCGCTCGTGTCTGCCGGTGGGCACGTTGTCCGGCGCTCCGAAGGTGCGGGCGATGCAGATCATCGACGAGCTCGAGCCGGTCAAGCGCGGCGGCTACGGCGGCGCCGTCGGCTACCTCTCCTGGGACGGAGACCTCGACACCGCGATCCACATCCGCACCGTCGTCGTCAAGGACGGGCAGCTGCACGTGCAGGCCGGCGGCGGCACCGTCGCCGACGCGCAGCCGAGCTACGAGTACACCGAGTCGGTCAACAAGGCCCGCGCCGTCTTCCGCGCGGTCGAGGTCGCCTGCGAACAGCCGGACTGGACCTGAGCGCCTGCCATGCGCGTCCTCGTGATCGACAACTACGACTCCTTCACCTACAACCTCGTCCAGTACCTGGGCGAGCTGGGGGCTGAGGTCGAAGTCGTGCGCAACGACAAGGCGACCGTCGCGGAGCTGCTCGAGCGCGAGCCCGACCGCCTCGTCGTCTCGCCCGGCCCCTGCACCCCGGCCGAGGCGGGCATCTCCGGCGCGGCGATCAAAGCTTTCGGCGAAGCGGGCACGCCGGTGCTCGGCGTCTGCCTCGGGCACCAGGCGATGGTCGAGGTCTTCGGCGGCCGCGTCGTCCAGGGCGACCCGATCCACGGCAAGGACGGCGAGGTCACCCACGACGGCAAGTCGATCTACGCGGGGCTGCCGAGCCCGATGGTCGCCGGTCGCTACCACTCACTCGTCGCCGACCCCGAGCTTCCCGCCGAGCTGGAGCTGACCGCCAGCCTTGGCGAGGTCGTGATGGGGGCGCGGCATAAAACCCTCCCGGTGGAGGGAGTCCAGTTCCACCCCGAGTCGGTGCTGACCCCGCAGGGGAAACACCTCCTCGCCAACTTCATCGCGGAGGGGTCGACCGATGCCCAATGACGTGGTCAGCCGCGCGATCGACGCGGTCTGCGCCGGCGACCACCTCACCGCCGACCACGCCTCCGCTGTTCTCAGCGAGATCATGGAGGGACGGACCGACCCGGTCCAGACGGGCGCCTTCTTGATCGCGCTGCGGGCAAAGGGGGAGACGGTTCCCGAGCTGGTCGGGCTGGCGCGGACCATGCGCGGCCTGTCCTCGCCGGTCCCGACCACCCGTGAGGACCTCGTCGACACCTGCGGCACCGGCGGCGGCCCTTCGACCTTCAACGTCTCGACCACGGCGGCGCTCGTCGCAGCCGGCGCCGGCTGCGCCGTCGCCAAGCACGGGAACCGCTCCAACACCAGTAAGTGCGGCTCGGCCGACCTTCTGGAGGCACTCGGCGTCAACATCGAGATCGAGCCCGAGCAGGTCGGCCGCTGCATCGACGAGGTCGGCTTCGGCTTCATGTTCGCCCCCAAGCACCACGCCGCGATGAAGCACGTGATGCCGGCGCGCAAAGCGCTCGGGGTGCGGACGATCTTCAACTTCCTCGGACCGCTGACCAACCCGGCGGGGGCGAATCGGCAACTGCTCGGGGTCGCCGACCGCCGCTACCAGGAGACGATCGCCGAGGCGCTGATCGGGCTCGGCAGCGAGCGGGCGCTGGTCGTCTCCGCCGAGGACGGCCTCGACGAGCTCTCCCTGGCCGCCCGCACCCGCGTGATCGAGGTCGCCGACGGCCGCACCTCGGAGTGGTTCGTCGAGCCGGGCCAGTTCGGCCTCGCCCCGGCGGAGCTGGACCGGGTGGCGGGAGGGACGCCTGAGGAGAACGCCGCCGTCAGCCGCGCGGTTTTGGCCGGCGAGCCCGGCCCACATCGCGACCTCGTCCTCCTCAATGCCGCCGCGGCGCTCTATGTCGGCGGCCTCGCCGCTGACCTCGAGGAGGGAGTCGGCAAAGCCGCCGAGGCGATCGACTCGGGTGCGGCGGCGAAGGTGCTGGAGCGCTTGCAGGCGGCCACCGTCGCCCCTGCCGGGTAGCGGTCATCTAGGCTTTCGGAGCTCAAGTGGGAATGATGGATCAGCTGATCGCAGGGGCCCGGGAGGGGGTCCGGATACGCCGCGCCGAGGTCTCGCAGGGCGAGCTCGAGTCGCGCCTCTCCGCCCGCGGCGAGGACCGCCCCTTCAGCGAGGCCCTCGTCCGCCCGGGCATCTCGCTGATCGCCGAGTTCAAGCGCCGTTCGCCCAGCGCCGGCCAGCTTGCGCCGGAAGCGATCGACGTGGCGACGCAGGTGGGCGCCTACGAGCGCGGCGGGGCCGCGGCGCTTTCGGTGCTCACTGACGAGCCCCACTTCGGCGGCTCGCTGACCGACCTGCGCGCAGCCCGCGCCGCCTGCGACCTGCCGATCCTCCGCAAGGACTTCATCGTCGACCCCTACCAGCTCTACGAGGCCGCGGTGTACGGCGCCGACGCGGTCCTCCTGATCGTCGCCGCCCTCGGCGACGAGGGCCTGCGCTCGCTGCACCAGGAGGCCCGCTCGATCGACCTCGACATCCTGGTCGAGGTCCATGATGCCCACGAGCTGGAGCGGGCACTGGAAGCGGGGGCCGACGTCGTCGGGATCAACAACCGCAACCTCGACGACATGAGCATCGACATCGGCACCACCTTCGAGCTGATGCCGAGCGTGCCGGCTGGGAAGACCGTGGTCGCCGAGTCCGGGATCTCCGGCCGCGGTGAGCTGGAAGAGCTCGACCGCGTCGGCGTCGACGCAGTCCTGATCGGCGGCTCCTTGATGACCAACCCCGACCCCGAAGCCAAGGTGAGGGAACTGGCCGGCGGCGAAGAGGGGACGCGGGAACACCTCGTCTAGGTCTCTCCGGCGAATTTAGAAAAAATTTGAAGAGTGTTTAGGGACCGGACACGTCCCTTCGGCATCCTCTCTCCCATGTCCAAGCTCAAGCAGAACTTCCGCAGCCCGTTCTTCTCCGCCCTGCTCGGCGGCCTCGTCGTCGCCGTCTTCGGCTGGATCGCGATCGCAGCGGGCTGGATCGAGTCCGACGGAGGTTCGACTACGACCGTCGCCGCGCCGCTGACGGCGCCGGTGAAGGACAGCTCGGATTCCGGCGACACCAACGTCGTCAACCAGATCTACAAGGCCGACGGCGACGGGGTGGCTTTCATCGAATCCCAGATCGAAGCGCCGGAAACCGAAAGCTTCAACCCCTTCGGCGAAGTCGAACCCGAAGGCGGCGGCACCGCCACCGGCTCGGGCTTTGTGATCGACGACGAAGGGCACGTGCTCACGAACAACCACGTGGTCGAAGGCGCCAGCAAGGTCAGGGTCAAACTCGGCGACTCCGAAACGACCTACGACGCCGAAGTGGTCGGCGCCGACCCCGGCACCGACGTCGCCCTGCTCGAGGTCGACGCGCCGAAGAGTGCCTTCCATCCGCTGACGCTGGGCCGCTCCGCCGAGATGGAAGTCGGCGACCCGGTGGTCGCGATCGGCAACCCGTTCGGCCTCGACCGCACCGTCACCAGCGGCATCGTCTCGGCGCTGCAGCGCAACATTCAGGCGCCGAACGGCTTCTCGATCTCCCACGTGATCCAGACCGACGCCGCGATCAACCCCGGCAACTCGGGCGGGCCGCTGATCAACGCCGAAGGCGCTGTGATCGGGATCAACGCCCAGATCGCCACCGGTGGCGGCGGCAACGGCAACGTCGGCATCGGCTTCGCGATCCCGATCGACACCGTCCGCGCCGAGATCGAGCAGCTGAAGACGAAGGGCGAAGTCGAACACGCTTTCATCGGCATCACCGGCGGCACGATCACCTCTGAGTTGGCGAAGGCGCTGAACCTGCCGGTCGACGAAGGCGTGATCGTCCAGTCGGTCGTCAAGGACGGGCCGGCCGACAAGGCCGGGATCGAAGCCGGCGGCACCGAAGCGAGCATCAACGGCGAAGAAGTCCGGCTCGGCGGCGACATCATCACCGAGGTCGACGGCGAGAAGCTGAAGAGCATGGACGAACTCGTCGAAATCATCCAGGGCCACAAGCCCGGAGACGAACTTCAACTCACCCTCCTCCGCGACGGTCAGGAGAAGACCGCCGACGTCACCCTCGGGACGCAGCCGAACGCCAGTTCCGAATAGCGATAAGGGGCTGGGCTTCTCTCCTTAGTCCAGCCCCTTCTTCGCGTACGCTGGATCTGTGCGAGTCAAGTTCTGCGGAATCACCAATCTCGACGACGCGGCCGAGGGCGTGCGCCTCGGCGCCTGGGCAATCGGCCTGATCCATTTCCACGGCTCCCCGCGGAACGTCGACCCCGCGGTGGCGGCGCAGATTGCGGCCGCCTTCCGACGCAAGTGCGAGGTCGTCGGCGTCTTCGTCAACCCGACCCTTGACGAGGTGACGCGGGCGGTCGAGGACGAGGGGCTGACGATGGTGCAGCTAAACGGCAACGAGGGGGTTTCCTTCTGCGCCGAGGTGAAGCGGCGGACGGGCGTGAAAGTGGCGAAGGCGATACACGTCGCCAGCGCCGCCGACGTCCACGGCGCCGAGGCGTTCCGGACCGACTTCCACCTTTTCGATCGCCGGGCGAAGGGCGCCTGGGGCGGCACCGGCGAGAGCTTCGACTGGGAGCTGCTGCGCGATCACCGCTCCGAGGTGCCGGCGATCCTCGCCGGCGGTCTGCGCCCGGAGAACGTCGCCGAAGCGATCGCCGTCACCCGCCCCTATGCGGTCGACGTCGCCAGCGGCGTCGAGCTCGAGCCCGGGTGCAAGGACCACGCAGCAATGTCGGCCTTCTTCGAGGCCGCTAACCCGGTCGGCGCCGAAGCGGCATGAGCGCGATCGAGCGGAGATTCGGCCCTTACGGGGGCCGCTACGTGCCGGAGACCCTGATCCCGGCCCTGGACGAGCTCACCGCCGCCTGGGCGGAGGCGCGCGAGGACGCCGAGTTCATCGCGCGGCTCGAGCAGCTGCGGCGCGACTTCATCGGCCGGCCGACGCCGCTCTACCTGGCCGAGCGGCTCTCCGAGCGGGTCGGCTCCCGGGTCTACCTGAAGCGAGAGGACCTCGCCCACACCGGCGCCCACAAGATCAACAACGCAGTCGGCCAGGCGCTGCTGGCGGCACGGATGGGGAAGCCGCGGGTGATCGCCGAGACCGGCGCCGGCCAGCACGGCGTCGCCACCGCCACCGCCTGCGCCCTCCTCGGCCTCGAGTGCGTCGTCTACATGGGGACCGAGGACATCCGGCGCCAGGCGCCCAATGTCGAGCGGATGAAACTGCTCGGGGCCGAGGTCTCCCCGGTCGAGGCGGGTGCCCGCACGCTCAAGGAGGCGGTCAGCGCCGCGATCCGCGACTGGGTCGCCAACGCGGCCACCACGCACTACGTGATCGGCTCCGCGGTCGGTCCGGCTCCCTACCCGGCGCTGGTTCGGGACCTGCAGCGGGTGATCGGCGAAGAGGCACGCGAGCAGGCGCTGGCGGCCGAGGGCTCGCTGCCTGGCAGGGTGATCGCCTGCGTCGGCGGCGGCTCCAACGCGATCGGCATCTTCACGCTCTTCCTCGACGATGCCGAAGTCGGCCTGGTCGGCGTCGAGGCGGCGGGCGAGGGGCTCGACACCCAGCGCCACGGGGCATCTCTCCAGGGTGGCGTCAAAGGCGTCCTGCATGGCTCGCTCTCTTCGGTGATCGCCGACGAGGAGGGGCAGATCCTCGAGGCGCACTCGATCTCCGCGGGCCTTGACTATCCCGGGGTCGGGCCCGAGCACGCGCAGCTGCGCGACAGCGGCCGGGCCAGCTACGTCGCGGTGACCGATCAGCAGGCGCTGTCGGCGTTTCAGGAGCTTTCGCGGCTGGAGGGGATCATCCCGGCGCTGGAGTCCTCGCATGCGATCGCCTGGCTGATGGAGAACGCGTTGGAAGGGGATGGGTTCGACGTGCTTTGTCTCTCCGGGAGGGGAGACAAGGACATGGCGGAGGCTACTTCCCGCTTGAAACCGCCTGGTGAGGTCATGCCGTGAGCGTCTCGGGGGGGAGCCGGGGGAGTCTCGGCGGACAACAGCGGGGAGGGTCCGGCGAGACTCCCCCGGCTCCCCAGGCCGCAGCGCTCAGTGGGGAGGAGCGGATTGCGAAGGCGTTTGCCGCCGCGCGGGAGGAAGGACGCGCTGCGCTGATGCCTTACATGATGGCTGGGCATCCCGATCGGGAGACCGGGCTGGCGGTGGCCAATGCCTATGCCGACGCGGGTGCTGACCTGATCGAGCTCGGGGTGCCTTTTTCGGATCCTTTGGCTGATGGGCCGACGATTCATGCTGCGGCGACGAAGGCCTTGGAGGCGGGGGCGACCCTGCGGACCGCTTTTGAGGTTTGTGAGGCGGTTGCTGATCGGGTCCCGGTCGTCTTCATGGCCTACGCGAACATGGTTCTCGCGCATGGGGGGTCGGGGAAGTTCGCGGAGATGGCGCGGGCTGCTGGTGCTGCCGGGGTGATCGTTCCGGATCTGCCGCTGGATGAGGCAGGGGAGGTGCGGGAGGCGTTTGCGGGCGAGGGGCTTGCCCTGGTGCCGTTGCTGGCGCCGACGACGCCCGCCGAGCGGCGGCGGCAGATCTGCGAGGCGGCGCGCGGGTTCGTCTACGTCGTTTCCACCGTCGGAACCACCGGCGAGCGGACTGAGATCCCGGCGGCGCTGACCGAGCTGGTCGAGGCGACGAAGGCCGAGGCGGCGACGCCGGTCGCGGTTGGCTTCGGGATCGGCACGCCCGAGCAGGCGGCGCAGGTGGCCGAGATCGCCGACGGCGTGATCATCGGCAGCCGCCTCGTCCGTGCGGCCGGCGGGGGTGGATCACCGCAGGGGGCTGCCGACGCTGTCGGCTCCTTCTTGGCCGAGACCCGCGACGCGCTCGGCGCCGGGTCGATCCAATAGGATGCGCCGCGATATGGGCATGGTCGTAACTCTCTTCTTGGCGATCGCCGCAATGGTGATCGGCTACGCAGCCTTCGGCCAGGGCGGCGGTGTCGCCGGCATGGTCTTCTTCGGCGTCCTGATGATCGGCGCAGCGATCCGCACGCTGCAGTCGACGATGTCGAATGCCGACCTGCGCTAGCGCTAGCCGGCGCATTTCGGCGTCCTCGGTCGCTTGCGTGCAGAGCACGCGGCGCTCCCTGCGTCCTTGAACTGCTTGGCTAGCGCAACCGCAGGTTAGGAACGGGTCGCTAGAACCTGCAGGTATTCGGGCTCGACTACGAGGGCCTTGTCGCCGCCCGTGCTGAGGTTCTCCAGGACGCGTTCGAGGTCGGCGGTGAGCTCCTGCTCGCCCTCTGCCCCGACCGCTTCGAAGGCGGTTTTGATCGGGCCGAAGTAGTCCCGAAAGAAGTCGATGTAGTGCTGCGCCGAGCGGAAGGCCTGCCGTGACTTCAGCCGCTCGGACCGCAGGTCGGAGACGGAGTCGCCGAACAGCTCCCGCACGTGGTTCTCGTCGCCCCAGAGGACGGGCGGGACGGCGCCGGGCGGTGGGCCGCCGGTGTGCTTGACGATCGCCGCGAAGAAGTCCTGCAGACCCCCATCCGGGCACCAGCTGGCGACCCCGATGCGCCCGCCGGGTTTGGTCACGCGCAGCAGCTCGCCGGCTGCCTGCTGGTGATCGGGGGCGAACATGACGCCGAAGACCGACATCGTCACGTCGAAGCTGCCCTCCTCGAAGGGCAGGCTCTGCGCATCGGCCTCGACGAAATCGACCTCGAGCCGCTCCGCGGTTGCGCGTTCGCGGCCGCGTTCCAGCAGCGCCGGCACGAAGTCAGCGCCGGTCGTCCTGCTCCAGGTGCGCCGCGCCGCGGCGATGGCTCCGTTGCCGCTGCCGCAGGCGACGTCGAGGACCCGCTCGTCGGGAATGAGCTGCAGGGCCGCGGCGAGGGTCTCGGAGACGGGGACGACGAGGTGGGCGACTTCGCTGAAGTCGCCTTTCGACCACATCGTCTGCTGGGCAGCGGTCGCAGTCTTGAAATCGGGGGCGTCGCTCATCCCGCCCACCCTCTCACGTGAAGAAGCGTTTGGCTATCTCCAGCACCCCGAGGTCGACCTCCTTGACCTTGACCGCCTCCTCAAGCGGAACCGAGGTCATCGAGCGGCCGTGGAGGGCCGCCATGCGGCCGAAGTCGCCTGCTTTGGCGAGCTCGTAGGCCTGGGCGCCGTAGAGGGAGGCGAGGACGCGGTCGGTCGAGGTGGGGGTGCCGCCGCGCTGGACGTGGCCGAGCACGGTCACTCGCGTCTCGTAGCCGGTCAGCTCCTCGAGCTCGCTCGCCAGGGCGGCGCCGATCCCGCCGAGGCGCGGGTAGCCGTATTCGTCGCTCTCCTTGACCGGCTGGATCAGCCGCTCTTCGCCGCCCTCGAAGGCGAGCTTGGCGCCCTCGGCGACGACGATGATCGAGAAGTCCTTGCCGCGGTCATGACGGCGGGTGACGTCGCGGCAGATTTCCTCGACCGTGGTGATCTGCTCGGGGATGACGATGCAGTCGGCGCCGCCGGCGAGGCCGGCGTAAGCGGCGATCCAGCCGGTGTTCCGGCCCATCACCTCGACCACCATGATCCGGTCGTGGGACTGGGCGGTGGTGTGGAGGCGGTCGATCGCGTCGGTGACTACCTGCACTGCGGTGTCGAAGCCGAAGGTGAAGTCGGTGCCGCCGACGTCGTTGTCGATCGTCTTCGGGACACCGACCAGCGGCAGGCCGTGATCGGCATGGAGCTGCCGGGTGATCTCCATCGTGTGCTCGCCGCCGATCGCGACGACGGCGTCAAGCCGCTGCTCCTCGAAGGCGGCGGCGACTTTGCCCACCGCGCCCTCGCGGATCGGCTCGAAGCTCGAGGTGCTGAGGATCGTCCCGCCCTGGTGGAGGATCCCGGAGACCCTGAGCATATCCAGCGGCACGTAGTCGTCCTCGGCGAGCCCCTGGTAGCCGCGGCGGATCCCGATCGCCTCGTCGCCCTGCTGGATCGCCGAGCGGGCGACGGCGCGGATCGCGGCGTTGAGGCCGGGACAGTCTCCTCCTGCGGTCAGGACTCCGATGCGCATCGGGCGAGTTTAGGAGGCATCGGCTTAGGATCGACGCTCATGTCGCGCCTCCTAGTCGTCCCGGTCCTTGTCCTGCTGGTCGCACTCGCGAGCGGCTGTGGCGAAGAGGGCGCCGCGGGCGGGGCGACGGTGACGGTCTACGTCAGCGCGCCGCTGCGGGGGGCGGAAGCGGAGGCGGGGCAGCGGCTCTGCGACGAAGCGCGCGAGCGGGCTGGGCAGGGGCGCGGGGGCGAGGAGCTGCGGTTGCGGGTGGTCTGCCTGGACGCGTCGGAGGGAGAGAGGGCCTGGACGCTGGCGCAGGTTGGTGCGAACGCGCGGCGTGCGATCGAGGATTCGACCGCGGTGGCCTACGTCGGAGAGCCCGATTCCGAGGCGCGGCGGCAATCGCGACCGATCGTCGCGGCGGCGGGGATCGCCCAGCTCGGCGGGATGACGGGGCGCGAAGCGGTGGAGAAGGTGAGGGCCGCAATTGCCGAGGGGGATGAATCGGAGCCGCGCCAGGCCGTGTTTGCCGCGGAGGGATGATGGAACGGGTCTCGGTGGTGGTGCCGACGCGGGGGCGCCCGCAGGCGCTGGATCGGTGTCGGGCGGCGCTGGAGAAGCAGTCGATCCCGGTGGAGGTGGTGGTTGTCGAGGACGTCGAGGGGCGCGGGCCGGCCTGGGCGCGCAACGAGGGGGTGCGGCGGGCGAGGGGGGAGGTCGTGTGCTTCACGGACGACGACTGCGAGCCGGAGTCGGGGTGGGCGGAGACGCTCGCCGGGCCGGTGCTGGCCGGGGAGGTCGAGGCGGCTACCGGACCGGTTCGAATCGGGGATGGAGCCACTGCAGCGGACAAGGCCTGGGAGGCGATCGTCCACTACCTGCAGGTGAGGGCGGAGATGCCCAGGACCGCGTCGCCGGGATTCGTCGTCACCGCCAACTTGGCGGCCAGGCGGTCGCTGCTCGAACGGCTGCCCTTCGACGAGTCGTTCCCGGCGGCTGCAGGTGAGGACCGGGATTGGGGGGAGCGGGCGGCAAGGGAGGGAGGTGTGCTGCGGTTCATCCCAGACGCTGCGGTGATCCACCAAAGTGGATCGAGCGTCCGCGCCTTCCTCCGCCGGCAGTACCGATACGGGCGGGGTGCCGCTCGGTATCGCAAGGCCTCCTCTGACCGCCATCCCGGCTCCGTCGCCTTCTACCTCGGCCTGGTCCGCGCCGGCTTTCGCGCGGGAACGGCTCCGGGTCTTCTGGTTTGCGTCGCCCAAGCGGCGACCCTCGCCGGCGTCATCCGCGAGACCGCAAAAAGGCATCCTCAAGATGCTTTTCTGCGGTCTCGGTGATTAGCGCTCGATCAAGGGATCGCCGCTGAGGCCTTCGAGCGGCACGTCGCTCGCAGCGGCGACGGTGGCCGTGATGTCGCTGATCTTTGCCGGCCGTCCCAGGTCGCTGACGTGGGCGCTGCGGGGGGCGAGGATCGCCCAGGCGTCGCCGTCGGTGTGGTTGCCCGTGCGGCCGCTTCCGAAGCCGTGGCGGTGCACGGTGCCGAAGCTGGGGGAGTGGACCGCGTCGAGCGCGACCGAGGAGGTGGGGCGCCAGCGGACGACGAGGTCGGGCAGGCGGTCGGCTGCGGCTCCGGTCCAGCGCTCGCTCACCGCGTCAACGGCCACCACCGCCGGCTGTCCGTCGGGATCGTGGAAGTCGAGGAGGCCCTCGCGGATCTGCGCCGCCAGCTCCTCCGCCTCGCTGACGCCGACGATTCCGTCGCGCTCGCGCCCGGTGCGGTTGAAGCGGATGTAGCCCTGGTTGTCGGCCGGGTGGGCGAAGGCCCGCGTCGAGCTCCAGTCGACCCCGCGCAGCTCCAGCCGCGCCGTCAGCTCCAGCGCCATGCGGTCCGGCATCGCCGCGGCGATCTTTGCCCGCATGCGACCGGAGAGCGCACCCCGAAGCCGCCATATCGCCCCAGAGTCGGAGTCCCCCGAGTTCCGTGGTTCCATAGTCGGGGCATTGCCGACTAAGGAACCACGACTTTGGCTGGGGCCGGTTAGGACGGCCGAGAGCATCTCCGGCAGGAGGTCCGCCCGGCTTGTGTTCTCGTCCATGCCGAGGACCGAGCAGGCGATCACGTCGCAGTCGTCCGGCAGCGCCTCGAGAACGCGGCCGAGCTGGACGTCGACCTCCTCGTAGATCTCGGCAAGGGCGCCGTCGAGGCGCTCCCGCTCGGTAGCCGCGATCTCACCGTCGTCGATGTAAGGGGGCACCTGCCAGAGCCGATGGCCGGCGAGGTGGGGGGCGGCGAAGACGATCCAGGCGAGGTCGAATTTGCGCTCGCGCAGGCGCTCGATCGCGAGGTCGGCAACGCGCGCCGGCGCGGCCAGGAAGCGCTCCCGCAACAGCCGCAGCTCCCGCGGCGTCTGGGCACCGAAGACCTCGGTGACATCGGGAGGGCGACCGTGGCGGCGACGCGGGCCACGGTCGGCTCCGTCGGGAGCCGACCAGCGCTCGAGCACCACCCGCTCACGCATCCCCCAGCCGTCGAAGAGCTCGCCCCGCGCCTCCCCTGGCCGGTGGCACTCGTATGGATCGATTGCGAGGGTGGTGCGGCCGGCACGGCCGAGCAGGTCCCAGATCGGCGGCGGCGCCTCGAAGGTCCCTGCCAGCCGCACCCGCTGGGCGTCCCCGGCCCACTGGAAGGGGTAGAAGAGACCGTGGTCGCCGACCTCGACCCCGCGGTAGAGCGTTTGGTAGGCGCTGGCCGGGAAGTGCTCGGCAGGGGTCTCCAGGGCGAGGCGGGTTCCTTGCGCCCGCAGCGCCTTCAGATTCGGCAAGCGGCCTTCGTCGCCCAGCCGCTCCAGTAGCCGGGCGCTGGCGGCGTCGAATTGAATTACGGCGATCACGCCGCGGCCTCGACGGGCTCGACCGTGACCTCGGCGCCTCCAAGCGCGGCGGAGCGGCGGGCGGCTTCGACGGCGGCCATGGCGGCGACACCGTCATGCGCGGTGGCGGGGAGGCGGCGGGGATGTCCCTGCTGGAGCAACAGATGGGGAGGCTCCAGCAGGGACACCCCCGCCGCCTCGATGGCCTCTAGCTGACGCTTCAGAGAGAGGACGAGGGGGTTTGGTTTACCGAGAACTCCTGCAAGACGACTGCGGAACCCGCCCCAGTTCATACGCCCTAGCAGCCTTCCGGAGCGATCGCGGACGGTGACGGTCTCGCGATGGTTGCGATCGGTCGCGCAGGTGATGCGGGCGCGGCCCCGGGCGAGCTCGAGCTCTAGGAACCCCCTCTCGTGTTCGAGTTGGGCGCGGCGGACGGCTATCGGGGCCGACTCGGTGAGGTGGCAGGCGAGGTCGATCAGGTGCAGACCGGCGTCGAGGATCGCCTCGTCGCGTGCTTCGTGGGCGCCCCAGGCGTCGCGGCGGAAGCGCAGCTCGAGGTCGAGCTCGAGCCAGCCTTCGGCGGGGATCGAGTCACGCAACTCGGCGCCTTGGAGGAAGCGGCGGTTGAAGGCGAGCAGCGGCTGCGGGTCGAGAGCTGCCAGGCGCCGTGCGCTCTCTAGGTCGGGAGCGGGGGGCTTCTCGACCAGGGACCTGACCCCGGCCGTGGCGGCCTCCGTCGCCAGCGCCACGTGGTAATCGGCGGGGGCTGCGACGACGAGCAGGTCGATCGCGACTGCCTCCAGCATTGAGGCGGCGTCGGCGAAACCGGGACCCTCGTCGCCCTTCGCCGCCCAAAGGCGCCGACAGCGATCGAGCCGCTGGCTATCCAGGTCGGCGAAGCCGACGATCGTCACCCCCTGCGCTGCCAGCGCCGCCGGCACGTAGCCGCGCTCGGCGATCCGGCCGCAGCCGGCGATCCCGATCCGCATCACTGGTGCCGCCCGTCGATTGCATGGAGGACGACCGCCGCTGGGACCGAGGCCGCGGCGCAGAGCTGGTGCAGCTGGTGCAGGGGAATCCCGGCGAGGAGCAGCTTCGGTCCGCCTCGGCGGAGCAGCAGAGCGTAGAGATCGCGGTCGAGGACGAGGTTCGCCGCCAACGCGCCCGCTGCAAGCCGTGGCCGGCGGGCAAGGAGCGAGGCGAGCAGGGCGACGCTTGCCGTGGCGCTCGCGCGCCGCCGCCAGCCGAGATTGAGAGCGGTGCTGCCGTTGCCCTCCTGTAAGAGCAGCCGGGCCCAGGGGACGCCGCGGCGGGCGAAATCGGTGCGGGCGATGCTGAGTGGGGTCCAGCGCTTGAGGTGGCGGCCGCGGATCCGCGGGTCGAGCGCGGTCCGGGCGCCGCGGCGGCGGAGCCGCATCCCCAGCTCAATGTCCTCGACGCTCGGCTGCGGGTAGCGGTCTGCGTCGAAGCCGCCCGCGTCCTCGAAGGGCTCCCGCCGGATCGCGCCGAGGCCCGCCCAGAAGGTCTCCGCCTCGCCGGCGGCGCCGGCGTGAACGTGGTGATGGAGGAGGTTGCGGTACTGGGAGGGGAGGCCGGGGTCTGCCGGTGAGTCGTCGTAGGCGCCGAAGAGGGCGGCCAGGTCCGGGTCTTCGTCGAAGCGCCGCTCGATCCGCTCCAGGGCGTCATCGTGGACCTCGACGTCGGCGTCGACGAAGACGAGCACGTCGGCCTCGCTCTCGGCCGCGGCGCGGTTACGGGCGGCGGCGGGGCCGGTCGCGGGACCCCGCCGGACCAGCAACTGGTCCGGCTTGCGCGTGCCCGCTTCGAGTGCCGCCCGGGCCCGCTCCAGGGTCGACGGATCGTCAGTGGCGGGAATGATTGCGGCGAGGGTGAGGGAGGGGCCGCTGGAGGGGTCAACGGCCGAGGGGGCGTCCGGCATTAGGGATACCTAATAGCATCTCGGCCCTCGATGTCGGGCGCCGCCATAAGACCGGATTCCGCCCCGGTTGCCGTGCTCGGAGCCGGTCCCGCCGGGCTCACCGCCGCCTACCGGCTGACGCAGCGAAACGTCCCCGTTGTCGTCTTCGAGGCCGACGAGGCCGTCGGTGGCCTCGCCCGCACCGTCGTCCGCGACGGCTACCGCTTCGACCTCGGCGGCCACCGCTTCTTCACCAAGAGCGCCGAGGTAAAAGAGCTCTGGGCGGAGCTGCTGGGGCCGGAGCTGCTGGTGCGGCCGCGCCTCTCGCGGATTTTCTGGCGCGGGCGCTTCATCGAGTACCCGCTGCGGCCGGCCGACGTCTTCGCCAAGGTGGGCCCGGTCGAGCTGCTCCGCAGCCTCGGCTCTTACGTCCGCGCCCGGCTGCGACGGCGAAGGGTGGAGGAGAGCTACGAGGACTGGGTCACCGCGCGCTTCGGCCGCCGCCTCTTCGAGCTCTTCTTCAAGACCTACACGGAAAAGGTCTGGGGAGTCGGCACTCGCGAGCTTCGTGCCGAGTGGGCGGCGCAGCGCATCTCCGACCTCTCGGTCGCCTCAGCGCTGCGGGCCGCCCTGCCCGGCGGCGGCGAGCCGCCGAAGAGCCTGATCGAGGAGTTCCGCTACCCGCGGCTGGGGCCGGGGCAGATGTGGGAGGAGATGGCGCGGCGGATCGAAGCACGGGGGGGCGAGATCCGCCTCGGGGCCCGCGTCGAAGGGCTCGAGCACGAGGGGGGACGTCTGACCGCGATCCGCGCCGGCGGCGAGCGGGTGGAGGTCAGCGCCGCGATCTCCTCGATCCCGCTGCGGACGACCGTGGGCGTCGCCGAGCCGGCTCCGCCGCCCGCGGTCACGGCCGCCGCCGCCGGCCTCCGCTACCGCGACTTCCTCACCGTGGCGCTGCCGATCGACGGCGAGCCGCCCTTCCCGGACAACTGGGTCTACGTCCACGACCCGCGGGCGCGGGTCGGCCGGATCCAGAACTTCCGCGCCTGGAGCCCGTGGATGACCCCGGATCCGGGCCGCTCCTGCCTCGGCCTCGAGTACTTCTGCTTCGAAGGCGACGAGCTCTGGTCGGCAAGCGACGAGGAGCTGGTGGCGCTCGGCCGCGAAGAGGTTGCCGCGCTCGGTCTCGTCGAGCCGAAGCGGGTGGTGGGCGGCCACGTCGTCCGCGTCCCCAAGGCGTACCCGGTCTACGACGCCGAGTACGCGGGGCGGGTCGAGCGGATTCGCGGCTGGCTCGACGGTTTCTCGAACCTGCAGCAGATCGGCCGCAACGGCCTCCACAGGTACAACAACTCGGATCACTCGATGCTGACGGCGATGCGGGCGGTCGAGAACCTGTGTGACGGCGCCGGGCATGACGTTTGGGCGGTGAATGCGGATGGGGTTTACCACGAGCGGGAGGAGGTGGTGGAGCAGCCTTATCGGGTGGCTCCGGAGACTCCGGCTATGGGGCGGCCGCTGGCTGAGGTTGGCGAGTAGCGGTTGATTGGGGCGGTGTCGGTGGGGGTCCCTGGGAGCACCTCCGCCGGGCGGAATGGATTTGGCTGGCGCCCGGACCGCATCGGCCCGGCTCCATGCCAAGTACCCAGGGACCCCCACCGACACCGCCTGTCAGCGTTGGTTGGTTAGGCAGGGGAGGCGCGTGGCGTGCCAGTTGCCTGCGGTGGCGATGGGGGCGCCGTTGGGGAGGGGAGTGGTGGAGAGGACGGTGCCGTATTGGGGCTTTCGCCGGACGGGGACTCGGTCGATTGGTTTTTCCAGCTTCCAGGCGGCGGCGGTTTGGGGGCGGACCTGGGTGATTTTCGTGGTGTTGTTGCAGGCGAGGAGGGTGGCGGGGCCGGTCTTGTCGATCAGGTCGAAGAGATGGTCTAGGGAGTGGGTTTGGCGCTGGACGACGCGGACGTCGCCCGGGATCTGGGCCGCGCGCCAGCCGACGCCCGCGGCCGCGATGACGAGCGTGGCCGCGATGATTGCCGTAGACCTTTTGCCCCCTATAGGGTCGAAAAGCTCTACGGCGGCTGCGGTGCGGGCGATGCCGACGCTGCCGAGGATGGCGACGATTGCGGTGGCGGGGGCGAGGAAGCGGGGGAGGCCGGCGAAGCCGGCGATCGCCATTGCGGCGACGAGGAGGATCCAGGCGGCAGCGCCCGCCAGGAGGATCGCCAAGTACTGGTCGCCGTCGTTGGCACGAGGCGGTTTCGTGGACCACTGGTTGACAAAGCCGCCTTGCCAGAGCAGCAGGGCGATGCCAACCCAGCAGGCCAGAAGGGGGGCGATGGACGCTCGTCCCAGCACCGCGAGGCCGTCGAGTGGCTCGATGCCGCCGGCGCGGGCGGTTTCGCCTCCCTCCAGCGGGGTGCCGGCGCCGAGGATGTCGGGGACGAACCAGGCGAGGGGGATGAGGAGCGCGCAGGCGATCGCGGCGGCTCGCAGGCGCGGCCTCCCGCGGCTCGCGAAGTAGGCCCAGAGGGCCAGGAACGGCCAGACTTCGGGACGCAGCAGCGCCGCCGCGGTCCCCAGTCCCAGCACCCAACCCGGGCGCTCGTCCAGCGCCGCCGAGATCGCGCCCAGCACAAGCGCCACCAGCAGCGGCTCCGAGAGGCCGCCGGTGAACTGGCGCAGCGGCGGCGTGAAGGAGTCGGCGGTGAGCGCCACCGAGGCGGCCGCGATCACTGCTGCGACCCAGCGCCAGCGCCCCGTCTTCTCGCCGCTTAACCGCGCCGCCAGTAGTCCGGCCAGCAGCGCCGCGCTGAACCAGCCGGTGCGGGCAATCAGCATCCACGCTTGCGGCGCCACGTCGCCGAGCATCGAAAGTGGCGCATCGACCAGGACCGGCAGTGGCTTCCAGGACGGCCCCGCGGCAGTCTCGAAGCCGCCGTGGACCAGCTCCCGCCCCCAGACCAGCCAGGCCCAGGGGTCGTAGACGGGGTGGTAAGGGAGAGCGAGGGAGGCGGCGGCCAGGACCAGCGCCACGCCGACCGCCGGCGCCGGGCGGGGTCTCAGGGTCACCAGCTCAGGAAGGAGCCGCGCCCTGCTCGCTCAGCAGGTAGACGGGGACGGCGGCGACCGCCAGCAGGACCAGGGCGGGGATCGCGCTCGCCTCGTAGAAGCCGTAGGTGGTCTGCGTCCAGATGTCGGTCGCCAGCGTTTTGAACCCGATCGGGGAGAGGATCAGCGTCACCGTCAGCTCCTTCATCGCATGGAGGAAGACGAGTGCGGCGCCGGCCATCATGCCGCCGCGGGCGAGCGGGATCGTGATCGTGCGGAAGACCTCGGCCGGACCGCGGCCCATCCCGCGCGCCGCCTCTTCGATCCGCGGCGAGAGCTGAACCAGCGAGCTGGCGATCGGGCCGACCGCCAGCGGCAGGTAGTGGATCGTCATCGCGAAGACCAGCAGCGCGATCGTCTGGTAGAGCGCCGGCACCGCCCGCGTCGCGAAGAAGACGAGCCCAAGCGCGACGAGGATCCCCGGCAGCGCGTAGCCGGCGTGGGCGAGTCGCTCGATCACCCGGGTCACCCGCGACGGGTACCGGACCGCCAGTGCAGCGACGATCAGCGCTGCGATCGCTCCGACCGCCGCCGCCCAGACGGCGATCAGCAGCGAGTTGCCGCCGAGGGCGGCGATCGTGCTCAGCGAGGTGCTGCCGGTCGAGATCCCCTTCGAGGCCCAGTAGACGAGGACGCCGACGGGGAGGATGAAGGCGACGAGCACGATCAGCGAGCAGAACGCGAGCGCCGGCCAGCGCCAGCGGCCGAGCCGGTAGGGCTGGGTCGGCCGCAGCGTCCCCGGGCCGAGGCGGTGGACCCGCCGCGCCCCGCGCACCCGCGAGCTCGCCAGCAGCAGGGCCAGCATCGAGACGACGAGGACGGCGCCGAGGGCGGCGGCGGCGACGCGGTCGAAGCTCGACTGGTAGGCGACGTAGATCTCGCTGGTGAAGGACTCGAAGCGGAGGATCGAGACGGCGCCGAAGTCGCTGATCGTGAACAGGGCGACGAGCAGGGAGCCGGCGGCGAGGACCGGCCAGAGCTGCGGCAGGATGACGGTGCGGAAGACCTCGAGCGGGCCGCGCCCCATCGCCCGCGCCGCGTCCTCGAGCTGCGGGTCGATCCGGCGCAGCGTCGACCGCAGCGGGATCAGGACCAGCGGGTAGGTGAAGAGCGTCAGCACCAGCCAGGCGCCGGTGAAGCCGTAGATCGAAGGCAGGCGGTCGACTCCGAGCGCTTCCTGCAGCATCCCGTTCGGGCCCAGCGCCGCGACCAGCAGGTAGGCGCCGACGTAGCTTGGGATCACCAGCGGCAGCGTGCAGAGGACGGTCCAGAGGCGGCGAGCCGGGAGGTCCGTGCGGACCGTCAGCCAGCCGATCGGCAGCGCGATCGCGACCGAGCTGACGACCACCGCGGCGGTCAGCGCCGCGGTCCGCAGCAGCGTTTCCAGCGCCCGTGAGGAGAGCGCGGTCTCCAGCGCGGCCGAGAGGTCGCCGGCGATGACGACGAGGAGGTAGGCGGCGGGGAGGACGGCGGCGGCGCCGATCAGCGCCCCGGCAGCGAGGAGGCCGAGCGGCGCCCGGCGCGCCGCGGCCACTAGAGGGCTCCGCTTTCTTTCATCAGCTCGATCGTCCCCTGCAGCTCCTTGAGGTCGACCAGGCTCGAGTCCGAAACGGGGATCTTCGCGATCGGCACGTTCAGCGAGGGGTCCGGCGCGGAGCCCTTGGCGAGCGGGTACTCCTTGCTGCTCGAGGTGAAGAACTGCTGCGACTTCGGCGAGAGCAGCGAGCGGACGAAGGCGAACGCTTCGGGCTTGCGGTCGCTCGATTCCAGCACGCCGACGCTGGTCAGCAGCATCAGCGAGCCGAGCCCGCCGGGCGGGAAGTAGACGCCGACGGGATAGTCGGGTCCTTCTTCGGAGATCGCCTGGGCGACGTAGTAGTGGTTGATCAGGCCGACGTCGATTTCGCCTTTGGCGACGGCGTCGCGGATCGTCACGTTGTCGGGGAAGGCGACGGCGCCGTTGTCGACCATTTCCTCCAGCCACTGCTTGGTGCGGTCGTCCCCGTACTTCGCCCGCAGCGCGGTCACGTACTCCTGCATGCTCGAGGAGGCGGGGCTCCAGCCGACCCGGTCTGACCACTTCGGGTCGGTGAGGCCGAACGGCGAAGGCGGCAGTTCGGATTCGGAGACGGCGTCCCGGTTGTAGGCGATTACGCGGGCGCGCCCGGTGACGCCGACCCAGCGCCCTTCCGGGTCGCGGTAGCGCGCCGGCACCATGTCGAGGATGTCCTGCGGCAGCTTCGCCAGCAGCCCTGCTTCGGCGACGGCGGCGATCGCCCCCGGCTCCTGGGCGAAGAAGACGTCGGCGGGGGAGGCGTCGCCCTCCTCGACCAGGGTCGCGGCGAGGTCGGCGGTTTCGGCGAAGCGGACCTGGACGTCGCGGTCGGCTTTCGCCTCGTAGCTGTCGATGGCAGGGCCGATCGCGGCGGGGATTCGGCCCGAGTAGAGGGTGATTCCCCCGGTGCCCGGCTCGTTCGAGCCGCCGCCGTTGTCTTCGGTGCTGAAGCCGCAGCCGGCCAGCACCATGGCGGCGAAGACGAGTAGGGCGGCGAGCAGCCGCTTCTGTTGCGGGGTGACGGAGATCATGGAGGAGGCAGTTAGGTTGCCCTAATCTTATGGATTCCTCTGCTAATGGAGTACGAAGAGTCCAATTCCACCCCCGGGCTGCGCCTCCGCGGCCTGCGCAAAGCCTTCGGCGACGTCGTCGCCGTCGACGGCCTTGACCTCGACGTCCCCGAGGGCGCGATCTGCGCCCTGCTCGGCCCCAGCGGCTGCGGCAAGACGACGACGCTGAGGCTGATCGCCGGGCTCGAGCAGCCGGACGCCGGCACGATCGAGATCGGCGGCGAGGAGGTCAGCGGCTCCGGCCGCTCGGTGCCGGCGGAGCGGCGGCGGATCGGCATGGTCTTCCAGGACTACGCGCTCTTCCCGCACATGGACGTCGCCGCCAACGTCGGCTACGCGCTTGGGCGCCGGCCCGACCGCGCCAAGGTTGAGCACGCCCTGGGGACGGTCGGCCTCGGCGGCCTCGGCAAGCGCAACCCGCACGAGCTCTCCGGCGGCCAGCAGCAGCGGGTGGCGCTGGCGCGGGCGCTCGTCGCCGAGCCGCGGGCGCTGCTCTTAGATGAGCCCTTCTCCAACCTCGACGCGGGCCTGCGGGCGCGGGTCCGCGAAGAGGTCCGCGAGATCCTCGCCGAGCAGAAGCTGACCTCGGTCTTCGTCACCCACGATCAGGAGGAGGCGCTGAGCGTCGCCGACGTCGTCGCCGTCGTCAACGAGGGCAAGGTCGAGCAGGTCGGCACCCCCGAGGACGTCTACTCCCGCCCGACCAGCCGCTGGGTCGCCGGCTTCCTCGGCGAGATCGAGGTGCTGCCAGGGAGGGCCAACAACGGAACGATTGAGTGTGAGCTTGGCAACCTGCCGAACCGCGAGGGCCATACCGGAGAGGTCGATGTCCTGGTTCGACCCGAGTCACTCGCGATCGGGACGATGGAGCCGCCCGACCGGCGCAGCCAGAAAGCAACCGTCGTCTCCCGCAGCTTCTTCGGCCACGATCAGCTCGTCGAGCTCCAACTGCCCTCCGGCGCGATCGTCAAAGCCCGGCGTCTCGGCTTCCCGGCCTGGCATCCCGGGGACAACGTGCGGATCTGGATCGAGGGCCCCGCCGACGTGCTGGCGCGGGACTCTTAGCGGGGTTGTGGGGAGGGGCGGGTACCCCCTCTGCCAAAGACCGTCGCGCAGCTGGTCGAACTTGCAGTGCAGGCGTGGCTTCTTGAGCCTTTGTCAGAGGGGGTACCCGCCCCTCCTGCAAGCGGCTTAGAGGAGGTCCCGCAGAGCTTTGTCCAGATCGGGATAGCTGAACTTGTAGCCGAGTTCCTGGGTGCGCTTCGGGATTACCCGTTGCCCGCCGCGGAGGACCTGGCCGAACTCTTTGCCGAATTTGAGGTCGAGGACCAGGCCCGGGACCGGCATCACCGCGGGGCGGTTGAGGGCGCGGCCCAGCGCCTTCGAGAAGTCCTTGTTGGTCGCCGGGTTCGGGGCGCTGGCGTTGACGGTGCCGCTGACTTTGTCGTTGTCGATGGCCCAGAGCAGGATCCCGACCTCGTCGTCGATGTGGATCCAGGAGAGGTATTGGTCGCCGCCCGCTAGCGGCCCGCCGACGCCGAGCTTGAACGGCGGCAGCATCTCCTTCAGCACCCCGCCCTCCGTGCTCAGCACCTGGCCGGTGCGGACGACCACGAGGCGGACGTCGCTGGAGTCGAGCTCGTGCGCCGCCGCCTCCCAGGCCACCGTCACCTGCGCGTCGAAGCTGGTCCCGGGGCCGTCGCTCTCGTCGACCAGATCGTCGCCGCGGTCACCGTAGTGGCCGACGCCCGACTGGCTGACCAGGACCTTCGGCGGGGTCTCGAGCGCGGCGATCGTCTGCACCAGGTTGTGCGTGCCCTGGCGGCGGCTCTCCATGATCCGCTCCTTCGCCTCGTCGGTCCATTTCTGATCGATCGGCTCGCCGAGCAGGTGGACGACGCCATCGACGCCCTCGAAGGCGCCGGGGTCCGGGCGTTCCAGAGTCGGGTCCCACTTGTGCCAGGTGACGCGGGGGTTGGCGATGCGGGCGCGGCCTGTATCGCGGGTGAAGCCGACGACCTCGTCGCCGCGGGCGAACAGCGCATCACACAGCGCCGAGCCGATCAGGCCGCTGGCGCCGGTGACGAGGACCTTCAAGGGCTAGCTCGCCTCCACCGTGGCGAAGGTCCCGGTCTCTTCGTCGATCCGGGCGATACCGTCGCGTTTGGCCTCCTCGACCACCGATTCGGCGACCTTCGGGGCGACATCGCGGTTGAAGACGCTGGGGATGATGTAGTCCTCGGCCAGGTCCTCCTCGGAGACCGCCATCGCGATCCCCTTGGCGGCGGCGAGCTTCATCTCCTCGGTGATGCTGGGGGCGCCGGCGTCGAGGGCGCCGCGGAAGATGCCGGGGAAGGCGAGCACGTTGTTGATCTGGTTCGGGAAGTCGGATCGCCCGGTGGCCATGATCCGCACGTACGGCGCCGCCTCCTCGGGCATCACCTCGGGGGTCGGGTTTGCCATCGCGAAGACGATCGCGTCGTCGTTCATCTTGCCGAGGGACTCGGGTTGGATGATCCCGGGGCCGGAGAGGCCGACGAAGATGTCCATGCCCTCGATTACGTCGTCCGGGTCGCCCTGGATCAGATCCGGGTTGGTCGTCTCCGCGTACCAGCGCTTGGCCTCGTTCATCTCGCCGGATTCGTAGTCCTCGCGCTTGGTCGAGAGTGCGCCCTTGCGGTCGCAGCCGACGATCTGGGTGATCCCGGAGGCGAGCATCATCTTGCTGACCGCTACCCCGGCGGCGCCGAGACCTACCACCAGCACCCGCAGCTGCTCGATCGGTTTGCCGGTGATCTTCAGCGCGTTGAAGAGCGCCGCCATCGTCACCACCGCGGTCCCGTGCTGGTCGTCGTGGAAGACGGGGATGTCGATCGACTCCTTCAGCCGGTCCTCGATCTCGAAACAGCGCGGGGCGGAGATGTCCTCGAGGTTGATGCCGCCGAAGGTCGGCGCCATCAGCTCGACCGCGCGGACGATCTCGTCGGCGTCCTGGGTGTCGAGGCAGATCGGGAAGGCATCGACGCCGGCGAACTCTTTGAAGAGCATGCACTTGCCCTCCATCACCGGCATCGCCGCCTCGGGGCCGATGTTGCCGAGGCCGAGGACGGCACTGCCGTCGGAGACGACCGCGACCGTGTTTTTCTTGATCGTGTACTCGAAGGCTTTGCTGCGATCGGCGTGGATGTCCATGCAGACGCGGGCGACGCCCGGCGTGTAGGCCATCGAGAGGTCGTCGCGCGTTTTCACCGGGTACTTGTTGCGGATGTCGATCTTGCCGCCGCGGTGCATCTGCATCGTCCGGTCGACGTAGTCGAGCACCCGGGCGCCCCGAGTCGACCCGATCGCCCGCAGGATACGCTCCCAGTGGTCGCGGTCGGTGGCGTCGATCGTGAACTCCCGCACCCGCTTGCCCTCCGGCCCGGCGCCAGGAACAAGATCTACCCCCTGCAGCTGCCCCCCAGCCTCGGCGATCGCCGCGGTCAGGCGCCCCAAGGGCTCCTTCCGCGCATCGAGCTCGACCCGGATCGTGACGCTGTATTGAGCGCTGACTGCCATCGCGGGCTATCGAATCAGATTCGCGGCGCCGACCCGGTCCGGATCACGTGCATAGGATCGCCGGTAATGAAGGTTCGTTCGATCTTGTGTGGCTGTCTGATGGCGCTCGGCGTTGCGCCCCCCGCTGCCGCAGAGCCCTCGCACCTACCCCAACTGCTGAGGGCGGAGCCGGTCGCCTATTCCGCCGGCTTCCAGCTGCAGGGCACGAACGGTTACACGATCGGGTTCTCGGCATTCTCAGAACGGCTCGACGGTCGCGGCAAGGCGCACGTCGTCGTTCATCGGCGAGACAGGAAGGCGGGTGCGGCCTTCTATCTGGCTCCCGCAATTGTTTCGCCAGAGTTCGTGAAGGTCGATCTCGGCCCATTCGGGAGGGTCGACCTTGCGGTTCGTCCCTCCGGCCCGCCACGGAAGGTCCACATCGGATGCACCAAGCAGAAATACCTCTTCGAACCAACAGCCTACGAAGGAATCATCGAATTCGAAGGAGAGCGCGGATACACGGCGGTGACCGTGACTCAGGCGCGCCTACCGTCGGCCGTCTCTTTTTGTAGTAGCGGTGGCGGCTACGGCGAATCGAGAGGCCCAGGTGGGCGAGGGGCCCGCCTGAGCGGCGTCTCCTTCGACCATGGTCGCAAGGTCAGCTTTCAAGTGAACAAGAACCACCCGAAGGGAAGGGTGAAATACAGCGCCGAGATCAGGGAGCGCCGGGATGGAGTCTCCGTCTACAGGGTCCTCGAGGGGTACGCCGGCGCTGGCGCTTTCCGCTTCGCCGACGACCTCAGCACTGCCTCGCTCGACCCGCCGTCTCCCTTCTCCGGCTCGGCCTTGCTTACCCGCAGCCCTGAGTCGGTCTTCCCGACGTGGAGAGGGGACCTTGCCATCGACTTCGTCGGTCGCCCGAACGTGCGGCTGGCGGGCCCCAGCGTCCATGTCGGCATCGCCCACGCCTGTTTCCAAGTCAGTGGTGATTCGTCCCACGCTGCGTCCTGCTAGCTGGCGGCGCATCGCCTAAGACGTAACAAGGGACGAAAAAGCAGCGGGGTAGGGGGAGAGGATGAAGCCTCTGTCGACTTTGTGGACCCATGGGCCACAAACTCGACACCACCGATCACCGCCTCGATGAGATCGCCTCGCACCAGCACGGTGTGGTGACGCTGCGGCAACTCGAAGAGGTGGGTTTGAGCCGCTACGGAGTTGCCGAGCGTGCGAAGAAGGGTCGGTTGCATCGGGTGCACCGCGGGGTCTACGCCGTCGGCCACCACGCCTTAAACCTCCACGGGCGTTTCATGGCGGCAGTACTCGCATGTGGTGAGGGAGCGGTGGCGAGTCACGTTTCCGCCGCGGTCCTTTGGGAGCTCCTGAAACCAATCGACGCCCCCGTCCACGTCTCGGTCCCCTCCACCTCGGGCCGTGCCCGCCGTCCCGGCATCCACCTCCACCGATGCCCCTCCCTCAACCCCTCCTCAGAGCCTTCGCCGTCGCCCTCCTACTCGCAGCAAGAAGGAGGGCGACGGGGAAGGCTCTTGACCACCCACCGCCACAACATCCCCGTTACGAGCGTCTCCCGCACCCTCGAAGACCTCGAGCGAACCTCACTCCTCCCATCGAACCTGATCCGCCGCGCCACCCGCCAAGCCGAGCTCAAGGGCTATCGCCTCGAGCACCTCACCACCGACCGCACTCGCTCAGACCTCGAGACCCTCTTCCTCGGCATCTGCCGCCGCTACGGCATCCCGCACCCAGAGGTAAACGTCAAGCTCGGCCGCTGGACCGTCGACTTCCTCTGGCGCTCCCACAACCTCGTAGTCGAGACCGACTTCTGGGGCTACCACCGCGGCTCGGTCGCCTTCGAGGACGACCACGCCCGCGACCTCGACCTCCGCTCGGCCGGCTACACCGTCCTGCGCTTCGACGACAAGCAGCTGGAGAACGAGGCGGGTCGGGTTGCCGCGGACGTTGCGGCGGCGTTCTCGATGTCCAACGCCGCGCGCGGCTAGAGTCGCCCCCGTGCCCGACGCCGCCGCCGCGCCACAGCTCTTCCTGATCGACGGCAACAGCCTCGCCTATCGCGCCTTCTTCGCCCTGCCCGAGTCGATCGGGACCAGCGATGGGCGGCCGACGAATGCGATCTATGGCCTCGCCTCGATGCTGGTGAAAATCATCGACGAACACCACCCGCAGGGCGTCGTCGTCGCCTGGGACGCCGGCTACAGCGGCCGCGAGGTCACCTACGACCTCTACAAGGCCCAGCGCAAACCGCGCCCCGATTTGCTGCGCGAGCAGTGGCCGCACCTGATGCCGCTGGTCGAAGCCTTCGGCTACACCAACGTCAAGGTCGACGGCTACGAGGCCGACGACGTGATCGCCTCCCTGGTCAAGCAGGCGCGGGAAGAGGGGATCGAGGTGATGGTCGTCACCGGCGACCGGGACGCCTACCAGCTGGTTGACGAGGGGGTACGGGTGATGAGCACCTCTCGCGGGATCACCGAGACGAAGATCTACGACCGCGCCGCCGTCGAGGAGCGCTACGGCGTGCCGCCGGAGCTGATCACCGACCTGATGGGGCTGCGCGGCGACACCTCCGACAACATCCCCGGCGTGCCGGGGGTCGGGGAGAAAACCGCGACCCAGCTGCTGCAGCAGTTCGGCTCCCTGGAAGCGGTGTTGGAAAGCGTCGACGAGATCTCCGGCAAAAAACGCAAGGAAAACCTCGTCGAGCACGCCGAGGATGCGCGCATGTCCAAGCAACTGGCGACGCTGCAATACGACATCGAAACCGGGGTGGACCTGGGGGAAGCGATGTCCAGCGAGCCCGACCGCGGCGCCCTCCGAGAGTTCATGCGCGAGTTCGAGCTGCGGGCGGTGCTGGAGCGGCTGGAAGAGGCGCTGCCCGAGGGCGACGCTGTGCCGGGGCGCAGGGTCGAGACCGAGCTGCAGGTCGAGGCGGCGGAGGGGAAGCCGGAGGACCTCGGCGACGGGCCGCTTGCGCTGGGGATCGCCGGCGGCCGCTGGGCTGCCGCCGAAGCCGAGCGCGTCCTCGCCGGGGACAACACCCTCGACGAGCTCGCGGTCGCCCTCGGCGGTAAGCCCTTCGCCGCCCACGACGCGAAGTCGATCGGGGGCGGCCGCCATGGTCTGCTCGCCGCCGCCGCCCGCGAGGGGGTGGAGCTGAACCTCGACCACGACACGCTGATCGCCGCCTACCTGCTGGAGCCCCAGCGCCGCACCTACGACCTGGTCGAGCTCGCCGCCGATGCCGGGATCGGGATCGCCGAGGGCGCCGCCGCCGAGAAACCGGAGGAGGACGACGGGCAGCTGGCGCTGGACCAGGAGCTGGAGGCGGGCCTCGACCCGGCCGAGGAAGCGCGGCTGGTCGCCGCCCTTGCCGCCGTGCAGGCGCCACGGATCGAGGAGCTGGGACTGGCGCAGCTATTGCACGAGGTCGAGCTGCCGCTGGTCGGGGTGCTGGCGGCGATGGAGCGGGCGGGGCTGAAGCTCGACGACAAGCGCCTGGCAGACGTCGGCGCCGGCTTCGGCGAGCGGATCGACACGCTCGAACGCGAGATCTTCGAGCACGCCGAGGAGGAGTTCACGATCGGCTCGCCGCAGCAGGTCGGCCGCGTCCTCTTCGAGAAGCTCGGGCTGACCCGCAAGCGCCGCGGCAAAACCGGGTTCTCGACCGACGCCCGCGTCCTCGCCCAGATCCGCGACGAGCACCCGATCGTCGAGAAGATCGAGCAGTGGCGCGAGTTGACGAAGCTCAAGAACACCTACCTCGACTCGCTGCCGGAGCTGATCGACCCCGAGACCGGCCGCGTCCACACCACCTTCAACCAGGCCTCGACCACCACCGGCCGCCTCTCCAGCACCAACCCCAACCTGCAGAACATCCCGATCCGGACCGAGATCGGCCGCCCGGTCCGCGCCTGCTTCGTCGCCGAAGAGGGGAACCGCCTGCTCTCCGCCGACTACAGCCAGGTCGAGCTCCGCGTCCTCGCCCACGTCGCCGACGAGGGCGTCCTCAAAGACGTCTTCCACAAAGGCGAAGACGTCCACGCCGCGACCGCCGCCGAGGTCTTCGAAATCGAGCGCGACGAAGTCGACGTCGGCCAGCGCTCGAAGGCGAAGATGGTCAACTTCGGGATCGTCTACGGCCTCACCGGGTTCGGCCTCTCCGACCGCCTCAACATCCCGCGCAAGGAGGGCGAGGAATTCGTCTCCCGCTATCTGGAGCGCTTCCCGGCCGTGCGGGCCTTCCGCGAGCAGGTGATCGAGCGCGCCCAGGAGGAGGGCTACGTGAAGACGCTGATGGGCCGCCGCCGCCCGATCCCCGAGCTGCGCTCCGGCAACCCCAACACCCGCCGCCTCGGCGAGCGCCTCGCAGTCAACACCGTGATCCAGGGCACCGCCGCCGACATCATCAAGGTGGCGATGGTCAGCTGTCAGAAGGCCCTGCGGGAGGCCGGGGGAGAGACCCGGCTCGTCCTCCAGATCCACGACGAGCTCCTCTTCGAGGGCCCGCCGGAGGAGATGGAAGCGGCGACCGAGCTGGTGGAGCGCGAGATGTGCGCCGCTTACCAGCTCGAACCGCCGCTCGAGGTCGACATCGGCGTCGGCCAGGACTGGCTCGACGCCAAGTAGCTGTTCACCATGAAGATCACGCGGCGAGAGGAAGAGATCCATGGATAGAGGCTTGGCGGTCGCCCTCACCGCGGTCGCCGGCGGCTTGATCGCCGCCCAGGCGCCGATCAACGCCGGGCTCGGCAAGGCGACCGGCAGCATGCCGGCGGCCCTCGTCTCCTTCTCGATCGGGACCCTGGCGCTGGCCGCGGTCGTCGTCCTCAGCGGCAAGGCGGGCGGCCTCAGCTCGACCTTCGACGTCTCCTGGTACTACCTGCTCGGCGGCTTCCTCGGCGCGATCTACGTCCTCAACGCGCTGATCGCGGTCAGCGTGATCGGCGCCGGCGGCGTTGCCGCGGCGACCGTCTTCGGGCAGCTCACTGCGTCGGTCGTGATCGACCGGCTGGGCCTGTTCGGCCTAGACCAGACTCCGCTCAGCGCCAGTCGGGTCCTCGGCGTCGTCCTGCTTCTGGCCGGGACCGTTTTGGTCGTCCGCTGAGCCGCGCCCGGCCCATTTCGAGCCGGCGTGCTCCGGCGGCGCGATCTGCAGGTAGTGGCCGAAGGACCAGTCGACGAAGCGCTTGGAGCCCATCAGCCGCAGCAGCGGCGCGAGGATCCGCGGCGGTACCCGCGGCACCAGCTTCTGCACCCGCAGCATCCACTTGAACTTCCACTCGTGCGAGTCGTGGAAGGAGGCGTAGCTTGCCGCCGCCTGCTCGCGGGTCTGGCGCTCCTCGACGACCCCGCGCAGCTCCTGTCCCAGCGCCATCCCGAAGTAGAGCGCGGTCCTGATCCCCTCGGCGCTGAGCGGCAGGCAGTGCCCGGCCGAGTCGCCGACGAAGAAGACGCCGCCCTCGGTGGCGCGGCGGAGCTTGTGGGGGATCCAGTTGCCCTGGTACTCGTTCGGCTTCTTGCCGAGGTCTTCGGTCAGCCCCACCGTCGTCTCCTTGACGTGGAAGCGGGGGTCGAACGAGCCGATCCCGATCCGCAGCTCGTCGTCGGCCGGGAACGACCAGCCGTAGCCGGCCGGCACGTACTTGCGGTCGATCCAGATCGCCAGGTCCTCCGACTCGCCGCCGGGGTGCACCTCGAGCCCGCGCGAGAGCGGCGCGTCCGGCGGCTGGTAGCCGTCGCCGTTGGCCAGCATCCGGCGCCAGCCGAGCGCGTCGACCACCAGCGGCGCCGAGATCGTCCCGCGGTCGGTCTCGACGGCGATCGCGCCCTCACGCGATGTCGATTTCCTCTCGCTATCCGAGAGGAACTCGACACCCGCCACGCGCCCGTTCACCTTCGCCGTCTCGAAGCGCGCATCGCAGTCGCGCCAGAGCAACTGGCAGAGCTCGCGGTAGTCGAAGGTCGAGAAGGTCCAGGGGAGCCGGTAGCGACTGGTCCCGTGGGGGGTGTGCATGACCAGCGTGTCGAAGCGCTGGCGCTCGGCGGCCATCAACCCCAGCCGCTGCAGCCACTCGGTCGGGATCCCGCAGGCGGAGGTCTGGCGCTCGCCGATCTCGTAGCGATCGACGATGAGAACATCGGCTCCAGAGCCCGCCAGCTCGCGTGCCACCGCGAGCCCGGCGAAGCTGGCGCCGCAGATGAGAACGTCGCGCTCGCCGCCCAGCGGCGTGCGTTCGTCGCCGCGCTTGGTGGCTCGGACCGGCATCGCGGCGGATTCTGCCATCATTCGCGCCCGTGTCCGCGACCGAGACCATGACGCCTGCGCCCAGTGCCACCCCCGTCGAGGGTTCTGGGGGGCTCCTCCTCAACATCGACGGCAAGATCGTCCCTAACTACGCGGCGACGATGGTGTCGTTCGAGGAGGGCGATGTCGTCAAAGGCAAAGTCGTCCGGATCGACAAAGACGAGGTACTGGTCGACATCGGCTACAAGGCCGAGGGCGTCATCCCCTCCAACGAGCTTTCGATCCGCAAGTCGGTCGACCCGCACGAAGAGGTCGAGCTGGGCGAGGAGATCGACGCCCTGGTCCTCACCAAGGAGGACTCCGAGGGCCGCCTGATCCTCTCCAAGAAGCGCGCCCGCTTCGAGAAGGCCTGGCGCAAAATCGAGGTCGCCGCCGATTCCGGCGAACCGGTCGAAGGCAGCGTCATCGAGGTCGTCAAGGGCGGTCTCATCCTCGACCTCGGCGTCCGCGGCTTCCTGCCGGCCTCGCTGGTCGACATCCGCCGCGTCCACAACCTCGAGGAGTTCACCGGCCAGACGCTCGAGTGCAAAGTGATCGAGCTCAACCGCAGCCGCAACAACGTCGTCCTCTCGCGCCGCGCGGTGCTGGAGGAGGAGCGCAAAGAGGTCCGCGAGCAGATCCTCGGCCGCCTCGAGCCAGGCCAGGTCGTCGAGGGCAAGATCTCCAACATCGTCGACTTCGGCGCCTTCGTCGACCTCGACGGGATCGACGGCCTTATCCACATCTCAGAGCTTTCCTGGAGCCATGTGAATCACCCCTCCGAAGTCGTCTCGATCGGCGACGACGTGCGGATCAAAGTCCTCGACATCGACCGCGACCGCCAGCGGATCTCCCTCGGTCTGAAGCAGACCCAGGAGGACCCATGGCAGCGGGTGATCAGCACCCATCGCTCCGGCGACGTGCTCGAGGGCAGCGTGACCAAGGTCGTCGCCTTCGGCGCCTTCGTCGAAATCCTTCCCGGAGTCGAGGGCCTGGTCCACATCTCCGAGCTCGCCGACCACCACGTCGAGAACCCGAGCGAAGTCGTCGAGCCCGGCTCGAAACTGAACGTGAAGATCCTCGAGATCGACGAAGAGCGTCGCCGCCTCTCGCTCAGCATCAAGCGGGTCGAGGGCCAGAACATGGCGATGGCCGGCCTCGGCGAGCAGATCGCACAGGCCGAAGGCGGTCAGGACGAGGGGACCGAGGTCCAGGCGGAGGTTGATCCGCCCACGGGTCAGATGGCAGACGCGTTCGCGAATGCGACCCCGGCCGCCGAAGCCCCCGCCGAGGAGGTTCCGGCCGAGGAGGCTGCGACCGCCGATGAGCCCGAGGCTCCGTCCGAAGAGGCTCCGGGTGAGCTGCCGACCGAGGTCGAGGCCTCCGAGGAGGCAGATCCCGCTCCGGTCGCCGAGGAGAACGGGACCACCGAGGAGGACCCGGGCGAGCACCAGGAGGGTGAATCGGTGCAGGAGCGTCCTGATTCCCCGGACGATGTCGACGAGGCCTCCGGCGAGGATTCCTCGGACGACGACGCGCAGACGGGCGAGTCGGACCAAGGCTGAGCGGCGCCGATGGCGCCGCTGAAGATCGGCCTCACCGGCGGTATCGCCGCCGGGAAGTCGGAGGCGCTGCAGGCCTTCGCGCGCCTTGGGGCGGCGACGCTCTCCAGCGACGCGGTCGTCCACGAACTGCTTGAAGGCGAACCGCTGCGGGGACGGCTGGCCGAGCGCTGGGGGCCCGAGGTCGTCTCCGATGGCGCCGTCGACCGGGCGAAGATCGGCGAGGTCGTCTTTGCCGACCCCGAGGAGCTGACCTGGCTGGAGTCGCAGATCCACCCGCTGGTGCGGGAGCGGACCGCGGAATGGCTGCTCTCGCTGCCGGAGGGGACCGAGGTCGCCGTCGTCGAGGTGCCGCTGATGTTCGAGGTCGGCAGCGACGCCGTCTTCGACACCACGGTCGCCGTCGTCACCGCCGATGAGGTTCGTCGCGAACGGGCGGCCGCCCGCGGGCACGCGCTCGTCGACGAGCGCGAGGCGCGGCAGCTGCCGCAGGCTGAGAAGGCGGAGCGGGCGGAGCACGTCGTCGAGAACGACGGCTCGGTGGAGGACCTGGAGCGGGCGCTGTCCGCGCTGCTCGCAAAGCTGCCGCGATGACCCGGAAGGTGCGCCGCCGCCGCAAGATCTTCGCCGTCGGCACCGTCGCGGTGCTGCTCGGGGTGCTGGCCGGCGCGCTCGTTGCCAGCGGCGCCTTCGACGACGCCCTGCAGGAGCTGACGCTGCCGCTGCGCCACGAGGACGTGATCCGCCAGCAGGCCGACGAGAAGGGAGTCGACGCCGCCCTGATCGCCGCCGTGATCTACTCAGAGTCCAAGTTCAGCGACCAGACTTCGAGCGCGGGGGCGCGCGGGCTGATGCAGATCACGCCGGAAGCAGCCGAATTCATCGAGAGGCAGAGCGGGGGGACGACCTTCGAGCTCTCCGACCTCAGCGACCCGGAACTGAACATCCGCTACGGGACCTTCCTGCTGCGGGAACTGCTGGAGCGCTACGACGGCGACGAGGCGGCGGCGCTGGCCGCCTACAACGCAGGGCCTGGGAACGCCGACGAGTGGGGTGCCTCTGACCTCACGGTTGAGGAGATCCCCTTCCCGGAAACCCGCGCCTACGTCGAAGAGGTGCTGGAGAAACGCGACGAGTACCGCCGCGAGTACGCATCGGAGCTGGGCTATGCCTCAATCCCCTAGGCCCCGCGTCGCCGCCTTGGCGCTCGCGGTCGGCCTCGTCCTCGCCGACTCCTCGATTGTCGTCCTGGCGCTCCCTGAGATCTACCGGGAACTCGACACCAGCGTCTCCGGCGTCACCTGGGTCCTCGTCTCCTTCAACCTCGTGATCGCGCTGGCGGCGGTGCCGGCGGCGCTGCTGGCGCGGCGGGTCGGACCGGGACGCTCGGCGGCGGTCGGGCTTGCCGTCTTCGCCGGCGCGGGCCTCGCCTGCGGGCTCGCGGACGAGCTCTCTACCCTGATCGTCGCCCGCTGCGTGCAGGCGCTCGGCGGCGCGGTGGCGGTGACCGCGGCACTGGAGCTGCTGCCGGCCACGGTCGGCTCCGAGCGCCGCGCGGCAACGGTCTGGGCCAGCGCCGGCGCAACCGGGGCCGCGCTCGGCCCTGCGCTCGGCGGCTTCCTCACCGAGCTCGTCTCCTGGCAGTCGGTCTTCCTCCTCCAGGTGCCGGTGGCTCTGGTTGCCGCGGTGCCGATCCTCGCCGTTGCCAGGCACGAGATGGCGACGGGGATCATCGAGCAGGAGGTACGCCAGACCGGCCGGCCGCACCTCTGGGCGAACCTCGCCCTGGCGATGGTCTCGGCGGCAATCGCGGCGGCGCTGTTCCTGCTCGTGCTGCTGCTGATCGAAGGCTGGCGCTTGAGCCCGATCGAAGCGGCGCTCATCGTCTCCGTGATGCCGCTGGCGGCGGTGCTGAGCGGCAAGCTCGCCGACCTCGTTCCCGACGCGCGCTCGCGGGCGGCCGCGGGGGCGATCCTCGTCTCCGGCGGCCTCGCCGGGCTTGCCTTCCTGCCGAGGGCGACGATCGCGCTGACGCTGCCGCCGCAGATCCTGGTCGGGATCGGGCTGGCGTTGGTGCTCTCGGCCCTGACCGAGACGGCGCTGGGGGGAAGGGCGCCGCAGGCGATCCACGGCGGCTGGACGATCTCCTCCCGGCACGCCGGGGTCGTGATCGGCCTGCTGGTGCTGACGCCGATCTTCACCGCCGATATCGAAGAGCAGCGCCACGATGCGATCAACGCCGGCACCGCCGTGATCCTCGACTCCTCCGTCAACCCGCTGCTGAAGCTCGACCTGGCGGAGAAAGTGAGCGAACGGCTGGACGACGAGGGCGGCAAAGTGCCGACGATCGGGCCGGCCTTCGAGCCGAAGCCGGCCGATCCCGTCGAGCGGGCCGAAGTCGAGCAGCTACAGGGCGAACTGCAGGACCAGCTCGACCGCGGCGCCACCCACGCCTTCAGCACCTCGTTCATCCTCGCCGCCCTGCTCGGCCTGATCGCGCTCTTCCCGATCGCGCTCTCGCGGAGGGTCGACCTGTGAACGGGGAGGGGCGACCCGTGGGCGGGGAGGGGCGGCTCAGCGGCACCGTCCTGGTCGTCGGCGCAATCGTCGCCTCGCTGCTCCTCGTCGGCGCCTACCTGGCAGTCGGCGGCTCTTCGTATGAGCCGGAGAAGGTGCAGGACCCGTGCCAGCCACGGGAGTGGAGCAACCCCCAGAGCCTGGGCCAGATCGCCAACCAGTTCACGATCTCCGCTCTCGACGGGGCCGCCTGCCAGCTCGGCGTCTCGCGGGAGACGCTGGCACAAGCGTTGGCGACTCCCGAGGCTCGCGAACGGTTCGAAGAGCGCTACGACATCGACGACGAAAAGCTGGCGAAGGCGATCCGCGCCGGCCTCGTCCGCGCCGTCGACGACGCCGAAGAAGCGGGGGCGCTGAGCCCGCTGATCGCGGTGCCGCTGCGACAGGCGGTCCAGCAGATCCCGCTCGAACAGGCGATCGAAATCATCAACGACGCGCAGGGCTTCCTCGGCGACGTCGACAGCTTCCTCGGCCCGGCTGACGACATCATCGAAGAACTGCTGCCGGGCGGCCTCGGCGGACTCGGCCTGCCCTAGCTGGTGCGGCTAGCCCGGGTCGTCGATCTTGTACTGGCGCGCTTTCGGGTCCCAGCCGATCCCGGCGCAGAGCGCTTCGGCGGTGGTGCCGAGGGCGATTGCAAGCTTGATCATCGTCCCCAGACGGGGTTCGCGGCCACCGCGCTCGAGCAGCGAAACCTCGGTCCGGTGCAGTTCGCAGCGTTCGGCGAGCTCTTCCTGGGAGATGCCGGCATCCTGGCGGGCGCGGCGCAGATTTACGGCGAAGCGGTCACGTTTGTCCATTAATACGTCAGCTTCTGTCATAGAAGACAGAAGCTCTACAGACAAAACATGCAAGGAAGCGAAATCCCCTGCTGTTCGCGGGTGTCAGGAGGTGCGCGTCGCGCGCCAGACCCAGATCATCGCCAGCGGCTGCAACGGCAGCCGTGCCCAGAGCGCCCAGCGGGGGAACCTCCGCATGTCCAACCCCTTGATCTGCTCCGGGTTCACGGCCATATGGACGTTGGCAGGGAAGACCGCGATCAGGAGCGCCAGCAACCACCAGCGCCCGAGACGACGCGAGGCGGGGTGGAGGACAAGCGCCGCGCCGGCGACCTCGGCGACGCCGCTGATCGCCACCGCCTCCTTCTTCTGCGCCTCCATCGCGGGCGGCACGATTGCTTCGAAGAAGCGCGGGCGGAGGAAGTGCATGGCGCCGGTGAAGGTGAAGAGGGCGGACAGCGCCGCGCGGGAGAGGCTCATCGAGAGCCCAGCATATGTGCCAGCTATGTTCTGTTTGTGCCTGATTTCGAGCTGAACCCCGCCTATACGCCGACGGCGGACCAACCGAAGGCGATCGCCGGGCTTGCAGAGGGGTTGCGCGAGGGGGAACGCTTCCAGACCCTGCTCGGCGCCACCGGCACCGGCAAGACCTTCACGATGGCGGCGACGATCGCCGAGGTGCAGCGGCCCTCGCTGGTGATCGCCCACAACAAGACGCTCGCCGCGCAGCTCTGCAACGAGTTCCGCGAGTTCTTCCCCAGCAACGTCGTCGAGTACTTCGTCTCCTACTACGACTACTACCAGCCGGAGGCCTACGTCCCGGCGCAGGACCTCTACATCGAGAAGGACTCCTCGATCAACGACGAGATCGACCGCCTCCGCCACGCCGCCACCGCTGCGCTCTTCGCCCGCCGCGACGTGATCATCGTCGCCTCGGTCTCCTGCATCTACGGGATCGGCTCGCCCCAGGTCTACAACGAAAAAATGCAGCTGTTCAAAGTCGGCGCAGAGATCGACCGCGACGACGTCCTCCGCAAGCTGGTGAAGATGCAGTACCAGCGCAACGACCAGGTGCTCGGCCGCGGCGCCTTCCGGGTCCGCGGCGAGGTCCTGGAGATCATGCCCTCCTACGCCGAGTCGGCCTACCGGATCGCCCTCTTCGGGGACGAGATCGAGGGAATCCAGCACTTCGACCCGCTGACCGGCGAGGTCCTCGACGTGATCGACCACGTCTCCGTCTGGCCGGCTTCCCACTACGTGACCAAAGACGAGACCGTCGACCGCGCCGTCGACGAGATCCGCGCCGAACTGGAAAGTCGGACCGCCGAACTGGAAACCGAAGGCAAGCAATTGGAGGCACACCGGCTGCGGCAGCGGACGATGTACGACCTCGAGATGATCAAGGAGCTCGGCTTCACCTCCGGGATCGAGAACTACTCGCGGATCCTCGACGGACGGCCCCCGGGCAGCCCGCCCCACACGCTGATCGACTACTTCCCCGACGACTTCGTCGTCTTCGTCGACGAGTCCCACCAGACGATTCCGCAGATCGGCGGCATGTTCGAGGGCGACCGCTCGCGGAAGACCTCCCTCGTCGACTTCGGTTTCCGGCTGCCTTCGGCGATGGACAACCGGCCGCTCAAGTTCGACGAGTTCCTGCAGCGGGTGAACCAGCTGGTGATGGTCTCGGCGACCCCCGGGCCGTTCGAGAAAGCCGAAGCGAGCCGCACCGTCGAGCAGATCGTGCGGCCGACCGGGATCATCGACCCGGAGATCGAGCTGCGCGCGACGCGGAACCAGATCGACGACCTGATGAACGAGGTCAAGCGGGTGGCCGAGCGCAAAGAGCGCACCCTGGTCACGACGCTGACGAAGAAAATGGCGGAGGACCTGACCGCCTACCTGCTCGAGTACGGGGTCAAGGTCCGCTACCTGCACTCCGAGGTCGACACCCTGGAACGGATCCAGATCATCCGCGAGCTGCGGCTGGGCGAGTACGACGTCCTCGTCGGCGTCAACCTCCTGCGCGAGGGTCTCGACCTGCCCGAGGTCTCGCTGGTGGCGATCCTCGACGCCGACAAGGAGGGCTTCCTGCGGGGGGAGACGAGCCTCGTGCAGACGATCGGCCGCGCCGCCCGCAACGTCAACGGGCGGGTGGTGATGTACGCCGACAAGGAGACCGACGCGATGCGGGCGGCGATGCGGGAGACCGATCGCCGCCGCGTGATCCAGCTCGCTTACAACGAAGAGCACGGGATCACGCCGGAGACGGTCCGCAAAGGCATCTCCGAGATGTCCGATTTCCTCGCGATGGAGGACCGGGCACCGCGCAAGCGCCGGCGCCGCCGCGGTGACGACTTCGATACTCCGGAGGAGCTGGAGAAGACGATCGTCGGTCTCGAGGAGGAGATGCTCGCCGCCGCCGACGAGCTCCGCTTCGAGGAGGCCGGCCGGATCCGCGACGAGCTCAAGGAGCTGCGGCGGGACTTGGACGGGATGACCGCGGGTACCTGAGACCGATGCCGGTCGATGTCACCGAAGCGACCTTCCAGGCTGAGGTTGTCGAGCGCTCTCGGGAGCTACCCGTCGTGGTCGACTTCTGGGCCGAGTGGTGCGGCCCCTGCAAGGCGCTGAGCCCGGCTCTCGAAAAAGCCGAGGCCGCCCGCGCCGGCAAGGTGCGCCTCGCCAAGGTCGACGTCGACTCGAATCAGAACCTCGGCGCCCAGTTCCAGGTCCAGGGCATCCCGGCGGTGAAGGCCTTCCGCGACGGGTCGGTGGTGGACGAGTTCGTCGGCGCCCTGCCGCCGGCGCGGGTCGAAGCCTTCTTCGACGGCCTCGTGCCGTCGCGGACCGACGAGCTGCTGACAGCCGGCGACGAGCTCTCGCTGCGCGAGGCGGCCGAAGCGGAGCCCACCCGTGCCGACATCGCCGTCGCCCTCGCCAAGGCGCGGCTCGAGCGCGGGGCCGAGGACGAGGCGCTGGAAGCGGTCGAGAACCACGACACCGACTTCGCCGCCGCCGGCATCGCCGCCCGCGTACGGCTGAAGAAGGCCGGGATCGGCATCGACGCCTTCGCCGCCCTGGACCGCGGCGAGCGGGAGAGCGCCCTCGATTCCCTCGTCGCGGAGATCGTCCAGTTCGACGGCGTCGGCGACCTCAGCGTCGAGGACCGGCGTGACCTACTCCGCCGCGCAATCATCGGCATCCTCGCCGACCTCGATCCCGCCGACCCAACGGCCCGCACCTACCGCCGCAAGCTATCGGCAGCGCTGGGTTGACCCGAACGCACTTGTCCCCGGTATGCGGGGACAAGTGCGTTCGGCTACCCGCTGCTCCGTCGGCGTGCGAGAAAGGTGCCGATTCGTTGTGCAACTTGTTTGGGATGCGTTTCGATTCGGCGGGCCGAGATCCGGATGCAGTCGATCTCCGCCAGCTTCATCTCCTCCAGGCGTAGGCGGTCATCCTCGAAGGCTTGCCGACTGCCGTGGGTTTCCCAGCCGTCGACTTCCACTGCGAAGCGCTCAGCCTCCCAGTAGGCGTCGATCTCCCACCTGTCCACCCAGCAATTGAGGATCGGCAACGTCTCGCCCTGTTGTTCCAGGGCTTGGAGGAAGAGCAGCTCAGAGCGCGCTCGGTCGAACACCGGCTTGCGATAGAGGCTAAGCGCCTGCGCCAAACGTTTAGCCGCAACGGTGGAGCGGTGGCGGGAGATGAGTAGATCGAGAGGGTCGAGGTCGAGTCGACCGAGCCGGCGGGCCCGGTCGACGGCGCTCGTCAGTTCCCGCATGGTGGCGACGGCCCCAAGATCGAGCAGCGTTCGTGCCGCGGCGGTGACCGGGATTTCCTCGTAGGACGTGCAGTCGCTGTCCGAAAGCGCTGCGGCTCGATGGACACGAATGCCCCGACGGCGGTGGCCGCGGATCGGAGTCGTGATGGCGGCTTCTTCAGGGCAACGAGGGAGGAAGCCCCAGAGCCACGCCGCCGAGTGATGACTGAGAACTGCTCCAGCGCCGCAGGCGAGCACGGCTGCGTGGCATCTCCCATGCTCGGAGAGGCGGCCGTGGCCCACGGCGTAGACCCCACGGTGGATGCGGCGCAACCGCCCGGCCTCGAAAGCCCGCGAAATGTGACCCTTCGAGAAGCTCAGCTCCCGCAGCTGCCGGAACGAAACCACGCCATGCTGCGCTTCCGCCAGCTCGGCCAGTGCTTGGTGCGAACGCATTTCTCCCCGCATACCGGGGACAAGTGCGTTCGGCACCTGAGTTCTCCCCCGGGGAACATCTGTTCGCCTGGCTAGAATCGTTGTGAGTGGCTGCCTCTGAGCGAATCGTCATCTCCGGCGCCCGTGAGCACAACCTCAAGGACGTCGATCTTGAGCTGCCGCGGGACGCGCTGATCGTCATCACCGGCCTGTCCGGGTCCGGCAAGTCGAGCCTTGCCTTCGACACGATCTACGCCGTGGGGCAGCGGCGCTACGTGGAGTCGCTCTCGTCCTACGCGCGGCAGTTCCTCGGCCTGATGGAGAAGCCCGACGTCGACTCGATCGAGGGGCTTTCGCCGGCGATCTCGATCGACCAGAAGACGACCTCGCGCAACCCGCGCTCGACGGTCGGCACGGTGACCGAGATCTACGACTACCTGCGCTTGCTCTGGGCCCGGATCGGGACCCCGCATTGCCCCGGGTGCGGCGAGGAGATCACCGGCCAGACCCAGGAGCAGATCGTCGACCGGCTGATGACGCTGGAGGACGGGACCAAATTCATGGTGATGGCGCCGGTCGTCCGCGGCCGCAAAGGCGAGTACGGCAAATTGCTCGACCAGATGCGGCTCGAGGGCTACTCGCGGGCCAAGGTCAACGGCGAGCTGCGCCGCCTCGACGAGGAGATCGCTCTCGACAAGAAGTACAAACACGACGTCTCGATCGTCGTCGACCGCCTGGTGATGAAGACGGATCTGCGGCGGCGGCTGTCGGAGTCGGTCGAAGCGGCCGCCGGCCTCGCGGCGGGGCTGATTGAAGTCGAGATCGTCAGCGGCGAGCAGGAGGGCGAGATCCTGCTCTTCAGCGAGCAGTTCGCTTGCCTCAACTGCGGCACCTCGATCCCGGAGCTGGAGCCGCGGATCTTCTCCTTCAACTCACCCCACGGCGCCTGCGACCGCTGCCACGGGCTCGGGTTCCAGCGCGTGATCGACCCCGAGCTGGTCGTCCCTGACCCGACCCTCTCCCTCGCCGAGGGCGCCCTGCAGCCTTGGAATCGCGGCATCAGCGCCTACTGGAAGCGGCTGATCGCCTCGGTCGCCGCCCAGTACGACGTCGACGCAGACAAGCCCTGGTCGAAGCTGAAGCCCGACGAGAAGGAGATCTTCCTCTACGGCACCGGCGACGAGCGCCACCACGTCACCTACACCAACCGCTTCGGCCGCCGCCGCTCCTACAAGGTCCGGTTCGAGGGGATCGTCAACAACCTGCAGCGGCGCTACGAGGAGACCGACTCGGAGTCAAACCGCGAGCGGATCGAGGGCTACATGGCCGAGCAGCCGTGCCCCGCCTGCAAGGGAGCAAGGCTGCGCCCGGAGAGCCTCGCGGTCAGGGTCGGCGGCCTCAGCATCGCCGAGTACAGCGACCTCTCCGCCCACGCCGCCTCGGAGTGGATCCGCGAGCTCGAGATGACCGAGACCGAGAAGGCGATCGCGCGGCTGATCGTCCGCGAGATCACCGAGCGGCTCTCCTTCCTCGAGAACGTCGGCATCGGCTACCTCTCGCTGGCCCGCTCGGCCCGCACCCTCTCCGGCGGCGAGGCGCAGCGGATCCGGCTCGCGACCCAGATCGGCTCCCATTTGGTCGGCGTCATGTACGTGCTCGACGAGCCCTCGATCGGCCTCCACCAGCGCGACAACGAGAAGCTGATCGCGACCCTCGACCGCCTCCGCGACCTCGGCAACACCGTGATCGTCGTCGAGCACGACGAGGGCACGATGATGGCCGCCGACCACCTCGTCGACCTCGGGCCTGGGGCCGGCGAACACGGCGGCCACGTGATCGCCGCCGGGACGCCGAAGCAGGTTGCGAAAAACCCGAGCTCGCTGACCGGCCAGTACCTCTCAGGGAAGAAAATGATCGAGGTGCCGGAGGAGCGGCGCGAGCCGGGCGGGACCCTGGTCGTCCGCGGTGCCCGCGAACACAACCTCAAGGACGTCGACGTGATGATCCCGCTCGGGGTCTTCTGCTGCGTCACCGGCGTCTCCGGCTCCGGTAAGTCGACCCTGGTCAACGAGACCCTGCACCACTCGGTCGCCAACCGCCTCCACCAGGCGAAGCTGCGGCCGGGCGCCCACGACGGCGTCGATGGCCTCAGCCAGATCGACAAGATCATCAACATCGACCAGTCGCCGATCGGCCGCACCCCGCGGTCGAACCCGGCGACCTACACCGGCCTCTTCGACCACATCCGCCAGATCTTCACCCAGACCCAGGAGTCGCGGGCGCGCGGCTACAAGCCGGGTCGCTTCAGCTTCAACGTCAAGGGCGGCCGCTGCGAGGTCTGCAAAGGCGACGGCCAGATCAAGATCGAGATGCACTTCCTGCCCGACGTCTACGTCCCCTGCGAGCAGTGCCACGGCAAGCGCTACAACCGCGAGACGCTCGAGGTTCGCTTCAAGGGCAAGAACATCGCCGACGTCCTCGAGATGGCGGTGGAGGAGGCGGTCGAGTTCTTCGAGCACGTGCCGAAGATCGCCCGCCGCCTGCGGACGCTGAACGACGTCGGCCTCGGCTACATCCGCCTCGGACAGCCGGCGACGACGCTCTCCGGCGGCGAGGCGCAGCGGGTCAAGCTCGCGACGGAGCTCTCCAAAGTCGCCACCGGCGACACCCTCTACATCCTCGACGAGCCGACCACCGGCCTCCACTTCGCCGACGTCCAGCGCCTGCTCGAGGTGCTCGGCCGCCTCGTCGACGCCGGCAACACCGTCGTCGTCATCGAGCACAACCTCGACGTGATCAAGACCGCCGACTGGCTCGTCGACCTCGGCCCCGAGGGCGGCGAAGGCGGGGGAGAGATTGTCGCCACCGGCACTCCCGAGGAGGTCGCCGCCGTCAGCGGCTCCTACACCGGCCGCTTCCTCCGCGAGCTGGTGCGGCCGGCGAAGCCGAAACGGCGCAGTGCCAAGCGCGAGTTGTCCGCCGCGGCCTAGCTGCCCCTCGACTCCCGAGAAAACCCCTGGTCACGGCGCATACAAGCGCTTAAGGTGGGTAGTGACCTCGCGGGAGCGGGGAACAACAGAGGAGGGAACCGATGTCAGCACTGAGTTCGCGAGTTTGGTTCGCAGCGGCAGGCTTGGCCATCATTGCCCTGGTCGCTGTCGGCTGCGGCAGCAGCGACGACACGACCGGCGGTGGCGAAGGCGGCGGAGGTGGTGGCGGCGGCAGCGCGACGATCGCCCTCCTGCTCCCCGAAAACGAAACGCCGCGCTACGAAACGAACGACAAGCCTGACTTCGAAAACGCGGTCAAGGAAAAGTGCCCCGACTGCGAAGTCATCTACTTCAACGCCGGCGGCGATGCCGAAAAGCAGCAGTCCCAGGGCGAAGCGGCGCTGACCAAAGGGGCCGAAGTCCTCGTCCTCGACCCGATGGATTCGAAATCGGCGGCGGCGATCGCCGAACGGGCGAACGCCCAGGACGTCCCGGTGGTCAGCTACGACCGCCTGATCGAAAACAGCGAAGTCGATGCCTACGTTTCCTTCGACAACGAACGGGTGGGCGAACTCCAGGCGGAAACGCTGGCGAAAAAACTCAAAGAAGACGGGAATGCCAGCGGTCCGATCATCAAGATCAACGGCGACCCGGCCGACCCCAACGCGGCGCTCTTCAAGAAAGGCTCGAGCAAGGGCTTCGAAGAAGCCGGGGTGAAAGTCGCCAAGGAATACGACACGCCCGGCTGGACCGCGGAAAACGCCCAGCGCGAGGCGCAGCAGGCGATTACCGCCCTCGGCAACGACGGTTTCTTCGGCATCTACGCTGCCAACGACGACACCGGCGGCGGCGCGATCGCAGCGCTGAAAGGCGCCGGCCTCAACCCCGAAGAAGTGCCCGTCACCGGCCAGGACTCGACCGTCGCCGGCCTGCAGCGGATTCTTGCAGGCCAGCAGTTCATGACGATCTACAAGGCGATTCCGCCGCAGGCCGAGATCGCGGCCGAATTCGCGATCGCCCTCGGCAGCGGCGAAGAACTGCCGCAGGACAAAGTCACCGAAGAAGTCAACAACGGCAAGGCCGATGTCCCCTCGGCGATCCTCGAACCGGTAGCCGTCACCAAGGACAACATCAAAGACACCGTGATCAAAGACGGGTTCGTCGAAGCCTCCGAACTCTGCACCGGCCCCTACGCGGCCGACTGCAAAGAAGCGGGAATCTCAGGCTGAGATGGCCGCAGACGGCACTCCGCTCCTCGAGCTGGAGGGAGTAAGCAAGCGATTCGGCCCGGTCCAGGCTCTGGACCGGGTCGACTTCGCCGTCCGCGCCGGCGAGGTGGTCGGCCTGGTCGGCGACAACGGCGCCGGCAAGTCGACGCTGGTCAAGGCGATCGCCGGCATCCACTCGCCCGACGAGGGGACGATCCGGTTCGAGGGCGATGAGGTCCGGATCAAAGGGCCGCAGGACGCCACCGACCTCGGCATCGCGACCGTCTACCAGGACCTCGCGCTCTGCGACAACCTCGACGTCGTCGCCAACCTCTTCCTCGGCCGCGAGCAGGTCTCCGCGGGTCCCGGTCAGGTTTCGCGGCAGCTGGACGAGGTGAAGATGGAGCACGAGACCGCAGACCTGCTCTCCAACCTCGCGGTGACGATCCCGAGCCTGCGGAGCGAGGTCGGGACGCTCTCCGGCGGACAGCGCCAGCAGGTCGCGGTCGCCCGGTCGCTGCTCGGCGATCCCAAGGTCGTGCTGCTCGACGAGCCGACCGCGGCACTCGGTGTGCCGCAGACCAAGCAGGTGCTGGAGCTGATCCGGCGCCTGCGCGAGCGCGACCTCGGCGTCGTCGTCATCAGTCACAACCTGGTCGACGTCTTCGCGGTGGCCGACAGGATCTTCGTCCTGCGCCTCGGCCGCGCCGCCGGAGAGTTCAAGGCAGAAGAAACCACCGAGGAGCACGTCGTCGGCGCGATCACCGGAGTCGGCGACGGCGGCGAGAGGAACCAGCACTCCGAAGAGGGGGAGAAGTCATGAGCGCGACCGAGGCGGCGACCGCAGAGGAGGGGGGCGAGCGCCGCCCAACCACCGGGGAGACCGTGCGCCGGATCGTCCAGGGAGACCTCTCCTCGGTGCGAGTCGTCCTCGGCCTGGTCGTGATCGCGGTCATCTTCCAGGTCCAGGAAGACCGCTTCCTCTCGGCCGAGAACCTGACCAACCTGATGCTGCAGATCACGACGATCGGCCTGATCTCGGTCGGCGTCGTCTACGTCCTGCTGCTCGGGGAGATCGACCTCTCGGTGGGGGCGGTCAGCGGCCTCTCGGCGGCGGTGATGGCGGTCCTGAGCGTCAAACACGGCTGGAACGCCTACATGGCGATTGCCGCGGCCGTCGCCGTCGGTGCGGCGATCGGCTGCCTGCAGGGGTCCCTCTTCAGTCGCTTTGCCGTCCCGTCCTTCGTCGTCACCCTCGCCGGCTTATTGGCATGGGAAGGAGCGCTCTTGCAGGTGCTCGGGAAGACGGGCTCCCTCAACATCACCGACCCGAAGATCACCGGCCTCGCCAACATCTTCTACTCGGACACGGTCGGCTGGATCTTCGCCGCGGTGATCATCGGCGTCTACGGGGCCGCGCTCGCGGTCGGCTATCGGCGCCGGGTAGCCGCCGGTTTGGGTGACACCAGCCCGCTGTCGATGATCGTCCGCTTCGTCTTCGTGGCGGCGATCGTGATCGCCGCCGTCGCGATCCTCAACTCCGACCGCGGTGTGCCCCTGGCGGTGATGATCCTGCTCGCCTTCGTGGTCGGCATGGAGTACGTCGCCAAACAGACCAGCTTCGGCCGCCACGTCTTCGCGGTCGGTGGCAACGCCGAGGCGGCGCGGCGGGCCGGCATCCACGTCAACCGGGTCCGGATCGCGGTCTTCACGATCGCCGGCACGATGGCGGCGATCGGCGGCGTCATGGCCGCCTCGCGCCTCTTCGCGGTCAACCAGAACTCCGGCGGCAACGAACTGCTGCTGCTGGCGATCGCCGGGCCGGTCATTGCCGGGACCAGCCTCTTCGGCGGCCGCGGCTCGGTCTGGACGGCGCTGCTGGGAGCGCTCGTGATCGGCTCGATCTCGAACGGGATGGACCTGCTCTCGCTCTCCTCGGCGGTGAAACTGATGGTCACCGGCGGCGTCCTGCTGCTGGCGGTCCTGGTCGACGCCGTCGCGCGCCAGCAACGCCAGACCTCGGGTCGCGTCTAGAGGCGCCTGACGAAACCAGCGCACGCGTCTGGCGGCGGCGGACGCGGCGCGGCACGGCGTCCTCGGTCGGCCGAATAGCTCTGCTATTCGGCCTCCCTGCGTCCTTGTTCCGCTTGGTCCGGCGCTCGCCATCCGCGCACGCTGCTTCCGTCAGTCGGCTGAGGCTTCGATGTGAACCTCGGCTGGCCTTCAAGGGAGGCCCGCGTCGAGAACCTGGGCTCGCAGATCCACTACGGACTGCCGAAAGTCGTCTCGCGAACGAGGCGCCCACCTTGCGTACTCGACTCCGGTAACACCTTTGAGGACGTTGGCTCGTAGATCTCGTCGGAGATGACGCTGACCGAGAAGCGGCTCCAATACCGATTGAAGTGCCGCCCCTCCAAGAGCACCGCCAATGAGCGCCGTTGCGTCGATCCCCAGACCGGGAATCGTTATGCCCCTTCGGACAACTTCAAGGCGGGATAGCTCAGCGGGAGACGAGGAGCGAGGCGCCGATCGCGCCGCCGAGGTCCCCCAGCGAGGCGACGCGGACGGCCGGCGGCCGCTCGTCGACAAACAGGTGCTTGCCCATCTCGTGGCAGAGCGGGTCCATCAGGCGCTCGCCGAAGCGGATGCCGAGGCCACCGCCGAGGATTACGGCTTCGGGGTCGAGCAGGTTGACGGCGGAGGCGATCCCGGTCCCGAGTGCCTCGACTGCGCGCTCGATCAGCTTTTCGGTGAGGTGGTCGCCGTGGTCCAGCGCCCGCTCCCAGATGCCGCTGGTCAGGCGCGGTTTGCCGTGCTTCTCCATCAGCTTGAAGAGGTCGGTCTTCTGTCCCTCTTCGTGCTGGCGCCGCGCCTCGGCTTCCATCGCCGAGCGGCCGGCGTAGGCCTCGAGGCAGCCCTTGCGGCCGCAGGGGCACTTGGCGCCGCCGCGCTTGACGACGACGTGGCCGATCTCGCCCGCAGCCCCGCGACCCAGCCAGGGCTTTCCGTCGAGGACGAGCCCACCGCCGACGCCGGTGCCCCAGAAGACCCCGATCAGGCTCTGGAACTCCCGCCCGGCGCCGAGGTGGAACTCGGCTTCGGTCGCGACCTGGACGTCGTTGCCGACCTTCACCTCGGTTCCGAGCGCGTCGCTGAGGTTCTCGGCGAGCGGGAAGCTGCCCTCCCAGCCGGGGAGGTTGCGGGCTCCCGAGACGACGCCGGTCTTCTCGTTTGCGTCGCCGGGGGAGCCGACCCCGACCCCGACCAGGTCCTTGGTCTCGACGCCGGCGGCCTGCGCCGACTCGCGCAGCGCCTCCGCCATCGCCGCGGCTACGTCCTCCGGCCCGCCGCTGGTCGGCGTCGGTCGCCGCGCCTCGCCGACCGCCTCGCCTCGCCCGTCGATTACCGCCGCCTGGATCTTGGTGCCGCCGAGGTCGATGCCACCACGCAGGTCCGCCACGCGCCCCAGTCTAGGTGGCGTTCGTCCTTTGACGGGCATATCCCCGGAAAAGGACGAACGCCGGTGGCATAACGTTCGCGGCGATGAGCGGCTGGAGACTTTGGTGGGCGAAGCGGCGCTGGTATGAGCGCAACCGGCGGCTGCTGCGGCGCTGGCGGATCAACCGCCATGCGGCCCGCGGCGGCTTCTTCATCCGCCATCCGGTCGAGGGTCAAGTGCTGGAGGCGCTCGACGAGGGGCGGCTGACGATCGGCGAGGGGACGCTGCTCGAGCCCTGCTGCTGGCTGACCCTGGCGCCGCAGGCGCGGGTCGAGATCGGCGCCGGCTGCTTCCTCAACCGAGGCGTGATGATCGCCGCCCAGGAGCGGGTGGAGATCGGCGACCACACGATGTTCGCCAACGGCTGCTTCGTCGGCGACGCCGAGCACCGCTACGACGACCCCGAGAAGCCGATCACCTGGCAGGGCTTCACCTCGAAGGGGCCGGTGAAGATCGGCTCCAACTGTTGGTTCGGCGTCCACTGCGTCGTCACCAGCGGCGTCAGCGTCGGCGATCGCTGCGTGATTGGCGCCAACTCGGTCGTCAACCGCGACGTCGAGGCGGCGACGATCGCTGCCGGGGCTCCGGCGAAGCCGATCCGCAGGATCGACTTCGCCGCGCCCGAGGGGTGACTACTGGAGGAAGCCCGTTGCTTCGACCGCCTTCAGGACCTGGGCGGCCGTCAGCGGCTCGTCGAAGGCGCCGTTAGGAGCCTGGCTCGCCGCGGTCGGCTTCAGCAGCAGGCCGGCGACGGAGGCATGCCGCGCCTCGACCGAGTGGATCGAGAGTGCCGCTGCCACGTAGGCGGCGTTGCTGATGTTGAGCGCCTGGCCGGCGTAGGCGGCGACGCCGGTGTTCTCCAGCGCCACGGCGGTCTTGAGGAAGGCGTCGTGGTCGGCGGTGGTGTTGCCGAAGTCGACTTTCGGCGCCTTCACCGCTTTGCTCCCGAGCGCCTTCTTGAGGAAGGCGACGTGGGCGTTCTCGTCCGCGGTCACCCGCTTCAGGAACGCCTGCTCCTGGGCGCCCTTGAGGAAGGTCTTCTTCTTGTTGTTGGCGGTCGCCTCGTTGTAGAAGGCGGCCTCGAGGTACTCGAGCGTGAGGGCGTAGTTGAGGATGCCGACGTCGCCCTTGCCGAATTTCGCGGGCGGCCGGCCCTTGCCTGCTGCCATCGCCGCGGCCGGGGTGAGGGCGCTGAGCAGGGCGCCGCCGCCGACCAGCCCGCCGCCGGCGAGCCCGGCCTTCTTCAGGAAGCCGGCCCTGGTATCCCCATCCAGTGCCTC
>DATFOB010000058.1:0-79156 GCA_035266025.1 Solirubrobacterales bacterium
GGCACCTCGATGTCGGCTCGTCGCATCCTGGGGCTGGAGTAGGTCCCAAGGGTTGGGCTGTTCGCCCATTAAAGCGGTACGCGAGCTGGGTTCAGAACGTCGTGAGACAGTTCGGTCCCTATCTGCTGTGGGCGTTGGAGAATTGAGAGGAGTCATCCCTAGTACGAGAGGACCGGGATGAACGTGCCTCTGGTGTATCTGTTGTCCTGCCAAGGGCATCGCAGGTTAGCTACGCACGGAACGGATAACCGCTGAAAGCATCTAAGCGGGAAGCCGTCCTCGAGATAAGTTCTCCCATCCCCTTGAGGGAGTAAGACCCCTGGTAGACCACCAGGTTGATAGGCCGGCGGTGGAAGCGCAGCAATGTGCGTAGCCGACCGGTACTAATGGGTCGAGGGCTTGACGGATATTTATTTCTTTACCCTGGCTTTGTGCGGTTTTCAAGCTCCACCGGGCGTTGCGTCTCGCAAAATTCCGGTGGCGCATAGCGAGTGGGAAACACCTCTTCCCATTCCGAACAGAGCAGTTAAGCCACTCTGCGCCGATGGTACTTGGGGGGCAACCCCCTGGGAGAGTAGGTCGCCGCCGGTTCTTCATTGAGCGGTCCGCGCCAGGGATTGGCGGGGGCTGCGGTGCCCAATTCGCGGCGCGCTCCGCCCTCGTCGAGCAGCTTGCGTAGCGCTGCTACGCGGCGCCGCTCGCCGAGAACGGATCGCTTGCGACTCGGACCCCTCGCGATCGCGCCAATCCCTGGCGCGGACCGCGGAACAACCCTGATTCCTCTAGGAGGTTGCAGTTAGCGCTACGCGCGCTCGTGCGGGTTCGTGCGGGGGGGTCGGCGGGGCGGTCCGCGCAACCCTGGCGAGTTCTCCCAACGGGCTCCAGCCCGTACTCGCCGAGGGTTGCGAAGTCGATTAGGAGGTCTGCGGCGTCGGTCAGCCGGTTGGTGATTTTGGTCTTCGAAGCGAACATGGGTTCGTACTGTAGGTACCCCCCCGGACGGCTTGATGAAACTGCAATCGGGGTTGCAGGAGTGGGGTGTAAATGGCTCTAGAAAGCCAGGTGCTCAGCCTTCGGTGCTGAAGCGATCGACCAGCTTTGCGGTCAGGGCGGGCCTCTCTACGTTGGGAGAATGGCCGGCGCCGGCGATCAGGTGGGTCTGCGCGTCAGGGACCGTGGACTTGTACTGATCTAGGGCGCGTTGGGGGTCGTTCACCAGCTGCTCCTCAGCGCCCATCAGAACCATCAGTGGCTTTCCCGTTGCCTTCATCCGCTGGTCCAGCGACTCCTCGTGGAGGAAGTGGTCGTTGCCCTGGGGCGAGTCGTCGTAGGCCGTATAAGTCATTCGCTTCAGGTCCTCGACGAAGGCATCGGGCACGTCATAGCCAGGCGCGAAGGCGACCTCGAGGCCGTCGCGTACCGAGAAGTCCGGCTTCGCCTGCCAGAGGACCTCGCCGAGGACCGGCGCGAAGGAAAGGGCGGCGCTGAGGCCGAAGCCGTCGTCGTAGGTGTTGTCGGGTGGCATGTCGATGATCACCGGCCGGGCGACCAGTTCCGGGCTCTGTTCGCTGAGGGCGACAACGACGGCGCCGCCGAGGCTGTGGCCGACGACGGTCGCGTCACTCACCCGCAGGCGCTCGAGAGCCTCGGCAACCACCTTCGCCTGGTTCGGTGGCGTGTATCCCTCGCGCGGCTTTTCCGAGCCGCCGTGCCCGAGCAGGTCGATCGTGATGACGCGATGGTTTCGCTCCAGCAGCGGGACCATCCCGTCCCACCAGTCCATCGCACACGTGTAGCAATGGAGGAGCACGATCGGGGAGCCGCCGCGGGGGTTGTGGTCGACCAGCTGGAGGTCGCCGTCGGGAAGGTCGAAGATGCGGCCGCCGGTGACGGTGGTCTCCGCGTCCTTGGTCTTGCCGTTGACCCAGAGCGCGTTCAGGCCCAGCAGCGCGAGCAGCGCCACGACCACCGCGATCCCGACCTTCAGCCGCCTCCCCATTACGGTCGTTACCCTAGCCGGAACGATGGAGAAATTCGTGATCCAGGGCGGCGTTCCCCTTTCTGGGGAAGTGGCCGTCGCCGGCAACAAGAACGGAGCTCTGCCGATCCTCGCCGCCTGCCTGCTGACGGAGGAGGAGGTGCTGCTGCACCGGGTGCCGCGGATCCGCGACACCGAAGCGCAGATCGCCCTGCTCGAGAACCTCGGCGTCGAGGTCGCCTGGGTCGGCGACAACAGCGTCCAGCTCTGCGCCCGCGAGGTCGCGGGCGCCGCCGTCGACGAGGAGCTCTCGGGCAAAATTCGGGCTTCGTTCCTGCTTGCCGGTCCTCTTCTCGCTCGCTTCGGCGAGGCGAGGATGCCGCCGCCGGGGGGCGATTTCATCGGCCGCCGTCGCCTCGACGCCCACCTCGACGCCTTCGAGGACCTCGGCGCCCGCATTGACGGCAGCCGCTGGATCGAGCTTTCGGCTCCGAACGGGCTCAGCGCCTGCGAGATCTTCATGGACGAGCCCTCGGTGATGGGCACCGAGAACGCGCTGATGGCCGCCGCCCTCTGCCCGGGGGAGACGCAGATCTCCAACGCCGCCTGCGAGCCGCACGTCCAGGACCTGGCTCGGCTGCTGACGAAGATGGGGGCCCGCGTCGAGGGCATCGGCTCCAACGTGATGACCGTCCATGGCGCCGAGGGTCTCGGTGGCGCCGAGCACTCGATCGGCGCCGATCACATCGAGGTCGGCAGCTTCATGGCATTGGCCGCGGCCACCGGTGGCGAGCTGCGGATCCGCGACGTCGATGCCGGTGACCTGACCATGGTCAGGCGGCAGTTCAAGCGACTCGGTCTGCGCTCGGAGATCGACGGCGGCGACATGCTGGTTCCCGCCGGTCAGCACCTCCAGGTCGAATCCGACCTCGGTGACGCGATCCCGAAGATCGAGGACGGCCCCTGGCCGGCTTTCCCCGCCGACCTCACCTCGATCGCGCTCGCCCTCGCCACGCAGGCCGAAGGCGAGGTCCTGATCTTCGAGAAGATGTTCGAGAACCGACTCTTCTTCGTCGACAAGCTGGTCGCGATGGGCGCTCGGATCACGCTTTGCGATCCCCACCGGGCGATCGTCAGCGGTCCGAGCCGGCTTCATGGCGAGCGCGTCTCCAGCCCCGACATCCGCGCCGGGATGGCGATGCTCATCGCCGCCTGCGCGGCGGAGGGGACCTCGGAGATCGGCGAGATCCGCCAGATCGACCGCGGCTACGAGCAGATCGACGAGCGCCTGCGCGGGCTCGGCGCCCAGATCGAACGGGTTTCTGCGGAGGTCCCTGCCTAGCAGGGGTTTTCTTCCTGCTCTCGTAAGGTCGCCCCGATGATCCACCCGATTCCGCCAGGAACGCGAGATGTGCTGCCCGACGAGATGCGCGAGCTGCGCAAGCTCCAGCGCGCTCTGATGGAGGTCTTCGAAGAGCGCGGCTACGGGGAGGTGGCGACGCCGTCGATCGAGTATGACGAGGTGATGGCGCGGGCCGACGGCCCCGCCCGCAGCTCCTACCGGTTCTTCGACGAGAGCGGCGAGCTGCTGGCCCTGCGCTCCGACATGACCGTGCCGATCGCGCGGCTGGTGGCATCGCGTTTCGCGGCGGGAGAGCCGCCGTTCCGGTTTAGCTATCTCGCCGGCGGCTTTCGCGCCGTACGCCCGCAGAGCGGTCAGATGCGCGAGTTCGTCCAGGCCGGCGTCGAGCTGATCGGCGCAGCCCCCGGCGAGGGGACGGTCGAGGTGGTCGAGGTCCTCGAGGCGGCGCTCGACGCCGCCGGCCTCGGGCGGGCGGTGATCGGCCTCGGCGACGCCGACCTCTACCGGCAGCTGCTCGAGGAGCTTGGCATCGACGGCGAGGCGCGCGATTCGATCCTCGTCAGCTTGGCCACACACGACCTGGTGGGCCTCGAGCAGAAGCTCCTCGACGCCGGCATCGGGCCCGAGCAGGCACAGACTTGCGTGCGGTTGACCCAGCTACGCGGCGGCAGCGAGGTGCTGGAGCAGGCGCACGGCATCGGGGGAGCGGCCCTCGAGCGGGCAACGGACCGACTCAGCGAGACCTATGAGGAGCTGCAGCGGCGCGGTGCCGCCGATCGGGTGCAGATCGACCTCGGCCTGCTGCGGGAGCTCGGCTACTACAGCGGCGCGATCCTCGAGGTCTACGACCCCGCCCTCGGACGGGTGCTCGGCGGCGGCGGCCGCTACGACGGCCTGATGGCGCAGTTCGGGCTGGATCTCTCCGCCGCCGGCTTTGCCCTCTACCTGGACCGCGTCCACACTGCTCAGCTCGAGGAGGCACGCCGTGGCTGACGGGCCGCTGAAACTGGCGGTGCCCCGCGGCGCCCTCTTCGGCGAAACGCTCGACCTCCTCGACGCCGCCGGCGTCGATACCTCGGAGCTGCGCGGAGACTCTCGTTCGCTGATCTTCGAGGCCTCGGGGATGGTCCTGGTGACGATGCGCCCATCCGACGTGCCGACCTATGTCGAGTCCGGAGCCGCCGACGTCGGCATCACCGGCAAGGACGTCCTCCTGGAGCAGGCCGACCGGGTCGTCTACGAGCTGCTCGACCTCGGTTTCGGCCGCTGCCGGATGGTTCTGGCGGCGCGGACGGGCAACGATCGCCTCGGCGAAGCCCAGCGGCGGTTGGGGATGATGCGGATCGCGACCAAGTACTCGCGAATCGCCGAGGACTACTTCGAGTCAACGGGTCGCCAGGTCGAGCTGGTCGAGGTCAAGGGCTCGGTTGAGCTGGCGCCGCTTGTCGGACTGGCCGACGGCATCGTCGACCTCGTCGCCACCGGCAGGACCATGGAAGAGAACGAACTCGAGGTGCGCGAGGAGATCCTCGAGTGCACTGCTCGCTTCGTCGCCAACCGGGTCGCCCACAAACTGCGGGCGGCGGAGATCGATGAGCTGACCGCGAAGCTGCGCGAGGCGAGTAGCGGGTGAGGGCGCGGCGCTTCGAGTGGGAAGGCCCGGTCGATACCGCCTCGGCGCTGCGTGGGTGGGCGAGCGAGCTGACGCCTCCGGTCGACGTGGAGGAGATCCTCGACGAGGTGCTGACGCGGGGGGATGAGGCGGTTCTGGAGCTGACCGACCGCTTCGACTCTCCCGGCGCCGGGCTCGAATCGCTGCGAGTCGACCCCGACGATGCCGCCGCGGCGCTAGCCGTGCTCGAGCCCGAGTTGCGCGAGGCGATGGAGGCCGCTGCCGCCAACATCCGCGCGGTCGCCGAGCCGCAGATCGGCGAGGAGCGGACGGTCGAGCTGCCCGCCGGTCAGAGTGTCCGCCTGCGCGAAGTCCCGGTCGGCGCCGCCGGCGTCTACGCCCCCGGCGGGCGCGCCGCGTATCCCTCTTCGGTGCTGATGTGCGCGATTCCGGCGCAGGTCGCCGGCGTCAAGCGGGTCGCGGTCGCCTCGCCGCCCGGACCAGACGGCCGCGTCCACCCGCTCGTCCTCGCCGCCGCGGCGCTCTGCGGGGTCGAGGAGATCTACGCGATGGGGGGGGCGCAGGCGATCTTCGCCCTCGCCTACGGGACCGAGACGGTCGCACCGGTGGACGTCATCGCCGGCCCCGGCAATGCCTGGGTTCGGGAAGCCAAGCGCGCCGTCTACGGCCAGGTCGGGATCGACTCCCTCGCCGGTCCCTCGGAGCTGATGTTGATCGCCGGCCACGACACCGATCCCGACTGGGCCGCGCTCGACCTCTGCGCGCAGGCCGAGCACGGGCCGGAGAGCCCCTTGGTCGCGGTGGCGGTCGAGGAGCAGGTGCTCGACGCGATCGCCGCGGCTACTGAAGCGGCCGCCGCCGCACGCCCGAGCGTCAGCGACGCCGCTCTGGCGCTGGTCCAGGTCCCCGAGACGGAGGCGGCGCTCGCGCTCGCGAACGCCTACGCGCCCGAGCACCTGGAGCTGCTGGAGACCGACGCTGCCCTCCTCTCTGATCGCGCCGTCACCGCCGGTTGCGTCTTCGTCGGTCGTCACGGAGCGACCGCCTTCGGCGATTACCTCGCGGGCTCCAACCACGTGCTGCCGACCGGCGGGGCGGGGCGATACGCCGGTCCGCTCGGTCCCGGTTCCTTCCGCCGCCGCATCTCCAACGTCGAGATCGACGGCGCCGCGGGGGCGCTGGCCCCGCACGTGAACGCGCTTGCAACCGCCGAGGGCTTCCCGGTCCACGGCGAGTCAGCGATGATTAGGCGATGAGCAGAACCTCAGAGAAGCAGCGACAGACGGCGGAGACGCAGATCCGGCTCTCCCTCGACCTCGACGGTGGGGAGGCGAGCGCGGAGACCGGCGTCGGCTTTCTCGACCACATGCTGGACCTCCTGGCCCGGCACGGTCGCCTCGGGCTGAAGGTGGAGGCCGAGGGCGATCTTGAGACCGGTGCTCACCACACCGTCGAGGACGTCGGCATCGTCTTCGGACAGGCGCTCGATGAGGCGCTCGGCGACCGTGCCGGGATCCGCCGCTACGGCTCGGCCCTGGTGCCGATGGACGAGTCCCTGGCCGAGTGCGCGATCGACATCTCCGGACGCCCCTACTGCGACTTTGCCGCCGACCTGCCGGTCGTCTCGATCGCCGGCTTCGACAGCGAGCTCGCCGAGGAGTTCTTCCGCGCCGTCGCCAACAGCTCCAAGCTCACCCTCCACATCTGGGTCCGCTCCGGCACTAACGCCCACCACATGATCGAGGCCTCGTTCAAGGCGTTCGCCCGCGCCCTGCGCGTCGCCGTCTCGATCGACCCCGAGGAGAGCGGCGTCCCGTCAACCAAGGGGACGCTGAGCGAATGAGCGCCCGGATCGCGATCCTCGATTACGGGATGGGCAACCTGCGCTCGGCCGAGAAGGCGCTCGAGCACGTCGGTGTGACGGCGAAGATCAGCGGCGACCCGGACGAGGTGCAGGCGGCCGACGGGGTCATCCTCCCCGGTGTCGGCGCGATGCCGCGGGCGATGGAGCGGATTCGCGAGCTCGGCCTCGCCGAGCTGATCGCCGAGCGCCGCGAGGCGGGCGTGCCGATCCTCGGCATCTGCCTCGGGCTGCAGCTGCTGTTCGAGTCGACGACCGAGTTCGGCGGCTCCGACGGCCTCGGCCTGCTGGGCGGCCCGGTCGAGGCGCTCGAGGCCGAGGGGCTCAAGGTCCCGCACATCGGCTGGGCGCCGGTCGAGTGGGGGCGGGAGTCCCGGCTGACCGAGGGGATTCCCTCCGGCACCCCGTTCTACTTCGTCCACTCCTTCGCGCCGCGGCCGAGCGCCGAGGACCTCTTGGGCAGCGCCGAGTACGGCAGTCGGTTCGCCTGCGCGGCGCAGCGCGACAACGTCTTCGGTGTCCAGTTCCACCCCGAGAAGTCCAGCTCCGCGGGGCTGCGTCTGCTCTCCAACTTCGCCGGCATCTGCGTCTCCGCGCCCGTCGCCGGCTGATCGGCCCGGCGTGATCCTCTATCCCGCGATCGACATCCGCGGCGGCCAGGCGGTCCGCCTCCTGCAGGGCGACTACGAGCGGGAGACGACCTACGACGCCGACCCGGTCGACGCCGCCAAGCGCTGGTGCGAGGAAGGGGCCGAGTTCCTCCACGTCGTCGACCTCGACGGCGCCAAGGCCGGGGAGCCGCAAAACCTCGAGGCGGTGCGCCGGATCGCGGCCGCGGTCGACTGCCCGATCCAGGTCGGCGGCGGCCTCCGAGAGCCCGGCTCGATCGCGGCGGTCTTCGAAGCCGGCGCCGAGCGGGTCGTGATCGGCACCGCCGCCCTGCGCGACCCCCAACTCCTCGAGGCGGCGATCGCGGATTACTGCGACCGCGTCGTCGTCTCGGTCGACACCCGCGGCGGCAAGGTCTCCCTGTCCGGCTGGACCGAGACCAGCGACGCCGAGGCGCCGACTGCGGTCGCAGAGCTCAGCGCCCGCGGCGTCCAGCGCTTCCTCTGCACCGCGATCGAGGTCGACGGGACTATGGAGGGCCCGGCGATGGGCGAGCTCAACAAAATCGCCGCCGCTACTTCAGCCCAGGTGATCGCATCAGGCGGCGTCGGTCAGCTATCCCATCTCGAACAACTAGCCCAGGAGAGCGCTCCCAACATCGAGGGTGCGATCGTCGGCAAGGCTCTCTACGAGAAGAAGTTCAGCGTGGCTGAAGGGCTTGAAGCTTTGCGGTAGGGAGGGACCGGACACCCTCCCCCAAAGACCGTCGCGCAGCTGGGATGGACTTATGGGCGCCCGCGTGACTTCTTGAGCCTTTGTGGGAGGGTGTCCGGTCCCTCCATCCACACGTCCCCAAACACGTGTTGAAGGAAGGTCCTGTGCCCCTCTCGCAAAGGCTCAAGAAGTCACGTTTGAGCCCGCCAATCCGCTCAGCTGCGCGACGGTCTTTGAGAGAGGGGCACAGGACCTTCCCTACCTCTACGCTTCTCCCATGGCCGTTCTAAAGCGAGTGATTCCCTGTCTCGACGTCAACGCGGGTCGTGTCGTCAAGGGCACGAACTTCGTTGGGTTGCGCGACGCCGGGGATCCGGTTGAGCTGGCGGAGCGGTATGACGCTGAGGGCGCGGACGAGCTGGTGTTCCTCGACATCACCGCCTCTCACGAGCAGCGGGAGACGATCGTTGAGCTGGCGCGACGGACCGCTGACAACGTCTTCATCCCGTTCACGATCGGCGGTGGCATCCGCTCGGTGCAGGACGCTCAGGCGGTGCTGGACGCCGGCGCCGACAAGGTCTCGGTCAACTCGGCCGCGCTCGCCCGGCCGGAGCTGCTGAGCGAGCTCGGCGACCACTTCGGCGCCCAATGCGTGGTGATCGCGATCGACGCCAAGCGCGAGGAGGACGGCAGCTGGGGCGTCTACGTCAACGGCGGGCGCAAGCGGGTCGACGGGCGCGAGGCGGTCGCCTGGGCGCGCGAGGCGGTCGAGCGCGGGGCGGGGGAGGTCTTGCTGACGAGCATGGATCGCGACGGCACCAACGACGGCTACGACCTTGAGCTCACGCATGCGGTTGCCGAGGCGGTGAGCGTGCCGGTGATCGCCTCCGGCGGCGCCGGTGAGCTCTCGCACCTCAGCGAGGCGATTTCCGAGGGCGGGGCCGACGCCGTCCTCTGCGCCTCGATCTTCCACTACGGCCACTACCGCGTGCGCGAGGCGAAGGAGCGGCTCGCCGCCGACGGCATCCCCGTGCGGCTCTGATCGATGGCTGACCCCGCCGAGGCGTTGCGCGACGCCCACCCGGAGCTGGAGGCCGTGCGGAAGCAGGCCGAGGAGCCCGTCTACCTGGTCGGCGGCGCAGTCCGCGACCTGCTGCTGGGCCGCCCGCGCGCCGACGTCGACCTCGTCGCCGTCGGAGACGCCGCGGCGCTCGCCGAGCGACTCGGGGGCGCTGCGGTCGAGCATGAGCGCTTCGGCACGGTCAAGGTCGAGGTGGAGGGACACGAGATCGATATCGCGACCGCGCGGAGCGAGAGCTACCCGGCGCCGGGGGCGCTGCCGGTGGTCGCTCCCGCCGATGACATCGAAGCCGACCTCGGCCGCCGCGACTTCACGATCAACGCGATGGCGATCCCGATCGACGGGGAGCCGCGCCTCGTCGACCCGCATGGAGGGGAGGGTGACCTCGAGGAGGGGATCCTGCGCGTCCTGCACCCGCGCTCCTTCGAGGACGACCCGACGCGGGCGATCCGCGCCGCCCGCTACGCCGCCCGCCTCGACTTCCGGCTCGATCCGGAGACCGAGGAGCTGCTCCGCAGGGCCGACCTCACCACCGTCTCGTCTGACCGCCGACGCTCGGAGCTGGAGCGGCTGGCGGGGGAAGCGACCGCCTGTCGCGGTTACGAGCTCCTCGCCGACTGGGGCCTGATCGAACTGCGCGACGGCGGGCTGGAGCTGATGCGATCGGTCGGCGACCTGTTCGACCGCGAGCACTGGGCGCAGTTCGCGCCGCGCGAGGAGGCGCTGATCTCGGCGGCGCTCGGCCCCCCCGGCGGCGAGGAGCTGCTGGCTTCGATGTGGCCGCCCAACCCCGGCGAGGGAGTCGAGCTTGCCGAGCAACGGGACCCGGTGGAGCTGGCCCTGGCGCGGGCGATGGGGGCCGACTGGATCGAGCACTACCTGACCGCATGGAGAAACGTGACGCTGGAGATCGACGGCAACGACCTGGTCGCGGCCGGGGTCCCCGAGGGCCCGGCGGTCGGTCGCGGCTTACGGGCGGCGCGCCGAGGTCGGCTCGAAGGCGAGGTATGGGGCCGCGACCAGGAGCTGGCGGCGGCATTGGAGGCGGCGCGTGGAGTGGCGTGAGCGCGACGGCGTCCGCTGGCTACAGGCCGAGCTGAACGGCGGAGGGGCTGCCTTCTCGACCCGCCTCGGCGGCATCAGCGAGCCGCCCTTCGACAGCCTCGACCTCGGGCTACTGACCGAGGACGACGAGGACGCCGTAAAGGAGAACCGCCACCGCCTCGCTTCTGCCCTCGGCTTCACCCCGGACCAAGTCGTCTTCGCCCGGCAGGTCCACGGGACGGACCTGATCGAGCACCCCACCGGGTTCCGTGGTTCCTTAGTCGGCTCAGGCACGACCAAGGAACCACGGAACGGCGTTCCGGAGGCGGATGGGCATGTCGTGCGCAGTTCTGGCCTGGCGCCGCTGGTCTTTGTTGCGGATTGCCTTCCGGTAGCGCTCTCTGGCCCTAGCGGGATGGCGATGGTGCATGCGGGATGGCGTGGGCTCGCCGCGGGCATCCTCGGCGCTGGCGCCGAGGCGGTGGGAGCTACCTCGGCGGCAATCGGGCCCGGGATCGGTCCTTGTTGCTACGAGGTCGGGGAGGAGGTCCTTGGCGCGTTCTCGGGGTTGGGCGACTCGGTTGCCGCCGGTCGCATGCTCGACCTGCCGGAGGTGGCGCGGCAGTTGCTCGCACGGGCCGGGGTGGAGGAGGTCGAGTCGGCAGGCCTCTGCACCAGCTGCGAGGAGGAGCTCTTCTTCTCCCACCGCCGCGACAGCGGCCGTACCGGCCGCCAGGCGGGGATCGCCTGGATCGAGGGCTAGATGGCGGAGCTGATCCACGACATCGACACGGCCAAGCTGGCCGAGAACCTCGAGGAGGCGAGGGCGATCGCCGGCGATCGCGCCGAGATCCTCGTCGCCACCAAGTACGTGCCGCTGGAGGAGATGGGCAAGCTGGCCGAGGCGGGGGTGAGGCTGGTCGGCGAGAACCGCCAGCAGGACCTCGCCGCGAAGCACGAGCGCTGGGGCGACGCCTTCGAGTGGGACTTCATCGGCAACCTGCAGAGCCGGAAGGTGAAGCAGGTCCTGCCGCTGTGCCGCCTGATTCACTCGGTCGCGACCGACTCGGTCCTGGCGCAGCTCGAGAAGCACGCCGACCCCGCGACCGAGGTCCTCATTGAGGTCAACGTCTCCGGCGAGGAGGGCAAGGGCGGCGTCGAGCCCGAGGAGCTGCCCGCGTTCATCGAGCGCGCCCCTGTCAGGGTGGCCGGGCTGATGACGATGCCGCCGTTCAGCCCCGATCCGGAGCATTCGCGGCCGTATTTCGCCCGCCTCGCCCGCCTCGCGGGCGCCCACGGGCTGAGCCGGCTTTCGATGGGCACCTCGCAGGATTGGCGCGTGGCGATCGAGGAGGGGGCGACGATCGTCCGGCTCGGACAGGCCCTCTTCGTGTGATTTCGCGCCACCCGGGTCAATAACAAGGAATAATCCGTAGAGGAGTCGGCCCCCAAAGGCCGAATCACGCTGCAGATATGGCTCTAAAAGACACTTGGCACCGCGCGCTCGTCTACTTCGGCCTCGCCGAGGACCACGACTACGGCCCCGAATACGAGGAAGACTTCGATCCCGAGACGGGGACCGAGGAAGTCTTCGAAGGCCGCCGCGAACGCGGCGAAGGCAGCAGCTCGGTGCGCCGCCTGCCGACCTCGCGCCGCCCGCGCCGCGACGAGATCGACGACATCTTCGCCGACGACGAGCCGATCGCCGCCGGCCGCACCCGGACCCTGCGCCCGGTCGACAACGGCGGCGACGGCGGCGACCTCCAGGTCCACCTCGTCATCCCCCGTAACTTCAACGACGCCCAGCAGGTCGCCGACCAGTTCAAACGCTCGGTGCCGGTGATCCTCAACCTGCAGACCGCCGACCACGAGCTCTCGAAGCGGATGATCGACTTCTGCTCTGGGCTCACCTACGCCCTTGACGGCGGCATGCAGCGAATCGCCGAGAAGATGTTCCTGTTGACGCCGCGCAACGTCGACGTCTCCGCCGAGGAAAAGGCCAGGCTCATCGACAAGGGCTTCTTCAACCAGTCCTGAGCGTCGGCGCTGGGTAGTCTGGCGCCATGAACGTCGGTTTCGTCGGGTCCGGCAGCATGGCCGCGGCTATTGCCCGTGGCTGGGCCGGGGAGTTCGAGCAGATGCTCTTCTCCGACAGCGGCTCCGGGCGGGCGCAAGCGCTCGCGGAGGAGCTGGGGGGAGAGGTGGCCTCCAACGAGGAACTCGCCGAGCGGGCCGACTTGGTCGTGCTGGCGGTGAAGCCGAACAAGCTGGAGGAGGTGGCGCCGGCGCTGAGCGAGGCGAGAGAAGTGGTCTCGGTCCTGGCGGTGGTGACGCTGGAGCGCCTGCGTGCGGCGCTTCCTTCTGCCGAGCACGTGCTCCGGGTGATGCCGAACGTCGGCGTCGAGGTCAGGCAGGGGGTTATGTGCGTCGCCGGCTCTCTCGGCGAGGAAGCCCGAGGCAAGCTCGCCCGCCTCGGCTGGGTTGTCGAGATTCCGGAGGACGCCTTTGACCAGGCGACGGCGGTGATGGGCTGCTCGCCCGCGTACTTCGCCCTCGTCGCCGAAGCCCTTGCCGATGCCGGTGCCGATGCCGGCCTCGACCCGACGCTCGCCCGTGACCTGGTTGCCGAGACCGCCGCGGGCACCGCCGCTCTGCTGCGCGAGCACGATCCCGCCGCGGTGCAGAAGGCGGTCGCCTCGCCGGGCGGCAGCACCGAGGCGGGGCTCGAGGCGCTGGACCGCGAAGGGGCACGAGCCGCCTTCGAGGCCGCAGTGGACGCCTCGTTGGCGAGGATGAAGGGGTGATCCCGCTGGCGCTCAACCGCGGCGACTTCGCCGACTATGTCAGCGCCCTCTTCGTCGTCTACACGATCCTCATCTTCATCCGGATCGTCGCTTCCTTCGTCCCGCGGATGCCCTACAACCCCTACCTGCGGGCGGTCCTCGATTTCGCCAACGAGGTCACCGATCCGTACCTCAACTTCTTCCGTCGCTTCCTGCGCCCGGTCGGCGCCGGCGGCGTTGCGCTCGACCTCAGCCCGATGGTCGCCCTGATCGTCCTCTTCGTCGCCCAAGCCCTGATCGTCGGCCTCGTCCGCGGGTGAGCGCCGCCGCTCGCGCCTGGGCCCTGGCGGGCATCCTCTGCGCCGTCGTGGTCGCCGCCGACCAGGCGGTCAAGGCACGGATCGAGTCCAGCCTCACCCTGGGCGAGGAAGTCGACGTGCTGGGGCCGCTGAGTCTCACTCTCACCCACAACAAGGGAGTCGCCTTCGGCCTCGCCGGTGGCGCCGGCCTCGGGCTCGTCCTCGTCACCGTGGCTGCCCTGGCGCTGATCGCCTTCGTCTTCAGCCGCGACCCCGGGAAGCCAGGGATGTGGGTCGCGGTCGGGTTGTTGGCCGGCGGCGCTCTCGGCAACCTGGTCGACCGGCTCGCGGCGGGCGAGGTGACCGACTACATCCACATCGGCTCCTGGCCGGCCTTCAACCTCGCCGACATCGCGATTACCGCGGGAGTCGTGCTGATGGTCCTGATCTACCTCCGCGACGCCGAGCCCGCGGGCGGCGATGGCTGAGCCGGCGCTGCAGATCGTCCACCTCGACGAGTTCCTCGCCGTGGTCGACAAGCCGGCCGGCCTCGTCGTCCATCCCGCTCCCTCTCACCAAGGGCCGACGCTGGTCGGCGAGCTGGCGGAGATCCTCGGTGGGGGCAGCGAACCGGAGCGGCCGGGGATCGTCCACCGGCTCGACAAGGGCACCAGCGGCCTCCTCGTCGTCGCCCGCGACGACGAGGCCCACGCGGCGCTGCAGGAGCAGGTTCGCGAGCGCGAGGTGGAACGCGTCTACCTGGCGCTAGCCGGCGGCCGGCTCGCCTCCCGCACCGGCACGATCGATGCCCCGATCGGCCGCGCTGCCCGCCAGCGGCACCGGATGGCGGTATCCGGCGCTGCCTCCCGCCAGGCCCGCACCCACTTCACCGCGCTCGAGCTGCTGCCGCGCGAGACGTACCTGGAGGCGCGGCTGGAGACGGGGCGCACGCATCAGATTCGCGCCCACTTCGCAGCGATCGGCCATCCCCTGACGGGAGATCCCACCTACGGCGGCGTCGTCCGCTACGGCCTCGAGCGCCAGTTCCTCCACGCCCACCGGCTCTCCTTCCAGCACCCCCAGACCGGCGAGCCGCTCAGCTTCACCTCGCCGCTGCCGGAGGATCTCGAGCGGGCGCTGGAGGCGGCCCACGCCGAATAGGCGCACCGCTCTACAATCGGCGGTCCAAACCAACCCCCGTCCGACGCGGAACCGGATCCTGCCTGGCCACCACCAGGTCCCGGCAAGCGGGGCGGGGCGCTTCGCCAAACCACGTAAGGAGAACACCAATGGAGGCTGGTACCGCATCGCCCCAGGCGGATCTGAGGGATCTGCTCGAGGCCGGAGTCCACTTCGGCCATCAGACGCGCCGCTGGAACCCGAACATGCGCCGTTTCATCTTCGGCGAGCTCGACGGGATCCACATCATCGACCTGCTGCAGACCGAGGCCCTGCTCGAGGACGCGCGCCGCTTCGTCGGCGAGCTCGCGAGCGGCGGCGGCACCGTCCTCTTCGTCGGGACCAAGAAGCAGGCCCGCGACACGGTCCAGGAATGGGCCGACAAATGCCGCATGCCCTACGTCAACAAGCGCTGGCTGGGCGGCCTCCTGACCAACTTCAACACGATGTCGGGCCGGATCTCCCGCCTGCACGAGCTCAACGGCTGGAAAGAGGAGGGCAAACTCGACCTCCTCCCGACCAAGGAGCGGATGGGCATGGAGGCCGAACTCGCGAAGCTGGAGTTCAACCTCGGCGGCGTCCGCGACATGGACCGCCTGCCCGACGCCGTCTTCGTCGCCGACCTCAAAACCGAGGAGATCGCGGTCAACGAGGCGGCGCGCCTGCGGATCCCGATCATCGGTCTCGTCGACACCAACTGCGACCCGACCCCGGTGGATTACGTGATCCCGGGCAACGACGACGCGATCCGCTCCTGCGAGCTGGTGATCGGCACGATCGGCAAAGCGATCGAGGACGGCTCCTCCGCCTGGCGCGTGCAGGAGGAGAAAAGGATCGCCGAAGAGATGGAGCGGCGGAAAAAAGACGAGGAAGAGCGGAAGAAGCGCGAGGAAGAAGAGAAAGCCCGCGTCGAAGCCGAGGAAGCGAAAAAAGCAGCCGAGGACGCTCAGAAAGCCGCGCAGGCGACTGCGGCGGCGCAGCAGAAAGCGCAGCAGGTTCAGGGGCAGCCGCCGCGACAGCAGCAGGCTCAGGGACAGACGGCCCAGGGACCGGGCGCTGGGGGCGCGGGTCCTGTCTCCGATACGGCCCCCCCGCAAAAAGGCGGGGGTCCCGCATCGTCGCCACCCGCGCCAGAGGCGGATAAGGCTGAGGCTCCGACCGCGGAGAAACCAGCTCCGACCGTGGCGGGGGAGCAGCCCGCCGCTGGAGATGCCCAGCCGTCCGAGGAGCAGCCTCCGGCGCCGCCCGCCGAGAGCGCGGAGGCCGCTGCGAGCACCGAGGGTGAGAAAGCTGAGAGCGAGGAGGGCTCCAAATGAGCATCACTGCTGCTGACGTGAAGGCGCTCCGGGACCGCACCGGGGCGGCGATGATGGACGCGAAATCCGCGCTCGTCGAGGCCGACGGCGACGTCGACCGCGCGGTCGAGCTGCTGCGGGTGAAGGGCCAGGCCTCCGCCGCCAAGCGCGAAGGCCGTGGCACCAGCGAGGGCGTGATCGCCTCTTACATCCACGCCAACGACAAGGTCGGGGCGATGGTCGAAGTCCAGTGCGAGACCGACTTCGTCGCCCGCAACGAGGAGTTCAAAGTCTTCGCCTACCAGGTGGCGCTGCACGCCGCCGCGACCGCTCCCCAGTTCGTCTCCACCGAGGAAATCCCCGAGGAGGACCGCGAGGCCGAAAAACGGGTCTTCGAAGAGAAGGCGAAGGAAGAAGGCAAGCCCGACAACGTGGTCGAGAAAATCGTCCAGGGCCAGCTCGACAAGTGGGCCGGAGAAGTGGCGCTGCTCGACCAGACCCATGTCAACACCGAGAAGCACGACTCGAAAACGATCGAGGAGCTGCGCCAGGAGCTGGCGGCGAAAACGGGCGAGAACATCCGCGTCGCCCGCCTCGCCTATTTCCGCGTCGGCGAATAGAGTCATCCGCAGTGACTGACTCCGCCGAGCCGCGCTTCGGGCGCATCCTGCTGAAGCTCTCCGGCGAGGCCCTGATGGGCAGCCAGGACTTCGGCACCGATGCCGCTGAGGTCGATCGGATCGCCCGCCAGGTTGCGGCGGTCCGTGACCGCGGCGTCGAGGTCGCGATCGTGGTCGGCGCCGGCAACATCTACCGCGGCCTCGACGGCGCCGCCGGCGGCATGGACCGGGCGACCGGCGACTACATGGGGATGCTGGCGACGGTCTTGAATGCGCTCACCCTGCAGGACGCCCTCGAGCGGCTCGAGCAAAACACGCGGGTGATGTCGGCGATCGAAGTGCAGGAGGTCGCCGAGCCCTACATCCGCCGTCGCGCGATGCGCCACCTGGAGAAGGACCGCGTCGTCATCTTCGCCGCCGGCACCGGCAACCCGTTCTTCACCACCGACACGGCGGCGGCGCTGCGGGCGCTGGAGATCCACGCCGAGGCGATCTTGATGGCGAAGAACGGGGTGGAGGGGGTCTTCGACTCCGATCCCGCGACCAACCCCGAGGCGAAGTTCCTCCCCGCGATCACCCACAGGGAGGCGATCGAGCGCGGCCTCAAGGTGATGGACTCAACCGCGCTCTCGCTCTGCATGGACAACGACCTGCCGATCTACGTCTTCAACATGGGCGACGAGCAGAACATAGATAGGATCGTTTGCGGCGAAAAAGTGGGGACGCTGGTGTCGAGCGCTCCCGCCAACTGACGAGGACGGGACCCCAGTGGAGCTGATCGACGAACTGCTCGTGGACGCGAAAGACCGGATGGCCAAATCGGTCGAATCCAGCCGTGGCGAGCTCGCCACCGTGCGGACCGGCCGCGCCTCGCCGCACCTGCTCGACCGGATCATGGTCGACTATTACGGCACCCCGACGGCGCTGAAGCAGCTGGCCAACGTCGCCGCCTCCGACGCCCGCCTGCTGACCGTGACCCCATTCGACAAGAGCGCGCTGGGGGCGATCGAGAAGTCGATCCAGGAGTCCGACGTCGGCCTCACTCCCAGCAACGACGGCAACGTAATCCGCCTCCAGATCCCGGAGATGACCGAGGAGCGGCGGCGGGAGATGGTCAAAGTCGTCCACGGCGTCGCCGAGGAAGGCCGGGTCGCGATCCGCAACGTCCGCCGCGACATCATGAGCGACCTGCGCGAGTTGAAAAAGGAAGGCGAAGCCGGCGAGGACGACGAGCGCCGGGCTGAGACGTCGCTGCAGAAACAGACCGACGAGGCAATCGCCGAGATCGACTCCCTGCTCAAAGGCAAGGAAGAAGAGATCCTCGAAGTGTGAGACCGCTGCAAACCGGCGCGGTCTCACAAGCGCACTGATGACCGCAGCCAAGTACGTAGCGATCATCACCGACGGCAACGGCCGCTGGGCGAGCCAGCGGGGGCTGGCGACGGTCGAGGGGCACCGGGCCGGGGCCGACACCTTGAAGGCGCGGCTGCGCGATGCCGCCGAGCTGGGGATCGAGGAGCTGACCGTCTACTCGTTCTCGACCGAGAACTGGAGCCGCCCCGAGGAGGAGGTCCGCGGCCTCCTGCGGATGATGGGGGAACGGATCGGCTCCGAAACGCCGGAGCTGAAATCCGAAGGCGTGCGGATGCGTTACATCGGCCGCCGCGAGGGTCTCGACCCGGCTCTGGTCGAGCGGATGGAATGGTCAGAAGCCGAGACCGCCGAGAACGACCGCATCGTCCTCTTCGTCGCCTTCAACTACGGCGGGCGGTCGGAGATCCTCGACGCCGCGCGGCGGTTCGACGGCGACTCCGAGGAGGAGTTCCAGCGCCTGCTCTACGCGCCGGAGATGCACGACCCGGACCTCTTGATCAGGACCAGCGGCGAGCAGCGGCTCTCCAACTACCTGCTCTGGCAGTGCGCATACTCTGAGCTCGTATTCCGCGACGAGCTCTGGCCTGACTTTGATCGCGCGGCGCTGGAGGCCAGCCTGCGCGAGTACGAGACGCGGCAGCGGCGCTTCGGGAGCCGAGCGTGAAAATCGACCTCTTCGACGACGACGAGCTCTTCGACGAGGAGCCGGCGCCTCCGCGCCAGCGCCCGCCCCGCGAGCCCAAACGTCGACGGCGTGGGGGCGGTGGCGGCGAGACCGCGAAGCGGATCCTCGTGGCGCTGCCCTGGATCGTCTTCGCGATCGCGATCACGGTCGCCGGCGGCCTCGTCTTCGCCGCCGCGATGATCGCGATCGGCGTCGTCGCGATCGGCGAGTACACGAACATGGCGAGCCGCTACCGGCCGCTGACGATCCCCGCCTACATCGCTGTCGCCGGCCTCGCCGTCGCCGCCCACTTCGGCACCTCATTCAACGTCCTCTACGTCATCGCCTCGACCTTCCCGTTGCTCTTCGTCTTCGCCGTCAGAGCGCGCCTCCGCGAGGGCGCCACCGTCTCGCTCGGGGTGACGCTGCTCGGGGTGCTCTGGATCGGCGTCCCGCTCGCCCACGCCGTGTTCCTCCGCGACCTCCCCGACCACGGCGCCGCCCTCCTGATCGACGTCCTCGTCGGCACCTTCGTCGCCGACACCGCCGCTTATGCCACCGGCCGCATGTTCGGCAGCCACAAGATCGCCCCCAACCTCTCGCCGAACAAGACGATCGAGGGCCTCATCGGCGGCTTCCTGATCGGCACCATGGGCTTCTGGTTCGCCGGCCTGTACCAAGACTGGCTCTCAGGCGTGGACGCCCTCCTCATCGGCGCCGCCGTAGCCGCCGTAGCCCCGATTGGAGACCTCTTCGAGTCGATGCTGAAGCGCGACCTCGGCACCAAGGACACCGGCACCCTCTTCGGCCCCCACGGCGGCATCCTCGACCGCCTAGACGCCGCCCTCTTCACGATCGTCGTCGGCTATTACCTTTCCGTCGCCGTGGTCTACTGAACGCCGAGACCGCAAAAACGCATCCTGAGGATGCAATTTTGCGGTCTCGCGGTCGGGGCGCGCCTCTCCGTATCCTCTGTCTGGCATGAAGAAGGTCCTCGTGCTCGGCTCGACCGGGTCCATCGGAACGCAGGCGCTGGAGGTGATCGGCGCTTCTGAGGAGCTGCAGGCCGTGGGCCTGGCGGCTGGCAGCGCCTGGGAGAAGACGGTGGAGCAGGCTCGAGAGCACGGCGTGCCTGTGGTTGCGCTGGCCGACATGGCAGCGGCCGAGAGCGCCCGTGGCTCCTGGAGCGGGAGGGTGCTGAGCGGGGAGGAGGGGGTGCGGGAGCTGATCGTGAGCACCGAGCCCGACCTCGTCTTGAACGCGATCGTCGGTGCCGCCGGGCTCGGCTCGACGATCGTCGCCCTGAGCGAGGGGATCGACGTCGCCCTCGCCAACAAGGAGAGCCTGGTTCTCGGCGGCGAGCTGGTGATGGCGCTGGCCGAGGCGACCGGGGCGCGGCTGCTGCCGGTCGACTCCGAGCACTCGGCCCTCTTCCAGTTGATCCACGGCGAGGCGCCGGGCACCGTCGAGCGATTGGTCCTGACCGCCTCCGGCGGCCCGTTTCGCGGCCGCGAGGACCTCTCCGGGGTCAGCGTCGCCGACGCGCTCGCGCATCCCAACTGGGAGATGGGCGGGCGGATCACGATCGACTGCGCGACGCTGATGAACAAGGGCTTCGAGGTGATCGAGGCCCACCACCTCTTCGCCGTGCCGTACGAGCGGATCGACGTCGTCGTCCACCCGCAGTCGCTGATCCACTCGCTGATCCACTTGAACGACGGCTCGACCTTGGCGCACCTCGGCTATCCCGACATGCGGGTGCCGATCTCCTACGCTCTCAACCACCCCGAGCGGGCCGACGTCGAGGTGCCGCAGCTGGACCTCGCCGCGGTGGGATCGGTCACCTTCGAGCAGCCCGACCCCGAGACCTTCGCCTGCCTGCGCCTGGCGCTCGAGGCCGGCGCCGCCGGGGGGACCGCGCCTTGCGTCCTCAACGCCGCCGACGAGGTTGCCGTCGCCGCCTTCCTCGCCGAGCAGATCCCGTTCACGGCGATTCCGGCGGTGATCGAGGCGGTGCTGGAGGAGATGCCGGCGCAGCCGGTCGGCCACTTCGACGACCTCTTCGCCGCCGACGCCGAGGCGCGCGAGCGCTCCGAGGGCCAGATCAAGGGGTTGATGCCGGCATGAGCTGGTTCTGGGTCTTCGTCGGCTTTTGCCTGCTGATCGTCCTCCACGAGGCGGGGCACTTCTTCGCGGCCAAGGCGACGGGGATGCGGGTCGAGCGCTTCTTCCTCTTCTTCGGGCCGACGATCTGGTCGATCAAACGCGGCGAGACCGAGTACGGGGTGAAAGCGATCCCGATCGGCGGCTACGTGAAAATCACGGGGATGAACCCGGAGGAGGACGTGCCTCCGGAGGTCGCCCACCGCGCCTATTACCGGCAGGACATCTGGAAGCGGATCGTCGTTGTGGCGGCGGGGCCGGCGGTCAACATCGTCCTCGCCTTCGCGATCCTTTTCGGCGTCTTCTGGGGCTTCGGCCAGGCGGAAAGAACGCCGCAAGTCGAGGAGATCAGCCAGGGAACCCCTGCGGCCGCGGTGCTGAAGCCCGGCGACGTGATCGTCGCCGTCGACGGAAACCGCTACTCCGAGATCGGTCAGGAAGAGCGGCTGGTGAAGTTCATCGAAGACGTCGCCTCGCACAAGTGCACGGGGAAGCAAACCGACGGCTGCGTCGCCACCAAGCCGGTGGAGATCGTTGTGCGGAGGAGCGGGAACCTCGAGACCTTTTCGATCAAGCCGCGCTACGACGACGAAGTCAAGCGAGCGGTGATCGGGTTCAAATATGGCGAAAGGAACATCGACATCAGTGCCGGCGCCGCGGCCGCGGAAGCCGGGGATGCGATCTGGGAAGTCGCGACCGGCACCGTCCACGTCTTCACGCACCTCTTCGAAGCCGAACAGCGCGAGCAGGTCTCCGGGGTGGTCGGAATCAGCGACGTCGGCCACCAGGTGGTGGAGGAGAGCCTCGAGCGGGCGCTGCTCCTGCTCGCCTTCGTCAGCCTCTCGCTCGGCCTCGTCAACCTGCTGCCGATCCTGCCACTGGACGGAGGCCACATCTTCTGGTCGCTGGTTGAGAAGTTCCGTGGCCGCCCGGTCTCGCTACGGGTGATGGAGCGCGCGACCGCGGTGGGAATCGCGCTTGTCCTGATGCTCTTCTTCCTCGGGCTATCGAACGACATCGGCAGGATCACCGGCGAAGGGTTCGAGGTCCGCTAGCCCGGCGGCCGGCCTCAATAAGCTCTGTATATGGCTTCCAAACGGCAAATCTTCGTCGGCAACGTGCCGATCGGCGGCGGTGCTCCGGTCGCGGTGCAGACGATGACCAAGACCGAGACCGCGAATCTGGCGGCGACGATGGAGCAGATCCGCAAGGTCGCCGACGCCGGGGCGGACCTGGTGCGCTGTGCGGTCCCACGCGAGCGGGACGCGGAGGCGCTGAAGACGATCGTCAAGGAATCGCCGATCCCGGTGATCGCCGACATTCACTTCAACCACACGCTGGCGCTGAAAGCGATCGACGCCGGTGCCCACTGCATCCGCCTCAACCCCGGCAACATCGGCGGCCGCGACAAAGTCGCCGAGGTCGCCGAGAAGGCCAACGCCGCCGGGGTGCCGATGCGGATCGGCGTCAACTCCGGCTCCCTGCCGAAACACCTGCACGAGCTCGAGCGCGAGGCGCCGGTCGAGGCGCTGGTCGCCGCCGCAATCGAGTTCGTCGAGCTGATGGAGGGTCTCGACTTCGAAAACTTCAAGGTCTCGATCAAGTCGACCAACGTTCCGTACACGATCGCCGCCAACCGGCTGCTCTCGGAGAAGATCCCATACCCGCTGCACCTCGGCGTCACCGAGGCCGGGACGAAATGGGGCGGCTCGCTGAAATCGGCCGTCGGTCTCGGCACCCTGCTTGCGGATGGCATCGGCGACACGATCCGGATCAGCCTCTCGACCTTCCATGCCGAGGAGGAGGTCAAGGTGGCTTGGGAGATCCTCAAGGCGCTGCAGCTGCGAGAGCGCGGCCCGGTCTTGATCGCATGCCCGACCTGCGGTCGCCTCCAGTTCGACATGGACTCGGTCGTGGCGGAAATCGAGAAGCGGCTCGAAAGCTACGCCGAGCCGGTCGAGGTCGCCGTCCTCGGCTGCGCCGTCAACGGCATCGGCGAGGCCAGTCACGCCGACTTCGGTATCGCCGGGGCGAAGAACGAGGGCCTGATCTTCGCCGGCGGCAAGCCGCTGCGGAAGGTCCCGCAGGAGAAGCTCGTCGACACCCTCTTCGAAGAGATCGACAAGTCCCTCGACCGCGATGGCCAGGTCGAGTTCGACGAGGCCGAGTCCCGCGAGGGCGCTGAGTGGGTCGCCAACATCGAGCGCGAAAACGCCGGCGACCTCACCCCCGAGAAGATCGCCGCGATGGAGAAGGAAGCCGTCGAACGCGGCGAGTCCGACAAGGTCCTCCTCGACGAGGAGGCATCTCCCACCGCAGGCCGCCGCTTCACGCGGGCCTGATCGACTAGCTTCCCGGGCCTCCGCCCGTGGCCTCCAAGTCCAAGAACAAAGGCGTGTCTCCCTCCAGGCAGGAGGACTTTCCGGCCTGGTTCCAGGCCGTGGTCCGGGAGGGCGAGGTGGCTGAACTCGCGCACGTGCGCGGGTCGATGGTGATCCGCCCCTGGGGATATGCGATCTGGGAGCTGATGCAGGCCGAGCTCGATCGCCAGATCAAGCGCAGCGGCGCCAGCAACGCCTACTTCCCGCTCTTCATCCCGCTCAGCTACATCGAGAGCGAGGCCGAGCACGTCGAGGGCTTCGCCAAGGAGATGGCGGTGGTGACGCACCACCGGCTGGAAGAGGACCCCGACAGCCCCGGCCACCTGCGGCCCGGCGGCAAATTGGCGGAGCCTTTGATCGTGCGGCCGACCTCGGAGACGATCATCGGCCGCTCCTTCGCGAAGTGGATCAACTCCTACCGCGACCTGCCGCTGATGGTGAACCAGTGGGCGAACGTCGTCCGCTGGGAGATGCGGCCGCGGGTGCTGCTGCGGACGACCGAGTTCCTCTGGCAGGAGGGACACACCGCCTTCGCGACCGAGTCCGAAGCCCGGGCCAACGCAGAGCAGATGCTCGAGGTCTACCGGGACTTCGCCGAGTCGTTCCTGGCGATGCCGGTGCTGACCGGCGAGAAGCCCGAGGAAGAGCGCTTCCCGGGCGCAGTGGTGACCCTCTCGATCGAGGCGATGATGCAGGATGGCAAGGCCCTGCAGGCCGGGACCTCCCACTACCTCGGCCAGAGCTTTGCCGAGGCGGCCGAGATCAACTTCCTCGACAGCGAGGGGGAGCGCAGGCTCGTCCACACCGCCTCCTGGGGCGTCTCGACCCGCCTTCTCGGCGCCCTGGTCATGAGCCACAGCGATGACATCGGGCTGCGCCTGCCGCCGACGGTGGCCCCCCAACAGGTCGTGATCGTGCCGATCCCGCGTGGGGAGGAGGGACCGGCGGTGCTGGAAGCCGCCGAGGAGCTCGCCCGCGAGATCGGCGAGCTCTCCTTTGAAGGCGCTCTGGTGAGGGTCAGCGCCGACCTGCGCGACCGCGAACCGCCTGACAAGCGCTGGGAGTGGACGCGAAAAGGGGTCCCGCTGGTCCTCGAACTCGGGCCGCGAGACCTCAAAGAGGGCGTGGTGGCGCTGCGGCGGCGGGATGCCGGCGACGCAAGGCCCGAGTCGCTGGAGCGCTCCCAGGTCGCGGACTCGATTCCCTCGCTGCTTGCCGAGATCCAGAGCACCTACCACGACGCTGCCGCGGAGCGGCTGAGCTCACGGACCGAGCTCGAGGTCGGCGACCCGGAGAGTTTCCGCAAGTTCTTCGACACCGACCCCGGCGACGCGAGCGCCGGCGGTTTCCTGCGGGCGCCTTGGAGCGAAGCGCCCGAGTCGGCGCAGCTGCTCGACGAGATGAAGGTCACCGTCCGCTGCATCCCCTTCGACCAGAACCTTGCGCCCGACAGCCGCTGCGTCCTCACCGGCAAACCCGCGGTCACCGAAGCGGTCTTCGCGAAGGCGTACTAACCGATGGCCGGCTCGGCGCACGACGATGACTGAGCACGACCCCTTCGGCCGCGGCCGGGTGCGCCGCCTCTTCGGCCTCGACCGCAGCGCCGCGCCGCCGCCTTCCACCCGCAAGGGGGAACCGTTCCACCCCTGGACGATCCCCAACGCGGTCGGCTACCTGCGCCTGGCGGCGCTGCCGCTCTTCCTCGTTCTCGCCTACAACACCGAGGATGGCACCTCGCTCGCCTCGGCGATGGTCTTTTGGGCGATCGCCGCCGGCGATTATCTCGACGGGATCCTCGCCCGCATCACCGGCCAGTACAGCCGCTTGGGGGCGCTGCTCGACCCGCTCGTCGACCGTCTCACGATCCTCGCCGGCGCCGTCGTCTGCTGGAGCTTCGACCTGCTGCCGCACTGGGCGCTGTTGCTGCTGGCGCTGCGCGAGGTGGCAATGCTCTTCCTCGCCCAGTACGGCCTCCGCCACGGCGTCGATATCGAGGTCAACTGGCCGGGCCGGATCTCGGTCTTCCCGATCATGGGCGGGATCTTCCTCGCCCTGCTCGCCCCCGGCTGGGTGGCGACGGCCCTCTTGATCTGGGGCCTGGTGATGGCGATCATCGCCACCGTCCTCTATGCCCAGCACGGCATCCGCGCGGTGCGCGACACCCAAGCCGCAAGCTGACGCCCAGCTTGACCCGAACCTTCAACCTAGGGTTGAACCTTGGTTGAAGATGCAGCTATCATCGTCATCCGCGCAAAACGGAGGCAGTGCCTCCTCGAGTTAGGAGCACGATGGAGGAGACCTTTCCCGATCTCGGTTCTCTCAGCGACAAGGAGCTGAAGGACATGATCGACAACTTGACGGCAGAGGAGAACGAGATCTCCTACAAGCGCCGCGTCCTGCACGGGAAGATCGACATCCTGCGCGCGGAGCTCGTCAACCGGCTGCGGCAGAAACGGGAGGCGGGCGAGTCGATGATCTCCGGCGCCGACGTCGAGCAGCTGACGCGGATCCTTTCTGGTGAGACCCAGGCGCCGACGGAGGACGAGCCCGCCGCCTGAGCGGGACCGGCCATGGCTGTCCACTGTCCCGAGTGCGGGTTCGCGAACCCTGAAGGGGCGAACTACTGCCAGAAGTGCGGCGCCTACCTCGGTGGGCCGAAAGAGGCGGGCGACGATCCGACGACGATGACCTACCGGGTCGACGAGACCGGTGAGATGACCCCGGTCGACATCGACGACGTAGTCCAGGAGAGCGGCGCGGCGCTGGTCATCCGCTCCGGCGGCGGCCGCGCCGGCGAGAGCTTCAGCGTCAGCGAGGAGCGGGTCAGCATCGGCCGCAGCCCCGACGCCGGCGTCTTCCTCGACGACGTCACCGTCTCTCGCAACCACGCGCTGCTGGTGCGGCGTCGCGACGGCCTCTACATCGACGACCTCGGCTCCCTCAACGGCACCTACGTGAACCGGCGCCGGATCGAGTCCCACCGGCTCGCCGACGGCGACGAGATCCAGGTCGGAAAGTACAAGCTGTCCTACCTGGAGCGCTGATGAGCCCGGTGTCCGAACAGCCCGGCCGCACCGCCGAAGCCCCCAGCCGCCCGCGCAAGGCGCTGACGATCGGCGCCGTCTGCAAAATCCTCCAGGGCGAGTTCGACGACGTCTCGATCTCGAAGATCCGCTACCTCGAGGACCAGAAGCTGCTGAGCCCGCGGCGGACCTCCGGGGGCTACCGCCTCTACAGCCAGGCCGACGTCGAACGGCTGCGGACGATCCTGCGCCTGCAGCGCGACGAGTTCCTGCCGCTGCGGGTCATCCGTCAGGAGCTCGCGGCGGGCGGCGACGTCGTCCTTGGCGACGGCGACCGCAAACCGGCCGGGGGGGCGGTGCGACGGGCGATCCTCGTCGACACCTCGCGCGCCTACCTCTCAGTCGACGAGGTTGTCGAGGAGACCGGTGCCCGCGAGGAGCTGATCCGCGAGCTCGAGAACTTCGGGATCGTGCAGCCGGAGAAACGCGAAGGCAAAGTCGTCTACGACGAGACCGACCGCGAGATCGTCCGCTCCGCGAACGAGCTCTCCCGGGTCGGCGTCGGCGCCCGCAACCTGCGCGTCTTCCGCTCCTCGGCTGACCGCGAGGCGAACCTGCTGGAAGCGCTGCTCGGGCCGTCGCTGCGCTCGCGCAACCCGGAGCGGCGCAAGGAGGCGCTGGAAAGCCTCGAAAGCTTGGCGGCTACCGTCAGCCACCTAAAGCACCTGCTGCTGGTCCGGGATCTGCGCCGCCTGGCCGGCGAATAGCCGGCATCCGTGGCCCGCGTCACCCGTAAGCGCACGCTGGAGGCGCCGCTCGGCGACGTCTGGAAGCTCATTTCCGATCCTTATAACCTGCCGCGCTGGTGGCCGCGCGTGAGCCGGGTTGAGAACGTCGAGGGCAGCGGCGGGCGGCGAACCCGCTGGACCAAGGTGCTGGAGACGGCCGAGGGACGCGGGGTGCGGGCCGACTTCCGCTGCGTCAGCAGCGCCGAGAAGGAGCGGTACGTCTGGGAGCAGGAGCTGACGGGGACGCCGTTCGAGCGGCACCTGAACGGGTTGCAGGTGGAGGTGCGGATGCGCGAGCGCGACGGCGGCGCCGAGGTCAGCCTGACCGAGGAGCAGTCGCTGAAAGGGATGTCGAAGCTCGGCTCGCCGCTGATGCGCCGCGCCCGCGGCGACGTCCTCGACAACGCGCTCGACGGGATCGAAAGGGCACTGGGGTGAGTGTCGAGTTTGTACGGCTGTGCCTTACAAAGTCGACATGACCCTGCGACGGGACAGTAAGTGGTGGGGGTGGGGTGACCCCGCGGTTGAGCCGACCCTTGATGACGAGGCGCGCGGGGTGCTGCGGGAGCGCATCGGGAATCTGGAGCCCTGGCCGCTTGTGCGGGATCTCGACGCGGTCGCGCTACCGCCCGCGGAGGCATTGCCTCAGGCGCTAACTGACGCGGTGGGGGAGGCGAACGTCTTCACCTCTGACGAGGACCGGCTGCGCCATGCCACGGGTAGCGGCTACGTCGACCTGGCGCGGCTTCGCAACGGAGCGCTGGAGAACGCACCGGACGCAGTGTTGATGCCGATGGACGCCGAGGCGCTGCGCCGCGTCATCGACGTCTGCGCGGCGGAGGGCATCGCGATCGTTCCCTTCGGCGGCGGCACCAGCGTCGTCGGCGGGGTCGAGCCGTTGCGCGGCGCCCATTGCCGGCTCGTCAGCCTCGACCTGGGGGCACTGCAAGACGTCAGCGTCGATCGCCGCTCATTGACTGCGCGCCTCGGCGCCGGCCTGCGCGGACCCGAGGCGGAGGCGGCCCTCGGCCGCGAGGGCCTGACGCTCGGCCACTTCCCGCAGTCCTTCGAGTACGCGACGATCGGCGGCTTCGCGGCGACCCGCTCCGCCGGCCAGGCCTCCAGCGGCTACGGCCGCTTCGACGCCCTCGTCAGCTCGGTCCGCTTGGTCGCGCCGGGGGGCGACCTGCAGACGCTGGAGACGCCCCACAGCGCCGCCGGCCCGGCCCTGCGGGAGCTGGTGATCGGCTCCGAGGGTGTCCTCGGCGTCATCCCCGACGTCACCGTGCGGGTGGGGCCTGCGCCCGCGGTGCGGCGCTACGAGGCCTGGATGGCCGAGAGCTTCGACGCCGGCTCGGAGATCGTCCGCGGGCTGGCGCAGGGGCCGGGACTGCCGGAGATCATCCGCGTCTCCGACGAGGAGGAGACCGAAGGGTCGCTGGCGCTCTCCGGGCCGCGCGGGCTCAGCGGCCGCCTCTTCGACGGCTACCTCGGCGTGCGCCGCCGCCGCGGCGGTTCCCTGATGATCGTCGGGTTCGAGGGAGACGAGGAGTCGGTCGCCCGCCGTCGCGCCCTCACCGTCCGCGCCTTGCGCCGGGGCGGCGCCGCCTACCTGGGTGAGTCAGCGGGGCAGGCGTGGGCGCAAGGCCGCTACCAAGGCCCCTACCTGCGCGACACGCTGATGGGGATGGGGGCGATGGTCGAGACGCTTGAGACCTCGCACACCTGGAGCCGCTTCGGCGAGCTTCACTCTTCCGTCGGCGAGGCGATTCGCAACTCGCTGGCATCGCAGGGCACGCCCGGCCTCGTCTTCTGCCATCTCTCCCACGCCTACGCCGACGGCGCCTCGCTCTACTTCACCTTCATCTCCCGCGCCCGCCGCGGCGAGGAGCTCGAGCAGTGGGCGGCGGTCAAGCGTGCTGCCTGCGAGGCGATCGTCGCCCACGGCGGCACGATCACCCACCACCACGCGGTCGGCCGCGACCACGCGCCCTATATGGAGGCGGAGGTGGGGCGGGTCGGAATAGAGGCGCTGCGCTCACTCAAGGACCAAATGGATCCGATGGGAATTATGAATCCAGGCAAGCTCCTCGACTGACGCGGCGCGGCGCATACCGGCGTCCTCGGTCGCTCGCGTGCAGAGCACGCCACGCTCCCTGCGTCCTTGGTCTGCTTGGCCGCGTCAGCCGAGGCTATTTTTCTTTTTCTTCTTCGATCCGCTTGGCGGCGCCGACGATCGGGCCGCGGACGCTGCCGCGGAGAATTTCGGTCCCGGTGTATTCCGGCGCTTGTTTCTCTTTGGTCGCGGCGGCCAGCGAGGCTTTCAGCTGCGATTCGTCGGTCCGAGTGATCGCCAGCTGGCCGAAAGTTTCGTTGGCGAGGTAGGCGAGGACTTCGACCGGAACTTCGACCTGGGCGTTGATCGCGCCGTTCTTGGTCACTTTGGTCGAGGCTAGCGGCAGCATTTTCTGCGGCGAGGCGGCAAGCCAGATCGTGTAGCCGCATTCCGTCGGTGCAAGACCTTCGGCGGCGATCTGCAGCGCCAGGCTGTTTTTCACCCGCCCGAAGACGGCAAGCCCTTTGGCTTCGCTGCCGTCAACAGGGTCGAGGACAGCGCGCGTCACGCTTTTGCCGGTTTTAACGGCCGCCACCGCCAGCGCTTCGATGTTTTTCCCACTCGGTTCGGGAGCTTTCCCGGTCACCTTGCAGCTATCGGCCGAAGCATTAGCGGAGCTGTCCCCAGAGTCGTCATCGCCGCCGGAAACAAAGATGAAGATCAAAAAGAGAACAACGATCGCAACCCCGGCCAAGATCGCCCAAAGCCCCCGACCCTCGAGCAACTTCAACTCTTTTTTCAACGGCGGTTTCGGCTTACCCTTCGGCAGTGCCGGTTTCGGGGCCGCCGGCTTAGCCCTAGGTGCCTCTGAAGAATGAACGACCTCCGGCGCGGGCTCTTGCGGCTCCGCAGGAACAGTGGGAGGAGCGGGTTCCCCCGGAGGAGCCTCCCCATCTCTTGCGACGGAGGGGGAACCCGCTCCTCCCCCCGGCTCGGGAATCGAGGGAGCAGGAATCCCTTCCGCTTCCAAAGCCGCCGCAGCATCTTCAGCCCGCCGCTGGACCTCCGCGACGGGAATTCCCATCAAGGCCGACAAATCCTCGTACCCCGCCACCCCCCGCTGCGCAAGCAGCCGCAGGATCGCCTTCTGGTCGTCTGACAGCGCCACCGGCTCGGAAGCCTATTAGTGTGCGCAGCTGTGAACGACGAGGGTCAGGTTAAGGCTGTGCATTTCGACGAGCTGGTCGGCACCGAGTGGCTCAGCGACGACCCTGACGACGCCCGCGTCCGGCTCGAGATCCGCGACGAGTTGCGGCAACCGTTCGGCCTCATGCACGGGGGCGTGATGTCAACGCTGATCGAGAGCATCTGCTCGCGGGCGACCGTGGGCGCCGTCTACGAGCAGGGAATGGTGGGAATGGGGCAGTCGATCAGCGTCAGCTTCATCCGCCCGGTCACTAAAGGAGCCGTCGAAGTCCGTGCCCAAGCCCGCCACCGCGGCCGCACGACCTGGCTCTGGCAAGCCGAAGTCCTCAACGAAGAGGGCAAAACCTGCGCCCTCGCCCAGATGACGATCGCGGTTCGGCCGCGACCTGACGCTTAGGTCTCAGCCGCCGAATCGGTTCGTGATCGGGAGTCGCCGATCCTTGCCGAATGCCCGCGGCGTGATCCGGATTCCGGGGGCTGCCTGGCGCCGCTTGTACTCGCTCCGATCGACCAGACGGATCACCTCGTCGACGGTCTCCGCCGGCATCCCCGCCGCGATCATCTCTTCCCGCCCCTGGTCGCGCTCGACGTAGGCCTCGAGGATGCGGTCGAGCAGCTCGTAGGGCGGCAGCGAGTCCTCGTCGCGCTGGTCGGGGCGCAGCTCGGCCGATGGCGCGCGCTCCAGCACCGACGCCGGCACCAACTCGCGCCCCGCGGTCTCGTTCCGCCGCCGCACCAGGTCGTAGACGAGCTGCTTCGGCACATCCTTGATCACCGCGAAGCCGCCGGCCATGTCGCCGTAGAGGGTCGCGTAGCCAACCGACATCTCGCTCTTGTTCCCGGTCGTGAGGACGAGCCAGCCGTGGCGGTTGGAGAGCGCCATCATCAGGTTGCCGCGGATCCGCGCCTGCACGTTCTCGGCGGTCAGGTCGGGCTCCGAGGGTTTGGTCGGGTCCCGCGGCACGGCTGCCTCGGGCTCGTCGAGGTACCCGCGCAGCGCCCGCTCATAGCTCTCCATCACCGGCTCGATCGCGACCTCGAACAGCTCGCAGCCGAGGGTGGCGGCGATGTCGCGGGCGTCCTGCTGGGTCTCATGGCTGGAGTGGGGGGAAGGCATGACGACGCAGGTGAGGCGGTCGGGCCCGACGGCGTCGGCGGCGACCATCGCCACCAGGGCCGAGTCGATCCCGCCCGAGAGCGCTAACCCCACGTGCTTGAAGCCGTTCTTCTCGACATAGTCGCGGAGGCCGAGGGTGAGGGCGCCGTAGACCTCGTCGAGGTCGGCGAGCGGCTGGGCCAGCGGGCCGGGCGCCGCGTGGGGGACCTCGCAGACCAGCAGCTCCTCCTCGAACTGGGCGGCGCGGGCGATCACGCTGCCGTCGGGCGCCGTCACCAAGCTCTGCCCGTCGAAGACGAGCTCATCCTGGCCGCCGACGAGGTTGCAGAAGGCGAAGTAGGCGTCGTAGGCGCGGGAGCGCTCGCCGAACATCTGCTCGCGCTCGCGGCCCTTGCCGCGGTGGTAGGGGGAGCCGGAGGGGTTGGCGATCAGCCGCGCCCCTGCTTCGGCCTCGCGCTGAGCCGGCGGACCGGGCTGCCAGACGTCCTCGCAGATCGTCGTCCCGACCTTGAGGCCCGCGACGTCGGTTACGAGGGTCTGGTCGCCGGGGATGAAGTAGCGCTGCTCATCGAAGACGGCGTAGTTCGGGAGCCGGTTCTTGCGGTAGATGTCGGCGACCTTGCCGCCGGCGAGAATCGCGATCGAGTTGTGGGCGTTTCGCGAGTCGCTCGGCTGCGCCGCCGGCTCGGCGAAGCCGACCATCGCGACGATGCCCTCGGCATGGACGGCGAGCTCCTCGACCGCCCGCTGGTTCGCGCGCAGGAAGTGGCGCTTCAGGTAGAGGTCCTCTGCCGGATAGCCGGGGATGCAGAGCTCGGGGAAGATCACCAGCTCGGCGCCGGCCTCGCGGGCGCGGCCGATCCACATGGCGACCTTGGCCGCGTTGGCGTCGACGGCGCCGACGGTGGGGTTGATCTGGGCGAGGGCGAGGCGCATCGGGGAAGTATCTCCCTCGTCACGCATTGGAGGTACTTTCACCCGCCGCTAGGGTTTCCGGGGCATGCACAACCGCCGAAGGCATTTGGTGGGAACTTCGGCGGCATTGCTTTTGGCGATCGCCGCAACGATCCCTGCCCAGGCCGCTCCCTCGCTTGCTCCGGCCGAACTCGCCTCCGACGCGCAGAAGCCGTTCCTCGCGCCGCGGTGGCGGCCGACCGATACCGACGATCCCAACCGCAACGCCTACTCGGTTCCGGAGGCGCCGCGCTCGCCTGCCTGCTCGCCGCACTTCTGCGTCCATTGGGTGGTCCAGGGTCTCGACGCGCCGAACCTGAGCGACCGCAACGGCGATGGAGTCCCCGACTTCGTCGAAACGGTGCAGCGGGTGGCCGAACGGGTCCACACGGTCGAGAACGAGAGGCTCGGCTGGCGCGAGCCGCGCAGCGACGGGCGCCGCGGCGGCCGTCGCGGCAAGACCGACGTCTACCTCTCCCAGATCGGCGGCGAACTGTTCGGCTATGCGGCGCCTGATCGCGGCCAGGCGACGGACGAGCACCGGATCCCGCGGCGTCTGCACGGCTACCTCGTCCTCGACAACGACTACAGCCCGTTCGAGTTCCCGGGGACGAAGCCGCTCAAGGACCTGCGGGTGACCTTCGCCCACGAGTACAACCACATCCTCCAGTTCGGCTACGACGCCTACCAGGACCCCTGGTTCGCCGAGGCGAGCGCGACCTGGATGGAGGACCAGGTCTTCAACGGGATCGACGACTACCTGCGCTATGTGCGCCGGTGGGTGAAGCTCTACGAAACGCCGCTGACCGCCAACTCGATCAAGGAGTACGGCAGCGCCGTCTGGAACCAGTGGCTGGCGCGCCGTTACGGCCCGGGGATCGTCCGCAAGGTTTGGGCCGGGTCGATCGACGCCAAGCCCGGCGGCTTCTCGGTCGCGAGCTACGAACGGGCGCTGCGGGCGAGCGGGCCGTCGGAACTGAGCCGCGACTTCACTCGCTTCGCGGCGGCGGTCGCCGAGTGGCGGACCGGCAAGGGGTTCCGCGAGAGCCGCCTCTACCCGAACGCGCGCCGCCAGGGCCATCTGCCCCTCGGCGGCCTGCCGCTGACGCGGATGCTGAACCACACGACCTTCCAACTGCTGCGGGTGCGGCCGCGCCGCGGCCGCGCGATCGTCGTCCACCTGCAGGCGCCGCGGGGGACCGCCGCCGGAGTGGCGCTGGTCGGGCGAGTTGGCAGCGAGCGCCATGGGCGGCCGAAGGTGCGGATCGCCTACAGCCGCGGCGGCGGCGAGCTGACCGTGCGTTTGTCGCGGCCGGCGCGCTTCAAGCGAATCACCGCCGTCGTCGTCAACGCCGACGCCCGCGCCGGCGGCTTCAACGTCGGCAACCTCGACTGGAACTACCTGACCGACGGTCTCCCGTTCGTGGTCAGCGGCCGGCTGGTTCGCTGAGCCGGACGCACTTCTCCCCGCATACCGGGGACAACTGCGTTCGGCTAACTAGGAGCGCTCGGCGGCGACCGGGGCGGCGCCGTTGCTTGATGCCGCGGCTCTGCGTTTCTTCGGCTTCGCTTTCGCCTTCTTCTTGGCCGGTGCCGTTGCGATCACCTCTTGCGTCGCCGCTTCGAGGTCGAGGGCGAAGCTGTCGAGGTCGGCCATCGCGTCGTAGTCGCCGATCAGGCCGAAGTTGACCTGGCCGTTGTAGGACATGATCCCGATGCAGAGAGCTTGCCGGCGGGCCAGTGGGACCATCGGGAAGATCGACTCCATCCTGCGGCCGAGGACGTAGAGCGGGAACTGCGGCCCGGGGACGTTGGTGACGACGAGGTTGAAGAAGCGCTGCGCCGGCTGCAAGCGAGCTGCCTGCGAGGCGATCGTCGAGGGCGCGAAGTCGGTCAGCTTGGTGAGGATCTCGGCCCCGACAGCCTGGCCGGAGGACTTGAGGTCACCCATCTCCGCGGTCATCAGCTGCAGTCGCTCGACCGGATCCTCACACCAGACCGGCAGCGGCGCCATCATCGCCGAGATTCGGTTGCCGAGGGCGCCGTGCTCTTCCTCGGCGCGGACGCTGACCGGGACCATCGCCCGCAGCTCCAGGCCTGCGATGTCGTGGCCGCGGGCGCGCAGGTAGCGGCCGATGCCGCCGGCGACGATCGAGAGGATGACGTCGTTGACGGTGCCGCCGTGGGCGTTCTTGACGCGCTTGAGGTCGGCGAGGTCGGTCTGGGTCATCTGGAAGCGGCGGTGGGGGCCGATCTCGACGTTGAAGACGGTCTCCGGAGCCGACATCCCGGCGCTGACCATCTTCGAGGTCGCGCCGACCCCTTCCAGCACCTGGCGCGGCCCACGCAGGGCGTGGCGGATGCCGCGGTAGATCTCCGGCGGGCTGGTCAGGCGCTCCTTCCAGGCTTCGGTCAGGAGTTGGACGTCGGTCGGTTCGGGACTGGCGAGCCAGGGCGGCGCCTTGTCGCTCCCGCCTGCAGGTTCGGAATCGAGGTCGAAGAGGACGGTGGTGATGTCGACCCCGGAGACGCCGTCGACGAGGGCGTGGTGGCTCTTGCCGATGATCGCGAAGCGGTCCCCGGTCAGGCCCTCGACCAGCCACAGCTCCCAGAGCGGCTTCGAGCGGTCGAGCTGCTGGGAGAAGATCCGCGCCGCCAGGTTGCGCAGCTGCTCGTCGGAGCCGGGCGCCGGCAGGGCGGTCTGGCGCACGTGGTAGTCGAGGTTGAGGTGGGGGTCGTCGATCCAGACCGGCCGCCCCTGGGTAAAGGGGACGAAGCGCAGCTTCTGGCGGAAACGCGGCACCAGGTGCAGGCGCGAGGCGATGTGGTCGCGGAATTCCGCATGGGTCGGCGCCTCGCCTTTGAAGACCGAGGTCGAGGCGACGTGCATGTGGGCGCCGGAGCGCTCCAGGTGCAGGAATGAGGTATCGAGACCGGTGAGTCGTTCTGGCTTCGTCACCCGACCAATGTTCGCATACGGGTCAAAATATGTGCGTTCGCTCACATTCCCGCTCCGAGGGCGTCTCTAGCGTGTTCTCTCCCAAACGAGCTAAACGACCTGCCGAGTCCTCGCGCCGCTGAGCGCGGGGAGCGGGGGACCCACCTGCCGCGGCGTGCTGCCGCGGCCGGGGCGAATCGGGCGGCGAGCCGCCCGTAGCGAGACCGGCGAGGCCGGGATTGCGAGCCCGTCAGCTAACCCCGTAGGCGGCAAGAAAGCGAGCTGAACTAGATGCGGAAATTCCTGCCCGCGGTGGCGGCTGCCACCGCGCTCACGGTCGGCCTGGCGCCGGCGGCCGCGCAGAGCGAGCGAACCAACCACAACGAGCGGTCGCGCTCCCATGTCTCCCTGCACCTCTCGACGCACTCGGTGCTGAAGGGGAGGGGGCTGGCGGTGCGCGGCAAGGTGCGGCCGAGCGGCCGCCACCGGGTGAAGCTGGTCCTCCGCGGCCCCGACGGCGGCGCCCGCGGTGTGACGACGAAGGCGAACGGGACCTTCGCGGTGCGCTGGCTGCCGGAGCGGACCGGCACCTACGCGGTCCGCGCCTACGGCGTCCACGACCGCCGCATCCGCGCCTCCCGCAGCGCCGCGCGCAAGCTGACGACCTACCGCCTCGCCGGCGCCTCTTATTACGGGCCGGGCCTCTACGGCAACGGCGTCGCCTGCGGCGGCACCCTGCTGCCGGGGACGATGGGCGTCGCTCACAAGACGCTCCCCTGTGGGACGAAGGTGAAGCTGCGCTACCACGGACGCACGGTGACGGTGCCGGTGATCGACCGCGGTCCGTACGTGGCCGGCCGCGATTACGACCTCACCGAGGCCGTCAAGGAGCGGCTGGGGTTCCCGGGAGTCGGGACAGTGCTGGCGACCCGGTAGTCCGTTCCGTGGTTCCTTAGCCGGGATATAGACGACTAAGGAACCACGGAACTACGAAGCGAGGCCGAGTTGGAGCTGACCGGGCGTGGGCTCCGGCTCGGCCGCCGCTTCGTTCTTCTCGAAGGAGGCAACGCGGACGCCGAGCAGGCGCACCGGCCGCTGCGGGTCATAGGCGCGCAGGAGGTCGAGCGCAATCGGACCGACGACCTCCGGGTCGTTGGTCGGCCGGTCGACGGTGTGGGAGCGGGTCGCGTTGGTCCAGTCATCGAGCCGGACCTTGATCCCGATCGTCCTGCCCTCCAGCTCCCGCTTGCGCAGGCGCCGGCAGAGCTCCTCGGAGAGCTCGGCGATGTGGCGCTCGAGCTCGGAGCGCTGAGTGACGTCGACGTCGAAGGTGATCTCGGTCGACTGGGATTTGGTCTCGTGTTCGGGGGTGACCGGCGTCTGGTCCCAGAGGTTGCCGCGGGCGTGCAGCCAGGCCCCGGAGCGGGGCCCGAAGGTGTCTTCGAGGGCGATCCGCTCCCAGTCGCGAAGGTCGGCGAGCGTCTTGATCCCCATCGACTCGAGGCGGGAGACCGTTTTCGGGCCGATGCCGGGGATGAGACCGGGGGAGTGGTCGGCGAACCGCTCCAGCGCCTGCTCCCGTGAAAGCACCACGAGCCCCCGCGGCTTGCCCAGCTCACTCGTGATCTTGGCCAGCATCCGGCTATCGGAGATCCCGACCGAGCAGGTCAGCTGCGTCTCCTCCCGGATCTCATTCGAGATCCGCCGCATCGTCGCCTTCGGCGAGAAGATCCCGGTCAGGTCCAGATAAGCCTCGTCCAGCCCCACGACCTCGACCACCTCAACGTTCCGCCGCAGCACGTCCATCACCTGCCCCGAAGCCTCCCGATAAGCAGGAAAGTCCGGCGGCAGATACACCGCATCCGGCAGCCGCCGCCGAGCCACAGCGGCGGGCATCGCGGAATGTATTCCAGCCAGCTTCCGCGCCTCGTAGGAGGCCGTGGTCACCACCGCCCGCGGCCCCGACCCGCAGACCACCACAGGCTTCCCCTGCAGCTCAGGCCGCCGCCGCAGCTCTACCGACGCATAGAACGCGTCCATGTCGAGATGGGCGATGCACCGCTCGAAGCTCACCCGTTGATGGTAGGAGGGGAGAGGGACGGGTCTCCGGCTGTCAGGCGATACAGCCGCTGCCGATGCCGATGCTGGCGAAGAGGAGGAGGAGAAGGCCGCCGGGTATCAGCACGTCTCCGGCCAAGGCGACGAAGATCGCGCGGCCGGCGCTGGATTCCTTCCAGATGGCGGCAGCGCCCAACCCGAGGCCGCCGGAGATGACCAGGGAAATGATGAAGCGGCTGAAGTAGTCGCCATTGCCCGAGGTTCCGTTCGGATAGAGGAAGACCAGCCCGCCGACGGCGATAGAGATAGGCAACAGGGCGATCAGCATCACCATCTCCTGGCCGTCCTCCGCCGTTCCGAAGGCGGTGAGCAAGGACAGCACGTAGATGACTGCGACGAAGATGACGACGAAGAAAGCCAGCGTGTCGTTGCCGCTGCCTCCACAGACGGCCATAACCACACTTGCACCCATGCCCATGCGTCATCTTCGGCCGCAGCCGGTCCATGCCTTAGTGGGGAAGACCTAGACTGCTGGCCGTGGCTTCCCCGGAGGCGAAGAACCTCGAGGCGATCTCCCAGGCGATCGACCAGCACAACGCCAACTGCCCCTTCCCGGCGGCGGAGGTGCGGATGAATCCGTTCGAGGTGGAGCGCCTGGGCTGGGAGACGATCCGTGGGCTGCCGGTGGTCCCCGATGGTGAGATCGGGACGGGCCGCTTCCGCATCGTCTGCTCCCGCGACATCGAGGACGACGGCCTGGAGATCACGGAGGCCGTCGGCAAAGAGCTGGAGACGGTCGGTCCCGTTCAGAACTGATTCGCGAGTCCGCGAAAACGTCTCTCGAGGGGCCGTTCTCGCGGACTCGGTGAATCAGACCTCGTTGTAGAAGTCCAATCCCGTCTTTTCCATCCAGTTCGTCGCTTCGATGTTGAGCTGGAAAAGCTCTCCCGTCCAGATCAGGATCCCCATCGCGATCAGGATCAGGCCGCCGACGGCGACGATCGCTTGGTAGTGGCGCTTGACGACGGTGAAGGCGGTCGTCATCTGTGAGAAGGCGACGGCGGTGAGGATGAAGGGGATTGCGAGGCCGGCCGAGTAGACCGCCAGGAGGAGGGCGCCGTGGGCGGCCGAGTCCGAGAGGGACGCGGCGCCGAGGATGGCGCCGAGCGTGGGGCCGATGCAGGGGCTCCAGGCGATCGCGAAGGCTGCTCCGGCGACGATCGGCCCGCCTTTGCCCGCTCGCTCCAGCAGGGCGTCGACGTGCCACTCCTTGTTCAGCCGGGTGATGAAGAGAGAGCCGACGAAGAGCAGACCCATGGCGATGATCAGGGCGCCGGAGATCTTGGTCAGCAGGTCCTTGTGGTCCTGGAGGACCGAGCCGAGGCCGGTGGCGGTGAGGCCGAGGAGGATGAAGATCGCCGAGAAGCTGGCGACGAAGAGGAGGCTCGGTCCCAGGACCCGGCGCCAGCTCGCGTTCTCCAGCTCGTTCGCCGAGACGCCGGTCACGGCCGAGAGGTAGCCCGGCACCAGCGGCAGCACGCAGGGGGAGAGGAAGGAGATGATCCCCGCGGCGAGCGCGGCGAGGATTCCCACCCCCGAGGCGGGATCGGTACTAGCTGCGAGAGGCACCACGGCCCTGGAGATTACTCCCAGCTTTCCCCACCGATCGGGCCGGCGCGCTAGATTTGGCCAGCCAGCCAAAGAGCCGCGCGGGAAGCGGCGGAGACAGGAGCGAGAAGTTGAGCAACCGCACTTTCGTAATCGGGGTCGGGATGACGAAGTTCGAGAAGCCCGGTACCAAGGATGGCGACTACCCGGACTGGGCCAAAGAGGCGGGGGAGAAGGCGCTCGCAGATGCCGGCGTCCCCTATGAGGACGTTGAGCAGGCATACGCCGGCTACTGCTACGGCGACTCCACCTACGGGCAGCGGGCGCTCTACCAGCTCGGCCTGACCGGGATTCCCGTCGTCAACGTCAACAACAACTGCTCGACCGGCTCCTCGGCGCTGTTCCTCGCCCGCCAGGCGGTCAAGGGCGGCCTAGTCGACTGCGCTCTGGCGCTGGGCTTCGAGAAGATGGAGCCGGGCAGCCTCGGGGTCAAGTACACCGACCGCACCAACGCGCTCGACAAGCACGCGATGCGGATGTTCGAGATCCGCAACCCGGAGCAATCGCCACCGGCGCCGCAGATGTTCGGCAACGCCGGACGCGACCACATGCAGAAGTACGGCTCCGAGGCCGACCACTTCGCCTGGATCGGCTGGAAGAACCACAAGCACTCGGTCAACAACCCCTACGCCCAGTTCCAGGACGAGTACTCGCTCGAGGACATCAAGGCGGCGAAGATGATCCACGACCCGCTGACGAAGCTGCAGTGCTCACCGACCTCCGACGGCTCGGCCTGCGCGATCGTCGCCTCCGAGCGCTACGTCGAGGAGCACGGGCTCTGGGAGCAGGCGGTCGAGATCGCCGGCCAGTCGATGGTCACCGACCTCAGCTCGACCTTCGACGAGAACGCCGACTGCATGACGATCGTCGGCTCCGACATGTCGAAGGCCGCCGCCGATGCCGCTTACGCGGAGGCGGGCGTCGCAGCCAGTGAAATCGATGTCTGCGAGCTGCACGACTGCTTCAGCGCCAACGAGCTCATCACCTACGAAGCGCTCGGGTTCGCCGCGGAGGGCGAGGCGCACAAGCTGGTCGAGGCCGAAGCGACCACCTACGGCGGCGACGGCCCCGTCGTCAACCCCTCGGGCGGGCTGATCTCGAAGGGCCACCCGCTGGGCGCGACCGGCCTCGCCCAGTGCTCGGAACTGACCTGGCAGCTACGGGGCGATGCCGACAAGCGGCAGGTCGAGGGCGCCAAGGTGGCGCTCCAGCACAACATCGGCCTCGGCGGTGCCGCCGTGGTCACGGTCTACAAACCGGCGGCCTGACGGACCGCCTCATGGGGTAGGAGGAGCAGCGATGGCGAAGGAGCGGCGTTCACTCAGCGGCAAGGTGGTGGCGATCACCGGCGGTGCGCGGGGGATCGGCAAGGCGACGGCGGCAGCGTTGGTCGCGAAGGGATGCCGAGTCGCCATCGGCGACCTCGAGCTGGAGCTGGCGGAGAAGAGCGCCGCCCACCTCGGCGGCGGAACCGTCGCGCTGCCGCTCGACGTCACCGATCGCGCCTCCTTCGAGCGTTTCCTCGACGAGGCCGAGCGTCAGCTCGGGCCGATCGACGCGGTGATCAACAACGCCGGGATCATGCCGGTGACGCCGTTCGAGGACGAGAGCGAGGACTCGATCCGCCGCCAGCTCGACATCAACGTCGGCGGTGTCATCACCGGCACCCAGCTGGCGATCAAGCGGCTGCGCCCGCGCGGCAGCGGCTACATCGTCAACATCGCCTCCCAGGCGGGCAAATCCGGCATTCCTGGCATCGCTACCTACTCGGGGACCAAGCACGCCGTCGTCGGCCTCAGCGAGGCGGTGCGGGCGGAGCTGCGCGACACCGGCATCGAGGTCCTCTGCGTGATGCCGACCGTCGTCAACACGGAGCTGACCAGCGGGGTCGGCCAGAAATGGGTGAAACCGGTCGAGGCCTCCGATGTCGCCAACGAGATCGTCGATGCGATGGAAGTGCCGCGCTTCGACGTCTTCGTCCCCCGCGCCAACGGTGCCCTCTACAAGATCCTGGCGCCGCTGCCGCGCAGCTGGCGCGAGGCGCTCGGCCGGGCGATGAAGATCGACAAGCTGATGATCGAGGTCGATCACAGCGCCCGCCAGGCCTACGAGGACCGGGCCGCCGCCAGCGAGCCTGGCCAAGGCGAGGGCGAGAGCGCAGCGGACACGCCCGAGCCCCAGCGCGACGTCGCCTAGCTAGGGGACAAATTCAGCGAGCGCTGAACTTTGGCCCCTATAGGGTCGTAAATTCAGCTAGCGATGATGATGGGACGGATCTACGACGCCACCTGGGGCCGGATGTTCTCGGCCTTCTACGACCGCGCCTTCGAGGCGACCGAAGAGGCGGGCCTGCGCGAGATGCGCTGCGAGTTGCTGAAACAGGCGCGGGGGAGGGTGCTGGAGCTCGGCGCGGGCACCGGCCTCAACCTGGAGCTCTACCCACACGAGGGCATCGAGTGCCTCACCCTGACCGAGCCCGACCCGCACATGATCAAGCAGCTCCGCGACCGCGTCCAAGAGATCGGCTGCGCCGCGGATGTGATGGAGGTGGGAGCCGAAAGCCTGCCCTTCGAGGACAACAGCTACGACACGGTCGTCGTCACCCTCGTCCTCTGCACGGTTCCGGACCAGGCCGCAGCCCTGAAGGAGATCTCCCGCGTCCTCAGGCCAGACGGCCAGCTCCTCTTCCTAGAGCACGTCCGCGCCACCAACGACCCATCGCTAGCCAAATGGCAGGACCGCCTGGAGACTCCATGGCGCTTCGTCGGTGACGGTTGCCACTGCAACCGCGACACCGTCGCCGGCCTCAAGACCGCCGGGTTCGAGGTCCGCGAGCTTGAGTGCGCCGAGCTGCCAAAGGCCCCACCGATCGTGCGGCCGCTGGTGCAGGGATCCGCCCGAATCGCCGCTTAGAGTTCGCGGCAATGGAGGGGGCTGAAGTCGATTTCCCGGCAGGGCCGGTCGCGGACAAGCTCACGCTTTGGCCGGTAGACGACGGCCGCTACGGACTCGACGCTGTCTTCCAAGGGGCATCCGGATACGAAAGGTGCGAAGAGCACCACACGGCGCTGAAAGGTCTCGGAGTGAAGTGTCAACTCCTGCAGAACGTGGATAACTCGTGGTCGCTCCGCTTCGGGCCCCTGACGGCTCTGGAGGTAGGGAAAGCCGTTTCAGCGTTCTTGCGGTAGGTAGGCAAGGCCCTCTAACCGCGGATCCAACGCACGATAATGGTGGTTATGTCAACTTGGAGGCGAGAACGGTCGGAAAGGGCTAGGACGCTTCTTCGATCGCCTCTTCTAGGGCGCCCGTGGAGCTTGGGGTCCCTATTGGTTCCAGGCCGTCGGTCTTTGGACCCTGGATCGCGAAGGATGGCGTGCCGTTGAAGCCGAGTTCTGGGGCTTCTGCGGTGGTTGCTTCGACCTTGGCTAGGAACGTGGCGCGGTCTTGGTTCCACTTGGCGAGGTTCTTGACTCCTGCGCCCTTCGCGATGCTCTCCAGGAAGGCGTCGTCCGCGTAGCCGGAGTTCTCGGCGCCTTGGTTCTTGTAGAAGAGCTCGACGTAGTTCCAGCCGCGGCTCTGGGCGCCCGCCGCTAGAGCTGCTGCGCCGGCCGGCGGGGATTGCTCGCCGATGATCGTGAAGTTGCGGAACTCGAGCTTGACTTCGCCATTCTTGACTTGGTTTTCGATAATCGGCGGCAGGACTTCTTCGGAGAACCCCTTGCAGACCGGACACTGGAGGTCGCCGAACTCGACCAGTTCGACCGGCGCCTTCGGATCTCCGAGGACCATTTCTCGCTGTGGGATTCCGGCGAGGTCCTGGTTTACCTCCGCCACGCCCTCGAGCTCCGTGTCGCCGCCGTCGCTGCTGGAGGTGTTGACGACGATGAGGACGAGGACAACGGCGATCGCGAGGAAAACGGCAGCCGCGGCGAGCTGGAGCAACTGCTTTCTGCGGTCCTCCGAGCTGCTCATCCGGTCGCTCTCCTCAGACCCGGCTGCCTCGTGGTTTGATTCTCCGCGCCCGCATAAACGATCAGCCGCGTCGCGCTCAGCGCGAACAAGATCGTCATCAGGACGGCGCTGCCGACGCACCACTGGCAGATCGCTTCGATCTTGAAGATCTCGATGTAGGTGAGGAAGACGCTGTAGCCGAAGCCACCGAGGGCGACGACGAAGCCGCCGAAGCGCGCCAGGTCGTTGACGAAGAAGGCGCTGGCCAGCAGCAGCACGTAGCCGACGATCCCGAAGGCCGCGATGTTGACGCCGGCGACGTGCGAGTAGGAGCTCTTGGCGACAGTGGCGCACCCGGTCGAGCCGGCGATGCACCGCGGCGCGTCGCCGCCGGCGGCCTCGACCGCGATGTAGGTGGCGACGCCGACTCCGAGGGCGGCGAGGAATGCGATCACCCGCCGCAGGGCCCACTCGCTCGGGTAGCTCATCGCGCGGAAGATAAGGCTTCGGCGTAAAAGGCCGCTAAGGCGCGCGAGAGCTTGCCGCCCTGCCAGTCCAGCGGCGACTCCCCCTCGGCCTCGCTCACCAGCTGCGCTTGCGGCAGAGCCTCGGCGCAGGCGGCGGCGGCCGCGTAAGGATGGCCGGGATCGGCCTCGTCGTTGCTGGCGACGACCAGCGTCGGCACCTGCAGGTCGCGCAGATCGTCGAGGGACTCGAAGGGCCGCGAGCGCGGCACCTCCTGCAACGCCCGCACCAGCGCCTCGGGATGTTGCTGGCGCAGCATTCGCTCCCGCGTAAACCGCAGAACCGAGTCGCGCCAGCGCGGGTCGATTCCCTGCCGCTCGCAGATGTAGGCGACGAAGCCGTCGACGCCGTCGCTCTCCAGCGCCGCTGCAAGGCCGTCCCAGTAGTCGAGCGAGGATTGCCGAATCGCTCCCGTGTAGGTCGGCCCGATCGCCACCAAGCCGGCGAGCCGGTCCGGGTGGCGCAGCGCGTAAGCGATCGCCGTGTGCGCTCCCATCGAGTGGCCGCCGAGGAGGAAGCGCTCTCCATCTTCCAGTCGCTCCTCCACCACCCGCTCCAGATCCCCCACCAGCTCCGGGTATCGATAACTCTCCGCCGCCGGCGCCGGATCTGACTCCCCATGTCCTCTCGCGTCGTAGGTGATGACAGCGTGCCCTGCCCGCGGCAGCGCTTTCGAGCCGTGGAGGACGTATCGCCGAGTCGCCGTGATCCCGTGGCAGAGGACAACCGGCGGCCCCTCTCCCGCTTCCTCCCCCTGCAGGCGCGGCCCCGGCTCGACCGTGAAGCGCCGTTCCTCCAGGGACATCAGCCGAGCGCGGCGACCGCGCGCTCGAGGTCCTCGACCGACTCGTAGCTGCTCCCGGTGCGGGAGACCGTCTTGTGCCGGACGACGCCCTCAGCGTCGATGACGAAGATCGCCCGCATCACGTAGCGGCCGCCCGGCGCGTCCTTCAGCCCGGCGATACGGGCAAACGGCCCGACCCAGCCGGTCACCCCGTAGCGCTTCGCCACCTCGAGGTCCTCGTCGGCCAGCAGCGGCACGTTCAGTTCCTGCTCTTTCACCCAGTGCTCGTGCGAGTCGACCGACTGCGGCGAGATCCCGAGGACCTCGGCGTCGAGCGCGTCGAGTTGGTCGCCGTTGTCGCGGTAGGAGCAGAACTGCTTGGTGCAGACAGTGGTCGCATCGCCTGGGTAGAAGGCGAGGATGAGGTTGCGGCCGCGGTAGTCGGAGAGACGGTAGGTCTTGTCTCCGGTGCCGCGAAGCTCGAAATCAGGGGCTTTGTCGCCGACGTCGGGCTTGGCCATCTGGCCAGCTTAGAGAACCTCTGGGCGGGCGACTATCCCTGCTCGATCGTCATCTCTTCGATCACGATCGTCTGTTTCGGTTTTTCTTCCGGCGTCCCGAGGGCGTCGATCTTTTCGACCACGTCATAGCCCTCGCTGACCTTGCCGACCAGCGCGTATTCGGGCGGCAAGCCGGCGTCAGGGGCGGTGACGACGTAGAACTGGCTGCCGGAGCGGCCGGGCGGCTCCGCCGAGCTCTTCGCCATCGCCACCAGCCCTTTCGTGTAAGCGAGGTTCGCCGGCGGTTTCTCATCGACGCTGTAGCCGGGGCCTCCGGTGCCCGTGCCTTCGGGGTCACCACCCTGGATCACGAACCCGGGGGCGACGCGGTGGAAGGTGAGGTCGTCGTAGAAACCTTCCTCGGCGAGGAAGGCGAAGGAGTTGGCCGTCTTCGGCGCTCGCTTCGTGTCAAGGGCGATCTCGAAAGTGCCGCAACTGGTCTTGACGACGACGGTCGCTTCCTCGCCCGCCTTCAGCACCTGATCGGGCTTCTCGAAGCTGACGGTCTTCGGTTCCGGCGCGTGGACCTTCTTGCAGCCGCCGGCGCTCGCTTGGGTCGAGCCGGTCGTGTCGCCATCGTCGCCAGAGTCGCCTCCCTGGCCGACCAGGACCGCGACTATGACGGCGATCGCGATCACCGCGAAGACGGCGAGGACGATCCAGCGGCGGTCAGGTTGCTGCTCCACAGCGGCGAACCCTAGTAAACGTTCATGAGGCGAAATGTCCCCTCCCCCGCTCACCCCCCTTGCCGCCGCCGTCCTCCATGTAGGCGAGCCGGAACGGATTCTGCAGATCGAGTGCGCCGAGGGCGAGGGCGCGCTCTTCCTCTCGCGCGAGTTCCCGAGCGCCCGGGTGCGCGGAATCGACCGCGAGGCGGAGACGATCCGGGCCGCCAGCTCGCGCGTCGGCCTCGACCCGGAGGGCCGGATCGCCTTCAAGCAGGGATCGCCAAGCTCGATCCCGTTCCCCGACGATCACTTCGACCTGCTCGTCGCCGTCGACACCCGGCCGGCGGTCCGCGAGACCCGGCGGGTGGTGCGCCCCGGCGGCTTCCTGGCGCTGGTCGAGACGCGCCGCGAGCGGGCGCCGGGCGGCCTCGGCGCCTGGCACCTGCGCTGGCGGCTGCGGCGAGCCGGGTTCGAGCCGATCTGGGAGGAAGCGGCCGGTGACGGCAGCTTCGCTGTCGCCCGCCTGCGCGGCGGCGGCCCCGTTGGCGGCTCCCTCTAGGCTGGGCGCCGAATGGAGATCGCCGGGATGCCCCTGACCCTGCTCGTCAACCCCGCCTCCGCCGGGGGGAAGACGCTGAAGCTGCTGCCGCGGATCGAGGCGGCTCTGGACGCCCGCCGTGCCGTCTTCCGGGTCGAGCGGACGCGCAGTCTCGAGCATGGGATCGAACTGGCGCTGCGTTCGGTGGAACTGGGCGAGGTGCCGGTCGTGGTCAGCGGCGACGGCCTGATGGGGGCGATCGGCGGCGCGATGGCCGGCTCCGAGACCCCGGTTGGGCTGATCCCGGGCGGCCGCGGCAACGACCTCGCCCGAGCCCTCGGCATCCCCACTGAGCCGGAGGCGGCGGTCGAGGTCGTCCTCGCCGGCCGCAGCCACCGGATCGACGTCGGCGAGGCCAACGGCAAACGCTTCCTCGGCATCGTCAGCGTCGGCTTCGACTCCGAATGCAACCGCCTCGCCAACGAAACCAACTTCATCCGCGGCAACCTCGTCTACGCCTACTCGATGGTCCGCACCCTGATCGGCTGGCGCTCGGCCCGCTTCACGATCGCCGTCGGCGAGGAACGCAAACGGCTGACCGGCTACCAGGTCGACGTCGCCAACAACAGCGTCTATGGCGGCGGCATGTACATCGCCCCGGACGCGGAGATCGACGACGGCCAGTTCGACGTCGTCGCGATCGAAGAGGTCGGCAAGCTGCGCTTCCTCAGCGGCCTACGCGACGTCCTCAAGGGCGCCCACATCGGCAAGGACGAGGTCAGCGTCTTCCGCACGCCGCGGCTCGAGCTCGACGCCAGCCGCCCCTTCCCCGTCTACGCCGACGGCGACCATCTCACCGACCTGCCGGTCTCCCTGCGGGTCCTTCCCCGCTCCCTCTCGATCCTCGTGCCGGACGAGGGCGAGGGCTGATCCCGACCGTGGCGAACCGGCCATCACGGGGAGGCTTATTCGGCGCCAAGGCGGCGCTCGCGCGCGCGGTCGGCCGCGCCAGCCGCGCCAGCGGCCGCGGCGGCGGCACGACGCTCCCCGGCCGGGTGCTCCTGAGGCTGGAGCCGGAGGCGATCGCCAGCCTCGGGACCAGCCTGGAGCGCGGGACGACGATCGTCAGCGCCACCAACGGCAAGACGACGACGGCAGGGATGATCGCCGGCGTCCTCGCCGCCGACGGCCGCCACCCCGTGCACAACCGTGCCGGCTCCAACATGACCTGGGGCGTGGCGACGGCGCTGCTCGAGCAGCGTGGGAGCGAGGGGCTTTTCGAGGTCGACGAGGCCTGGCTGCCCCGCGTCAGCGAACAACTCGATCCCGCGCTGATCGTCCTCGGCAACCTCTTCCGCGACCAGCTCGACCGCTACGGCGAGATGGAGGCGCTCGCCGACGAGTGGGCGAAGACGGTCGCCGCGCGGACCGGTCGCACCCGCTTCGTCCTCAACGCCGACGACCCGCTGATCGCCGACCTCGGCCGTGACCCAGAGGGCACGGCGCGAGAGGGCGTCGTCTACTTCGGGATCGAGGACCCCTCGCAGGCGCTGCCGGAGCTGCAGCACGCCTTCGACGCCAAGCACTGCCGCCGCTGCGGCCACCCCTACGCCTACGAGCGCGCCTTCGTCGGCCACCTCGGCCACTACTCGTGCCCCAACTGCGGCGCCGAGCGGCCGCGGCCGGAGGTCGCAGCCACCGAGATCGAGCTGCGGGGCATGGACGGGTCGCGATCGCGGGTTCGCACCCCCTCCGGCGAGATCGAGCTCGACCTGCCGCTCCCGGGCCTCTACAACGTCTACAACGCCCTCTCCGCAATCGCTGCCGGGCTGCAGCTGGGCGTCGAGCCGGCCCGGATCGGGCACGCCCTCGAGGGGACGCGGGCGGCGTTCGGCCGGGTGGAGACGATCGCGGTGGCCGATGTGCCGGTCTCGATCCTCCTGATCAAGAACCCCGCCGGCGCCAACGAGGTGCTGCGGACGCTGCTTTTGGAGAGCCGCGAGCGCGGCCCGCTCGACCTCTGGATCGCCCTCAACGACAAGATCGCCGACGGCCGCGACGTCTCCTGGATCTGGGACGCCGACTTCGAGCTGCTGGCGGCGGCGGCGCGGCGGGTCGTCTGCTCTGGGACGCGGGCGCCGGAGATGGCGCTGCGGCTGAAGTACGCCGGCTGGCCGGAGGAGGCGATCGAGGTCGTCCCTGAAATCGAGAGCTCGCTCGACGCCGCCGTCCAGCAGGCCGAGGGCCGCGTCTTCGCCCTCCCCACCTACACCGCCCTGCTCGAACTGCGCAAGCTGCTCTCCGACCGTGGCCTGGCGAAGGAGTTCTGGCGATGAGCGCGGCAGCGGAGGCGATCTGGCACGACGTCGAGTGCGGCGCCTACGACGCCGACCTGACGCTCTGGGAGGAGCTGGCGGAGCGCCAGGCCGGAGCGGTTCTGGAGCTCGGCTGCGGCACCGGCCGCGTTGCGCTCCATCTGGCGCGGCGCGGCCACGAGGTGATCGGGCTCGACGTCGAGCCGGCGCTGCTCGCCGTGCTCGCGGAGCGCGGCCAGGATCTTCCGGTGACCACCTTGGAGGCGGACGCTCGCGAGTTCGCGCTCGAGGAGCCCGCCTCCCTCGTTCTCGCCCCCACCCATCTACTTCAGCTCCTCCTCGACGCGGAGGAACGAGCGAGAAGCTTGAGCTGCATCGCCGAGGCGCTGCTCCCCGGCGGGCTGCTCGCAGCCTCGATCATCGAGGCGATGCCCGAGCCCGACGGCGCTCCCCCTCCCCTCCCCGACGTGCGCGAGGTCGACGGCTGGGTCTACTCCAGCCTCGCGATCGATGCGGCGATCGGCCCTGGCGAGATCGTCGTCAGGCGGCTGCGCCAGACCGTTTCACCGGAGGGGTCGCTGAGCGAGGAACCGAATGAGGTCCGGATCGCCACCTTCAGCGCCGAGGCGTTCGAGCGCGAGGCGTCAGCATTCGGCCTGGTCCCGGCCGGCCGACGCGAGATCCCGCCGACCGAGCTCCACGTTGGGTCCGTGGTCGTCCTGCTCGAAAGGAGCCCCTGATGGAGCTCCGCGTTCTCAGCCTCTACCCCGAGCAGATGAACATCTACGCCGACCGCGGCAACATCCTCTTCCTCCAGCGGCGCTGCGAGTGGCGCGGGATCGGCTTCGTCCACCACGGCGCCGGCCCGGGAGAGCCGGTCGACCCGGGCGCCCACGACCTCTTCTACATCGGCGGCGGCCAGGACCGCGACCAACGCGCCGTCGCCGCCGACATGGTCGCGAGCAAGCAGGAGGCGATAACCGCCGCAGCCGACGACGGCGCCGTCCTCCTGGCGGTCTGCGGCGGCTACCAGCTGCTCGGCCACAGCTACCAGCTCGGCGAGGAGAAACTCCCGGGTCTGGGAATCGCCGACCTGGAGACGGTGCGCGAGCCGGGCCCGCGGCTGATCGGCAACGTCGCGATCGAGGCGGACATCGGCAGCGGCCCGAAGCTGATCGCCGGCTTTGAGAACCACGGCGGCCGCACCTACCTCGGCCCGGGCGCCCAACCCCTCGGCAAGGTCGTTTCCGGCCACGGCAACAACGACCGCGACGGCTTCGAGGGCGTGCGGCGAGACAACGTCATCGGCACCTACCTGCACGGCCCGCTGCTGCCCAAGAACGCCTGGCTAGCCGACCACCTGATCGCCCTGGCGCTCGAGCGCCGCTACGGCACCCGCCCCGAGCTCGAGCCCCTCCCCGACGAGTTAGAGACCGCCGCCCACGAGTCAGCGCGTCTAGCGGCCGGATGAGCCGAAACCGCTGGTCCCGCGCGAGGACTCGGTCAGCGCCGCCGCCTCGACCGGCTCCGCAATCGCGATCGGCGTCAGCACCAACTGAGCGATCCGATCCCCCGCCTCGACCCTGAAGGTCTCGGCGGGGTCCGTGTTCAGCAACAGGACGCGCAATTCGCCCCGGTAGCCGGAATCGATCAGCCCTGGAGCATTGACAAGCGAGATCCCATGCTCCCGAGCAAGCCCCGAGCGAGGAAGAACAAGCCCAGCATGCCCCTCCGGAATCTCCACCCCCACCCCGGTCCCGACACTCCACCGCTCCCCAGGACCAATGTGAGCGGCCTCGCACGCATACAAATCAAGCCCAGCATCCCCCTCATGCGCCCGAGAAGGAACCCGCGCCTCACCCTTCATCTTCACCACCGGCAGCTGCATCCGCACGGAGCCTATATAGGGGCTCCCGCTCAGGTCACAGCCAAGTCACTAAAACGATGCAGCTCAGCGGATGGAACCTTGGCATGGACCAAAACACCGTCTTCGCGCTCCGTCCGCTCCAGGTCCCCCGCCACCTCATGCAGCTCATGCAACCGCCCACCCTGCGAATAGGGAATCAACAACTCCACCTCGGTCAACGTTTCCTCAAACGCCGCCTCGATCCGCTCCCGCAGCAGCTCCAGGCCCTCCCCCTCGATGGCCGAGATCAGGATCGCGTCGGGATGGTCGAGCTCGGTCTCGCGCCGCTCCTCCTCGCTCAGCAGATCCACCTTGTTGAAGACCAGCAGCCGCGGCTGCTCGCCGGCGCCGATCTCCGCCAGCACCTCGTCGACCGCCTGCATGTCCGCCAGTCGCCGCTCCTCGGTGGCCGAGGCGTCGACCACGTGCAGGATCAGGTCCGCGAGGACGGTCTCCTCGAGGGTCGCCTTGAAGGCCTCGACCAGTTGGTGGGGCAGCTTTTCGATGAAGCCGACGGTGTCGGTGAGCAGGTAGTCGCGCCCGGAGAGCTCGAAGGTCCGCGTCGTCGGGTCGAGGGTGTGGAAGAGGCGGTCGCGGACCTCGACCTCGGCCCCCGTGAGGGCGTTCAGCAGCGTCGACTTGCCGGCGTTGGTGTAGCCGGCGAGGGCGACCCGCGGCAACGAGGTGCTCTCGCGGCGGGCGCGCATGACCCCGCGGTTCTTCTCCGTCTCGCGCAGGCGGCGCCGCAGGGCGGAGATGCGGTTGCGGGCGAGCCGGCGGTCGGTCTCGATCTGGCTCTCGCCCGGGCCCCTGGTGCCGATGCCGCCGTCCATGCGGCCGGCGCCGAGGCGCTCGAGGTGGGTCCAAAGACCCCGCATGCGGGCCATGTTGTATTCGAGCTGCGCCAGCTCGACCTGGAGCTTGCCCTCGGCCGAGTGGGCGTGGTCCGCGAAGATGTCGAGGATCACCGCGGTGCGGTCGATCACGGGGACCCCGAGCGCCGCCTCGAGGTTTCTCTCCTGGCGCGGTGCCAGCTCGTCGTCGCAGGCGACGAGGTTGGCGCCGCAGGCGGCGATTTCCTCTTTGACCTCGGCCAGGCGTCCGCGGCCGAAGTAGCGATCGGGGTCGGGCTTAGGCCGTTGCTGAGTCGCGCTGGCGACGGTGGCGACGCCGGCGGTCAGCAGCAGCTCCTTCAACTCGGCCAGCGGCTCGCCCTCCTTGCGGCCGTCGACGATGCCGATCGCCAGCGCCCGCTGGCGCGCGCGTCGGCTGCTCCCGTTCCCGTTTGCCGAAATCTCCACTCAGACCGATTGTAAGCGGCAGCCGAAGCCGGATAGGGTGGTCGGCGTGAAGGTTTTCGTTACCGGCGGCACCGGATTCATCGGCGGCGAGGTCGTGCGGCAGTTGCGCCGGCGTGGCGAGGAAGTCGTTTGTCTCGTCCGCAGCCCGGGGAAAGCCGGCGAGCTGGAAGAGCTCGGCTGCGAGCTGGCGGCCGGGGACCTCGGGAACGAGCAGGCGATGCGCGCCGCGATGGCGGCGTGCGACGCCGCGATCCACGCCGCCGCGGTTTACGAGGTCGGGATCCCCGCCAAGCAGCGGCCGGCGATGTGGGACGCCAACGTCGAGGGCACCCGGCGGGTGATGGAGGCGGCGCTGGAGGCGAAAATCGCGCGGGTCGTCTACGTCTCCACGGTCGGCATCTTCGGCAACACCCACAAAAAGGTCGTCGACGAGTCCTACAAGAACCCCGAGACCGACTTCACCTCCTATTACGAGGAGACGAAGCTGGAGGCGCACAAGGTCGTCCAGCGGATGATCGACGAGCAGAGCCTGCCCGCGGTCATCGTCCAGCCTGGCGGCGTCTACGGCCCCGGCGACACCTCACAGGTCGCCGATCTGCTCGAGCAGTTCTTCGCCGGCAAACTGCCGCTGCTGCCGTTTCCGGAGCTGGGGATCTGCATGACCCACGTCGAGGACATCGCCGGTGGAATTCTGCTGGGGCTGGACAAAGGCAAGCTTGGCGAGACCTACGTGATCAGCGGGCCGGCGACGACTATGCGCGAGGCGGTCGACACGGTCGCCCGGCTCAGCGGCCGGAAGGCGCCGAAGCGGGATCTGCCGACCGGTCTGATGAAGATGATGGTCCCCTTCGGCCCGGTCGTCGGCAAGGTGATGGGGCAGCCGCCGAATCTGCGGGAGCTGATTTCCTCCGGCGACAACGTCACCTTTTGGGCGAGCTACGACAAGGCCCAGAGGGAGCTTGGGTATTCGCCGCGGGGGATGGACGAGGGGCTTCGGCAGACGCTTGAGGCTGACTCGCGGTTTCCTGATCCTGTTGTGTGAGCGGGACCCGGGGGAAGGGTCGGCGGACAACAGCGGGGAGGGTCCGGCGACCCTTCCCCCGAGGCCCTGTGACCGGATTTGTGGGTTCGGCATAAGCTCTCCGCCGTGCGAGTTATCGACGTCATGCACTTGGGGCGGCCGCATGTCATCGGGTGCTGGGAAGTGGATGGGATGCTGGTGGATCCTGGGCCGGAGTCCTCGCTTCAGACGGTGATCGAGGCGATCGGGGATGAGCGGCCTCGGGCGGTGTTGTTGACGCATATCCATCTTGATCATGCGGCGGCTACTGGGGCGATGGTGCGGCGGTGGCCGGAGCTTGAGGTCTATGTGCATGAGCGGGGTGCGCCGCACCTGATCGACCCCTCGAAACTGCTGGCGAGTGCTGAGCGGCTCTATGGGGATCGGCTGAACTACCTCTGGGGGGAGATCTTGCCGGTGCCTGAGGGCAATGTTCGGGTGCTCTCGGGTGGCGAGACGGTGCAGGGGATGCGGGTCGCCTGCACGCCCGGACACGCTTCGCATCACGTCTGTTATCTCCACGAGGAGACGGAGACTGCCTTTGTCGGTGACGTCGCCGCTTGCCGGATACCGCCCTCGAAGCTGATCGTGCCCCCCACCCCCCCGCCCGACATCAACATTGAGGTCTGGGAGGAAAGTCTGGACACCATCGCCGCCTGGCAGCCGCGGCGCCTCGCGCTCACCCACTTCGGCGCCGTCGAAGAGGACGTCCCCGGCCACATCGAGGCGGTCCGGGCGAAATTGCGCGAAGAGGCCGAGTTGGCGCGGCAGATGGAGAAAGACGCCTACGACGCCGACGTCGAGCGCCGGATCCGCGAGGAGCTGCGCAAGGAAGCCATCGAGGGCGACACCGTCGAGGAGCTGTTGCAGGCCGTCCCCACCGCCTACCAGTGGAGCGGCCTCGATCGTTACTGGCGCAAGAAGGCGGAGCGCGAAGCGGCCTGATCAGGGCCGGAAGTTCACCCCATCGAGCGAGATGCAGGGTTCGTTCGGCATCGAGGGCAGATGCACTGCGCCGTCAGCTTCGATTTCGAGCACCTTGAATTCGCCCAGGCAGGTGGGCACTACGAACTGCCTCTCGGCCGCGGGCCGATAGCCGGCCGGCAGGATGAAGATGTCGTTGCCGAGCGCACCAGGACTTCCCTGGGCCGTGCCCTCCAGATGGACTATGCCGCTCGGGTCCTTCCAGAAACCCACCGATTCGAAGAAAGGGTCGGCGTTGGTCCAGTCGAGGCCGCCGTTGCCACAGAACGTCCCGGGTGAAGCTACGCAACTGCCGGAGACCGGTGCGACCGCTCGAACCGGCTCTACCTGGACGGCGGCATCGCCCCCCGGAGCCCCCTGAAGACCGGTAGCACCCGGCTCTCCTTTGGGCCCCTGCTTGGAGATCGTCAGCTTGCGCTCGCCCTTTCCGCATCTGCCCTTCGAGCCGAGGCGAAGGTCGCCGCCCTTCTTCGCGGCGCAGAGTACGAGGCTCTTCGAGCCACCGCCCTGCGCCGCGAGGGCGACGCCGGCGATTGCGGTGATCGCCACCGCGACGAGAAAGGTCAGGCGCCAGCTCATCGTTCGACCCTAGCTCAGCTCAGGTGCTCGCGCATCCGCTCTACCGCCTCTTCGATCCGCTCGTCGGAGGCGGTCAAGGCGATGCGGAAGAAGCCCTCGCCACTCGGCCCGTACATCGAGCCGGGTGAGATGACGACGGCGGCCTCCTCGAGCACGAGCTCGCAGAAGGAGGTCGAGGTGTGGCCCTCGGGGACCGGGGCCCAGACGTAGATCGTCCCCTTCGGGGAGGCGACGTCGACGCCGATCTCGCCGAGGGCGGAAACGACGAGGTCGCGGCGGCGGGCGTAGGTCTCGTTCATTTGCTCAAGTGGCTCGTTTGGACCCTCGAGGGCCGCCACACCGGCCATCTGGATCGCCTCGAAGAGGCCCGAGTCGACGTTGGTCTTCAGTCGCCAGTAGGTCTGGGTCGCCTCGGCGTTGCCGAGGATCGCGGCGCAGCGCCAGCCGGTCATGTTGTAGCCCTTGGAAAGCGAGAAGACCTCGACCCCGACCTCCTTGGCGCCGGGCGTGGCGAGGAAGCTCGGGGCGACGTAGCCGTCGTAGGTGGTCTCCGAGTAGGCGTTGTCGTGGACGACGAGGATCTCGTGCTCCTTGGCGAAGGAGACGACCGTCTCGAAGAAGCCCTCGGGGACGACCGCGCCGGTGGGATTGTTCGGGTAGTTGATGAACATCAGCCGGGCGCGGGCGGCGACGTCGGCCGGGACGGCGCTGAGGTCCGGGGCGAAGCCCAGGTCCGGGACCAGCGGCAGCAGCTCAGCCTCGGCGCCGGCGAGGATCGGCCCGGCGGTGTAGACGGGGTAACCGGGGTCAGAGGCGAGGGCGACGTCGCCCGGGTCGAGGAAGGCGAAGCAGAGGTTGTAGATGCACTCCTTGGCGCCGATCGCCGGGATCACCTCGCCGTTGGGGTCGATCTCGACCCCGAAGCGGCGGCCGTAGAACTCGGCGAAAGCCCGGCGGAACTCCTCGCGGCCGCGGTTGCTCGGGTACTGGTGGTAAGTCGGGTTCGAAACCGCCTCCTGCATCGCCTCGACAACGTGCGGGTAGGTCGGTTGGTCGGGGTCGCCGATCCCGAGGCTGATCACGTCGATGCCGGCAGCCCGCTTGTCGGCGATTTGCTGCTCGAGTTCCTGGAACTTGTACGGCGGGATGGCCTCGAGGCGCTTAGAGGGGTCAGCGATGCCCATGGGCGCGGGAATCTATGCGATCAGGTAGATCCGTCGCGTCAGCGACGGGAAAATGGAATCACTCACCGTCCAGCTCGGCGAGCGCCTCAACCAGCTCCGGCGAGAGCTCACCGGCGAAGACGGGCTCGGCCCAGCCGTCGAGCCGCACCGCGAGATCCTCGGCGATCTCGACCTGCAGCTCGCCGCCTTCGAGCTCGACCACGAGCGGGCTCGGGGCGCCGCGAAGGAAGGCAGTGACGGCGGCGCCACTGGCGCCGGTGCCGGAGGAGAGCGTCTCCCCCACGCCTCGCTCGAAGATCCGCGCCCGCACCCTGCTGCCGTCGATCGCGAGGAAGCTGACGTTGGTGCGGTTGGGAAAGAGGTCATTGCCTTCGATGCCCGGCCCGATCTCACCGAGGTCGAGCTCGTCCAGCTCCTCGTCGGCGACGACGATCGCGCATTGCGGGTTGCCGATCGAGACGTGCTGGAACTCCCACTGCCGCCCGGCGGATTCGAGCGTGCCGCGGCCGTCCTCGGGGCCTGAGGGGAAGTCCTTCGAAGTGGTCGAAGCGCGGCCCATGTCGACCGAACAGGTCAGCTCGCCGGTGATCGTCGGCCGGATCGGCCCGGCAACAGTCTTGATCGCGAACTCCTCCGCATCGGTCCAGCCATTGCGCCGCAGGTAGAGGATCGCCTCCCGGGCGCCGTTGCCCGAGAGCTCGGCCTCGGACCCGTCGGGGTTGAAGATCCGCAGCTCGGCGACGAACTCTGGGTCATCGCTGCGCGAGAGCAGGAGGACGCCGTCTGAGCCGACCCCGAAATGCTGATCGCAGAGCCACTCGACCCGCGTCGCCGTCAGCTCCCAGGGCAGCCGCTCCTGCTCGAAGATCAGGTAGTCGTTGCCGAGGGCCTGCCACTTCTCGAATTTCACGGCGCCAGCCTATTCAGAATCGCCTCGGCGACCTCCTCGTCGCCGAGGCCGGTCCGGTCGAGGAACTCGAGGTTGGGGATTTTCCGCATCCAGGTGAGCTGGCGGAGGGCGTAGTTGCGGGAGCGCTTCTTCATCGCCTCGATGTCGCCTGAGAGGAGCTCGTCGAAGCCGAGGGCTTTGCGGGCGGTGCGGCCGGGGCCGAGAGCTTCGGCGCGGCGGGCCTCCTCGGCGGCGCCGGCGGCGACGATCGCCTCGGTGCGGGCGTCGATCCGCTCGTAGAGCCGCGCCCGGTCCATGTCGAGGCCGAAGATCGTCGTCGGGTGCCGGGTTTCAGGGGACCAAAGCTCAGAGGTCTCGGCTTCGGGAGGCAATTTCTCCAGGGAGAGCTCGGCAACAGCAGCGCGGAGGTAAAGGCCGGTTCCCCCAACCACAATCGGTCGTCTGCCTGCTTCCAGCGCCGCGTCGATCTCATGGTGGGCGAGCGGCATGTAGTCGCCGATTGAGAAGTCGGCGGTGACCGGAACGATGCCCAGGAGCCGGTGCTCCAGCCGCGCCTGCTCCTCCGCAGTCGCGGTTCCGGTCAGCAGCTCCAGCCCCTTGTAGACCTGGAGGGCGTCGCAGTTGATTGCCAATGGGTCCTCCCCACGCTCTCGCAACAGCTCGCCGAGGGCGGCCGCCACGCCGGTCTTCCCGACCCCGGTGGGGCCGAAGATGCCGACTACCCTCAAAGCAGCGGCGTCAGGGGGCGGGCGAGAACGCCGCTCAGCGTTTGCGAGGTCGCGCTTTCGATCTCGACGTCGACCAGGTCGCCGGCGGTTGCGACGCCGTCGAAGTTGACCGCCTTGCCGTGGCGGGTGCGCCCCCGGAGCTTCGTCTGATCGGTGCGGCTGCTCCCTTCGACCAGGACGTCCATCGTCCGGCCGACGAAGCGCTGCGCACGCTCGGCCGCCCGCCGCTGAACGATCTCGAGCAGCCGTTCGAGCCGCTCGACCTTGACCGGATGCGGCAGCTGATCCTCCATCGTCGCTGCCTCGGTTTCGCGGCGCGGCGAGAAGATGAAGGTGAAGGCGCCGTCGTAGCCGACCTCCTCCGCCACTTCCAGCGTTTCCTCGAAGTCGCCCTCGGTCTCCCCTGGGAAGCCGACGATGATGTCGGTGGTGATCGCGCAGTCGGGAACGTGCTCGCGGATCAGTGCCACCCGGTCCATGTAGCGGCTGCGGCCATAGGTGCGGCGCATCCGTTTGAGGACGGCGCTGGAGCCCGACTGCAGCGGCAGGTGGATCTGCTCGCAGAGTGCCGGCAGTTCGGCGTGGGCGAGGACCACGTCCTCCTTCATGTCCTTCGGGTGCGGGCTCGTGTAGCGGATCCGCTCGATCCCCTCGACCGCGTCCACTTGCCTAAGCAAGTCAGAGAATCCAATCCGTTTCCCCAGCGGTAGGTCGCGGCCGTAGCTGTTGACGTTCTGGCCCAGCAGCGTCACCTCGCGCACCCCGTCGGCGGCCAGAGCCTGCGCCTCGAGGAGCAGCTCCTCGGGATCGCGGCTCACCTCGCGCCCGCGGGTCGAGGGGACGATGCAGTAGGAGCAGACGCAGTTGCAGCCCTGCGAGATCTGTAGCCAGCCCTGGAACTCGCGCTCGCGTCGGGTCGGCAGGTGGCCGGAGAAGTCCTCGAACTCGAAGTAACCCTGGGCGCTGAGCGAGTCGCTGTTGAGAAACTCGGCGAGCTTGTGGATCTGGCCAGGGCCGAAGGCGACGTCGACGAAGGGAAAGCGCTCGAAGACCTCCTCCTTGACCGACTGCGCCCAGCAGCCGCCGACGCCGACGACCCGCTCAGGGTCTTCGGACTTGAGCCGCTTCGCCTCGCCCAGGTGGGCGATGAAACGGCTGTCGGCCGACTCGCGGATCGAGCAGGTGTTGAAGAGGATCAGGTCGGCCTCTTCCCGCTCCGCCGCCTCCTCATAGCCGAGCGAAGCCAGCATCCCCCGCATCCGCTCGGAGTCGTGCACGTTCATCTGACACCCGAAGGTGGTGACGTGGAACTTCTGCGCCATAGGGCGCAGGGTACCGCCGCGCCGGACCTGCCGGTCTACTCGACGGTGAGCGAACCTTTCATGCCTGCTTCGGCGTGGCCGGGAACGCTGCAGATGAATTCGTAGGCGCCGGCTTCGAGGTCGGCTTCGAGCTTTTCTTCGCCTTCGGTGATCGGCTCGAAACCGGCGAGTTCTTTGCCGCTCTCGAGGATCACGACGTTGTGCGGAATCGCCGAAGGATTGTTGAAGTCGATCGTGACTTTGCCGGCTTTCGCGGTCAGCTCAGTCTTGTCGAAGGCGAGAGCGGAGGGATCGGCGGCGAGATCCAACGTGGTCGAAGCTCCGCCGGCCGAGGTTCCCTTAGAGCCTTCTTCGTCCTTGGTAACGCCCCCCTTGCCCGCGGCTTCTCCCTCTTTTTCTTTCGAGCCCGTGGTCGGTCCGACAGGTTCTTCCTCGCCAGAGCCTTCCGCGGCTTCTTCGGCTTCTTCTTCGCCCTCCTCGCGTTCGCCGCCGAGGGCGCCGCCTTCGTTCTCGAAGCCGCCCGTGTTCTCGGCCTCTTCGATCTCCTCGCCGGCTTTCTCGAGCTCGGCCGCCCGCGCCTCCTGCTCCTCGTTGCCATAACGGACGGCAAAGGCGGCGGCGCCGACGACAAAGACGGCAAACCAGACGATGACCAGCGGGAAAGCTTTGCCTGGAAAGCCCTTCAGTTTCAGGCCGGCAAAGGTGACGACCAGGGCCGAGACGGCAAGGACCGCGCCGCAGACGTAAAAGAGGGTCTCGTTGCTCATGTGAGGCGCGATCCTATAGAGGTCTGCGCTCAGCCTGCCGTGAGGCGAAAGCGGCTAAGCCGCCTTCGCCTCCGCTGCTGCCGCTGCCGCCGGAGCGGCCTCTTCCTCGGCCGCCGGCGCTGCCTCGCCGTCGATCCCAAGCGTGGTCCGGATCTTGGTTTCGAGCTCCAGGGCCAGCTCCGGGTTATCGACCAGGAACTGTTTGGCGTTGTTGCGCCCCTGCCCGAGCCGCGTCTCCCCGTAGGAGAAGAACGAGCCGGATTTCTGGACCAGGTCCTGCTCCATCCCGAAATCGAGCAGGCCGCCCTCGCGCGAGATGCCGACGCCGTACTCGATGTCGAATTCGGCCTGGCGGAAGGGAGAGGCGACCTTGTTCTTGACGACTTTGACGCGAACGCGGTTGCCGACCGCCTCGGTGCCTTCCTTCAGGGTCTCGATCCGGCGGATGTCGAGCCGCTGCGAGGCGTAGAACTTGAGCGCCCGTCCGCCCGGCTGGGTCTCCGGCGAGCCGAACTGGACGCCGATCTTTTCGCGGATCTGGTTGGTGAAGAGGCAGACAGTTTTGGTCCGGTTGAGGTTTCCGGCCAATTTGCGCATCGCCTGGGACATCAAGCGAGCCTGGAGGCCGACCGTGGTGTCCCCGATCTGCCCATCGAGCTCGGCTTTCGGAGTCAGCGCCGCGACCGAATCGATCGCGACCACGTCGACCGCGGCCGAGGCGATCAGCCGGTCGGCGATCTGCAGCGCCTGCTCTCCGTAGTCGGGCTGAGAGACGAGCAGCTCGTCGGTGTCGACGCCGATTGCCCTCGAGTAGACCGGGTCGATCGCGTGCTCGGTGTCGATGAAGGCGCAGACGCCCCCCATCGCCTGGGCCTGGGCGATGATGTGGTTGATCAAAGTCGTCTTACCCGAGGACTCGGGGCCGAAGATCTCGACGATCCGGCCACGCGGCACGCCGCCGATGCCAAGGGCGAGATCCAGCGCGAGAGAACCGGTCGGGATCGACTCGACCTTGACCGTGCCCTTGTCGCCCAGGCGCATCAGCGCGCCCTCGCCGAACTCTTTCCTGATGCCGCTGACGGCGTTCTCCAGCGCGGCGTCCTTCGCTTTCGCCTCCTTTGCGGAGACATCATTCAAGGTCGTCTTCCTATCAGCCATCTCGATCACCTAACTGCTGCCTCAGCCGGGCAGCTGGACTTGTGCCAACGGCACGTAGCGCGCACCGGTCGGCTTGAGTTCAGAACGGTAAAGGGTCATCCGGCGGCAAATTCGTGCCTCCGAGAGCCCCTCGGGCAGCTTCCCGGGCGGTTCCGCGACGACCGCCGGCCGCCTCGACCCCCGCCCCTCGGGACGCACCCTTGCAATGGTTACGTGCGGCCAGAACGGCCGCTTCTCCGGCTCGAAGAAGCCGCCCTCCACGAGCCCCTGCTCGACCCCTGCCTGTAGCGCCTCGGTCCCAGGAGAGAGCACCGGCAACGCATACACCCGTGCCCTCCCCCGCGGTGGCCGCGGCTCGGGATCGAGCACCTCCGCCCAGGGAGCCGGGCCGACAGCCTCTCGCACCGCGGCGGCGATCTCGTCGATCTCCTCCTCGGGGCGGTGGTCGAGGAAGGCCAGGGTGACGTGGAGCGACTCCGGCGCAACCGGCCGCAGGGCCGGATCGGCCAGCTCCTCCCGCCCCCACGCGACGATCCCCTTGCGGAGCTCCTCGGGCAGGTCGAGCGCGACGAACAGGCGCGCCCGCGGGCTTGTCGGTCTCTCTTCGGCCACGCCCGCCACGCTAAGGGGCGGTGATTGACGAAACAACGCCTCAGGGAAAAACTTCGCGCGCTACTTCGTGCCTTCTTTCTGACCTAGAAGCATGCGCAGCAGGTGCATCCCGACCAGGGCGGAGCGTTCGCGGATATCGAGCCGCCCGCCGGGGATGACCGGGTCCCGGGCGATGCTGGTGCCGTCGGCGAGGCGGGCGTTGAAGCAGACGTAGCCGACCGGTTTCCCCTCGCTGCCGCCGCCGGGACCGGCGACGCCGGTGATCGAGACCGCGACGCCCGCGTCGAAGCGCTCGATCGCCCCCTGCGCCATCGCCTCGGCGACCTGCGGAGAAACCGCCCCCTTGGCCTCGATCAGCCCGGGGTCGACGCCGAGCATCTCCGCCTTGGCCTCGTTTGAGTAGGCGACGACACCACCTGCGAAATACTCCGAAGCTCCCGGCAGGTCGGTGATCCGCGCCGCCAGGAGCCCGCCGCTGCAGGACTCCGCCAGGGCTAGGCGCTCTCCCCGGAGCAGGGTCGCAACCTGGGCGTCGATCGTCTCGCCGTCGAGGCTGAAGGTCTCCTCGCGATGGCGCTGGAGCAGCCCCTCGCGCACGGTCTCGGCTACCTCGCTCGCCTCGTCGCGGTAGCGGACGTCGATCTCGATCTCGCCGCGGCGCAGGCAGGTGGTCACCTCGACCGCGCTCAGCTCGAGCCCCTCCCCTTCCATCTCGCGCAGGCTCTTGGCGATTTCGGACTCCGGGACCCCGAACATCCGCATCGTGTAGGCGCGCAACGGCGTCGCCCGCTCGAGAACCTCCCGCACCGGCGCCGTCTCCACCGCCGCCTCCCACATCGGCTGCAGCTCCCGCGGCGGCCCCGGGAGGACGATCACGACCTGCCCCCCCGCCGGGACCACAAGGCCGGGCGCCGTGCCCACCGGGTCGAGCGCAGTCGCTCCCTCCGGGACCATCGCCTGCTTGCGGTTGGCCGTGCGCAGGGCCTCCTGATCGAGCCGGAAGCGCTGCGCGAAGCCTTTGAGGATCTCGGCGATCTTCGCCTCCATCTCCTCGTCGAGGACCATCTGGCAGCCGGCGAAGCGCCCGACCACCTCGGCCGTGAGGTCGTCAGCGGTCGGACCCAGTCCGCCGCTGGTGACGATCAGGTCCATCCCCTGGCCGGCCATGAACCGCAGTGCCGCCTCGAGGTCGTCGGGGCGGTCGGCGACGACGAGGATGTGAGCCACCTCGACCCCGTACTCGGCCAGCCGCTCGGAGACCCAGGGGCCGTTGCTGTCCGAGATGCGCCCGGTAATCACCTCGGTCCCGGTGACGACTATGCCCGCTCGAATCACGAGCGGAAGGTACCGGAGCTAGCCCTCGGGCTCAGACTCGACCGCGACGGGCTCGGGGGTCGGGTTGCCGTCGCCCAGCACCCGCGGCAGGTCGGCCTGCGTGATCAAGACCTGGCGGGGTTTCGAGCCCTCGTAGCCGGAGATGACGCCGCGCCGCTCGAGCATGTCGATGAGGCGGCCGGCGCGGGTGTAGCCGACCCGGAGGCGGCGCTGCACCATCGAGACCGAAGCGGTCTCCGTCTGGACCACGAGGCGAATCGCCTCGTCGAGCAGATCGTCGCTGTCGGGGTCGAAGTCGTCGTCGCGACCCTCGCCCTCGGCCTCCTGCGGGGTCTCCAGCAGCTCCGCCTCGAATTCGGGTTCGCCCTGCTTGGACCAGTGGCCGGTGATGCGGGCGATCTCGTCCTCGGTGATGAAGGCGCCCTGGACGCGGGACAGTTTCGAGGTGCCGGCGCCGCGGAAGAGCATGTCCCCCTGGCCCAGCAGCGCCTCGGCGCCGCCCTGGTCGAGGATCACTCGGGAGTCGGTCTGCGAGGAGACCGCGAAGGCGATCCGGGAGGGGATGTTGACCTTGATCGTGCCGGTGATGATGTCAGTCGAGGGCCGCTGGGTCGCCAGCACGAGGTGGATGCCGGTGGCGCGCGACTTCTGCGCCAGGCGGATGATCGAGTCCTCGACTTCGGCCGGGGCGACCATCATCAGGTCCGCGAGCTCGTCGATCACGCAGAGGATGTGGGGAAGCGGCGCTTCGCCTTTCTTCATCCGGACCCGGTTCAGCTCGACCAGGTTGCGGGCACGGGCCTGGCTCATGATCCCGTAGCGGCTCTCCATCTCCCCGATCAGGTTGGAGAGGACGTTGGCCGCGAGGCGCGGCGAGGTGACCACAGGGGTCAGCAGGTGGGGCACGTTCTCGTAGTGGTTGAGCTCGACCTGCTTGGGGTCGACGAGGACGAGGCGGACCTCGTTCGGCGAGGCCTGCATCAGGATCGAGGAGAGGATCGCGTTGACGCAGCCGCTCTTGCCCGAGCCGGTGGTGCCGGCGACGAGGACGTGAGGCATCTTCGCGATGTCGGTCCAGACCGCGTTGCCGTCGATCCCCTTGCCGAGCCAGGCGACCAACGGCGAGGTCTTCTCCGGGCGGCCGGCGTAGATGTCGCCGAGGCGGACCATCTTGCGGGTGCGGTTGGGCACCTCGACCCCCACAGCCTGCTTGCCCGGGATCGGGGCGAGGATGCGGATGTCGGTCGAGGCCAGCGCGTAGGCGATGTCGTTCGCCAGCTCGGTGACTTTCTTGACTTTGGTGCCAGGGGCGAGCCGCAGCTCGAAGCGGGAGACATGCGGGCCGCTGACGATGCCGACGATCTTCGCCTCGACGCCGAAGTGGCCGAGGGTCTCGACCAGCTTGCGCCCGACCGCTTCGTGGTCGCGCGGATCGGGGCCCTTGTCGGCCTTGCTCCGTTCCAGCAGCTTCGGCGGCGGCGGGCGGTAGTCGATCTCCTCCGACATCGTGACGCCGCGTTTGGAACCCATCGGGGTAAGCCCGGCGTGGGCGCGGTCCCCCGCGTCGACGACCGCGACGGCGTCCTCGGAGTCGTAGTTCTGCAGTTCGACCTGCTCGGAGCGCTCCTCCTCCCCGTCCTCGGCGGGAAGGACGTGCGTCTTCGTCTCCTCCTCGGACGCGGCGTCGAAGACCTGGGCGTCGAAATCGTCCTCCTCGGCCAGGGCGACGGTCGGTTCAAAGTCCTCGTCCTCCTCCGGATAGGAGCTCATCACGTCGGTCTGGCCCGCGAGGGTCGCCGCCTCCGCCCGGGCTTCGCGGTGCTCGCGCCAGTCGGCGTGGGTCTTGGCGACGGTCCGCGCCGCCGCGTCGCCGCTGACGAAGATGCCGCGGAAGATCGCACGCAAGCTGCGGCCGATTCCGCGGGCGAGGTCGGAAACCGAGGTGCCGGTGAGCAGCATCCCGCCGACGACCAGCAGCAGGACGGTGAAGATGCGGGCGCCGACCTCGCCGAACAGGTAGGTCAGCGCCGTTTCAGCCCCGTAGCCGACCTTGCCTCCCTCCCAGCTGAAGAAGAGGACGAAGACGAGGTAGACGCCGAAGGCGATTAGGAAGAGGGCGATCAGGTCGAGGTGGCGCTGCTCGAGACCGGCCGGCAGGCGCAGCCCGGCTTTCGCCTTGCCTTTGGCTTTCCGTTTCGGGGCAGCTTTACCGCGTCGGGACGATGCGCCCCGCTTCTTACGCACGAACATGGTTCTCCGGTTCGACGCCGAAGGCCGCTCCCCTGCGAGCTAAATTCGCGCTAAAAGTCGCGGGGAGCGGGCAAAATCGCGGCTACCATCGCTTTCATGCTCTCCGAGCTCGACCAGATCGGCGGCCGCGTCCTCGTCGTCGAGGACGACATCGACATCGCCGACGTTCTCCGCCGCTCCCTCCGCAACGAGGGCTACGAGGTGCGGACCTCCGCCGACGGAGCCGAGGCGCTGGACGTCGCCGCCGGCTTCACCCCCGACCTGGTCGTCCTCGACCTCGGGCTGCCGGGGATGGACGGGGTCGACGTCTGCCGCCGCCTTCGCAGCGACGGCGACGTCCCGATCCTGATGCTGACCGCGCGGGCGGAGACCGAGGACCGGGTGACCGGCCTCGACAGCGGCGCCGACGACTACCTGGTGAAGCCGTTTGAGCGCAAGGAGCTGCTGGCGCGAATTCGAGCGCTGTTGCGGCGGCGGCCGCCGCGGGGTGCGGCTTCGCTCGAGGTTGCCGACCTGACCCTGAACCCGGACACGCGCGAGGTCCGCCGCGGCGAGCGCGAGATCGAGCTGACCAACCGCGAGTTCGAGCTGCTCGAGTTCCTGATCCGCAACGAGCGCCTCGTCGTCTCCCGCGAGCGCCTCCTCGACGAGGTCTGGGGTTACGACCCACTGGCCGCCACCAACACGATCGACGTCTTTATCTCCAACCTCCGCCGCAAGCTCGAGGAAGGCGGCGAGGGCCGCCTCCTCCACACCAAACGAGGGGCCGGCTACGTTCTCAAGGCCTAAGTTGAAGGTCTCGCCGCGCCTGGTGAAGCCGAAATCGTGGCCGGTGCGGTGGCGCCTCGCGCTCGTCTCCTCCGGGCTGACCCTGATCATCCTCCTGCTCTTCGGCGGCCTGATCGGAAAGATCGCCACCGATCGGATCAGCGACGACTTCAACGGCGAGGTGAAAAGCGCCGGCCAGATCCTCGCCGGGCAGTTCCAGATCGTCTACGACCCGTTCACGGGCCGCTCGGAAGCAAGAGAAGGACCCCAGCTCAACGCTTTCGTCCTCCCCGACGATGCTTCGGCCCGGGTCTACGACGTCCAGGAACACCTGAAAACTTCGAATCGGGACGCTGCGGCGCTGGGGCCCTTGAAGCCCGGGCTGACCGACTACCACGGCATGCGGGTCGTCACCGAACCGATCCTCGACGGCAACGGCGCCGTGACCGGCTATGTCCAGTACGGACGCAGCCTCGAGCGCGTGGAAGGGACGATCGGTCGGGTCTGGCTGCTCATCCTCGGCGGAATCCTCGTCGGCACCCTTCTCGCCGTCGTCGCCGGGGTGACGATCGCCCGCCGAGCGATGCGGCCGATCGCCTCGCTGACCTCCACCGCCCGTGAGATCGCGACGACCCGCGACCCCTCGAAGAAGATGCCGAAGCCGACCGACGACGACGAGGTCGGGGAACTGGCCCGGACCCTCGAGGAGATGCTGCGCGCGCTCGACGCCTCCCGCACCGAACGCGAGGGGGCGATGCAGAAGCAGAGGGAGTTCGTCGCCGACGCATCGCACGAGCTGCGGACTCCGCTGACCAGCGTCCTCGCCAACCTAGAACTCCTGCAAGCCTCGCTGGACGGGACGGGACAGGCGGAGGACCGCGAAATCGTCGACTCGGCGCTGCGCTCCTCGAAGCGGATGGGCCGGCTGATCGGGGACCTCCTCTTGCTCGCGAGGGCTGACGCCGGGCGGCTGACCGCGCACAGCCGCCTCGACCTCGCCGAGGTCGCGGGAGAGGCTGCCGCTGAGGTGGCGCCGCTGATGGGCGATCGCCGCCTCGTCGTCGAGAACGACCGCCCGCTGCGGGTCGAAGGCAGCCGCGACGAGCTGCACCGTCTGGTCCTCAACCTGCTTGACAACGCGATCCGCCACACGCCCCGCGAGGCATGCGTCGAACTGACCCTGCGCGAGGAAGACGGACACGCGATTGTCGAAGTAGCCGACGACGGCCCCGGGATCCCCGCGGAGATGCGCGAGCAGATCTTCGACCGCTTCGTCCGCGGCAGCGGCCCCGCCGACACCGCCCGCGGCACCGGCACCGGCCTCGGCCTGGCAATCGTCAGCGCCGTCGCCGAGTCCCATGCCGGCAGCGTCGAAGCTGCCGAATCCCGATCTGGCGGAGCCCGCTTCGTCGCCCGCATCCCTCTGGCAGCCACCTCTCAGACGACGGCCAAACCTTTAAAGGCGCTTTAGAGCAGCCCCCTAACTTCCGCAGTGGACGAGACACACTGGCCCGTCGGAGCTTCTCCCCAGAATTCGCTCCGGCGGGCTTTTTCTTTGGGTTTTTGAAGCTCGGGGTGGATGGGTTCGGGCGGGGTTGGTTTGGAGGGTGTCGGTGGGGGGTCCCTGGGAGCACCTCCGCCGAGTGAACTGACTGGATTTGGCTGGCGCCTCTAAACGTTATGGCTCGGCTCCATGCCAAGTACCCAGGGACCCCCACCGACACCCTCCCCCGACAGAGCTCCGATAGACGACCGAGGCACGGCAACTGAATGAAGAAAAGGCCGCTCTTCGCTTCGTAGTTGTTGCTACTCGCGGCGGAGTGCCCCCGGAAGAGGCACCCGCCCCTCCCCTACCTATCCCCGCTAGCTCAAACCTCGATGACGACCGGGAGCACCATCGGGCGCCGGCGCAACCGCTGCCAGACGAAGCGCCCGATTACCTCGTGCAGGTCCTCCTCGATCAGGTGGGTCTCGCGCCGGCCGGCTTTGGCGGCTTCGTCCAGTTGGTCTTCGACGATGTCCTGCAGGTCCTCGACCAGCCCGTCGGCCTCCTCGAGGAAGGCGACGCCGCGGAAGATCACCTCGGGGTCGGCGACGATCGAGCCGTCGTCGCCGGAAATCGTGGTGACGACGATGAAAATGCCGTCGGCGGAGATCTCACGGCGGTCGCGGAGGGCGGCGTCGTCGGGCTCGCCGATGTTGACGCCGTCGACGTAGATGACGCCGGCGTGGATGTCCTCGCCGAAGCCGGCTCCCTGCGAGTCGACCTCGAGCGGTAGCCCGTTGCGGCCTTGGAAGATGCGGTCGCCCTCGATCCCGACCGCTTCGGCCAGCTCGGCGTGCAGGCGCAAGCGCTTGTAGTCGCCGTGCACCGGCATGACGTACTTCGGCTTGGTCAGGTTCAGCATCAGCTTCAGCTCCTCCTGCCAGCCGTGGCCGGAGGCGTGGATCGGGGCGTCCTTGGCGGTGATCACCGTGGCGCCGATCTCGTAGATGCGATCGATCGTCTCGTTCACCGCCCGCTCGTTACCGGGGACCGGCGTCGCCGAGAAGACGACGGTGTCGCCGGCGTGGAGCTGGACGTCGCGGTGGTCGTTGTTGGCCATCCGCCGCAGCGCCGAGAGCGGCTCGCCCTGGCTGCCGGTCGAGATCACGACGACTTTCTCGTCCGGGAAGTCCTCGATCTCGCGTGGCTGGATGAAGATCCCATCCGGCGCTTTCGCGATCCCGAGGTTGGAGGCGATGTTGAAGTTCTTCCGCATCGAACGCCCGACCAGCGCCACTTTGCGGTCGAGACGGGCGGCGGCGTCGATCACCTGCTGGACGCGGTGGATGTTGGAGGCAAACGAGGTGACGATGATCCGGCCCTTGCAGAGGCCGAACTGCTGCAGCAGGGCCGGGCCGACCGCCGACTCCGAAGGCGCGATCCCGGGCCGATCGGCGTTGGTCGAGTCGCCGCAGAGCAGCGTCAGCCCTTCCTTGCCGAGCTCGGCGAGGCGGGAGACGTCGGCCGGGCGGCCGTCGACGGGGGTCTGGTCGAACTTGTAGTCGCCGGTCATCAGCACCGACCCGGCGTCGGTCTTCAGCAGCACCCCGCGCATGTCGGGGATCGAGTGGGCGAGGTGGATCAGCTCGATCTCGAAGGGGCCGCAGCGGGCCTTCTCCCCGGGCGGCAGCTCCTGCAGCGGCGCCTTGTCGCCGAGCTTGTGCTCGTCGAGCTTGGAGCGAACCATCCCGATCGTCAGCAGGCCACCGTAGATCTTCGGCGGGATGCCGATCTCACGGAGGACGTAGGGCAGGGCCCCGACGTGGTCCTCGTGGCCGTGGGTGAGGACGATCGCCTCGATGTCGTCGACGCGATCGCGCAGGTAGGAGAAGTCAGGCAGCACGAGATCGATCCCGTGCATCTCGGCGGTCGGGAACATCAGACCGGTGTCGACGACGACGATGCGGCCGCCGTACTCGATCACGGTCATGTTCTTGCCGATCTCGCCAAGGCCGCCCAGGGGCAGCACTCGAAGTTTGCTTGGCACTTAGTTACTCACTCTCTTCAAAGGTTTTGATGTCTAACTGGCGACCGGTACGCCAGCGGCATCGAGTCCAGCCTTGATGGCGGCCCTCTGCTCGGCGTCGGCGGATACCAGGGGAAGTCTCAGTCGGTCCTCGCAGAGGCCGAGCATTGCGAGCGCGGCCTTGAGCGGGATCGGGTTAGTGGTCAAGGAGGTGGCCTCGTAGACCGGGGTGATCTCGGCGTCAATCTGGCGCGCTCTCTCGAGGTCGCCAGCCTGCGCCGCCTCCCACATCTCGCGCATTCGCTCGCCGACGATGTGCGAGGCGACCGTGATGGCGCCCCCACCGCCGAACTCGAGCACGCGAAGGAAGGTGTTGTCGTTGCCGCCGAGAACCGTGAGCCCCTCGATCGGGCCCAGCTCCTCGTCGTTTGCCTGCTTGACGGCGACGATGTTGTCGACCTGCCCCAGCTCGCCCAGCAGCTGCGGATCGGCGTTGATGACGACCCGGGACGGAATGTTGTACATCACCATCGGCAGCTCTGGGACGGCACCGGCCACCGTTTCGAAGTGGGCGCGGATGCCGGACGGATTGGGCTTGTTGTAGTACGGGACGACGACCAGCGAGGCATCGGCGCCTGCCTCTGCGGCCATCCTCGTCAATTCGCAGGAGTGGCGGGTGTCATTGGTCCCGGTCCCGCAGATGATCAGGACCTCGTCGCCGACCTCGGCTCGCACTTCTCTCAGCAGCTCGATCTCCTCGGTGTCCGTCAAGGTCGGGCACTCGCCGGTCGACCCAGCGATCACCAGCCCGTGCGAACCGTGCTCGAGCAGGTACGCCCCCAGACGGCGGGCGGCATCGTGGTCGACCGACCCGCTCTCATCGAACGGGGTCGCCATCGCGGTCAGTAGGCCTTTGATCTCCTTCACGGTTCCCAGGGTATCCCCTCGGACGGCAGCGCCGCCGGCTAGAGCAGCTTCTCGAGCCCGACCGTGAAGCGGTCAGGGAGGTCAGCCACCTTGCGGCAGGCGAGGACGACGCCGGGCATGAAGGAGCGGCGGTCGATCGAGTCGTGGCGGATCGCCAGGGTTTGGCCGACGCCGCCGAAGATCACTTCCTGGTGGGCGACGAGGCCGGGGAGACGGACTGAGTGGATCGGCTGGTGGACGTTGCCGCCGGCCGCGTCGATCAGCTCTTGGGTGCGCTTGGCGGTTCCCGAAGGGGCATCGAGCTTGCGGTCGTGATGCAGCTCGACGATCTCGCACTCGGGCATGTGCCTGGCGATCGTCTGTGAGACCTCCATCAGCAGCACCGCCCCGATCGCGAAGTTGGGGGCGACGAAGCAGTTGGCCTGGGAGCCATCGGCGGCTGCGCGGGCGGCGTCGAGGTCGAAGCCGGTGGTGCCGACGACGGTGTGGACGCCTGCCTCCAGGCACTCCTTGACGTTGGCCAGGGCGGTGTCCGGGACGGTGAAGTCGACGACGACGTCCGCATCCGGCAACACGTCGGAGAGCTCGGTCCCCAGCGCCGGGTCGGCGCGACCAGTCAGCTCCAGGCCGTGGGCCTCCTCGACCGCTTCGCAGACGGTGGCGCCCATTTTGCCGGCCGCCCCGGCAACCACGACCCGCGTCATGCTGCTACCAGGGCCTCGCTGACGGGCGCCAATGCGGCCTTGAAGCGGGCTTCGTCGGCGCCGACGCAGGCGGCGGAGAGCTTGTCGGCGGCGTAGAGCTCAGTCGCCAGCTCGGTCAGGTCGTCGACAGAGATCGCATCCACTTTGGCCAGCATCTCGTCGAGGGTTTCGATCGGCAGCCCGAACAGCGTCGCCCGCGAGATCCGGGTCATCCGTGCCGCGGTCGACTCCGAGGAGAGGACGAGGCGGCCCTTGACGCTCTCCTTCGCCCGCACCAGCTCCTCTTCGGAGACCGGCTCAGAGCGCAGGCGTGCCATCTCGGTGCCGATGATCTGGCAGGCCTCCTCGACGTTGTCCTCGCGGGTGCCGACGTAGGTGGCGACGAGGCCCTGGTCGGTGAACTGCTCGTTGTAGGAGCCGACCGAATAGGCAAGGCCGCGCTTCTCCCGCACCTCGCGGAAGAGACGCGATGAGGTCGAGCCGCCGAAGATCGCGTCGAGGACCGCGAGCGGGAAGCGGCGCTGATCGTCGCGGCGCAGCCCCGGCGCCCCGAAACAGATGTGGTACTGCTCGGTCTCCTTGCTGAGGAAGCAGAGGCGGGCGTCGGCGCTGAGCGGCGCCTCGCGGGTCTCCCCCTCCCCCGCGCTCGGCGGGTTGACCAGCCGCTTCGCCAGCTCGACGATGCGGTCGTGGTCGAGGTGGCCGGCGGCGCCGACGACGACCTGCGGCGCCGCGTAATGGGCGCTGCGGTAGGCCTCGATGTCCGGGACCGGGATCGAGGCGATCACCTCGGGTTCGCCGAGCACGCGGCGACCTAGCGGGTGCTCGCCGAAGACGGCCTCGGCGAGGACGTCGTGGACCCGGTCCTGGGGCTCGTCGTCGTACATCGCGATCTCCTCCAACACCACCTGGCGCTCGGAGTCGATGTCCGGGTAGGTCGGCGCCAACAGCATTTCCGAGAGCAGGTCGAAGACGGCGTCGGTGTGCTCGTCGAGGAAACGGGCGTGCAGGTGGGTCGTCTCCTTGCCGGTGGCGGCGTTGATCGCCGCCCCGAGCCCGTCGAAGCGCTCGGAGATCTCGATCGCCGAGTACTTCGCGGTGCCCTTGAACAGCAGGTGCTCGAGAAAGTGCGAGACCCCGGCCTGCGCCGGGGTCTCGTTCCTGGATCCGGTCCGGACCCAGAGCCCGAGCGCTACGGATCGGACCGAGGGAACCTCCTCGGTGACGACCCGTACGCCGGAATCGAGCTCGGTGAGCTTCGCGCCAGTCAACTAGCCGCGATGCTCGCGTTCACGTCCACCGCGGCCACCGCGCTCGCGGTCACGGCCGCCACGTCCACCGCGGTCGCCGCCGTTGCGACGGCCGCCGTCGCCGGAGCCGACCGAGGCCAGTTCCTCCGGCGATTTACCGGCTACCGAGGGGTCCTCGGTGAGGCGCAGGCCAATCCGGCCCCGCTCCTTGTCGACCTCGACCACGGTGACGTCGATCAGGTCACCGGCGGTCAAAACGTCGTCGACGGAGTCGACCCGCTCGCCCGGCTTCACGTTGGAGATGTGAAGCAGGCCGTCGGTGCCCTTGACGAGCTCGACGAAGGCACCGAAGGTCGTCGTCTTGACGACCTTGGCGGCGTCGTATCGATCGCCGATTTCGGCCTCCTTCGTCATCGAGTTGATGCGGGAGACGCAGCCGGCGACCAGTTCGCCGGTCGGCGCGTAGATCCGCACCGTGCCGTCGTCCTCGACGTCGATCTCGGCCTCGAACTCCTCGCAAAGGGCGCGGATCGTTTCGCCGCCTTTGCCGATGACCGCCCCGATCTTCTCCGGGTCGATCTTGATCGACTCGATCGCGGGGGCGTGGATCGAGAGTTTCTCGCGGGCCCCGTCGATCGCCTCCGCCATCTTGCCGAGGATGAACCGGCGGCCCTTGAGGGCCTGGTCCAGCGCGTCCCGGAGGATGTCGAAGGTGACGCCGGTGATCTTGATGTCCATCTGCAGGGCGGTGATGCCCTCAGCGGTGCCGGCGACCTTGAAGTCCATGTCGCCGAGGTGGTCCTCGACGCCGGCGATGTCGGTGAGGACGATGTAGTCGTCGCCCTCCTTGATCAGGCCCATGGCGACGCCGGCGACCGGTGCGGTGACCGGGACGCCTGCGGCCTGGAGGGCCATCGAGGAGGCGCAAACCGAGCCCATCGAGGAGGAGCCGTTGGACTCGAGGGTCTCGGAGACCACCCGGATCACGTACGGGAACGACTCTTCATCGGGGATCGTCGCCACGAGGGCGCGCTCGGCGAGGGCGCCGTGGCCGATGTCACGGCGCTTCGGGCCGCGCATGAAGCCCGCCTCTCCGACCGAGAAGGGCGGGAAGTTGTAGTGGTGCCAGAACCGTTTGGTGGTCTGCAGGCCGAGCGTGTCGATCCGCATGTCCATCCGGGTCGTGCCCAGAGCGACGTTGGAGAGGATCTGGGTCTCGCCGCGGGTGAACAGGGCGGAACCGTGGACGCGCGGGGAGATGTCGACCTCGGTCTCGATCGGACGGATCTCGTCCTGGGCGCGGCCGTCGGGACGCTTCTTTTCGACGGCGATCGCTTTGCGGATCGTGTCCTTCTCGATCGAGTTGATCGCGGCCTTGACCTCGGCGACGCGATCGGCGTCGACCTCGCCGTCCTCGTGGGCGGCGGCGTAGTGGCCGACGACCTCGTCCTTGACCTTGTCGATCGCCTCGTAGCGCTCGAGCTTGCCCTCAGTGGCGATCGCGTCGACCAGGGCCTGGCCGTGCGAGGAGCGGATCTCGGAGAGCAGGCCCTCGTCGATGCTCGGCGCCTCGACCTGGATCTTCTCCTTGCCGACCTTCTGCTGCAGCTCCTCCATCACGGCGCAGAGCTTCTTGATCTCGGCGTGGGCGATGTCGAGGGCGTCGAGGATCTCGGCCTCGGTGACGCCGCCGGCGCCGGCCTCGACCATCAGGATCGCCTCGCTGGTGCCGGCGACGATGAGGTCGAGTTCGAGCTCCTCGTGGGTCTCCTCCGGCGGGTTGACGACGAAGTCACCCTCGTGTTTGCCGATCCGCACAGCGCCGACGTGGTCGGCGACCGGGACCGGTGAGATCGCCAGCGCCGCGGAGGCGCCGTTCATCGCCAGGATGTCGTACGGGTTGACCTGGTCAACCGACATCGGGATCGCGACCAGCTGCGTCTCGTAGTGCCAGCCCTTGGGGAAGAGCGGGCGGATCGGGCGATCGATCATGCGCGCGGTCAGCGTCGCCTTCTCGCTCGATTTGCCCTCGCGACGGAAGAACGAGCCGGGGATTTTGCCCGCGGCGTACATCCGCTCCTCGATGTCGACGGTGAGGGGAAGGAAGTCCACGTCGCGCAAGCTGCCGACGGTGGCGGTGCAAAGGACCATCGTGTCGCCGCTGCGGACGACGACAGCGCCACCCGCCTGCTTCGCGAGTTTGCCGGTCTCAAAGGAAATCTGGCCATCGCCGATATCCGCCGAGACGCGGGTAACGTCAAACATGCTCATTTAGTTGTACCTCCGGGCCGCCCGGGTGGCGACTCATTCGCTTTCAGAACTCTCGTTCTCTAACTGCGACAAGGGTACAGGCATCGAAAACCGCCGGAGTGCCCGCCACCCCGCCGCGGATGCCGGAACGGAAGTCTCGCTTGATCCGCGCCTCGGTCTCGGCGCTGCGCCGATCCGCCTCAAAGCGGTCGAGATCGAGGCCGAAGCGCCGCGCCCGCTCCCAGAGGTGGGGGTCGTCGACGCGGCCGCGGTCGGCGTAGATCGAATCGACCATCTCGAAGAACCGCCCCTGCCGCCCCGCCGCCTCAGCGGCGGCGTGGAGCGCCGGTGACCGCGGGTGCTTGCCGGCGACCGGGAAGTGGCGGAAGACGAGCCGCCCCGGCTCCTCCCGCAGCCGCTGCCAGGCGGCGGCGCAGCGCGGACAGCCGAGGTCGGCGTAGACGAGGAGCCCCTCCTCCCCCTCGCCGCAGACGTGGTCGTCCGGCCCGGCCGGCGGGATCGGGGCCGAGCTGAGATCGGACACGGCTAGGAGAGCGCGTCGAAGATGACGTTGGCGCCGGGGAACTCGCCCGGGTTGGGCGATTCATAGGTCCAGGCGACCACCCCGTCCTCATCTATTAGAACGAGGGTGCGGTTGGCGAAACCCATCTTCTCGACGTAGGAGTCGTAGGCGCGGGCGACCTCGCCCTTGGGCTCGAAGTCGGAGAGCAGCATCGTGTCGATGCCGAGTTTTTCCTGAAAAGCCTTGTGGGCGAAGAAACCGTCGACGCTGATCCCGACCAGCTCGACCCCCTTGGCCGCGATCTCCGGCTTGACCTCCTGGTAGAGCGAGAGCTGGTCGCCGCAGACGGGGCTGAAGTCGCCCGGGTAGAAGACCAGCATCAGCTTGCGGCCGCGGAAGTCGGAAAGGGAGACCTTTTCCCCGTCCTGATTGCGGAGGGTGAAGTCGGGGGCTTTCTCCCCGACTCCGATCATCGCCGCAGGCCGAGTTCTTTGACCAGGGCGCGGTAGCGCTCGAGGTCGGTCTTCTCGAGGTAGCGCAGCATCCGGCGGCGCTTGCCGACGAGCATCAGCAGACCGCGACGCGAGTGGTGATCTTTGGCGTGGCCGCGGAGGTGCTCGGTGAGTTCGTTGATCCGCTCGGTCAGCAGCGCGATCTGGACCTCGGCCGAGCCGGTGTCCTTGTCGCCGCGGCCGTACTTGCCGATCAGCTCGCTCTTTTTCTCTTTGGTCAGGCTCATATCGTTAAAAAGCCGTGCACCCCGGGGGTCACGGCCGCTGGAAAGTAGCACAGACGCGCCTGGCGTCATCGACGTCGCGGTGCATCTGCTCGATCAGCTCGTCCACCTCGTGGTAGGCGCGCTCGCCGCGGAGGCGCTCGACGAAGGCGACGCGGAGGGTCCTGCCGTAGAGGTCTTCCTGGCGGTCGATCAGGTAGGTCTCGATCAGGACGCCCCTGCCGCTCTCAAAGGTCGGGCGGACGCCGACGTTGACGGCGGCTGGGACGCCGTCGGCAAAGGCCGCGTAGACGCCATGGCCGGGGATCGTGAGGCGGTCGTCGGGGATGATGTTGGCGGTCGGGAAGCCGAGCTCCCGCCCGCGCTGGTCCCCTTTGACCACGGTTCCCTCGACCATGAACGGGGCGCCGAGGCAGCGCCTGGCGGCGGTCATGTCGCCGGCGGCGACCAGGGCTCTGATCCGGGTCGAGGAGACGGTCTCGCCGTCGACCTCGATCAGCGGCACCACCCGGGTCTCGAACTCCGGGTGGGATTCCAGCATCGCCGGGTCGCCCTTGGCTTTGGCGCCGAAGCGGAAGTTCTCGCCGACCGCCACCTCCCTGGCGTCGAGCTTCTCCTCCAGCACGTGCTCGACGAAGTCCTCGGCGCCGCGCTGGGCGAACTCCTTGTCGAACGGGATCACGACCAGCTCCTCGACGCCGAGGCCGGCGATCACGTCGCGCTTGACCTCGAACGGCATGATCAGTTTCGGCGTCGCCGCCGGATGCAGAACTTCGAGCGGGTGGGGATCGAAGGTGAGCACCGTGTCGGCCCCCTCGATCACCGCCTGGTGCCCGAGGTGGACGCCGTCGAAGGTGCCGATCGCGACCTTGCGTGGGCGCCGCTCCGCGTCTGGCAGCGAGGTGACCTTCACCGCAGCGCCTCCCCCACCGCAGGCACCAGCTCGCCGACCCGCTCGACGCTCAGCTCCTCGCCCGCGTCCTCAACCCGCAAGGGACCGACGGCGGTTCGGCGCAGGTCCGAGCAGTAGGCATCATCCAAAGTCTCGATCAGGGTGCGGATGTAGGTTCCAGCCGAGCACTCGATCTCGAAATGGGCGTGTTCCCCATCGCCCGAGAGCAACTCGGCGCGGTGGACTTGGACATCGCGCGCCGGCGTCTCCACCACTTCGCCGCGGTGGGCCTTCTTGTAGAGGCGCTCGCCGCCGACCCTGACCGCCGAGGTCATCGGCACCCGCTGGCGTACGGTTCCGGTCGGCAGCTCCAGGGCCTCGGGAACCCGCCCGGTCTCGGTCAGCTCGCCGTCGGAATCGCCGGTGCTGGAGCGCCAGCCCAGCCGGGCGGTGGCCAGGTAGGTCTTCGGCAGGCCGACGAGAAAGCGCTGCAGGCGGGTGGCGCGGCCGAGCAGGATCAGCAACAGCCCGGTGGCGAAGGGGTCGAGGGTGCCGGCGTGGCCCGTTTTCTCGCCGCGCTCGCGGCGCACCCGGGCGACGACGTCGTGCGAGGTGACGCCGGCCGGCTTGTCGTAGAGCAGCACCGTGCCGGAATCTACCGCCATGCTCAGGAGCCGAGTTGCGCGGAGACCTCTTCGGTCAGAAACTCGACCAGCTGCTCGTACTCGAGGTCCGTGGAGAAACCGGCGGCGCGTTTGTGGCCGCCGCCGCCGTTGCGACGGGCGATCGCGGAGACATCGACCTCGCCGGCGCTGGAGCGGAGGCTGACCTTGCGCGCGGCTCGGCCGCGTTCGCCAAGGTCGCGGATCACGGCGGCGACGCGGACGCCGTCGATCGAGCGCAGGTTGTCGATCAGGCCCTCGGTCATCTCCGCCCCGGCGCCGGTCGCTTTGTAGTCGGCCGTGGTGACGTAGCTGATCGCCAGGGCGCCGTCGCAATGGCTGGAGATGCCGTCGAGGGCACGCGAGACCAGCCGCAGCTTCGGCAGCGGTACGTGCTCGTAGAGGCGGCGGTAGGTGTCGTCAACGTCGACTCCGGCGTCGATCAGGTCGGCGGCGACCCGATGGGTGTGGGCGTTGGTGTTCTCGTACATGAATTTGCCGGTGTCCGTGATCAGCCCGACGTAGAGCGCCGAGGCGATTTCCGACGTGACCTCCGCCTCCAGCAGCAGCGCCAGGTCGTAGACGATCTCCGCCGTACAGGAGGCGCCGACCTCGACCAGGTTGATGTCGCCGAAGCGGGTGTTGTCGTGGTGGTGGTCAATGTTGATGACGTCGTTGCCGCCCGCGGTCAGCCACTCGACCGGCATCCGGTCGATGTTGCCGCAGTCGAGGAAGACGACGGTGCGGTCGGCCATGTCGGCCGGGGGCTCGTGGAAGACCTCCTCCAGCGGCAGGAAGCGGTACTCGATCGGCAGCGGGAACTCTTTCGCTGCCATGAACATCACCGAGTCCTTGCCGAGACCGGCGAGGACTTTGTGCAGCCCCAGGAGGGAGCCGAGGGCGTCGCCGTCGGGGCCCTCATGCGCCGTCAGCAAAAAGCGGTCGCGGGTGCGCAGCTCCGAGGCGACCCGCTCGAGGTCGGTGGTGGCTATCTCGGGAACCGAGTTCACTCTTCCTCCTCCAACAGCTCTGAGATGCGAATGCCCTTCTCGATCGTGTCGTCGTAATGAAAGGTCAACGTCGGGGTGCGCTTCATCCGCGTCTCGGCGGCGATCCGCGACTGGATCACACCGTGGGAGGAGCGCAGGCCCTCCAGCGTCGCCTCCCGCTCCTCCTCGGAGCCGAGCACGCTGACGAACACCTTGGCGGTGCGCAGGTCAGGGCTGGTCTCTACGGCGGTCACGGTCACGAAGCCGATGCGGGGATCACTCAATTCACCTGAAATTGCCGCGCCCACGACCTCGCGAAGCACCTCGTTGATGCGCCGCATGCGGGAGCCGGGCATGCTACTCCAGGGTCTGCTCGACCTGTTTGGTCTGGAAGAACTCGAGCACGTCGTCCTCCTTGACGTCGGCGTACCCCTCGAGGACGATGCCGCACTCCTGGCCCTCCTCGACTTCCTGGACGTTGTCTTTGAAGCGGCGCAGGGAGCCGAGCTCGCCGGTCCAGATAACCGTGCCCTCGCGGATCAAGCGGACGCTGGCGGTGCGGACGGCCTTGCCCTCGGCGACGATGCAGCCGGCAATACGGCCGACCTTGGAGGCTTTGAAGGTCTGTTTGACCAGAGCCTCGCCGATCGTCTCCTCGACCGCGACCGAGTCCAGCAGGCCCTCCATCGCGTTGCGCAGGTCTTCGGTGATTTTGTAGATGACCGAGTAGGTGCGGACGTCGACTCCCTCGCGCGCGGCGGCGCGTTTGGCGTCGAGCAGGGGTCGCACGTTGAAGCCGATGATGATCGCGTCGGAAGCCGAGGCGAGCATCACGTCGGACTCGTTGATGCCACCGGTCTGCGAGTGGATGATGTTGATCGAGACCCGTTCCTGCGGCACCTTCGCGAGCTCGTCCTGGAGCGCCTCCAGGGAGCCGGCGACATCGGCCTTGAGGACGATGTTGAGCTCCTTGATCTCGCCCTCCTGGGCGCGGGCAAAGACCTCGTCGAGGCTGACCTTGCGGCCCTGGCGGCGGGCCAGCGCCTCGGTTTTGAGCCGGTGGGCGCGCTCGCCGGCCATCTGGCGGGCCTGGCGGTCACCGTCGACGGTCTGCACGAACTCGCCGGCGTCGGCGACGCCGTCGAAGCCGAGTACCTCGACCGGCATCCCCGGCACCGCCTCCTCGACTGCTTTGCCGGTGAAGTCCTGCATCGCCCGCACCCGGCCCCACTGGGGACCGGCGACGAGCGAGTCGCCGACGCGGAGCGTGCCGCGGGCGACGAGGACGGTGACGACCGGCCCGCGGCCGGGGTCGAGCTGGGACTCGATCACGTGGCCGGAGGCGGAGGTGTTCGGGTTGGCTGCGAGTTCCTCGAGCTCGGTCACCAGAAGGATCATGTCGAGCAGGTTGTCGAGACCCTGCTTGGTCTTCGCCGAGACCTCGCAGAAGACGGTGTCCCCGCCCCACTCCTCGGAGGTGATCTCCATCTGGGCGAGCTCACCGCGGACTTTTTCCGGGTTGGCGCCCTCTTTGTCGATCTTGTTGACGGCGATCAGCATCGGCACGTCGGCGGCGCGGGCGTGGTCGATCGCCTCCCGCGTCTGCGGCATGACGCCGTCATCCGCCGCGACCACGACGACGACGACGTCGGTGACC